>CAYVKH010000020.1:0-56563 GCA_964451965.1 uncultured Opitutaceae bacterium
ACCACTGGTCGACGGCCCTGAAGATGATCGGCGTCTTGGAGCGCCAGCAGTGGGGATAGCTGTGGGTGTACTTGTGCTTCGCCAGGAGGGCGCCCGCGGCGTCGAGCCGCCTAAGGACCGCGATGTTGGCCGGGGAGGTCCGCTTCTTCTCCAGGTCCTCGACGCTCTCCAGGGTCGTCACCCCGACGAGGTCCGCCGGGATGCGCCCGTCGTCGAGGTAGGCCCCGTTGTCCCCGACGGGGCAGTAGATCTCGAGCCCGTACTTGAGGCCGGTCTGGTAGTCCTCGGCGCCGTGCCCCGGCGCGGTGTGGACGCACCCTGTGCCGCTGTCCACGGTCACGTAGTCGGCGAGGACGACCGGGGATGCGCGGTCGATGAAGGGATGGCGGGCGCCGAGGTTCTCGAGGGCGCGCCCTGCGACGGCCTTCACGATGGCCGGGGCAGCCTTCAGCCCGGCCGACGCCGCGACCTGCGCCAGGAGCGCCGACGCGACCAGGATGCGCTCCGCGCCAAGGTCCGCCACGGCGTACTCGACGTCCGGGTTGAGGGCTATCGCGAGATTCGCCGGCAGGGTCCAGGGCGTCGTCGTCCAGATGACGATGCTCAGGGGCTTGTCGGCGGGAAGCCCGAAGCGCGCCGCCTCGGCGGCCGGGACGCTGAACCGCACCCAGATCGACGGTGACGAATGCTCCTTGTACTCCACCTCCGCCTCGGCGAGGGCCGTCTCGAAGGGAATGGACCAATAGACCGGCTTCTTGCTGCGGTAGACGAGCCCCTTCTCGACGAACGAGGCGAAGACCCGCAGGATGTCGGCCTCGAACTCCGGCGCCTTCGTCTTGTACTCGTTGGCCCAGTCCGCAAGAACGCCGAGGCGCTTGAACTGGACCTTCTGCGTGGCGATCCACGACTCGGAAAAGGCGTCGCAGAGGCGCCGAAGCTCCGAGGTGGAGACCTGCCTGTTCGCCTCCCGCAGCTCGCGGGTGACCTTCTGCTCGATCGGGAGCCCGTGGCAGTCCCAGCCCGGGACATAGGGTGTGCGAAACCCCCTCATGGCCCTGTAACGGACGGTAATATCCTTCAGGACCTTGTTCATGGCGGTGCCGATGTGGACGTCGCCGTTGGTGAAGGGCGGGCCGTCGTGGAGCACGAAGGAGGGCGCCCCGGCGCGCCTGCGCAGGATCGCGCCGTAGATGCCGGTCTTCTCCCAGTGGGCGACCCGAGCGGGCTCGCGCTGCGCGAGCCCGGCGCGCATCGGGAAGTCCGTCCTGGGCAGCTGCAACGTGTCTTTGAGGTCTTTCGCCAAATCGAAAAAAAGGGTCCGGGAGGGTAAAGAGCCCCCCCGGTGAGTCAAGACACTCAACACACTCGCTTGGCTAGAGAGAACCCGGACAGGATGCAGTCGGGCAGTGCAATTCCGTCCCTGACGCTTCCCCCGATGAAAAGGCCCGGGTGGCTGCGCTCGCAGTCCGCCATCGAGTCGAGATGGCGCCCGTAGCCCAGGTTGTACTGGGCGATCGCGCGCGGCCAGAACGTGCGCCGCTCAAAGACGGGCTTGCCCTGCGCCCCGACGTACTTGCGCAGGTCCGCGCAGAGGCGCGCGGTCAGCTCGCCCCCGGGAAGGCTGGCGATTTCCGGACGCAGGGCGCCGCCTGCGAACACGGTCAGGCCGACGTGGCCTTCGGGCGCGCGCCCGGCAAAGAGGCTGGACGAAAAAAGGATGCCCAGGGCCGTGCTGCCCTCGGCCGAGGGAATGAGGGCCCCGAATCCGTCCAGGGGATGGCTCACCTGGTCCCGGCGGAAACCGAGGAAGACGGAGGCCACCGGCGAGTACTCGATCGCGCCCAGGCCCGAGAGAGGGCGGGAGCCGGCGGCGCCGATCTCGAGCTCCGCCAGGCTCCAGGCCGGAAGCGCGGCCACGACGCAGTCGAACTCCTCCGAATTCTCGCCGCCCGGCCCGCGCCAGCCGACCCGCCACCGCGCTCCGGTGCCGGGCGCGACCGACCGGACCTCCGCGCCCAGAGAGACCGATCCGGCGGGCAGGCGCCCCGCAAGCGCGGCTGGCAGCGCCTGGAGCCCGCTGCGGAACGAGACGATGGGGGCCGAGCCGGGGAGTCCCTGCGCGCGGCGCCTGCGCGCCCCGGCTATCGCGGAGCGGATGATGGATCCCTTGGTCCTCTCGGCCTCCCAGAGCTTCGGGAACCCGTGCCTCGCCGAAAGGCGCTTCGCATCCCCGGCATAGATTCCGCCTATGAACGGCTGAAAGGCCCGCTCGAGGACCTCGCTCCCGAAGTGGTCCCCGATCAGGTCGGCGACGCTTGCGTCCTCCTGGCGGGCCCGCGGCGAGCGCGCGATCTCCGCAAGGATTCCGAGCTTCGTCCTGAGGGAGAAGAGCGGCGTCGAGAAGAAGCTGCCCGGAGACATCGGGGCGGCGACCAGGGACCCGTTCAGGGCGAGGTAACGGTTCTTTGCCGCCGGCCCGGTCCGGACCAGCTCCGGGCCGAGGCCCAGGTCGGTGAACATCGCGCTGATCTCCGGAGCGGCCTCCTGGAAGGAGTTCGGCCCGGCCTCGACCAGCCATCCGTCGGCGGACTCGGTCCGGATCGCCCCGCCGAGCCGCGGGGCGGCCTCATACAGCCGCACCGAATGGCCGGCCCCGACGAGGCGCCACGCCGCGGTCAGCCCCGTTATTCCCCCTCCGAGGACGGCGGCTCTCACCACGGTCCCTTCCACGAGGTCACCGCGTCGACCAGCGCCTCGACGCACTCGATCTTCGCCTGGGGAAGGATCCCATGGCCCAGGTTGAGGATATGGCCCGCGTTCCCGTGCATCGCCTCCAGAAGGCGCGTCGTCTCCCTGCGGGCGACCTCAGGGGTGGTGTTCAGGATCACGGGATCCAGGTTGCCCTGCACCGCGACGTTCCCGGGAAGGCTGCGGCGAACCGCGGCCAGATCGTTCGAACTGTCGACGCTCAGCACCTGGGCGCCCGTGAAGGCCTGGTCTCCCAGGTGCGCGCCCGTGCCCTTGCCGAAGATGATCACGGGGAAGCCCACCGGCATCGCAGCGATGATGGCCCGGATCCACTTGAGCGATGCCGCCTCGTAGTCGGCTCCCGCAATGACGCCGCCCCACGAGTCAAAGATCTGGATGGCGTCGGCGCCGGCCCTGATCTGCATCCTGAAGTAGGCGATGAGCGATGCGGTCAGCTTGCCGAGCAGCAGGTCGAACGTCGCGCGGTCCTCGTAGAAGAGCGCCTTCACCCGGGCGAAGTCCTCGGAGCTGCCGCCCTCCACCATGTACGTCGCGAGCGTCCAGGGCGAGCCGCCGAACCCGAGGAGCGCCCTCGTGCCCGCAAGCTCCCTCTTCAGGATCGCAAGCGCATCGGCGACATAGGAGAGCCGCTCGGGCACCGAGTCCTCGGGCGCGAGCGCCTCGATCATGGAGCGGCCCTCGAGGCGGCGCTCCATGGCTATTCCCCCCTCGTCCCTGAACGCGTAGGCCTGGCCGAGCGCCTCCGGGATGACGAGGATGTCGGAGAAGAGGATGGCCGCGTCGAACGCAAACCGGCGGACAGGCTGCATCGACACCTCGGCCGCAAGCTCCGGCGTGCGCACCATCGTGAGGAACCCGTGCCTGGCCTTGAGCTCGCGGTATTCGGGCAGGTAGCGCCCCGCCTGGCGCATGATCCAGACGGGCGGCCGGTCGAGGGGGCCGCAGGAGCAGGCGCACAGGAATCGTTCTCGGGAGTTCAAGGGGCGTTCCCCAGCCAGTCGCGGGGCTTTAGGAAGAAATCAAGGAGTCGCGCCTCGGGCGAGCCTGGTTGCGGCGCGGCCCCGTAGTCCCAGCGCGCCAGGGGCGGAAGGCTCATCAGGATCGATTCGGCGCGGCCCCCGCTCTGGAGGCCGAAAAGCGTGCCCCGGTCCTGCAGCAGGTTGAATTCGACGTAGCGGCCCCTGCGGCGCAGCTGGTGCTCCCGCTCGCGCTCCCCATAGGGCGTTTCCTTCCTTCGCGCCACGATCGGGCGGTAGGCCGGGATGAAGGCGTCGCCCACGCTCCTCGCGAGCGCAAAGCTCCGGTCGAATCCAAGCTCGTCGAAGTCGTCGAAGAACAGCCCGCCGATGCCCCTCGGCTCGCCCCGGTGCTTGAGGTAGAAATAGTCGTCGCACGCCTTCCTGAAGCGCGCATGAAGGTCGGCGCCGAAGGGAGCGACGGCCCCGCGGGCGGTCCGGTGCCAGTGCACGGCGTCGTCCTCGAAGCCGTAATAGGGCGTCAGGTCCCAGCCGCCCCCGAACCACCAAACCGGCGCGGGGCCTCCGGCCCCGGCGACGAAGTGGCGGACATTGGCATGGGAGGTCGGCGCGAAGGGGTTCTTCGGGTGGATGACCACCGACACGCCGAGCGCGCTCCACGGCCTGCCGGCGATGTCGGGCCGCCGGGCCGAGGCCGCCGGCGGCAGCGCGGTGCCGACCACGTGGGAGAACGCGACGCCCGCCTTCTCGAAGACCGCGCCGCCCGAGAGCACCCGGGTCCTGCCGCCGCCGCCCTCCGGACGCGTCCACGCCTCCTCGCTGAACCGTCCGGCCCCGTCCTCCGACTCCATGGCCGAGCAGATCGAGTCCTGAAGCCCCTCGAGATAGGCCCTGACCGCTGCGGGGTCCGAATTCATCCGGTGCCTTCCGTTCGGCCCGGAACATGGATCACGGGTCCGTTCTCCTGCGCCGGCGCGGCCGCGGCCGGGGTGGGCGAGGGCCTGGTCGGCTGCGCGGGCTCCGGACTGCCGGACGCCTTCAGGAAGAAGGGGGCCTCCGCTACGGGAAGCTTGATGAACGCCTCGTTGATCAGCTTCATCACGTTCAGGTCGCGGGTCGTATGGTCGGGGCTGTCCATCATGACGACGATGACCCGGTGGCCGTTTCGCTGCGCGGTCGCCGAGAGACAGAAGCCTGCGCCGCTCGTGAATCCCGTCTTGAGCCCGTCGACCCCGGGGATCCTCCCAAGCAGGTGGTTGTGGTTGTTCATCAGGACCGGCTGGAGCCTGATTCCCGCGCCGAACGTGCGGCTCCTCACCGACGTGTACTTGAGAATGTCGGTATGGAGGAGGAGATAGCGGCACAGGAGCGCAAAGTCGCGCGGCGTCGTCAGGTCGCTGTGATCCGTCCTTCTGCTCGGCGGCGGAAACCCGTGGGGGGAGCGGAACGTGCTGCGGGTCATCCCGAGCTCGCGCGCCTTCACGTTCATGAGCGCGACGAAGGCACCCACGGTGCCGCCCGCCTTGTGCGCGAGCGCGTACGCCGCGTCGTTGGCCGACTGGATCATCATCGCATAGATGAGGTCCTCGACGGTGAAGGTCTCCCCCTGCCTGAGCCAGACCTCGGTGCTGTCCTTGAATGCCGCCACACGGGCGTCCTCGGCCGTGACCGTGACCGGCGCGTCGAGGGCGATCTTGCCCTGCTTTATCAGGTCGTCGAGCACCGCATAGGTCATGAGCTTGGTCATGCTCGCCGGCGGGCTGACCGCGTCGGCATTTTCCTCGAAGAGGACCGTCCCCGTGGCGGCGTCGGTCGCTATGGCGCCCTTGTAGGGCGCCGGTCGGCCCGAAGCGCAGGCCAAAGGAACGGCGGCGGCGAGGAGGGCGGCGGAAAAGAGGCGCCTCAGAAGCATGACGGAAGGCAAACGCGGGTCAGGGGCATGGCAACAGGGTTTCGCGCCCGGCGCTCACGCCCGGGCCGGCGCCGGCTGCTCGAGCGGAAGCTCGCGCAGCTTCAGATCCGGATTCTTCTCGACGAAATAGCGCATGGTCCAGTCGTTCGGGAAGAGCACGACCGGCTGGTCGAGCTTGTCCGAGCCGAAGCTGACACCCGACGCCACGACGATGCCGGACGGGTGCCTGAGGGAGGGGTGGGGCTCGATCCACCGCAGGAGGGTCCACGGCGCCATCTCGAGGCGGGATTCGGCGCCGTATTCGCTCTTGAGGCGGTACTGGACCACCTCGAACTGCAGGGGCCCCACAGCGGCGAGAAGGGTCGAGCCAGGAGGGGACGACCGCGCCGACAGGGACTGCACGACGCCCTCCTGAAGGAGCTGCTCAAGGCCCGCCCTGTACTTCTTCGTTTCCGACGAGTTGGGGTTGGAGAGGAAGGCGAAGACCTCCGGCGGGAAGCGCGGGATCTCGTCGAAGAGGATCTCCCGGTCCTGCGTGAGCGTGTCGCCGATCCCGAACGCGTCGTGGCCCACCAGGCCGATGACGTCGCCGGGCCACGCCTCGTCCACCGTCTCGCGCTCCTGGCCGAACAGCTTGTGCGAGGAGGAGAGGCGCACGGTTCTTCCGCTCTGCGCGTGCAGCACGGACATGTCGCGCTCGAACCTGCCCGAGCACACCCGCATGAAGGCGATCCGGTCGCGGTGCCTCGGGTCCATGTTGGCCTGGATCTTGAAGATGAAGGCGGAGAACTTGTCCAGGGTCACCGGCACCTCGCTCGGAACCCCCCCGGCGACGGAGAGCCGGGGCTGCGGCGGGATCGAATCCTCGAGGAAGCCGTCGAGGAGGAGCTGGATCCCGAAGTTGTTGACCGCGCTCCCGAAGTAGACCGGCGTCTGCCTTCCCAGGCGCACCGCCGCGAGGTCGTAGGGATGGCCCGCCCCGTCGAGCATGGCGAGCTCCGCGCTGGCCTCCTCGAAGGAGGCGTCGTCCAGCCTCGCGCGCGCCGCGGGATCGTCGAGCGAGGAGACCCTGACCGGGGCCCGGTACGCCCCTCCCGGCACGCGCTCGAAGAGGTGGACCTGCCTGGTCCTGCGGTCGAACACGCCGCGGAAGGAGGGCCCGTTGCCGAGCGGCCAGACGACGGGCGACGCCTGGATCCCGAGCACCGCCTCCAGCTCGTCGACCAGCGCAATCGGGTTGCGCGTCGGGCGGTCGCACTTGTTCATGAACGTGAAGATCGGGATGCCCCGGCGCCGGCACACCTCGAAGAGCTTTCGCGTCTGCGCCTCGACGCCCTTTGCGGCGTCGATCACCATGAGCACGGCGTCCACGGCGGTCAGCACACGGTAGGTGTCCTCGGAGAAGTCCTTGTGGCCGGGCGTGTCCAAGAGGTTGACCACCCGGCCGTTGTAGTCGAACTGGAGCACCGTCGAGCTGATCGATATCCCGCGCTGCCTCTCCAGCTCCATCCAGTCCGACGTCGTCGCCCGCTGGTTCTTCCGGTCCTTCACCGCACCGGCCAGGTGGATCGCGTTGCCGTAAAGCAGGAACTTCTCGGTCAACGTCGTCTTGCCCGCGTCGGGGTGGGAGATGATCGCGAAGGTGCGTCGGCGGGCAATTTCCGGCGGGAGGGACATAGGAATTTGTCATTCAAAACCCGCGTGCGCCGCCTTGGAAGCAATTTCGGGGCGATTCTCTCCCCCATTTTTGGCTTTTATGCGCGTCGCCGCCGACGATGATCCTTGAATGGCCGCACCCTCCTTCAAGCTAAAGGCCAACGCCAACTCGCGGGTGCTTTCGGGCCATCCCTGGGTGTTCGCAAACGAGGTCGAGGCCCCGCTGCCCCCCGAGTGCGACGGCGAGGTCGTGGAATGCCGGGACCGCGCCGGCCGGTTCCTCGGCACGGGGATCTGCAACGGCCGCTCCCAGATCGTGTGGCGCAGGCTCGACCGCGAGCGCGTCGTCCTGGACGAGGGCTACCTGGGGAGGGCCATCGAGAGGGCCGTCGCCAGGCGGGAGCCTGGCGAATTCCGGCGGCTGGTGTGGTCGGAGTCGGACGACCTTCCCGGCGTCGTGGCCGACCAGTACGCCGACACCCTTGTCGTGCAGATCCAGACTCTCGCGATGGAAAGGAGGTCGTCCCTCATCGGGGACCTGTTCGACCGCCTCCTGCACCCCTCGGAGGTCATCTTCCGAAATGACGCCCACATCCGCAAGCTGGAGGGCCTGGAGGTCGAGACCCACACGCGCTCCGGCAGGCCCTGGGAGCCCAGGTGGGTGGCGATAGACGGGTTCGAGACGTGGCTCGACCTCATGGGCGGCCAGAAGACGGGCTTCTACCTCGACCAGCGCGCCCAGCACGCCGCGGTCGCCAGGTACTGCCGGGGCCGCAGCGTCCTGGACGCGTTCTGCAACCAGGGCTCGTTCGCGCTCCACGCGGGCAGGGCGGGCGCCACGCGGGTGCTCGGCCTGGACAGCGCCGAGGACGCCGTCGGGGCGGCCCGGCGAAACGCCGAGCGCAACGGCGTCGCGGCCGCCTTCGAGGTCGCGAACGTTTTCGACTGGTTCAACGACCCCGCCAACAAGGCGGGCCCGAACTGGGACGTCATCATCCTGGATCCCCCGCCGTTCGCGAAGTCGAGGTCGGCGCTCGCGGGGGCGCTCAGGGGGTACAAGGAGATCAACCTCCGCGCCATGCAGCGGCTGGCGCCCGGGGGCGTGCTCGCGACCTACACGTGCTCCCACCACATGCAGGACGCCGACCTGAGGTCCGTGCTCTCGGCGGCCGCCTGCGACGCCAAGCGCCGGGTAAAGGTGCTCGAATTCTGCCACCAGCCCGCGGACCACCCGGTTCTTATCTCGATGCCTGAAAGCGAGTACCTGCGCGGGTACATCCTGAGGGTCGAGTGAGGCCCGCTGCGCAGGCTTGCAACGGGGCCCAGCATTCTGACACATCGAGCCATGCCAAGGCCAGTCAATGCACTGATTGTCGACGACGAGGCGCATGTGCGCGTGCTTATCCGGATGCTGCTCAAGCAGCTCGGGATTGAGACCGTGTGGGAGGCGGCCGACGGGGCGGCCGCGCTCGACCAGGCGGCGGCCCACAAGCCGGACGTCATCCTGCTCGACATCAACCTCCCGCAGGTGGGAGGGCTGGAGGTCCTGGCGAAGCTGAAGGCCGCGCACCCCTCGATCCCGGTCATTATAGTCTCCTCGCAGAGCACGATGAAGACGGTGATCCAGACACGCGAGCTGGGCGCCGAGGCCTATGTGCTCAAGCACGCCCCGAAATCCGAGGTGCTTCAGATGCTCTCCGACGCCTTTGACAACATCGCCGCCAACACCGGCGGCGGCGCCGAGGCTGCAGGCGAACCCAAGCCCCCGGCGCCGGCCTGACCGGCGGGCCGGTCCCGTCAGAGCTTTCCGCCGTAGATCGCGGAGGCGCCGAGCTCCTCCTCGATGCGCAGAAGCTGGTTGTACTTCGCGACCCGGTCGGTGCGGCAGAGCGATCCCGTCTTTATCTGGCCGGCGTTCGTCGCGACGGCGATGTCGGCGATGGTCACGTCCTCGGTCTCGCCTGAGCGGTGCGAGATGACGGCGGTGTAGCCCGCCTCCTTGGCCATCGCGACGGCGTCAAGCGTCTCGGTCAGGGTTCCGATCTGGTTGACCTTGACCAGGATCGAGTTGGCGGTGCCGGTGTCGATGCCCTTCCTGAGGAACTCGGTGTTCGTGACGAAGATGTCGTCGCCCACCAGCTGGACCCTGTCGCCGATCGCGTCCGTCAGCGTCTTCCATGTCGCCCAGTCGTTCTCCGCGCACCCGTCCTCTATCGAGATGATCGGGTATTTCGCGACGAGCTCCTTGTAGAAGGCCACCATCTGGGCCCCGCTCAGGGCGCGCCCGCCCGACTTCTTGAAGACATAGCTCTTCTTCTCGGTGACGTAGAATTCCGATGCCGCCGGATCGAGGGCAAACGCGATGTCCTTGCCGAGCTTGTAGCCCGCCTGCTTCACCGCCAGCGAGATCGAGTCGAGGGCGGCCTCGATGGACTCGAGGTTCGGCGCAAAGCCGCCCTCGTCGCCCACCGCGGTGGAAAGCCCCTTTCCCTTGAGGACCTTCTTGAGGGAGTGGAAGACCTCGCAGCCCATGCGCAGGCCCTCGGCGAACGTGTCGGCCCCGATCGGCATGATCATGAACTCCTGGAAATCGATAGGGGCGTCGGAATGGGCGCCGCCGTTCATGATGTTCATCATGGGCACGGGAAGGACCTTCGCGTTGGGGCCGCCGATGTACTTGTAGAGGGGCTGGCCCAAGGCCGCCGCCGCGGCCTTGGATGTCGCGAGCGAGACCCCCAGGATGGCGTTGGCGCCGAGCTTTGACTTGGTCCTCGTGCCGTCCAGGGCGATCATGGTCCGGTCCACGGAGACCTGGTCGCACGCGTCGAAGCCCACGAGAACCGGCGCGATCTTCGACTTCACGTTCGCGACCGCATTCTGGACGCCCTTGCCCCCGTACCGCTTCTTGTCGCCGTCGCGAAGCTCTATGGCCTCGAACTCGCCGGTGGAGGCGCCGGACGGGACCGCCGCTCGGCCAAAGGCGCCCGAGGCGAGCCGTACGTCGACCTCTACGGTCGGATTGCCGCGGGAATCGATGATCTCGCGGGCTGTGATTGAGGCGATGGATGTGTTCATAGGAGGAAGTCGAGAATGGGAACTGCTATGCTAGCCCTGGCGCGCCTCAGGGAAAAGTCCAAACTGCGGGTCCGCGAGACATGCGGGGTTTTTTCCCGCGCTCCCCGGCGGTCCGGGTGCCGGCGCGCTAGAACGGCGAGCGCGACCTGCTGAGCCTGCGCAGCAACCGCGCGATCGGCCCGTACGACCGCGGCCGGGCCACCTCGGGAATCTGCTCGATGAAGCCGCGCTCGGAAGCGAGGGAAATCACCGAAACCCCGTCATAGTTGCGCGTTCCGACGCGCTCGAGCGTCAGGACGGCCGCGGGTATCTGGTTCAGGTGCCCGAAGTACGCGGCGGCGTGAAGCGGGGTGTCCCCGTTGTCGTTGCGGGTCGTGAGGAGCTCGGGCCCGAGCTGGGCCGCGGGGATCTTGCCCAGCTGGCCCGTCTCGGCGGCGGCGTGGGCCGGCGTGAAGCCGGTCTTGCTCGGGATCGAGAGGTTCGCGAAAACGAGCTGGTCGGCGGGCACCTGCTCAAGGTAGCCGGAGATGGCCGCCGCGTGGTACACGGTGTCGCCGGCCGACGTCACCTCCCGCATCGCGGGCACGTTGAGAAGGGCGGGCGGCAGCTGGTCCAGGTGCCCGTTGAAGGCCGCGACATGGAGGACCGTCTCCCCGCTCAGGTTGCGCCGCCCCAGGTTGTCGGCCGCCAGGTATTCCCTGGGGATCCGGTCGATCGTGCCGTTCTCAGCCGCCTCGTGCAGGAGCGTGTTGCCTATGTCGTTCGCGCTTTGGAATGTCTCCGGGGTGAAGAGGTTCGCCGGAATCTGCGCAAGGTTGCCGTAGGCCGCGGCCGAATGGAACACGGTGAAGCCCGCGTTGCTGCGGATCGACATGTTCTCGAGCGTCATCACCGAGGGAGGGATCTGGTCCAGGTGCCCCCCGATGGCGGCGTGGTGGAGGGGGGTGTAGCCCGCGTCGTTCTTCAGGGTGAGGAACCTGGCGGTGAGGGCCTCCGGGGGCAGGCTCCCCAGCTCCCCGTACCTGGCCGCGAGGTGTATCCGCGTGTGGCCCGCGGAATTGCGCACGGCGAGACCTGTGGCGGATGTGGGTGCAGGATCGGCCATTAGCTGAATGTGACAAAGGAATCCCTCGGCGCCAACCGAAGCAAACCAAAAGGCCCCCGCGAGGGCCCGGGCGCACCCGCCAAGGAATTCGATTTGCAAAGGTCCCTTTGGGAAAACAGTCTCGTCCCGCATGTATCCAGGCGACTCCACTCAAGCGGCCAAGGACGCGATCCTTGTCGTCGACGATGAAGTTCCCATCCTCCAGGCCTTTGTGGCGGCCCTGTCGCCCTATTTCGAAGTGACCTCGGCGACTTCGGCCAGGGACGCCGACTTCATCCTGAGGAAGAAGCAGTTCAAGGTGGTCATATCGGACCACCTCATGCCCGGGGGCAACGGGATGAGCTTCCTGGTCCGCGCCAGGGAGGAGTTCCCGCAGATGCAGCGGATCCTCGTGACCGGCTACATGAAGCCCGAGATGCTGATCCGCAGCGTGAACGAGGCGGCGCTGTTCCGCTACCTGCTCAAGCCGGTCTCCCTTTCCGAGCTCATCAAAGTCGTGCAGGACGCTGTGCGGGCGGCAACCCCTAGCCGGACCTAGGCGCGATGGCCGAACCGGGACCAACGCAGCCCGCGCTTCCGGTCGTGCTCCTTGTCGACGACGAGGCCCTGCTCCTCGACGCGATGGTGCAGGAGCTGCGGGGAACCTGCCGGGTCTACACGGCGACCTCGGCGGCGGAGGCCGACCTCAGGCTGGCGGCGAGGCGCTACGACGTCATCGTGTGCGACCACATGCTTCCCGGGGAGCAGGGCCTGGATTTCCTCCTGCGCATCATGGAGGTGATGCCGTCGACCAAGCGGATCCTCATGACGGGCTACACGAACCCGGAGTTCATCTCGCGCAGCACCGCGATAGCGGGGCTCTCGGCGTGCCTCGTGAAGCCGCTCAGGGCGTCGGACGTCGCGGCCGCGATCAAGGCCGCGGTCGCCTCCTGAGGGCCGCCCTCGCCCTTGAGCGCAGGAACGGGGCCGTCGGGCTCCTGCGCGCGCGCAGCAGCCCCTCGAGCGCGCCCTGGTAGATCAGCTCGCCGCCCTCGGGGCCGCCGCCCGGCCCGAGCTCCACGACGTAGTCCGCCTCCGAGATGAGGTCCAGGTTGTGCTCGATCACGACGACGGTGTGGCCCTGGTCGACGAGGGATTGCAGGACGCCGATCAGCCGCTCGCAGTCGCTCAGGTGGAGCCCGATCGTGGGCTCCTCGAGAATGTAGAGGTTCCGGGGAAGCGAGCCCCGGCTCCGCTCGCGGTAGGTGGCGAGGCCCCTCGAGAGCTCCGTCACGAGCTTGAGCCGCTGCGCCTCGCCGCCCGACAGGGTCGACGAGCTCTGGCCGAGGGTGAGGTAGCCAAGGCCGCAGTCCGCCATGAGGCGGCACACCTGGGAGAGCTCCGAGTGAAAGCTGAAGAATTCCGCGGCCTCCTCGAAGGTCAGCTGGAGCACGGCGCCGATCGTCCGGCCCTTCCACGTTACGTCGGACAGCTCCGGGCCGTACCGCAGGCCCTGGCAATCGTCGCACGGGAGGTAGGTGTCGGGCATGAACGCCATCTCGAGCCGGATCCTGCCCGCCCCCTCGCACGCCGGGCACCTGCCGCCCGCGGTGTTGAAGGAGAACCGCGACGCGGTGTACCCGCGGATCTTGGACTCGGGCAGAGAAGCGAAGAACTTCCTGATCAGGTCGAATATCCCGAGGTACGTGGCCGGCGTGGACCGCGGCGTCTTTCCGATCGGCGACTGGTCCACCTCGATGACCGAGCGGAAGCGGCTTGCGTTGCGCAGCTGCGTGAACCGGGTGTCGGCCTCGCCCGAGTGGCGGGCGAAGGCCCGCCCGGTGAGCCTCGGGCTGCGCGTCCTGATCGCGCACTCGGCCGCCGGGCCCAGGAGGTCGCGGAAGAGCGTCGACTTGCCCGCGCCGCTCGGCCCGGCGACCATCGTGAGCCTCCCCTGGGGGATCCGTAGGTCGAGTCCCCTGAGGTTGCGGTGGCGCGCGCCGGTCAGCTCGATCCACGGCAGCCCGGTCGCCTGGATGTCCCGGTACGCGCCCCGCAGGGGGTGCTTGATGCCCCGCGACAGGAAGATGCCGGTCAGCGACGAGCCGTCGGCCTTTATCTCCGCCGGCGTTCCCGTGGCCAGGAGCTCCCCGCCGTGCACGCCCGCGCCCGGGCCGAGGTCGATGATGACGTCGGCGCGCTCCATGAGCTCGTCGTCGTGCTCGACGACGACCAGCGTGTTTCCCTTGTCGCGCAGGGTGAGGAGCGTGGAGATGAGCCGCTTGTTGTCGCGCGCGTGGAGCCCGATGCTCGGCTCGTCGAGGACGTACAGGACTCCCGCCAGGTTCGTGCCGAGCTGCGCGGCCAGGCGGATGCGCTGCGCCTCGCCGCCCGAGAGCGTCTTGGTCGGGCGGTCGAGCGAGAGGTACCCCAGGCCGACGTGGTCCATGAACCTGAGCCGCTCGCGGATCTGCGGGACGATGTCCCGGGTGACAAGCCGTCCGCGCTCGTCGAGGTCGAGCGCCTCGAGGTTCGCGAGGAGCTGCGAGGGCGGGCAACCGAGAAGGGCGGGGAGCGAAAGCGGGGCGCGCCGGCCCCTCAGGTGGAGCTTGACGGCCCTGGAGACGCGGTTGAGGCGCTCCCCGCGGCATTCGGGGCAGAGCTCCCCGCCCTCGCCCTTCTCGTCGGCCGCGAGGCCGAGCTGGCGCAGCCGGGCGGCGTTCTCGTCATCGTCCTCCCCCTCGGGCGCGGCCATCCAGGGGTAGATCCTGCCGTATCCGCGGCACCTGGGGCACCAGCCGCGGGTCGAGTTGAACGAGAAATCCTTCGGGTCCAGCTCGGGGAACGACTCTCCCGTCTCTATGTCCGTCCGCGTGGTCGAGAACCACGAGAGGACCTCGCCCGCCGGGGTCAGAAGGAAGCACGCGCCCTTTCCGATGCGCAGGGCCCGCGCAAGCGCCTCGCCCGGCCTGTCGGGACCCTTCAGGTCCGACACGACGACCTCGATGTCATGCTCGCGGTAGCGGTCGAGCTTCCGGAAGGCGTCGACCCGGGTGAGCTTCCCGTCGACACGCATCAGCTCGTGGCCCTGCCTTGCGATCCAGTCCGCGATCGGCTGGTGGTGGCCCTTTCGCCCGCGGATGAGCGGGGCGCAAAGGTACAGGTGCCCTGCGCGGCGGGCCTTCTGCGTGCCGAGCATGCGCACCAGGAGCTTCCTCAGGGCGCCCTGCGAAAGCGGCGTCACGGCCCGGTCCGTGTCGGGATGGTGCTGGACGCCGATGCGCGCGTAGAGCAGGCGAAGATACTGGGCCACCTCCGTGATCGTGGCCACCGTCGACTTGAGCGACCCGCGCGTGACGCGCTGCTCGATCGCGACGGCCGGCGGGATGCCGGTGAGCCGGTCGATCGCGGGCCGCGGGAGCTGCTCGACGAACTGCCTCGCGTAGGGCGACATCGACTCCATGAACCTGCGCTGGCCCTCGGCGAAGATGATGTCGAAGGCCAGGGTCGACTTCCCCGAGCCGGAGACCCCGGTGACGACGCTCAGCCTGCGCAGGGGGATGGAGACGGACAGGTTCTTGAGGTTGTTCTCGCGCGCCCCGACGACCTCGATCGAGCCGCCGGCCTGCTGCGGGGCAGGCCCCGCGCCCCAGGCTGCCGCGGGCTCCGCGACCGCGAGGGAGCGGTCGAGGCCCTCGTCAAGCGCCTCCGCGAGAAACGGGGACGTCGCGACGCCGGCGCGGGAGACGCCCTCCGGCGTCCCCTCGGCCACGATCCGCCCGCCGCCGAGTCCCGCCTCCGGCCCTATCTCGATGATCCAGTCCGCGCACTTCAGGACGTCGAGGTTGTGCTCGATCACGACCAGGCTGTGGCCCCGCTCGACCAGCGCCTGCAGGACGGCGAGGAGCTTGCCGACATCGTGCCGGTGAAGCCCCGTCGTCGGCTCGTCAAGCAGGAGGAGCGCGCCCGCCTCGCCGGGCAGCGCGCCCAGGTAGCGGACAAGCTTCAGCCGCTGGGACTCGCCCCCGCTCAGCGTGTTGAGCGGCTGGCCGAGCGCCAGGTAGCCCAGGCCCACCGAGTCGAGCGAGGAGAGCCTGTGGCGGATCTGCGCGGAATCTGCGAACAGGAGAAGCGCCTCCGTCACGCTCATCTTGAGGATGCCGGCCACGGTCGTCCCCCTCCACTCGATGGCGAGCACCTCCGGCTTGAACCTGCGCCCCTCGCACACGGGGCACGGGACGAAGACGTCCGACAGGAACTGCATCTCCACGCGCTCGTAGCCGAGGCCCTGGCAGTGGTCGCACCTGCCGTCCCCGCTGTTGAACGAGAAGCTGGAGGGCCCGAGCCCCGCCTCCTGCGCGGCGGGCGTCGAGGCGAAGAGCTCGCGGATCGGGTCCCACGCCTCGACGTAGAGCGCGGGATTGGAGCGGGGCGTCCGCGACACGGGCCCCTGGTCCACCAGGACCGCCTCGGAGACCGCCTCGGCCCCGCGGATCGCCGAGAAGGCCGCGGGGTCCTCGGCGGGCCGCCCGCGGTGCGCGAGGAGGCCCTGGTAGATGACGTTGTCGAGGAGGGTGGATTTGCCGGATCCCGAGACCCCGCTCAGGCACACGAGGCGCCGCAGGGGAATCCTCACGTCGAGGCCGCGGATGTTGTGCTTGTGCGCCCCGAGGAACTCGATGGCCGGGAGCCCGGCCGGCACGGGCCGGCGCGCCTCCGGGCGCCCGATGCGCCGCCTCCCCGAGAAATAGGCGCCCGTGATGCTCACGGGGTCCCGCAGCATCTGGGCCACGGTCCCCTGGAAGACCACGTGGCCCCCGCGCGCGCCGGGCTCGGGCCCGATCTCGATCACGTGGTCCGCCGCGCGGATCATCGACTCGTCGTGCTCGACGACGACCACCGTGTTGCCGGCCCTGACGAGCGAGCGGATGATCGCCACCAGCCGATCGACGTCCCTCGGGTGGAGCCCGACGCTCGGCTCGTCCATCACGAAGAGCGTGTCCACGAGCGACGTCCCCAGGCAGCCCGTCAGGTTGACGCGCTCCACCTCGCCGCCCGAGAGCGTCCTGGAGGGCCGGTCTGGGGTGAGGTACCCGAGGCCGACCTCGCGCAGGTAGCGCAGGCGCGTGAGAATCGAGTCGAAGGCGAGCTCCGCGTGCCGGCCGCCCCCTTCCGGCCGCGAGCCGCTGACGAGCTCGAGGAGCCGTTCGACCGGCATCGCGTAGAGCCCGGGAAGCGTGGAGCCGCGCCATTTCCAGCAGAGCGCCTCGGGCTGCAGCCGGGCGCCGCCGCAGTCGGGGCACGTGTTGTACGAGCGGTACCGGGAAAGGAACACGCGCACGTGCATCTTGTAGGTGTTCTTCTCCAGCCAGCGGAAGAAACCCTTAACGCCGTACCAGTACTTCGGCCACTCCTTCCCGTTCTCGGCGCCGTATCCGGGCTCGCCGTCGACGACGAAGGCCCGCTGCTCCTCGGTGAGCCGCTCGAACGGGATGTCGGTCGGTATCTTCCTGCGCCTGGCGAACACGCGCAGGTCGTCCTTGGACGAGCTGTACACGGCGCCCTCCCAGCAGCGCAGGGCCCCCCCGTCGATCGAGAGCGACGGGTCGGGGATGGCGAGGCGGTAGTCGATCTCGATGATCCGGCCGAATCCCCGGCACGTCGGGCAGGCGCCGAGGGGGGAGTTGAACGAGAAGAGCGGGGGCGTCGCCGGCCGGAACTTCCGGCCCGACTTCGGGGAATGCAGTCCGCGCGAGTAGTGGCCGAGCTCGCGCAGGCCCTGCGCGCCGAAGACCCGGACCTCCCCGCGCCCGAAGTGCATCGCCGTCTCGGCCGCCTCGGTGAACCGGGCCATCGACGCCTCCTCCACCGTCACCCGGTCCTGGACGACGAAGATGCTGTCCGTTCCCGAGAGCGAGCCCGGGTCCGCGAGCAGCGCGTCGATCCGATGGAGGGCGTGGGCAGGGGCGCCCGGGAGCCGCGCCAGCGCGCGGACGTAGGCCTGGCTCTTCAGGTTGGGCAGGATCTCGCTCCAGGCGAGGTTGGCCGGCCTCGCGACCTCGAAGGCGACCAGGACCGCCGCCCCCGGGCTCGAGAGGAGCGTCTTCCTCCAGACCGACTGCGGGTTGTCGTCCTCGACCTTCTCCCCGGTCTCCGGGTCGAAGCATTCCGCGACGTGGCTGAACCACACCTTGAAGAAGTCCGTCAGCTCCGTCATCGTCCCGACGGTGGAGCGGGAGGACTTGACGGTGTTGGTCTGCTCGATGGCGATCGACGGGCGGATGTTCTCGATCGAGTCGACCCGCGGCTTGTCGAGCAGCTCGAGGAACTGGCGCGTGTACGCGCTGAAGGTCTCGACATAGCGGCGCTGGCCCTCGGCGTGCAGCGTCTCGAAGACGAGGGAGCTCTTCCCGGCGCCGCTCAGGCCCGTCACGACGACGTACCGGCCGAGCGGCACGTCGAGGTCGAATCCCTTGAGGTTGTTCTGGCGGACGCCGCGCAGGCGTATGCACTCCGGCTTCGCTGGGGAGGCGCCGGGTTGTCCCCCGTTGCGCCGGGTCACAGCCGTGGGGAGGGACGGGGGTCCCGCGCGAGGGACTCGAACAGGCCGGTGTAGGCGGCGACCTGGCGCCTGGGATCGAAGGAGGCGCGCGCGAAGGCCCTCGCCTCGGCCGCCCTCGCGGCCCGCTCCTCGGGGGCCTCGGAGGCGAGGAGGGCGAGGGCCCTCCTGAACCCGTCGAAGTCGCCCTGCTCGACCATCCAGCCCGTCAGGCCGGGGACAAAGCACTCCTGCATCCCGAGCGCGCGGCACACGACGGCGGGAAGCCCGTGGGCCTGCGCCTCGATGATGAAATTCGAGAGGGCCTCCTCCCTCGAGGCGTGCACGGCGACGTCGGCGGCGCGGTAGAGCGCCCCGGGGTCGGCCTGGTACCCGACGAACCGCACCCTGCCTGCGAGGCCGAGCCGGCGCGCGAGGCGCTCGCACGGGGCCCTGCGCGGGCCGTCCCCCGCGAGCCAGAGCTGCCAGTCCCAGCCCTGCGGAAACCCGGCCGCAATCCTTATCAGGTCCCCCTGGTTCTTCTCCGGCCTGAACATCCCGACCGAGAGCAGCACCGTCGTCGCGGGGCCGGCCCCGAGCCTGCCCCGGAGCCCCGTGTCGCGGCCCTGGGACGAGTCCTGGAACACGAGCGCGTTGTGGATGACCGAGACCCTGGCGCGCTCCAGGCCGTGCAGCGCCACGAGCTCGTCGGCCGCCTCGAGGCTGTTGGCGACGAGGTGCGCGGCCCGCCGCACGGAGGCGTAGTAGAACCAGGGCAGGCGCCCGCCCGCCCGCAGCGTCGCCACGACCCTGGTCGCCAGCCCCCGGTGCGCCGCCCGCCCCTGGAGGCCGCCCGCGAAGCAGTTCGCCGTCTTGCCCATGCACAGGACGATGTCCGGGGTCCCGCCGAGGACCCTGCGCGCGAGCCCGGGCGCAAGCCAGTCGATGCCCGTGTCAAACGGCTGGAGGGACACGTGCCCCGGGCCCGCCGAGGGGGCCAGCCTGCCGCCGGGGCGGAACGTGACCAGCCCCGCCGAATGCCCCAGGCCGGCGAACTCGCGGGCGAGGAGGATCGAGTGCCGCTCCGTCCCGCCGCTGCGCAGGTGGTCCTGCAGGACGATGATTTTCATTGCGGGAGCGGTCCGCCGCGGGAAAGTGGGAGCACCGATGAAGTCACCTTTCGGCCAGCTCCTCGTGCGATGGATGGTCCTTGCGCTTGGCGTCGTGATCGCGGCCCATGTCGTGCCCGGGATTCATTACAGCGGGCTCGGGGCGCTGGTCATCGCCGTCGTCCTGCTGAGCTTCTTCAACGCCGTCCTGCGGCCGGTGCTGGTCCTGTTCACGCTGCCCTTCATAATCGTGACGATGGGCCTTGGCATTGTGGTTATCAATGCCTTCCTGTTTTTGATTGTCGGGCACCTGGTGGAGGGCTTCACGGTCAATGGCTTCTGGCCCGCGGTCGGGGGCTCCCTGGTCCTGAGCGTCACCAACCTCGTCATGAGCGGGTTCATGCGCTCTGCGGGACCGCGTCCCCCGGCGCCCCCAAGGCGGCCTCCCGGGGCGGGCGGCGACGTGATCGATATTTAGTTGCGGGCGGGCCCCACCGCAGCACGTTGACGGCATGGCTGACCCGACGGAATACGATCTCATCGTCATCGGGGGCGGGCCCGCGGGCTACGCCGGGGCGATCCGCGCCGGGCGCCTCGGCAAGAAGGTCGCCTGCATCGAGCTCGAGCGCGCCGGCGGCACCTGTCTGAACTGGGGCTGCATTCCCACGAAGGCCCTCCTGAAGAGCGCGGAGCTCTTCCAGACGATGAAGAGGGCGGAGGTCTACGGCCTCTCGGCCTCGGACGTCGGGTTCGACTTCGCCAAGGTGATGGAGCGCTCGCGCTCCGTCGCCGGGCAGATGGCCAAGGGCGTCGAGTTCCTCTTCAGGAAGAACAAGGTGGAATACTATATCGGAACCGGCTTCGTGAACGCGCCCGGGATGGTCTCCATCACCCAGGGCGAGCACAAGGGCAAGTTCTTCCGCACGAAGAACATAATGATCGCGACCGGCTGCAAGATGCGCCGGATCCCCGGGCTGGAGATCGACGGGGTGCGCACCATGACGTCGCGCGAGGCCCTGGCCACGAAGACGTTCCCGAAGTCGATTGTGATCGTCGGGGCCGGGGCGATCGGCGTCGAGTTCGCCTATTTCTTCAACGCCTTCGGCTCGAAGGTCACCCTGGTGGAGATGCTTCCCCAGATCCTGCCCGTCGAGGACGACGACGTATCGAAGGTCCTCCACAGGGCGTTCGAGAAGCAGGGGATCACCCTCCATGTGGGGACGAAGTGCGAGAACTTCAGGGTAGGGAAGAGCTCGGTCCGGGTGGACCTCGTCGCCGGGGACAAGAAGTCGACGGTGGAGGCCGAGGTGTGCCTCTCCGCCATCGGGGTGGTGGCGAACCTCGAGGGCGTCCTCGCCCCGGGGCTCAAGCCCGAGCTGGAGAAGAGCTACCTGAAGGTGGGCGGCGACTACCAGACGAGCATCCCCGGCATCTACGCCGCGGGCGACATCATCGGGCCCCCGTGGCTCGCGCACGTGGCCACCTACGAGGCGGTGAGCGCGGTCAACGGCATGTTCGGCCACGGCAAGCCGAAGCGGGTGGGCAATTTTCCGGGGTGCACCTACTGCCAGCCCCAGGTCGGGAGCACCGGGCTCACCGAGAAGGCCGCGCGGCAGAAGGGGCTGGACATCAAGATCGGGAAGTTCCCGTTCACGGCGTCGGGCAAGGCCGTTGCGTCCAACGAGACGGAGGGCTTCGTCAAGGTGGTCTCGGACGCGAAGACCGGCGAGATCTACGGCGCGCACATCATCGGCGCCGAGGCCACCGAGCTCATCGCGGAATACGGCCTGGCCATGGAGCTCGAGGCCACGGTAGACGACGTCCACGGGACGATCCACGCCCACCCGACGCTGAGCGAGGCCGTCATGGAGGCCGCGGCGTCCTCCACGGGGGACGCGATCCACATCTAGGGCCGGCGGGCCCCTTGAAAACGCCGGGCCAATCTGCGTAGACTCCGGGGGTCATGGCCGAGGCACTTCCCCAGGCGCACCTCAGCGCCCACAAGCTCGCCCGGATGGCGCTCTTCGGCTTCATCCTGACCTTCGTCGTCGCCCGGGCCTTCGTGTTCCTCATCATGGCCCACCAGGTCCCGAACTTCTATTTCTTCCTGCGGGGGACCCACGTCCACCATCTCAACTACGGCATCTTCCTGCTTGCGGCGGTCGGGGGCTACTCCGTGTTCCGCCGGCCCGTCGGCCGCGCGGCGGAGACAACGGCCCTTCTCTACGGAGTCGCCATGGCGCTCACGTTCGACGAGTTCGGCATGTGGCTGCACCTGGGCGGCAGCTACTGGCAGCGGGCGAGCGTCGACGCGGTCATCATCGTCGCGGCGGTCCTGGCCCTGTGCGCCTACGTGCGCTCCATCGAGCGCTTCGAGTCGCACCACCGCCTGGCCGGCCTGGCGGTCCTCCTGGCGCTCGCGGGATTCGGATGGGCCGTGTACGCCGCGGGCCTCCAGCTGGGAGACCTCTTCGGGCCGAGGCTCCTCGAGCTCGAGGCTTCCTCTTCGCCCTGACACCCATGCGGGGGAAGATTCCGGATTCAAGGAACTCGACAAGGCTTTGGTGCGAATCCTAGCATGCGAGGATGAAGGTCTATCTGGACGGGAGATTCGTGGACGAGGCCGACGCCAAGGTGTCGGTCTTCGACCACGGTCTGCTCTACGGCGACGGCGTGTTCGAGGGGATCCGGCTCTACGGCGGCAATGTCTACCGCCTGGACGAGCACCTGGAGCGCTTCGAGTACTCGGCCAAGGCGATCCTTCTCGACCTCCCCCTGACGCGCGCCGAGTGGAGCGCGGCCGTGTGTGAGACCTGCCGCGTGAACGGCCTGACGGACGGGTACATCCGCCTCGTCGCCACCCGCGGCCCGGGCGACCTCGGCCTGGCGCCCTGGCTCTGCAAGAAGGCGACCTACTTCGTCATCGCCAACAAGATCGCCCTCTATCCCGCCGAGCACTACGAGAAGGGCCTGGAGATCGTCACCGTGCCGACCCGCCGGATCGGCCCGGCGTCGCTTCCGGCCACGATCAAGTCCCTCAACTACCTGAACAACATTCTGGCCAAGATCGAGGCGAGGCAGGCCGGGGCGCTCGAGGCCATCATGCTCAACGACCAGGGCTACGTCGCCGAGGCGACGGCCGACAACGTGTTCATCGTGCACAAGGGCGAGATCCTGACCCCGTCGGCCTCGCAGGGGGCCCTGAAGGGGGTCACCCGCGGCGCGATAATCGAGATCGCCAGGGACCTCTCCATCCCGGAGCGCGAGGCCAACCTCACGCGCTACGACCTGTGGTGCGCGGACGAGTGCTTCCTGACGGGATCCGGCGCCGAGGTGATCCCCGTGGTCAAGCTCGACGGGCGCACGATCGGCACCGGCAAGCCGGGCCCCGTCACCCGCAAGGTGCTCGCTGAATTCAGGAAGCGCGTCCTGGTCGACGGAACCCGGATCTAGAGGGGGAGCGCCCCCGTGCGCCTCTCTGGCGCTATCGCGGGCCCCGTTTGGGCCGTAATGCTACTTAGGCGCCTGGCTGCGCGTGCGGCTTGCCCAATGGGGCAGGTCATGGCACATTAGGTGCATACAAGATACCCACACCCATGGCCATCCCGCTTAAGTGCGACCTCTGCTCGAAGCCCGCCACGGTGCACCTCACCCAGATTCTGGACAACAAGGTGCACAAGGTGGACCTGTGCGAGGAATGCGCGCAGGCGAAGGGGGTGACCGACCCGAGCGGGTTCTCCCTGGCCGACCTCCTTCTGAAGGCCTCGCTCAGCCCCGAGTCCGCGGCCAGCGGCGTCCGGTGCGAGCAGTGCGGGTTCACGCCCACCGACTTCAAGAAGCACGGGCGGTTCGGCTGCCCCGCGTGCTACGATGCCTTCAAGGGCATCCTGGACCCCATGCTCGAGGGGATGCACAAGGGCACGGTCCATTCCGGGAAGGTCCCCCAGAGGGCCCTGGAAAGGAAGTCCCTCTACGACAGGCTCACGAGGCTCGAGGTCGACCTCACCGAGGCGATCAAGGCCGAGCGCTACGAGGACGCCGCGCGCTGCCGCGATGAGATCAGCCAAGTCAAGCAAGCCGTCGGCCACAGGGAGCCGCGCTGACCCGATGACGATCAAGTCACTGATCGACGCCCCCTCCGAGCTGACCGACTCGGCAAGCACCAAGACGGCCATCGTCCTGATGACGAGGATCCGCCTCGCGCGCAACCTCGCCGGCCAGCCCTTCCCGGGCTGGGCGAAGCCGGCCCAGCGCGAGAAGATCCTCGAGAACTGCCTGGCGGCGGTCACCTCCACCTCCGAGATGAAGCGGGGCGTCTCGATCGGGGTCGGCGAGCTCGGGGAGCTCGAGAAGAGGATCCTCGTGGAGCGCCACCTGATCAGCCGCGAGCTCAGCGGGTCGAAGCAGGGCAGCGGCGTCGTGATCAGCAAGGACCAGGCCTTCTCGGTCATGGTGAACGAGGAGGACCACCTGAGGATCCAGCTGCTGCGCTCGGGCTTCCAGCTGAAGAAGGCGTGGGCGGCGATCAACGCCCTGGACTCCGAGCTCGAGGAGTCTCTTGACTTCGCGTTCTCGCCCGTCCTCGGCTACCTGACCGCGTGCCCGACGAACCTGGGCACGGCGATGCGCGCGTCGGCGATGATGCACCTGCCGGCGCTGGTCATCGCCAACCAGATGGAGAAGGTGGTCCGGGCCGTGAACCAGCTCGGCATGGTCGTGCGCGGGCTCTTCGGCGAGGGCTCCGACGCCTGCGGCAGCATCTTCCAGATCTCCAACCAGACGACGCTCGGCGAGTCCGAGGAGGACATCCTCAAGCGCCTCTCCGGCGTGCTGCAGTCCATCATCGAGCACGAGCTGAACGCCCGCGCGAGGCTCCTGGAGGCCGATTCCGGGAAGCTCTTCGACAAGATCGGGCGGGCCTTCGGCATCCTGCAGAACGGCCACGTGATCAGCTCCAACGAGGCCATGAACCTGATCTCCCTCATCCGGCTCGGCGTCGACCTCGGGGTCTTCCCCGACTCCAAGCGCTCGGTCACCGACAGGCTCTTCATCGAGGCCCAGCCCGGCCACCTCCAGCACGCGCAGAAGGGCGAGTTCGAGGCCGGCCAGCGGGACCTCCTGCGGGCCGAGAGACTTCGTTCGGAGTTTGCCAATTTCTCCCACCCCGATTTCACTCTTTCGGCCAACGGAAACAACTGACCCAGACGCACGAGGACCCATGTCGCAGGAACCGATGAACAACTTCACGCCGCGCGCCCAACAGGTGCTGGCGCTTGCCCGCAAGGAGGCCGACCGCTTCCACCACAACTACGTGGGGACGGAGCACATCCTGCTGGGGCTGATCAAGCTGGGCCAAGGCGTCGCCGTGAGCGTCCTCCAGAAGATGGGCCTCGACCTGGAGACGGTCCGGGCCGCCGTCGAGAAGCAGGTCGGGACGGGCCAGGAGGCGAAGGCCCAGGGGAGCATCCCCTACACGCCGCGCGTCAAGAAGGTCCTCGCCCTGGCGGGCAAGGAGGCGAAGGCGCTCAACCATTCCTATGTCGGGACCGAGCACATCCTCCTGGGCCTCCTGAGGGAGGGCGAGGGGGTCGCGGCCCGCGTGCTCAAGTCGCTCGACGTGGACATCGAGCGCACGCGCAACGAGATCCTGCGCGAGCTGGACCCGCAGTTCTCCGGCGGGAGCGAGGGGGGGGGCGAGGAGGCCGCGGCCGGCACCCCGCAGAGGCCGGGCGCCGTGTCCGACGAGAAGAAGGAGGTCAAGACGCCGGCCCTCAAGGCCTTCGGCAGGGACCTCACCGAGCTTGCCCGCAAGGGCGAGATGGACCCGGTCGTCGGCCGCAAGGCGGAGATCCGCCGCGTGATCCAGATCCTCTGCAGGCGCACGAAGAACAATCCCGTGCTGATCGGCGAGGCCGGCGTCGGCAAGACGGCGATCGTCGAGGGCCTGGCCCAGGAGATCGCCGCCGGCAACGTGCCCGAGATTCTCTACGACAAGAAGGTCGTGACGCTCGACCTTGCGCTCATGGTCGCCGGGACGAAGTACCGCGGCCAGTTCGAGGAGCGCATCAAGGCCGTGATGGACGAGATCAAGCGCGCGCGCAACGTCATCCTCTTCATCGACGAGCTGCACACGATCGTGGGTGCCGGCGCCGCCGAGGGCGCGATGGACGCCTCCAACATCTTCAAGCCGGCGCTCTCGCGCGGCGAGCTCCAGTGCGTGGGCGCCACGACGCTCAACGAGTACCGCAAGTACATCGAGAAGGACAGCGCCCTCGACCGCCGCTTCCAGTCGGTCAAGGTCGAGCCGCCCTCGGTCGACGACACGATCACGATCCTGAAGGGGATCCGCGGCAAGTACGAGGACCACCACAAGGTGATCTTCACCGACCTCGCCCTGGAGACGGCGGCAAAGCTCTCGGACCGCTACATCACCGGGCGCTTCCTGCCCGACAAGGCGATCGACGTGATGGACGAGTCGGGCTCGCGCGCGCGCATCTCGGCGTTGAGCAGGCCGCCCGACATCGAGAGCCTGACGAAGGACATCGAGGAGGTGTGCGCCCAGAAGGAAAAGGCCATCAGCGAGCAGCATTTCGAGGAGGCGGCGAAGTTCCGCGACAAGGAGAAGCAGCTCCGCGCGAAGCAGGAGCAGGCCACCGAGCAGTGGAAGAAGGCCCGCGAGGAGAAGCGCGTCACGATCGACGAGGACCTCATGGTCCAGGTGGTCGCCGACTGGACCGGGATCCCGCTCTCGCGGATGGAGAAGAAGGAGAGCGAGAAGATCCTCAACCTCGAGGCCGAGCTTCAGAAGACCGTCGTGGGGCAGGGTGTGGCGGCAGGCTCCATCGCCCGGGCCCTGCGCCGCTCGAGGGCCGACCTGAAGGACCCGCGCAGGCCGATCGGTTCATTCCTCTTCGTGGGGCCGACCGGCGTCGGCAAGACCGAGACCGCGAAGCAGCTCGCGGCGCAGATGTTCGGCAAGCAGGATGCCCTGGTCCAGATCGACATGAGCGAGTACATGGAGAAGTTCTCCGTGTCCCGGCTCATCGGGTCGCCGCCGGGCTACGTGGGCTACGACGAGGGCGGCCAGCTCACGGAGAACGTGCGCCGCAGACCGTACGCCGTCATCCTCTTCGACGAGGTCGAAAAGGCCCATCCCGACGTCCTGCAGATCCTCCTGCAGATCCTCGAGGACGGCCGCCTCACCGATTCGCTCGGGCGGACGGTGGACTTCAGGAACACGATCATCATCATGACCTCGAACGTCGGCGCGCAGCTCCTCCAGCGCCAGACCTCGATGGGCTTCGCCGCCGCCACGTCGAGCTTCAACGACGCGGAGAAGATGCGCGAGAAGGTGCTCGAGGAGGCCAAGCGCGTGTTCAAGCCGGAGTTCCTGAACAGGATCTCGGACATCGTCTTCTTCAGGCCGCTCGACAAGGACGACCTGAGGGCGATCGTCGACCTTGAGATCGGCAAGTTCGCCCAGAGGCTCGTCGATCGGAAGATCACCCTCGAGTTCACGCCCGAGGCCAAGGAGCTCCTCATAGAGAAGGGCTACGACGAGAAGTACGGGGCGCGGCCCCTCAGGCGCGCCGTCGAGCACTACCTCGAGGACCCTCTTGCCGAGGCGATCCTGCGCGGGGAGGTCAAGGAGGGGGAGGCCGTCCTGGTCATCCGCGACGGCGAGGTCATCAATTTCAAGCAGAAGATCCCTCCCGCCACCACCGGAGTGGCGCCGTAAAAACAAGGCGGCCAACCGCCGCCGAATGAAACCCCGCCCCCGACCAAAACGGGCGCGGGGTTTTCAGTCGCCGCCGGGGCGCGGATCCCCTTTGAATCCCGGGCGCAATGAGGCCGCTTTGTCTCCTTCTCCTCCCCGCCCTGCTCGCGCTTGGGCCCTCGGCGAGGGCGCAGGCGGTCGTGGGCGAGGGTCCCGGGTACTCGGTCCCCGATCCCGAGACGAGGGACCCGCCGACGCCCGCGCGCATCGCGGAGATCGTGCGGATGGCCGGCAACTCGGGGTGGTATTCGCTCGCGCCTTCGGTGCGCGCGGCGGCGATGCGGGCCTACGCCCAGGACCGCTTCGTCGCGGCGGACGCCTGGTACCACGTCTACGAGTGGCTGGGGCTCTTCTCGGAGCCGGAGAGCATGTTCTTCTCGAACTGGGCCCGGGCGATCATGGCGGCGAAGCTCCCGTTTCCTCCGGGCGTGGAGGGCTACCGCCCGAGCGACCTGCCGCTCGGGAACAACCTCTCGCAGGAGATGAAGGTCTGGCTCCTATCGAACGAGGCGTTCTCGAGGGAGTTCTTCTCCATCATAACCCAGGTCGACCACCTGCCCCGCGTCTTCGCCATCCTTGACGGGCTGCGCCGCCGCGGCCCGGAGAAGTTCGCCCGGTACCAGTCGCTCGCCCTGGCGATCGCCGTCGTCTACGACGTCGACCCGCCCGCGTACTGGCCCCATTTCCAGGTCTCCGAGAAGGCGCTTTCCCGGAAGCTTCCCAATCCCTCCCTGCCCTACGAGTGGCTCATCCACGAGGAGGCGCTGGGGCGCAACTACCACAGGCTCACGAGGCTCAGGGCGGAGGAGCTCAAGTTCGTGGTCGACACGGCCGCGCCGATACCCGAGCTCGAATGGTCCCTGCAGAACGTGCACTACCCGCTGGACTCGTTCGAGGAGGTGTATTCAATGGTAAAGTACAGGATGGACCGCTTCGTCAACGAGGCCCAGATGATGTGGCCGGGCCAGGCGTACACGCTGCCGGCGATCCTGAAGGAGGGGGGGATATGCGTCGACCAGGCCTATTTCGCCACGGAGGCCGGGAAGGCCCGCGGCGTCCCGACGCTCCTCTTCGGAGGGGCCGGGCAGGACGGGCACCACGCCTGGTTCGGATACCTGGACGCCGAGGGCCGGTGGCGGCTCGACGCCGGGCGCTACGCCGAGCAGCGCTTCGTGACCGGGAGCGCCTTTGATCCGCAGACCTGGATCGCGATATCCGACCACGACCTGCAGTTCCTGTCGGAGCGGTTCCGCGCGCTGCCGTCCTACGCCCAGTCGATGGTGCACCTGGACTTCGCCCGCGAGTTCCTGCAGGAGGGCGACGCCCGGTCCGCCGCGCGCGCGGCGCGCAAGTCGGTCAACTACGAGAGGCGGAACGTGGACGCCTGGGAGACCCTTGTCGGGGCGAACGCCAAGCTCGGGGTTGCCGCCTCCGAGCAGGAGACCGTCCTGCGGGAGGCGGCCCTTGCGTTCACCCCGAGGTATCCCGACCTCATGGCCTGGTATGAGAACCGCGTGTCCGCGAGCCTCCGGGCACGGGGGGAGACGAGCCTGGCGAACTACGAGGAGCGCGGGCTCGCGGAGCGGCTCAAGGGGGACCGCGCGGACCTCGCGACCCAGCAGGCCGCCTCCATCCTCGCGCGCAGCATCGCGGGCGAGCCTGTCCAGAACCAGATCGCCGCGTACAACGCCATCCTGGTCCAGTTCGGGCACGGCGCCGGAGCGATGTTCTTCGACCAGATCGCCGTCGGGTTCGCGGAGCACCTCGCCCAGCTGCACATGAAGCCGCAGGCGCGCGAGGCGGTGCAGCGGGCCGCCGAGGCCCTCGAGGTGCAGCCGGGCACCCAGCTCGCGACCGATGTGGATAACCTGCTCAGGAAGCTCCAGGACTAGGCCTTTCTTGGGCTTTCCAAAAGCCCGGGTCCCTGAATCATGGAGGCGTTGAACGCACCGTCAGAGCGCAAGCCCGCCCTGGGCTTCATCTTCGTAACCCTCGTGCTCCTCGTGCTCGGCTTCGGGATCATCATCCCGGTGCTCCCGGGCCTGGTCACCCAGTTCGAGGGCGGGAACGTCGCCGAGGGATCCGACTACTACGGCCTGATCGTGGGCGTCTTCGCCGGGATGCAGTTCGTGGCGTCCCCGATCCTCGGCTCGCTCTCGGACAGGTTCGGGCGCAGGAAGGTCATCCTTATCGCGCTCGCCGGCACGGCGATCGACTACGTCATCATGGGGCTCGCGCCGAACATCGGCTGGATGTTCGTGGCCCGGATGATCTCGGGCGCGACGGCCGGCGCGCTCGCGACGTGCAACGCCTACATCGCCGACGTCACCCCGCCGGAGAGGCGCGCCCAGGGCTACGGGCTCGTGGGCGCCGCGTTCGGGCTCGGGTTCGTGGTCGGGCCCGCCGTGGGCGGGCTCCTGGGGCAGGTGAGCCTGAGGCTTCCGTTCTTCGTCGCCGCGGGATGCGTCGGCGTCAACTGGCTCTACGGCGCGTTCGTCCTCCCCGAGTCGCTGCCCGCCGAGCACCGAAGGCCCTTCTCCTGGAGGCGCGCCAACCCGGTGGGCTCCCTTCTCGCCCTGCGCCGCTTCCGCGGGGTCATCGACCTTGCCGGCATGCACTTCATATTCATGTGCGGGAACACGATGCTCCAGAGCATTTGGGTCCTTTACGTGGGCTACCGCTACCGCTGGACCACGCTCGAGGTCGGCCTCTCGCTCATGTTCATCGGCCTGATGGCGGCCGTCGTCCAGGGCGGGCTGGTGAAGCGGATCATCGCGTGGACGGGGGAGCGCAGGGGCCTCGTCGCAGGGCTCGTCATCTCGACGGTCATCATGCTCGCGTACGGCCTGGCGACCCGGGGATGGATGATCTACTGCCTCGCCTTTGTGGGCGCGTTCGGGGGTATCGCGGGCCCTGCGGCGCAGGCGCTCATCACCAGGCACGTGCCTCCGAACGAGCAGGGCGCCGTGCAGGGCTCGCTCTCGGGGCTCACGAGCCTGGCCGGCATCTTCGCGCCGATCGTGGCCGCCTGGAGCTTCGGGAAGGGGATCGCGGCCGACGCCCGCTGGCACCTTCCCGGGATAGCCTTCTACGAGGCCTCGGTGCTCATGCTGATCGCGCTGGCGCTCGCGTTTCGCTCGTTCCAGCTGGACGACCGCCTTGCGGCGAAGGCCTAGGCCTAGGCCTGGGCGTGGCGGGCGGCGGCCTCGAGGAGGGCGGCCAGCGCCGGCTGCGGCGGGGCCCCGCTGCGCCAGCCGACGACGAGCCTGCTCTCGGGGGAGGGCCCGGCGAGCCTGCGAAAGATGACCTCCTTGGGGAGGTGCCGCGCCTCGGAGGGGGACGCGAACGTCGCCCCGACCCCGGCGCGCACGAGGCCGACGCCGTTCGAGCGAGGCCACACCTCCTCGGCTATCCGCGGGGCGACGCCGCTCGTCGCGAACGAGGCCAGGACCCTGTCATAGAACCCGGGGTTGTTGGCCCTCGGGAAGAGGACGAAAGGCGTGCCCGCCAGGTCCCTGAGCCGCAGGGACTTCTTGGCGCGGAGCGGGTGGTCGGCCGGCAGGAGGACTCCGTTTCGCTCGCGCAGCAGGAGGGTCGTGTCGATCCCGGGCGTCGGGCCGTCGGGGTGGAAGAACCCGCAGTCGATCTCGCCCGCCTTGAGGGCGGCGACCTGGAGGACCGTGGGCGACTCGTTCAGCTCGAGGCGGATCTCGGGGAACCTGCGGTGGAATCCGCGCAGGATGTCGGGCAGGACGGTCGCCATCGCCAGCCCCGTGAACGCGACCCGAAGGCGCCCGACGCGTCCCTCCGCCACGGCCCGCATGTCGGCCGGCACCCGCAGGAGCGCCGCAAGGACGGGCTCGATCCGCTCGACCAGGGCGGCCCCGGCCGGCGTCAGCTCGACCCGGCGGCTGGAGCGGTTGAACAGGCGCACGCCCAGAGCCTCCTCCAGCTGGGCGATCTGCCTGCTCAGGGCGGGCTGGGCGATCGCCAGCGCCTCCGCCGCCTTCCTGAAATGGAGCCTGCGCGCGACCTCGCGGAAATAGACCAGGTGGCGCAGCTCGAACGGGAATTGATACTCTCTGGGCATCACTGGTAGCCAAACAAGTATTTCCCGTGCAATCAACTCCATGTTATAAGGTACGCCCATGCCCAAAACCCTTTTCGAGAAAGTCTGGGAGGCGCACTCCGTGCGGAGGCTCGCCAACGGCCAGACGCAGCTCCTCGTGGGGACGCACCTGATCCACGAGGTGACGAGCCCGCAGGCTTTCGGCATGATGCGCGACCTGGGGCTCAGGGTCGCGATGGCGCACCGCACGTTTGCGACCGTCGACCACATCGTTCCCACCGACCAGGTGAGCGAGCCCTACGCCGATCCCCTGGCCGACGCCATGATCAAGGAGCTGCGCCGGAGCTGCCTCGAGTTCGGGATCACCTTCTTTGACCGCTCGACCGGCAAGCAGGGGATCGTGCACATCGTCGGCCCGGAGCAGGGGATCACCCAGCCCGGAACGACGATCGCATGCGGCGACTCGCACACGAGCACGCACGGGGCCTTCGGGGCGATCGCGTTCGGCATCGGCACGACCCAGATCAGGGACGTCCTGGCCACCCAGACCATGGCGCTCGGCAAGCTCAAGGTCCGACGGATCGAGGTGAACGGCAGGCTCCGGCCGGGAGTCTACGCGAAGGACGTCATCCTCCACATCATCTGCACGCTCGGGGTGAACGGGGGCACGGGCTACGCCTACGAGTACGCGGGCGACGTCTTCGACCGGTTCTCGATGGAGGAGCGGATGACCGTCTGCAACATGTCGATCGAGGGCGGAGCCCGCGCGGGGTATGTCAACCCGGACGAGACGACCTTCGCGTACCTCAAGGGAAGGCCCTATTCGCCGAAGGGCGCCGAATGGGACGCCGCGGTCGAGCGCTGGCGGGCCGTGGCCAGCGACCCCGGCTGCGCCTATGACGATGTGGTGAGGATAAGCGCGGCCGACATCGCGCCCACGGTCACCTGGGGGATCAACCCCGGCCAGGGGATCCCCATCACGGGGACGGTCCCGGACCCGGCCAGGGCGAAGACGCCCGACGAGCGGACCTCGATCGAGGAGGCCCTGGCCTACATGAAGTTGAAGCCGGGCTCGCCCATAAAGGGGACCAAGATCGACGTGGCGTTCCTCGGCTCTTGCACCAACGGCCGCCTGAGTGATTTCCAGGAGGTCGCGCGCTTCCTCAAGGGCAGGCGCGTCGCGCCCGGCGTCAAGGCGATCGCCGTTCCGGGGTCCCAGGGGGTCGGCCTCCTGTGCGCCGAGCTGGGCATCGACAAGGTATTCCGCGACGCCGGCTTCGAGTGGAGAAACGCCGGCTGCTCGATGTGCCTCGCCATGAACCCGGACAAGCTGGTTGGCGACCAGCTCTGCGCGAGCTCGTCCAACCGGAACTTCAAGGGGCGGCAGGGGAGCCCCACAGGCCGCACGATCCTCATGAGCCCGATCATGGTCGCCGCCGCCGCCGTCACCGGGTCCGTGGCCGACGCCCGCGAGGTTTTCGGCGTCAGCTCGAACTGACAAACCCAGCAATCCCATGGCACTCGAAAAGATCACACGCGTCTCCGGCCGGGCCGTCCACGTTCCGGGAAACGACATCGACACGGACCGGATCATCCCTGCCCGTTTCATGAAGTGCGTCACCTTTGACGGGCTCGGAGAGTTCCTCTTCTACGACATGCGCAGGAACGCGGACGGCTCGGAGAAGCCGCACCCCCTGAACGACCCGGCGCACAAGGGGGCTGCGATCCTGCTCTCCGGCATGAACTTTGGCTGCGGATCGTCCCGCGAGCACGCCCCGCAGGCCCTCCAGAAGTCCGGCATAAGGGCCGTGATCGCCGAGGGCTTCGCGGAGATATTCCTCGGGAACTCGACGACTCTCGGGATGCCCTGCGTGACCGCGAGCCGCGGCGACATCGCCAGGATCGCCGCGGCCGTGGAGGCCGATCCCGCAACGGAGGTCGCGATCGATGTCGCGAACCAGCGGATGACGTTCGCCGGGCAGACGGTCGCGGCCTCGGTGCGCGACAGCGCCCGGGACGCCCTCGTCAACGGGAGATGGGACCCCATAGGGGAGCTCGTCGACGGCGCCGCCGACGCCCGGAAAGTGGCAAGTCAGTTGCGCTACATGTCGGCCTAAGGAAGTCAGGCTGAAAGACTTGTTTCCGGCGCGTCCCGCGGGCGGCGCCCGGCGCGCCCCGAGCCGTGCGCCACGTTATCAGCTTGGCGGCCGGAGCGGCACTCCCTAGATTTTAGGACCTTTTTCTGAACGAAAGCGTCTTACAGGCACACTATCTCTCCACAATGACACTCGGAATGATCGAAGTCTTCAAGGGGGCCGGCCTCCTCATCTATCCCCTGGGGGCGTGCTCGGCCATAGCCGTCTTCATCATCTTCGAGAGGATATATGCCCTTCGCAGCGCGGCCATCCTGCCCCCGGACCTCGTCGACGCCGTGATGCACGGACGGCCGCTGGTCGGCGGGCGCCACACGGTGCTGTCGCGGATCGTCGAATTCGCCGACCAGCACAAGAACGACCCCGACTCGCTCAAGGCCTTCGCCCGGCTCGAGGTGAACCGCATGGAGAGGGGCGTGCCGTACCTCGACGTCATCTACGCCGCCGCGCCGCTTCTCGGCCTCTCGGGGACGGTCACCGGCCTGCTGCAGGTGTTCTCGGGGATCACGCCCGACAGCAACGGCCTGCCCGATCCCGTGGCGTTCACCAAGGGAGTGGCCCTCGCCCTCTCGGCGACGGTGATCGGGCTCTCGATCGCCATACCGTCCCTGATCGGCAGCGGGTACCTGCAGAGGCGGATCGACAACTACGCGGCGCAGCTCGACGTGCTGCTCGAGCGGATCATCAATCGCGGCCGCGGATGAGCGGTTTCCGCCAGAAGCGCCGCAAGCGGCCCGAGCTCAACCTCGTGCCCCTGATCGACGTGCTCGTCATGCTGATCTTCTTCGCGTTCGTGACGATGCAGTTCAGGTCGGCGACCGTCCTGAAGATCACGCTGCCCAAGATCGCCACCGCGGGCAAGGAGCAGCAGAAGACGTCGGTCACGATCGGGATCGACGAGACCGGGGTGCTCTCGTTCAACGGCACCGCGGTTTCCGAGGAGGAGCTGACCAGGCTCCTGAAGCAGGTGAGCGAGACCAACAAGACCATCCCGGTCCTCATCAGGGCCGACGAGAAGACGCAGCTCAAGAAGCTGGCGTTCGTCATGGACGCGTGCCGGACCGCCGGGCTGGAGAAGTTCAGCCTCCAGGCGCGCTAGGACCCATGAACATCGTCATCACGGGGGTCACGCGCGGACTTGGCCGGGCCCTTGCCGAGTGGTACATCGCCAACGGGCACACGGTCGCGGGCTGCGGAAGGAGCGGACCGGCCATCTTCGACTTCAGGTTCACCCATCCCGAGCCGCACAGCTTCGACGCGGTGGACGTGACGCTGCCGGTCAAGGTCGCGCTCTGGTCCGAGCGCGTCCTGGGGGCCATGGGACCTCCCGACATCCTGATCAACAACGCCGGCCTCATCAACCAGCCGGCCCCTCTGTGGAAGGTCCCGGCCGACGAGATCGGGAAGGTCATCTCGGTCAACATCATCGGGGTCATCAACGTCATCCGCGCGTTCGCCCCCGCGATGGTCGAGCGCGGGACGGGCGTCATTGTCAACCTGAGCTCGGGCTGGGGCAGGAGCGTCTCGCCCGAGGTCGCGCCCTATTGCGCGACGAAGTGGGCGATCGAGGGCCTCACGAAGGCACTCGCCGAGGAGCTCCCGAAGGGCATGGCGGCGGTGCCCCTGAACCCCGGCGTCATCGACACGGACATGCTGCGCACGTGCTTCGCGGACAGCGCCTCGTCCTATCCCAAGGCGGACGAATGGGCGAAGAAGGCGGGGCCGTTCATCCTCGGACTCGGGCCCAAGGACAGCGGGAAATCGGTGAGCGTCGGCGGCTTCGAGGGCTGAGCCGACGCTCAGGCCATCGGCATGTGCGGCTCGCTGTCGGCCTCGTAGTCCACGCCCGCCAGCCCGAAGCCGAAGAGCTTCAGGAATTCCACCCGGTAGCCGGCGATGTCGGTCAGGCCGGCGAGGTTCTCGGTCGTCACGCCCGGCCAGATCCTCGCCACCGCGGCCTGGACCTCGGGCCTCATCTCGAGGTCGTCGACGCGGACGCGTCCCGACTCGTCGAACCTGGGCCCGCCCGGGGCATAGAGCTGCGTCGCGAAGAGCCGCTGCATCTGCTCGATGCAGCCCTCGTGGGTGCCCTCGGCCTTCATAATCTTGTAGAGGATGGAGATGTACAGGGGGACGACGGGGATGGCCGAGCTTGCCTGGGTGACGAGGGCCTTGTTCACCGATATGAAGGCCCTTCCTCCTCCGTTGAGCTTGAGGAGCGAGTCGATGTTCCTCGCCGCGCGCTCGAGGTCGTTCTTCGCCAGCCCTATCGTGCCGTTCTTGTAGATGGCCCAGGTGACCTCCGGCCCGATGTAGGAATAGGCGACCGACTGGGCGCCCGGGGCGAGGAGCTTGGCGTCGGCCAGCGCGCTCATCCAGAGCTCCCAGTCCTCCCCGCCCATCACGGCGACGGTGTCGGAGACCTCCTGCTCGCTCGCGGGTTCGATGGTCACCGTGCTCACGATCCCCTTGTCGGTGTCGACCGTCTTGTTGGTGTAGGGCTTGCCGACCGGCTTGAGGACGGACTTGTGCACGGCCCCGGTCTTGGGGTGGGTGCGCCTCGGCGAGGCGAGCGAGTAGACGACAAGGTCGACCTGCCCGAGGTCGCTTCGGATCGCCTCCAGGGCCTGGGCCTTGATCTCGTTGGAGAACGCGTCGCCGTTGATGTTCCTCGCGTAGAGTCCCGAGGCGCGGGCCGCGTTCGTGAATCCGATGGTGTTGTACCAGCCGGGGGTGGCCGGCCGGCCCTCCTCGGAGGGGCGCTCGAAGAAGATGCCCAGGGTCGCAGCCCCGGAGCCGAACGCCGCGGTGACACGGGACGCCAGGCCATAGCCCGTCGACGCCCCGATAACCAGGACCTTTCGCGGGCCATTCGGTATGTTTCCCTTTGATTTAACGTGACTTATCCATTCGCCGACATGGGCTGCACAACCCGCCGGATGGGCCGTCACGCATACGAATCCGCGAACCTTCGGTTTGATGATCATCAATTTGTGATTTTTCCGGGCTGGGTGCGGCTGGCAAGTTCGATAATGCCATGGGAGGTGGCTTCCTCGAAGGTTCTGGCACCCCCCTTTGTTCCGTAAACCAGCAGGAACGTGCATCCATCAACGAAGGGCTGCGGCAACTTCAAGCGGACGCAGGAAGTCTCCGGGGGAAAGGCGTGGAACGTGCCGCAGTCCGCGGGATAGCTCGGTCCCGGTCCAACGAGCCACAGTTGAAAATCCCTGTCGGGATGCTCCCCGGGCGCGAGGGATGCTGTCACGAGGCAGAGGTCCGTGTCCGGGTCCAGGACGACGGCGCCGGACGGCGGCCTCACGGTCGGCTCCCGGACCGGTGCCGACAGGAGCATCACCCTGAACTCGGCGCCCGCGGCGCGGGCACCCCCGTACTCCTCGCGCTCGCGCCTGCTGAGGATCCTCTCGGCCTCCAGCTGGTTCTCCGCTCCCTTCAGGGCGGCCTCGGCCAGGAGGCCCTGATCATGCATCAGGCGGGTCCTGGCCTTCTCGATGAACCACAGCTCCCCCAGGCACGCGACCATGGCCGCAAGGCACGCCGTCGCGGCCCAGGGCAGCAAGGTCGGAAGCGCTGTCTTTGATTCTGCCATGGGCCGCGTTGGGGAATCGGGTGACAGTGTCTCGTCCCGGGCCTCAGTAAAGCCCGAGCTGTCGGGCGTGGGCGAAGAACTCCGCCACGAAGGGCTCGTGGGCGATCTCCTCCCACGGCCGGTTGCTCGAAACCCTTATGAAAGCCTGGTCGCCGCCCCTTCGGAACCCGAAGCGCAGGGCGATCCTGATGAGCGCCGGGACCGATCCGGTGCTGCCGACCTCGATGATCCTTCCCCCGTAAAGCTGCCAGAACCAGACCTCCTGGTCAAAACCCTCGCGCACGAAGAAGCGGTGCTGGGCGGCGGGCAGCCGCAACCCGCCAAGGCCGAGAGCGACGCTGGGCTCGGGCACATCCCGGACCTCCCAGCCTGCGCCGGGCCAGCAGGCGTCCGGCGTGTGGGAGCCCACCGAGCCCACGGATGCCTGACCGCCGGGCCAGTAGGCCACGTAGATCGTCACCTGCTCAAAGCCGCGCGCATCGGTCCGGTAGTAGTTGCGCTGCGCCAGGTGATCGGTCCTGAGCGTGCCGGCGAACCGGTAGAGGCCGGGCGTGGTCCTCACGCTCCATCCCGCCGCCGACACGGGCAGCATCGCCGCTATGTCGGGCACGGGCCCGCTCTTGGTCTGCGACGACAGGGTGTTGGCCGCGAAGAACACCAGCACCGCGGCGGCGACCGAGAGGACGGCGCCGAGGACGACCTGGGCGCCGGGAGCCCGCGCCGCGCGGAGGGCCCCCGTCCCCCCGGGCGGGGGCGTCCCCTCCCGCACGCGCTCTCCGCGGTCGAGCGCGAGGGCGGCGCCGAAGAGGATGGCGGCCGTGGCGACCAGGATCGCATAGCCCGTGACGTCGTGCCAGGCCCCCTCGACGCGGACGCCCCCGTTGACGAGCAGGGTGAGGAGCAGCGAACGGAGGAAGTTCATCGCGAGCGCGAGTGGGGCGGAGAGGGCGATGACGATGAACCGCGCCCACGGTCTCCGGGTCACGGCGGCGGAAAGGAGGATCCCCGCGAAGACGCAGGAGACGAGGCTGCGCACCCCGCTGCACGCCTCCTCGATGCCGACCGTCCCGCGCGCAAGCTCGATGATGTTGCCCTGCTGGTGCGCCGCGACGCCCAGGATCTCAAGGGCGCGCATCACGCCGCCCGACACCCAGAGCTGCAGCCCTGTCGTGAGCCGCGAGTACGTCCCCGGCGGAAGGGGCGAGCAGAGGAGCCAGAGCGCCGCGGCGGCGAGCGAGGTCCAGTTGAACGGGACCCACGCCAGACGCCGGTCGGCGAACGCCGCGATGGCCCCGCAGCCCAGGAGCGCAAACGAGCCGGCCAGCGCGAAATCCACGATCTGGCTCGACCAGTCCACCGTCGCCGCAAGCAGGCCGGCCACGAGGAGGCCCGCGATGGCGGCCGCTCCGAGGCCGCCCGCGAGCAGGGCCGCGGTCCGCGGCCCCAGGGCCGCTCCTGGCCCGGCGCGCCGGCTCATGTGCAGCAGCAGCACGCATACGAGCGGCATCAGGAAGCCGTGGGAGAGGTCGGGGTCATGGGTCCACTCGGGCCACAGCTGCACCACGAGCGCGCAGGCGAGGATCGCCATTGCCGCAAGATTGATCCTCGCCGAGATCGGCGGCCGTTGTGGAACCTCGCTGCCAGGCACGCCGCGATCCTGATTGACGCCATGGCGCCGCGCAACGGCCAAAAGCGTGCCGGCCGGCGCCGGGGGCCTAGTCGTTCCGCAGGGCGTCTATCGGCGAGACCTTGGACGCGCGGTACGACGGCAGGAAGACCGCGAGAAGCACCACGGCTGCCAGGAGCCCCGCGGTGGCCGACAGGATCCAGGGATTGATGGCCCCGACGCCGAAGAGCACGCTCTTCATCGCGCTGCCTGCGGCCCATGCCCCGAAGACGCCGAGTACCACGCCTATGAGAAGCAGCCGGACGCCGAGCCCCAGGAACTGGGTCAGCACCTGGCGCGGCAGCGCCCCGAGGGCCATCCGCACGCCGATTTCGCGGCGGCGCTGGCCGACCGCGTAGGCCAGCACCCCGTAGGTGCCGACGGCCGTGAGCACGAGGGCCACACCGGAGAAGATCCCGGCGAGGAGCGCCGGCGAGCGCCGCGAGACCAGGCTGTCCTCGATTCGGGCCTGCATGGGCTTCAGGTCGTCGACCGGGAGCTCCGGGTCGATCTTCAGGACCGTCTTCTTGAGCATGGACGCCATCGCCTCCGGCGCCATGGGGGTGCGCATCACGACGGAGAAGCCCGTGGAGGCGTAGGAGGCGTACGGATAGTAGATGCTCCCGGTCCCGTCGGCCTCCGTGAGGTCGGCCTGCTTCACGTTCCCGACGACGCCCACGATGGTGTGCGCGTCCTCCTCCTTGAAGACGCCGCCGTTGACGAGGCGGTGGCCGAGCGCGCTCCCGTTCGGCCAGTACCGCTTGGCGAACGCCTCGTCCACGACGCAGACCTTGGGCTTGCGGTGGTTGTCGGCGTCCTCAAGGAGGCGGCCCGCGACGAGCGGGATGCCGAGGGTGGACCAGTACTCGCCGACGGCTGCCGAGGTGTTGTGGGCGCGGATCGAGTCGCCGGGCTTCAGCTCGACCCCCTCGATGAGGGTCGCGTTGTTGGAGTTGTCCCCGGTGAAGGGCAGGCCCGAACAAATGCCTACCGCCGTGGCGCCCGGCAGGATCCGCAGCTCGCCAAGGAGGCGCTCGATGAAGGCCAGGCGCTTTTTGTCGTCCGGATAGTTCTTCCAGGGCAGGTCGATCCGGCCGGTCAGCACGTGCTCGGCCTGGAAGCCCGGCGGGGTCGCGAGCACGCGGGTCAGGCTCAGGCCCAGCAGGCCCGTGCCGGCCAGCAGGACGAAGCCGATCGCAATCTGCGCGACGATGAAGCCGTGCCGGACGCGCTGGGCGGCCCTGCTGACGGTGCCGCCCCGGGCCTCGGAGTGCAGGACGTGCGAGAGCTGTCCGTGGAGGTTGAACCAGACAACAGGGAGGGCGAGGGCGATCCCGACAGCGACCGACGCCGCCAGGGCGGCCGCGGCCACCCGTCCGTCGAAGACGATGGTGGCCCCGAGGGGCAGCTGGTCGGTTCCGAGAACGGACAATAGGCGGACGCCGACCGCGCCGCCTGCGATCCCGAGAAGGCCGCCGCAGACGGCGAGGAGCGTGGTCTCGAGGAGGACGTCGCGGGCGATGTGGCGCCTGGCGGCCCCGAGGGCCTGCCTGACGGCAAGCTCCTTGGCGCGGCCGCTCGCCCGGATCAGGAGCAGGTTGACCAGATTGACCCCGCCCATGACGAGCAGGAAGATAACCGAGCCCTGGAGCAGCAGGAGGACGGGACGGATCTCGCGAACATGGTCCTCGTGCAGGGAGCGCACAATCGTGGTGAAACCCGCGCCGATGATCAGCTTCGCAAAGGGGTCGTCCTTGATGAGCTGGTCGTTGAGGGCGTTCATCTGCGCCTGCGCGACGGAGAGGCTCGCCCCCGGCGCGAGGCGCGCGATGAGCTGGCAGTTGTTGGAATGGCGCCGGTCCAAGCCGCGATCTTCCTTGTCCGAGGCGTACGGGATGTAGAACTGGGCCTTGCTCGAGAGGTACCGGAAGCCTGGGGAAAGGACGCCGACCACCTCGACGGGAAGGGAGTCGACCCGGAACTTGCGGCCGAGGACGTGGGGGTCGCCGTTGAAGTTGCTGCGCCAGAAGGAGTCGGTGATCACCGCGACGCCGCTGCGGCTGTAGTCGAGCTCCTCCTCCGTAAAGGACCGGCCCATCTTGAGCGGCACGCCGAGGGTGGCGAAGAACTCGGGGGAAACGCGGTCGCGTTGCACGCGGTCGGGCGAGCCGGCCTCCCCGACTATCGCGCTTCCGCCCTGGACGATCGAGGTCGAGGCGAACGCCCTTAACAACCGGCGTCGGTCGTAGTAGTTGGGCAGCGACGAGCCCGCACGGTCGACCCCGGCCTTGGGGTAGCTGTTGATGGTCGTCAGCAGCTGCTCCGCGTGGGGAAACGGCAGCGACCTGACGAGGATCGCGTCGACGACGGCGAAGATCGCGACGTTGGCCCCGATGCAGAGCGCCAGCGTCAGCAGGACGGTCGCCGTGAAGCCGCGCTCCCTGGCGAGGCGACGCACGGCGTGCCTGAGATCACCGATCGAGAACAAGGAGTGCACCCTTCCCTAACACGCGAAGGGCGCCCCTGGTTACAGGAAACCCCGAATCAGACCTCCACCCCGAAGAGCTCGGCGTCGATCTCGCCGTCGGCCACCTTGTTGACCGTTCCCGTCATCATGATCGAGAAGCCGTCCCCGATCTCGATCCCGATGGACCCTCCAGGCATCCTGACCGTGACCGAGCGGTCGACGAGGCCCAGCCTGTGGGCCACCGCGGCGGAGGCGCTCGAGCTGCTCCCCGAGGCGAGCGTGTAGCCCGCCCCACGCTCCCATATCTCTATCTGGATGCTATTGCGGTCCAGTATCTTGAGAAATTGGACGTTGGTCCTGTTGGGGAAGAGGGGGTGGACCTCGATCGCGGGCCCGTAGCGCCTGGCGAGATCCGCCGAGAGATCTTCCACGGGAATGACGCAATGGGGGTTTCCTATCGTCGCCGCCGTGAACCGGAATGAACGGCCCAGGGCGCTGATCGCCTCGCCGATCACCTCGCGGTCGGGCCCCGTCACCGGGATCCTGCGGCTGTCGAAGCTGACCGACCCCATGGCGATCGTGATCAGCTTTCCCGAGTCCTTGATCTCCGCCTCCACGACGCCCCCCGGGGTCTCGACGGTGAACCTGGGCCCCGTGGCCTTCTTGCGGTCCCACAGGTAGCGCGAGAAGATCCGGAGCCCGTTGCCCGACTTCTCGGCCTCGGAGCCGTCGGGATTGAAGATCCGCAGGCCGAAGTCGGCCTTTGCCGAGGGGAGGGGGCCCCAGAGGATCCCGTCGGAGCCGATCCCGAAATTCCGGTGGCAGATCACCCGGACCTGGGCCCCGCCCGGCTCCCTCCAGTCAGGGATCTCGGCCGGGTCGAGCACGATGTAGTCGTTGCCCAGCGCATGGTACTTGTGGAACCGCATGCTACTTGTTGCCCTCGAGGACCGGATTGTTCGAATAGCCGAAGAGGCCCCTGCGCTTGATCGCCTCGGCGACGGGGGTCGGCACCATCTTCTCCCAGGTCGGGTCCTTCTCCCTGATGCGCCGCAGGACGTCGCGCGAGAATATGCTCAGGATGTCGGCGTCGTACCCGACGATGCTGTCGATGTAGTGGTTCTCGAGAAGGTGGGCGTAGAGGTTTGCGAGGTGCTCGACGATCCTCACGTTCTTGGCATTGATGAGGACGTTTGACGTGAAGGCGTTCGTGTCGGTGCTGCCCCCGGCGCCCCCCTGGGCGAGGTACATCTCATAGGCGTCCTTGCGCATCGGGTAGATGTACAGCTTGACCGAGTTCCGGAACAGGCGGCCGAACGACTCGAGGATGCCTCCCTCGAGGTTCTCGTAGTATTTCTCGTTGAAGATCTCGAGCAGGTTGTTGACGCCCATCGCGACGCCGATCATCTCCTTCGTGTAGCGGCGGAAGTAGGAGGTGAGCCGGTAGTACTCGGAGTAGTTCGAGATGAGGACCGTGAACCCGATGTCCGCCAGGAGATCGACCCTCGAGAGGAAGTCCTGGGCGTCGAGCGAGCCCGCCGCGAGGAGGTTGTTCATGGTGATCTCCATGAGGACCACCAGGCCCTTGCCCTTGACGCTGGGCTCCTGGATGAACTGCGCCGTGGCGCAGTTGAGCATGTCGACGTTCACGTGGGTCACCGGCCGGAAGCTGCCGCGCTCGACCAGGATCGCCTTCTTGTAGAGCACCTCCGACGGCTGCAGCACCTCGCCCTTCTGCCCGAACATCACCGCGTTGGTGAGGCCGAACTTCACCAGGAAGAGCGACATCAGGCGGTTGTCCACCTTCCCGAACGCGGGGCCCGCGAAGCGCAGCATGTCGATCTCGATCCTATCCATGCCCAGGTTGTCCCTCAGGGACTCGATCAGCTTCCCCAGGTCGCTGCGGTAGTAGAGGGCGCCGTAGATGAGGTTCACCCCCACGATGCCGAGGGCCTGCTGCTGGAGCACGGCCTCCTTGTCCCACATCCTGACGTGGAGGATGATCTCGCTCGGCTCGCCCCTGGGCTCAGTCTGGAACCTGAAGCCGAGCCAGCCGTGCGCCTCGTTCGTGCCCTTGTAGCTGCTGGTGGCGACCGTGTCCGCGAACACGAAGAAATTGGTGCGCTCGCCCCTCGTCGACGAGAGGCGGTCCATGAGGAGCTGGTACTCGTGGTCGAGCATCAGCCTGAGCCGCTCGTTCGACACGTAGCGGGGCGCCTTCCCGTAGATGGCGTCGCTGAAAACCATGTCGTACGCGGAGATCGACTTGGCGATCGTCCCGGATGCGCCGCCGGCCTGGAAGAATTCCCTGGCCACCTCCTGGCCGGCCCCGATTTCCGCGAAGGTCCCGTACTTCGGCGGATCGAGGTTTATCGTGAGGGCCTTCTGGCCCGTCGTCAGGAGATCCTGTTGTCCGTTCATCGGCGGGACATTGGCCGCAGCCGCCGGGGGATGCAACTCGTTCCTGTGTCCCTTCTTCGAGACGGCGGTTTCTACTGGTGGATGGGCCGAAAGCGGGTAACGTGCTCTCTCCAATGAAGAATTTCATCACCTCGATGCTTGGCGCGCTGGTGGCCCTTGTGGTGTTCGCCGCGGGCGCCATCCTCCTTTTCATAGGATTCATCGGGGCGATCGTGGCCATGGGCCACCAGAAGCAGGCAACGGACGTGGCCTCCGGGTCGTACCTCGTCTTCGACCTGTCCACCAACATCACGGATGCGCCCCCGCCCGTGGACTTTGGCGAGCTGTCGAGCGGAAGGGCGGCGACCCTCCAGCTCAGGTCCGTGACACGGGCCCTGCGCTATGCGGCCCATGACAGCAGGGTCCGCGGCGTGCTCCTGCTCGGCAACCTCTTCCCCGGGGGCTTCGGCTCGGGCTACGCGGCGCTCAGGGAGGTGCGCGCCGCGCTTTCCGACTTCCGCGCGGCGGGCAAGCCCGTCGTGGCCTTCATCGACTACGCGACGCCGAGGGACTTCTACCTGTCCTCGATGGCGACGGACGTCGTGATGGATCCGTACGGGGTCATCATGCTGCCCGGCCTGGCGAGCCAGCCCTGGTTCCTCGCGGGCACGTTCGAGAAGTACGGCATCGGGGTCCAGGTGACGCGCGCCGGAAAATACAAGTCGTACGTCGAGACGTACACAAGGACCGACATGAGCGCGGAGGGGCGCGAGCAGCTCCAGAAGCTCCTGGACGACATCTGGGGGACGCTGGTGTCGGACGTCGGCCGCTCGCGCGGCATCTCCGCCGAGGCGATCCAGGCGACCGTCGACGCCGAGGGCCTGATCAAGCCGGCCGACGCGCTCAAGGCCCGCCTTATCGACCGGGTGGCCTACCGGGACGAGCTGATCGACCGGTTGAAGAAGGAGACGGGCGTCACCTCGGCGACCGACTCGTTCAAGCAGGTCGAGCTCGGCGCCTACGCCAAGTCCAACCTTGTCCGGCCCCCGGCGTCGGCTTCGCCGGGCGAGGTGGCGATCGTCTATGCCGAGGGCGAGATCGTGGACGGCGAGGGCGACCAGGCGGAGATCGGGGGCTCGAAGTTCGCCCGCGAGATCCGCAGGCTGCGCGAGGACCCGTCCGTCAAGGCGATCGTGCTGCGGGTGAACAGCCCCGGCGGCAGCGCCTCGGCCGCGGAGACCATCCAGCGCGAGCTGCGCCTGGCCAGGAAGGCGAAGCCGGTCATTGTCTCCATGGGATCCTACGCCGCGTCGGGGGGATACTGGATCTCCGCGTACGGGGACAGGATCTTCGCCGAGCCGAGCACGGTCACGGGCTCGATCGGCGTCTTTGCGGTCCAGTTCAACATCCAGAAGCTCGCGAACGACCACGGTGTCACCTTCGACACCGTCAAGACCGGCAAGTTTGCGGACGTCCTCACGATCTCCCGGCCGAAGACCGAGGCGGAGATGGCGGTCTTCCAGAGCATGGTGGACTGGACCTACAGCCAGTTTATCGCGAAGGTGGCGGAGGGGCGCAAGCTGGCCCCGGGCCGCGTCGAGGAGATCGCCCAGGGCCGCGTGTGGTCGGGAACGGATGCCAAGCGGATCGGGCTTGTGGACGAGATCGGCGGCCTGGACGCCGCGATCAGGTACGCGGGCAAGCAGGCCAAGCTCGGGGAGCATTTCCGGGTGTCGGAGTACCCGAAGCCCCGCACGCTCGCCGAGGCCATTGCGGAGATGCTCGGGAGGTTCGCCCCGTCGAGCCTCCACATCCACGCCACGGGCCTCGTGGGCGAGATCGCCGATCGCGTCCAGCACGAGCTTGACTGGCTGCGCGCGTTCAACGACCCGAAGGGGATCTACGCCAGGATGCCCGTTGACCTCTTGATCCGCTGACCCGGTCCGCCCGACCACATGCCGCACCAAATCCTGAAGGACTGCCCGGCAACCGCCATCCCCGCCGGCGATCCGGTTCTGCTGACCGCGGGCCAGTCGGTCGACGTGGTGCAGACCCTCGGGGGGAACGTCACGGTGCGGACGGAGAGGGGCCTGTTCCGGGTCGGCCGCGAGCACGCCTCGTCCATCGAGGGCGTTGCGCTTTCGGACGCGGGCCCGGCCCAGGCCGGGGAGTTCAACGAGAAGGCGGTCTGGGACGCGATGAGGACCTGCTTTGACCCGGAGATACCGGTCAACATTGTCGACCTCGGCCTCATCTACGACCTCTCGATCGAGAAGACGCCCTCCGGTGCCAACTTGGTGGACGTCAAGATGACGCTGACGGCCCCGGGCTGCGGGATGGGCCCCGTGATCGCGGAGGACGCCCGCCAGAAGATTGCGGCGCTCCCGAATGTCGAGAGCGCGAAGGTCCACATCGTCTGGGACCCGGTGTGGAATCCGCGCATGATCTCCGAGGCGGGGCGAAAGTCGCTGGGCCTCGAGTAGCCGGCCGGCCGCTAGGCGGTCACGGACTCGAGCGAGCAGCCGTCGGCATCGTCGGGTGTCTCGCAGTTGGGCCGCGCGATGACGCCGGGGTGGGGCTCGGGCGAGAATTCGCCGCCCCGCAGAAGGTGCCTGTCGCAGGCCTCGAAGAGCTCGGCCTCGGACTGCGCCCGGCGCATGTCGCGCAGGAAATCGCCCCTCGGGTCCACGCCCTGCCCGACGAAATTGAGGTACTTCTTCATCTTGTTGACGTGGACGCCCTCCGGTATCCCCGGCGCCCGCGTCGCCACGTAGAGGTGCTCCACGTACCCCCGGACTTCCTGCAGCGAGACCGGGGACTGGGGGAGCCCCGAGAATCGCTCCCGGCACTGCCTGAAGATCCAGGGGTTCCGGATGGCGTGGCGCCCTATCATGACGCCCGCCGCTCCGGTGTCCCGCACCACCTCGGCGGCCCTCTGGGCCGACGTCACGTTGCCGTTTGCGAGCACGGGGCAGCGGACGCGGCCCGCCGCGTGGGCGATCCTGTCGAAGTGGACCTCGCTCCGGTACATCTCGCGCACCGTCCGCCCGTGCACGGTCAGCAGGTCGATCCGGCTCTCGTCCATGATGTCCAGGATCCTGTCGAAGTGCGCGCCGTCCTCGAAGCCGATCCTCATCTTGACGGTGAGAAGGCCGGGCACGGCCTCGCGAAGCGCCGCCAGGATCGTCCTTATCCTCTCCGGGTCGCGCAGGAGCCCGCCGCCCACGTTCTTCTTGTAGACCTTCGGCGCGGGGCAGCCCAGGTTGAGGTCGATACCCGCGATCGGATGGCGCGCCAGCGCCTCCACGGTCCGGAGCAGGTTCGGGATGTCCTCGCCGATCAGCTGGGCGAAGACCGGGCGGCCCGTGTCGTTCTCGTCTATGCTGCGCAGGATGTGGCGCTCAAGGCGCGACTGGGCGTGCACCCGGAAGAACTCCGTGAAGAAGTAGTCCGGCGCCCCGTAGGCGGCGATGACCCGCATGAACGCCAGGTCCGTGACGTCCTGCATGGGCGCCAGTGCGGTGAGGGGCTGGCTCTGCGCCAGGGGCGCCGGCAGTCGACGGGGCACGGTCAGGGGAATTCGGGGCCCGGCTCTTCCTGCTGCTTGCGCCACTGCTCGAGGATGTCCGTCCTGTCCTCCACGGCGTCGAACACGGCCCGCGCCACGTAGATCGGCCGCTTCTGCTGCAGGGAGAGGACGATCGAGTCGCTCGGGCGGGCGTCGATCTCGACGATCTTCTTCCCGAGCTCATTCTCCATGGTGAGGAGTATCCTCGCGAAGAAGGTCTGGTCGCGGGCGTCGTTGATCACGATTCGCTCCAGCCGCGTCCCGAGCCCGATCAGGATGTTGCCGATCAGGTCATGGGTCAGGGGCCGGTCCTTCTTGACCCCGTCCAGGGTCATCTGGATCGCGTTCCCGACGGACTGGTCGACGTAGATCACGAACGTCTTCTCCTCGTTGCCGAGGAAGACAGCGCAGCCATTGGGGGTGGGCACCAGCCCCTTGACAGTGGCGGCTACTACGTCGTTTTGCATGGATGGGTTCCTGGAGGATTCCGGTCTTGCCCAAGATTGAGCGGCCGCGCGCCAAAGGGCAAGCGGCCCGGGGCGGCCGGGCCCCCTAGAAGCCCATGAGGCTTATCTTCCAGGAACGGGCCTTCTCCAGCACCGCCGGCTTGTCGAGTAGGATGACACCGCCCGATTCGAGCGCCGCCGCGCGCAGGCCGGATTCGCGCATGGTCTCAAGGGTTCTCAACCCGAAACAGGGCACGTCGAAGCGGAAGTCCTGGCGCGCCTTGACGGTCTTCACGAAGAGGGCGTCGTCCGCCTTCAGGGCGCCGGCGCGCCTGAGCATCTCATCGGTGCCCTCGAAGGCCTCGACCGCGAGCACCGTTCCCTTTCGGACCACGCAGCCCTGGCCGATGTCGAGCCGGGCGCACTCGCGCGCGATGTGGACGCCGTGGTCAAGGTACTCTTTCTCCACGGGGAAGCGGCCCCCCGTCATGCAGCCGGGGGCCGCGAGCTGGCCGTCCAGGAAGGAGCGCGCGTCGAGGAGGCGGATTCCAAGCGCCTCGATCTCCTTCGCCACGGCGCCGAATATGGTCTCGGCATTGCGGCGCTTCAGCTTGAGAAGCAGCTGCGCGGCCTTGAGGTCCGGCCGCAGGCCGTCGAACAGGCGCCTGGGCGTCACCTGTCCGGCCATGAGGGCATAGCCCGCCCCGAACTCCTCAAGGAGCCGGAGGGTCCTTCCGACCTGCCCGACGTGGACCGAGTGCCGGTCGGCCTCGGGGAACGTGGCCACCAGGTCCGGGTCGGTCTCGCCCTCGAAGGCGATCAGCCGGATGGGGACCGCCGCGGCGCGGGCGGCCCTTGCGACGAGGACGGGATAGATCCCCTGGCCCGCGATCAGGGCGAGCGGCCGCCTGGGATCGAACGTCTCGGGTAGGTACGCTGAAAGAGGCGTCGACACGGACGGTTCCTTGGCCTAGGTCTGCGCGCCGTAGTATTTCTTGTAGCTCCTGTAGTAGCGGTAGTTCGAGTAGTACTCGATACGCCGGGGCGACAGGCCGTTCAGGACGACCCCTAGGATCTCGTTCTTCCCCTCCCGGAGCGCCTTGATGTAGATCCTTATGTGCTTGCGGTAGGCGCGGTTGAAGCGGCAGACGAAAATGACCTCGTCGGTTCGCTCGGCGATCAGCATCGAGTCGGTCACCGCGCCCATCGGAGGGGAGTCGATCATGACGAGGTCGAAGTGCTTCTTCAGGCGCTCGAGCAGCTGCGGGAAGACGGGGTTCTCAAGGAGCTCGGTCGGGCTCTTCGACCGGCCGCCCGAGGTGAGGAGCCACAGGTTGTCGGCCAGCTTGACGATTCCGAGGCCGGCGTTCGTGAGGACGTCGCCATCCAGGTTCGCGCCGCGCTCGAACCACGAGATGATTCCGGTCGCGTTCGGCTGCCGGAAATGACGGTGCAGCATGGGGCGGCGAAGGTCGCAGTCCACCAGGAGGGTGCGTTTCCCGTGCCGCGCGAAGCAGGCCGCGAGATTGCAGGAGATGAGCGTCTTTCCCTCCCCGGGGATCGTGCTGGTGACCAGGATGGACTTCGGGAAATCCAGCTTCGACTGGATCTTCACGGAGCTGTACAGCCCAAGGAAGGCCTCGTTGCCCGTTTCGCTCCCCATCGCGCTGTCCCCCCCCAGGCCGATCTTCTCGTCGTCCTTGAGCGAGGATAACTGCGGGATGATCCCCAGCAGGTGGACGCCGATGAACGACTCGACGTCCCAGGCGCTCTTCACCCGGTCGTCGACGAACCTGAATCCGATCGCGATTGCAAAGAAGACGATGACGCCGAGTCCGAAGCTTGTCCGCGTGATCGCCCCGACATTGGGCGAGATTGGCCCGCCGGGGACCTGGGCCCTGTCGAGCGGGTGAAGGGATATCTTGTCCAGGTTCTTGAAGGTCGTGGTCTGGTTCAGCCGGTCCAGGATCTCCATGTAGTAGTTCTTTGCGACCGTGGCCCTGCTCTGGAGCGAGTTGAAGTCGACGCTCAGCGCGCGAAGGCTGAGCTCCCTGTCCTCCTGGGCCGTGTATTCCTTCTCAAGCACGCGCACGCTTTCGCGGGCGGACGCAAGGCGCGTGTCGAGATCCGCTATCGCCAGGTCGACGGCCTTGGCAAGCTGGCTCTTCGTGATCGCGATTTTGTTCGCGTTGTCGATCACCTTGGGATGCCTCTCCAGGTACCTCTCCATGAGGAGGGCCTGTGTCTGCTCGGCGTCACTCAGCTGCGCCTTGAGGCCCGGCACGGCGCCGTGCGAGGAGATGTAGGAGATCTCGAGCAGGTTCTTGCCCTCCTTCTTGAATTCCGCGATCTGCTGCGCCGATGCCTCGACGGCGAGGAGCTCAAGCTTGGCTGCCGTTAGGGCAGAGTTCACCGACTTGAGCCTGTCGGAGACGATGTCGATGCTCTTGTCGAGCGAGACCAGGTTGTGCAGGCGCATGTAGTCCTGCAGCTGCTTCTCGGCCTCCTCGGCGTCCTTGCGCAGCTGCTCGGCCCGCTCCTTCAGGTAGGTGACGGCCTCCTCGTTCTTGCCCCCGACGCTCTCGAAGAGGTAGTCCATGAACTTCTCGACGTACCTGTTGGCGACCAGCGCCGCCGCCTCCGGATCCTCGTGGCGCACCGAAATGGTGATGAGATAGCTGTTCCTGACGGGCTCGGCGTCCACGCTGCCGAGAAGCGCGCCGACCGGCGGCGGGGGGGAACCCGGGGGCATCCGCTTGAGCGCGGAGCGCTCGAGCACCGCCCGCTCCGCCTTGGTGAAGGACTGGACCACGCTCGTGCGCAGGCGGTTGCTGTTGATGTCGTGGATGTAGGTATTCAGGTCCTGGTCCGAGCGGACCGACGGGTCGACCACCCCCTGGCTCGTTACGACCGTCTCCGGCTTCTCGAACTGAAGCGACGCGGACGCCTCGAAGATCGGCGTCTTGCGCGCCTGCGAGTAGAAATAGCCCAGCGCCACGACGAGCGCCAGCGGCAGCGATATCCAGACGTGCTCGCGGAGGATGACGTAGTAGTCGCGAAGCGTCCTTCGCTCGACGGCGTTGTCGTTGTCCGGCGTCGGGGCGGGCGGCCTCTGCTGCTTCGAGTTGCTTGGGTCTGCCATCGTGGGTCCGGGTTGCACGTCAGATTATCCGCTCGGGAACATAGACGATGTCGTCCGGCTCCAGGAGGAGGGCGTTGTTCTCCCCGGTGGTCTTCGAGCTGCTCTTGCCCTTGATGAGGCTCTCCACGTCAAGGGTGATCACCTTGGTCGTGCCTTCCGGGAGTATCCGCGTCACCCGGACTCCGGTGCCGAGCGCCGTGTCGGTGAATCCCCCGGCCTTGGTCACAAGCTCCAGCACGCTCATCGTGGACTCGACCGGAAGGGGATAGCGCCCCGGGTTCTTGACCTGGCCCTGGATCGATACCTCGCGGGGGGCGTACTCCTCGACCGCGACCGTCACCTCCGGCTTCCTGAGAAACTTTCCGCCTATGTAGGCCGCCTCGATCGTGTTCTCCGCCTGGCTCAGCGTCTGCCCGTACACGCGGATTTCGCCGACCAGGGGGAGGTTCACCGTCCCCTTGGAGTCGACCCTGCATATCGTCGAGAGGTCGTCCTCCTGGAACACGGTGATCCGCAACTTGTCCGTTGTGCGGATGTTATAGGCCTTCGTCTTGCCTGAGTTGGCCTGCGCGGGCGCGTCCGCTCCCTGCGTCGGGATGAGCGCCGCGGCGATCAGCGAGCCGATCAGGAAAGATTTGAGGAGGGTGTTCACGACTTCTGCATCTACCAGTGCGACGACAGGGTTAGGTTCAATTGATGCCTTGGGAATTCGGCATACGCGAGATTTGAGTAGCTCGCATAATAGGAATAACTGATGGAAACCTTTAGGTGCTGGTTAATTGTGTAAAAGTAGGATGCTCCCAGGGTGTAAAAGTCGTCAATCCTGTGCGGTCCATTCTTGTTCAGTTGGCCTCCGATGCCGAGGAACCGGGTTTCTCCGACGGATCCCGAGAATGTCACGGAGGCCTTCGATGTGAATGAATCCTGAAAGGTCAGGCCCGCGTTCGTGGCGGAGATGGACTGGCCGCTCGCAATCGTCGAGAAATTCCGAGACAGGCTGCCGTTGAGCGTCATCCGGCGGTTGATGTTCCAGGTCGTCGTTCCCGACGCGGTGAGCTCGTTGAAGGATGCCTTGTCGGGGCCGCCATGTGGTGTCCGGGTCTCGTATCCGACCTGGACCGACCCGTTGAACGGCCCGAAGACCTTCCCGCTCAAGCCGCCCGACAGGGAGTTGTCGATGTCGAACGCCCCTATGGCTTCGTCGGAGTAGCGCGTGCGGTAATCGATGAAAAAGTCGCGCTGCTCGTTGAGGATGTAATAGAGATAGAGGTTACCCGTGTACGTCGCAAGGTTCGTGAACAGCAGCTGATCCTGATACTGCGCGAGGCTGTAGTTGAGGGATCCTGAAATGGAATAGCGCTGGATCACGGGGTATTGGAAATTAAGTCCCACGTCGTAGTTCCACGAGACGTCCCGCGTGTTGACATCGACATCCGCGCGGTGCTCCCGCTGCGCGCTGACGGTCAGCGAGCCGGTTGTCCGGCCGGTCTGCTTGGTGAACTCCGCCGTGAACTTCGGATCGATGTAGTTCTGGCTCCTGAAGTCTGCATAGCGCGCGTAGTTGAACGAAACCGACCCGTTGACCCCGATCCAGCCGGCCCTCCGCGTGAACTCGACGTCCAGCGACCCCTCGTAGACAAGGCTTCCGCCGCTCTTGGAGTTCGCAAACACCGCCGAGTCGTAGGCCATCTCGACCGAGGCGTCCACAAAGAGGTGGTCCCTGCCGTCCTCGAGCGAAACAAGGGCCCGGGCGCGGGGCGCAGAGACGGCAACGGCCGTCACGGCTGCTGCCGTGAGCCATCGATGCTGGAATTTCATGGACTCCGTGCAGTCGAAGGGCCCCCGGGTCTACCGGCTGATCAGATTCGCCGGGCTCACATTCGGTTGGACCGTAGGGTTCGCAGGCACCACGGGCACCGCCACGATCTCCTTGTCCGATGAGTCGCTCGCGTTCGAGCCTCCGTCGAAGAGGGTGATGCCGCCATCCGAGCCCTTTCGCGCCAGCACTTCAAAATAGACGAGCTTGCGCGCGGCATCGGCGGTGAGGACGCGCTCCTCGAGCCATTGGAACGCGTTCGAGTCAGCGCCATCGGGAATGTCCTGGATCTCCTCGATGTCCGCCTCGCCCGGCTTTCCCGGCCTGATGATGATCTGCTGGTGGTTCTTGAGAAGGCGCGGCCTGCCGAGAGGCCCGGCCTGGACCGTGGCCTCGCCCTGGATCATCGAGATGACGGTCAGGTTGTCCTGGGCCACGATCACGGCCTGGCGGCCGCGGATGACCGCGGTCGCAAGCGACGTGTCGTACACCATCGTGCTTCCCGCGACCAGCTTGCTCGTGGAGACCCCGATTACGCCGTGCTCGACAACCATGTGGGTGCGCGAGATGGACGGCTCGTCCTCGACATCGCTGCGGTTGGGGCGGAAGGAATCCTGCTCGAACCCCTGGATGTGGACGAGCGTGTTGACGTCGAAATAGATCCCGGTGCCGTTTGAAAGCACCAGGGACGTGTTCGAATCCGACTTCGTCTGGACGGACGTTCCCTCGGCGTTGTAGACGGACTTCTTCGTCAGGTCGTCTATCTCCAAGCCCGTATTGATCTGGTTATCCCCCACCGTGTCGGCGACGTAGAGCTTGCTGGTCGGGTTCTTCTTCGGCGCCTGGGCACCCGCGGCGGTCGAGACGCATAGCGCCGCAAGGCAGATACTCAGAATGGGGCGTAGTCTTATCACCCTTCAAACGTACGAATCCCTGTCAATTCACGCAAGAGAGTATAATTGCGTAGGAATCGCCGCGCCAGAGGGGAATCCGATGTCTCCCGAACGCGCAAACCGGGCCAAGTCACGGGCGCCGAAATCGCGCAAAGCGGACCCATGCCGCGCCGCGGCTAAACGCGAACGGCGCAGTTTCTGCGCAGATAACCGCAATAACTGCGCAGCGGAGCAAGCGGCGCAGAAGCTATAATATGCGATGCTCGGAAAACGGCCCCAGGGCTCGCCCAAGGGCAGGCGTGAGACGGGAGCGGCCACGCTTCGGCGGGCGGGTCTGCGCACGACGAAGGCGCTGCGGGAGAGTGAGCGCCGCTACCGCTCGCTGTTCGAGAACATGGCGGAGGGCTTTGCCTACTGCAGGATGCTGCATCCGCGCGGCCGACCTGCGGATTTCGTGTATCTCGCTGTCAATGAGTCGTTCGCAAAACTGACGGGCCTGGGTGGCATCGTGGGCAAGAGGGTCAGCGATGCGATCCCGGGTATCCAAGAATCTGATCCGGAGCTGTTCGAAATCTACGACAGGGTGGCGTCGACGGGGAAGCCGGAACGGTTCGAGCGGTTCATCAACGCCCTGGACCTATGGTTCTCGATTTCCGTCTATAGCCCCAAGCGCGGATACTTCGTGGCTGTCTTCGACGTCATCACCGAGCGCAAGCGGACGGAGGCGGACCTCAAGCTCTTCCGGGCGCTGATTGAGCGCACGGGCGACTCCATACACGTTGTGGATCCCACGTCCGCCAGGTTTCTCGACGTCAACGAAAGCGCATGTCAGACACTCGGTTACACGCGCAAGGAGCTTCTGGGGATGACCGTTATGGACGTGACGGTCGGGGTCGATATCGCGCGCTTTGAGGCGAACCACCAGCTGATGAGGAGCGGGGGCAACGCGACGATTGAGAACGTCCACCGGCGCAAGGATGGCACGACCTTTCCCACGGAGGTGAGCCTTTCGCCCGTGACGCTTGACCGCGAGTACGTCGTGGCGGTCGTGCGCGACATCACGGAGCGCCGCCGCACGGAGGAGGCCCTCCGCAACGAGCAGGCCCTATTCGCCAACCTGTTCAACACGATCCCTGACCACATCTACTTCAAGGACCGCCAGGGCCGCTTCATCCGGATCAACGAGGCCATGGTGCGCGCGTTCGGCCTGCGCAACGGCGCCGAGGCGGTGGGCAAGAGCGACTCCGACATCTTCAGCGAGGAGCATGCAAGCCAGGCCTGGCGGGACGAGCAGCGGATCATGGAGACGGGCGAGCCGATGGTCGGCGTCGAGGAGAAGGAAACATGGCCGGACGGCCACGTATCCTGGGTGTCCTCGACAAAGCTGCCCCTGCGGGACTCGCAGGGCCGCGTCACGGGCCTCATCGGCGTCTCCCGCGACATCACCGCCAACCGGGTCCTGCAGGCGCAGTTCCTGCAGGTGCAGAAGATGGAGGCGTTCGGCCAGCTCGCCGGCGGCGTGGCCCACGACTTCAACAACATCCTCGCGGCGATGCTCATGCAGCTGAACCTCGCCGAAATGGAGCCCGGCCTGTCGGAGGCGTCCCAGTCGTGGCTCAAGGAGCTCGAGCACACCGCCCAGCGCGCCGCCGGCCTGACGCGCCAGATGCTCCTATTCAGCCGGCGGGAGGCGATGGAGACCCGGACGGTCGACCTCAACCAGGTGATCGAGAATGTCTGCAAGATGCTCCGCCGGCTCCTGGGCGAGGACATCCTCTTCGAGCTGAAGCAGGCGAAGGAGCCGATGTGGATCGGGGCGGACGCGGGCATGCTCGAGCAGATCGTCATGAACCTGTGCGTCAACGCCCGCGACGCCATGCCGCAGGGCGGCAGGCTCGTCATCGAGACCGGGAGCGAGGAGCGCGCCGGGCCGCCCGACCGCGAGGGCGCGCCGCGCGGCCGCTACGTGTTCGTCGCCGTGACGGACACGGGCGCCGGCATGGACGAGGCGACGCGCAGGCGCCTCTTCGAGCCGTTCTTCACAACGAAGCCGGTTGGCAAGGGCACGGGCCTTGGCCTCGCGACCGTGTACGGCATCGTGAAGCAGCACCGGGGCTGGGTCGAGGTGGACAGCGCCCCGGGCAGGGGCAGCACGTTCCGGGTCTATTTCCCCTACCGTGAGCCCAAGCCCGGCGCCGACGCCCCGGCGGGCGTCCCGAAGGCGAGGGGAGGCACCGAGAGGATCCTCGTGGTCGAGGACGACAAGACCCTCCGCCACTCGATGGCCTCATGCCTGAAGAGCTCGGGCTACGACGTCGTCACGGCCGCGTACGGCGCGGAGGCCCTCAGGCTGATAGGCGATCGGCCGCCCGACTTCGACCTCGTGATCACGGACATCGTGATGCCAGGGGGGCTCAACGGGCTCCAGCTGGCCGCGAAGCTGAAGCTGGCGAAGCCGTCCCTCAAGGTGATCGCGATATCGGGATACTACGCGGGATCGGAGCCGGAGTCGCTGCCGTCCGACATCTTTCGGATGGCGAAGCCCTTCACGGCCGATCTGCTCCTCGAGCGGGTGCGCCAGCGGCTCGACGCCGAGTGACCCGGGCCTACGACACGACCAGGTTGAGGATCCGGCCCGGCACGTAGACCACCTTGGCCAGCTTCCTGCCGGCCAGGAAGGGCGCCACCTTCTCGTGGGCCTGCGCGAGCGCGACCGCACGGTCCTGGGGGAGGCCGACCGGCACCAGCTGGTCCCCCCGGTGCTTCCCGTTGACCTGGAAGACGAGCCTCACCTCGGCCGCCGAGATCTTCGCGGGGTCGAATGCGGGCCAGGGCGCCTGCGAGGCCGCGCCCGGCGCCCCGAGGCGCGACCACACCTCCTCCGCGAAGTGGGGGGCGAACGGGGCGAGGACCTGGAGGAAAGCGAGCGCGGTCGCCCGGCTGACCGCAGCCTCCTTGTGCAGCGCGTTCTCGAAGATCATCATCTGCGATATGGCCGTGTTGAAGCGCATGCCGTCGATGTCGTCCCCGACCTTGCGGATCGTCTCGTGGAGCAGCTTCTGGAGGTCGGGCGAGTCCGCGGCGCCGTCCGCGATCCTCGGGTTCGCCCGGCCGTCGTCGCCGACGCAGTCGCGCCAGATCTTCTGCAGGAAGCGGTGCACGCCCTCGATGCCCCTCGGGTTCCAGGGCTTCATGGCCTCGAGCGGCCCGAGGAACATGAGATAGAGGCGCAGGCTGTCGGCCCCGTAGGTCTCGATGATCGTGTCGGGGCTCACGACGTTTCCGCGGCTCTTCGACATCTTCTCCCCGTCCTCCCCCAGGATGATGCCCTGGTGGAAGAGCTTCCCGAAGGGCTCGTCGGTGGGCACGGCGCCGATGTCGTAGAGCACCTTGTGCCAGAACCGCGCGTAGAGGAGGTGCAGGACGGCGTGCTCGGCGC
>CAYVKH010000021.1:0-56475 GCA_964451965.1 uncultured Opitutaceae bacterium
CGCCAGGGCCGCCAGGGCCGCCAGGGCCGCCTGGGACGCCAGGGCCGCCAGGGCCGCCAGGGCCGCCTGGGCCGCCAGGGCCGCCAGGGCCGCCAGGGACGCCAGGGCCGCCTGGGACGCCTGGGCCGCCTGGGACGCCAGGGACGCCAGGGACGCCTGGGACGCCAGGGCCGCCTGGGACGCCTGGGCCGCCTGGGACGCCAGGGACGCCAGGGACGCCTCATGGGAGTGCAGCTGGATTTCTATAACTTCGATCGGAGCGCTTGCGCGCTCCGATGAGAAAACAATGCAGGACTGGCTACCCATCCTGGAGGCGTTCGAGGCGGGTGCGTTCTGCTTCTGCATCAAAGACGATTGGATCCACGTCGCGACGCTGCCCACAAGGGTCCTGGTCGGCGGCGAACGCCGTCTCCACTGCGAAGACGGCCCGGCCTTCGAATGGCTCGGCGATTTCGTCGAGTACTACTGGCACGGCGTCCGCGTCCCGGAGGCCGTGATCCTTCGGCCCACCGATATCACCGTCGAAGTGATCGAGGCCGAGGATAACGCGGAGGTCCGGCGCGTCATGGTTGAGCGGTTCGGCCAGGAGCGCTACGTCCGCGAGAGCGGAGCCGAAGAGGTGCATCGCGACGACTTCGGTATCCTCCGCTGCAAGATCCAGAAGGGAGACGATCCGATCCTGATGGTCCAGGTGGCCAACTCGACGGCCGAGAAGGACGGCTCCTCCAAGGAGTACTTCCTGCCGGTCCATCATGAGCTCCGGCCGTTGCCGCCGGGCGACTGGCCGACTGAGAAGAAGCGCGCCTGGCTCGACAAGCAGAAGCCGCAGGAGCTGACCGCGCGCAACGCGGTCGCCAGCACCTGGGGAAGGCGCGGCGAGGACTACGACCCGGCGATCGAGACATGACCGAGCAGCTCGATCTCCTCGGAGACCCGATAGACCAGGCCTCCATCATGCGAAAGAGTAGCCGCCGGAAAGGCGGCTACGCGGCGCGGCCGGGCAGCGGGCCGAAGGGACAGCGCTGCAATACCTGCGCGCATTTCGCTCGGGTGAGGCGAAGCAACGTCTTCACAAAATGCCTGCTGATGGTGAAGTCGTGGACGCATGGTCCGGGCACCGACATCAAGGCCCGCGCGCCGGCCTGCATGCATTGGGAGAGGAAGCCGCTCGCGCCGATGAAGCTCAAGGAGCCGGAGGCCCGGCCAACAACGGAAGCTCTGCTATGATCGAATTGCTTTATATTCTCCACGACACGCGGTTCACGCCTAACGTCGTTAAGATAGGTCGCACGGTCGATTTTCGAATGCGGATTCGCCAGCATTCTAGTTCGAATCCGGCCTGGACAATATTGAACGTCATGGCCTTCGAACACGGAGCGAACAATGAGGAGCGTTGGCTAAAGAAACTTTATGCCGACAGGCAGTATATGGGATCGCCCGAGATCTTCTGCGTCTCTGATGAGGAGCGCGTGTTCCTTGAATTGCTTACGGCAGCCTTTTTTGGGTGGGGGCGCGACTTCAATGAGTCGATCGAGTCCTATAGAGCTATAAGCCCCATCACACGCCTGGCTGATTTCTTCGAGCAGACCTATGGCAGATCTAGGGCCTCAATTGCGTTAAGGGCAATATGAACGCCGCCCAGACCGGTCTCTATTGGCGCGAATGGTCGCTGGCCCGCGACTGGTTTCGCTCGCACGGTAGAGGCGTTTCCCAGGCCGACGAGATGCGCCACACGCTGCATGAGCGCACGCTCGGCCGCACGAAGTCGAGCAAGGATTTCACGAACGCCGACCTCGACAAGGTGCTTGCCTCCTTCCGCGCGATTCACGATGGCGGCAACCTCGACGCACAGCTGGCCGCCGAGGATCAGCCGGAGCATCGTCATCAGGCGCTTGTCGCGAACGTCCGCGATCTGGCCTCGGGCTGTGTTTCCCGCGAGGGCACCGAGCGAGCCTACCTGGACGGTCTTGCGAAGAAGCTCTTCGGCGCCGATCGCTACCAGGATCTCGACGAGCGCAGGCTCCAGCAGTTGCGCGGCGTCCTGTTCAAGCGCCTGGCGCAGCTGCGAAAGAAGGTCGGCAAGACGGAGGCCGCAGCCGCAGGGTGCGGCCCGAATCCATTCTGATGTGAACGCCCAGCTCGATCTCGGAATGCCTCTGCCGGTCCCGGAGGTCTCCAAGGAGGAGATCGACCGGGTGTGCGACCATCTGAAGGGCAAGGGATGGGTGAAGGCCGGGCAGATCGAGGCCGAACTTGGAAAGAAGATGAACGAGCGAAAGATTCGCAAGATCGCTGAGTTCAGCGAGGGGCGGATCCTCAGCCGACCGGGCCTTCCAGGATACAAGCTGCTGACGCCGGCAACCGAGATAGCCGAGGTCGATCTTTGCGCCAGCGGTCTCGAAAGCCAGGGCAGAAAGATGCTCCTGCGCGGGACTCAAATCCGTCGGCGTTTCCACCGTTACGCTCGTCCCGCATGAACGTCTTCAACCAGGTCCTAGACGAACGCTATGAGCAGAAGCGGGAGCTCCGTAATCGGGCCGTCCGTATGGCAGATTCCGGCATGTCCTGGATCGTCGCGACCCTGCCACCCGAGCAACGCCTTCTGAAGTTCGATGTCTGGGTGCGGCGGCAGCTCGAGGAGAGCATCGATTGGGCTTGGGCAGGCAAGGACAAGGAACGCCGGATCGAGCAGTGCCGCGTGTGCCTGGAGCGCATCGTCCTAGACCTCTGGAAACGGGGCTGGATGCTGGACGGCAAGGCCCTTGCAGGGCATCTGCAGCGGGCTTTGGACGCCGTTGCAGCACAGCAACGGACGGGCCGGATTCAGGACTTCTGGGCCTACTTCAAAGCGGCCGTCGACCGTTACGTTGGATCCAATGCCGAGGAACTCAAAGAGGAGGCGATGCGCGCTGGCTCCCACATGAGCCAGGTTCTCGCTTCGATGGGCGCGTTGAAGGCCCTAACCCTGCCCGAATTAGCTGCCCAGCGGGCCGGGGAAGTCCTGGAGGCTAAGAAGGGGAAGGGGATCCGGGAAAAGCTCGCCCAAGCACGAAAGAAGGCCAAGAAAGATGCAGTGCGAGACGGCCAATTGAACCTCCTATTATCCGGGATTTCATCGCATGGCTAAGATTCCTTTTCCGCCGCGAGCGGCCGCTATTTCTTACCCACAGCCCGAAGGGATTCAAGGTGGGTAATTTGGTCGTGTCTTATGACCCGTCCAACTATGGTGAATTTGAGATCACCACTGTCCGCGAAGAAGCGCCCACGCGTTTATATTCTGGCGGCGCGGCACCCTGCTTTCAGGTCTATGGGAAGCTCACTCCGTGGGGGGCTCATATAGCCGCTAAAGACCCTCTTCGCTCGCCCGAGGAGGCAGAACGTCGACGCCTGATGCTTGCCACTCGCTACCGATGCCATCTCCTAAAACGGCATCTAGAGAACTGCGCGGAATGGCCCAGCAAATAGCCGAAACTGTGATCAAACCTTTGTCCTTTTGCCCATTTGGGGCGAATTCGTGATCAAACTGAGTTTGGCGGGCTGATTTATTATAACTCGTTAGCCTGCATGCTTCATCCGGCTATTGGAGGCTATTTCCATCTGTGATCAAACCTCATGTCCTCTTTCACCGGGCGCGCTGCGCCATCAAAAACTCTCCCGGCGTGGTGATTCTCATGCCGTAAACCTCGCCTCCGAGCTTGGAGCGGAAGTCGCGCTCGTCGAGAGTGAGCAACCAATCCGCGCGCGCCGCCAAGGCCGTGATGACAACCGGACGGTCTTTCGCCTTCGGAAAGACCAGTGGCTTGTCGAGCGTTACTATCGTCCGAACGAGACGCACGTGGGGAGCGATCTGCTTGGCCCATGCGCTCGCCGCGGCTGGACCTAATCTCGACAGGTTTCTTCGCGTCTCCTCCTCGCAGTAGTCAGAGCTGACAAGTCCCCATTCGTGCGCCTTCGCCTCCCTCACTACGAATAGCGAAGCTCCATTCGCAGATCCAGATGCTGCGAGTAGAACGCTAGTGTCCAGAAAGAGCCTCACTTCTTCTTCCGACTGGCGTTGAATGCCTTCATGTCGGCTTCGTCGCGAGCGATCCATTCCAAGATTTGCGCCTTGGGGATGTCGCGCACGGGCATCGCGGTAGCCGGCTGGAGAAACAGGCCACCGTCGCGCTCTTCGACCAGAAACATAGGGTTGCGGAGTTTATCGAGACCCAACTTGCGTCGGAGTTCGGGCGGCAGCGTCAGGCTGCCTCGTTTGGAGAGGGGAAGTGTGGTCATGCAGCAATGCTGCAGTGCCGCGATGCGGCGTGCAAGTCTTGCATGCCAGAAATCTGCCGCCGGCCAGGTTGCCTCGGGGTTGCCAGGGAAATGGCTTTTACCTTCCCCTCATCGCATCAGAATGTTTCTATTCTCCTGTCCCAATCCATTAATTCTCAAATAAGTCCGCGTTTCCCAGCGACTTAGCTCCGAGGCGGCAGAAGGGTTCGAATCCCTCCCTCTCCGCCACCTTGATCGAAACGGTGAAGCTACTTAGGGCCTACCGCATCGGCTAGAACGCCCTTGATGAAAGACTGGTACGGCATCCCCTTCCTATGGGCCTGGACTTTGAGTCGGGCTAGGACGCTGTTCGGAACGCGCAGCGATATCGCGGTGCTGGTGGGCTTCAGGTCGGGGAAAGTTGCGAACCTGGCCTTCTGCCAGTCGACCAGCCTCCCGCTGTTAGTGTCTTTCACGAAGAGCTTTTTCATAGTCTATAGTCTCCTTCTTGTTAGCGGAGCGCGCGGAAATTACCCGCAACTTCCTGGCGCGAACGGTGAACACGATTCGCAGAACCCGGCCCCGCTCGCTTCTGCCAAGCGCTGCCCAACGTGGCTCACGATCCTCCGGGCGGGAAGCCTCAGCCACCCATGGCTCCCGGAAAAATATTTCTTCAGCCTCCTCATTGGAAATGCGGTGTTTCTTCGGATTCTTGGTCAGATTTCCTGCGTCCCATTCAAAGCCCTCAAGTCTGGAAAAGTCAAATTCCATCGTATGTTGTTTTGATATACAACATGGACGATGTCAAGCCGTGGAAGGATCATCGGCTCAAGGTTGCCAAAAGGTTGCCCGAATTCGCGGAATGGCCTTCGCTCTGTTGCCGGTCTCTTCCTTTCTTTGCTCGTTCAAGTCCATTGACCTCAAACTAAATCCGCATCTTCCAGCGACTTAGCTTCGCCGGGGATGAACGGTTCGAATCCCACCCTCTCCGCCGCTTTGACCGATAGGAAGTTCAGGGGAGTCACCCGATGGGGTTTCGAGAGCAGCCGTCCGGTTCCCCCGAAGCCCGGTTCTGCGGCTGCCTTGATCTTGGCCGAGATACGGCGCCTGCAAGAAATGCGGAATCTTGGCCAATATGTGAGGCGACGATACCCGGCCTCGATCATAACCTGAACATACTAGGTCGAGATACCCCCGAGGCAGAGGAACCCGCCAATGAAGACATTCAGCTCCTCGGTGCCGTTGCCGCACCTGGCAGTCTCGGTCGCCACCGTTCTCGGCGCCTGCCTTCTGCTGACGGGCTGCGTCTCGGAGGGGTTTCTGGAGGCGAAGAAGGACACCCCCCCTCCCCAGCTGCTCAACATGCCCTTTGGCCCCAGTCGGCTTGAGGCGGCGCTGAACACCGTCATCACCTACAATGGGCCCGGTTCATGGAAGCGGGATGCGTTCTGGGATGAGTATGTTGTCACGGTTCATAACCCTGGCAGCCAGGTCCTTACGATGGGCGCCGTCGACTTGACTGACTACTCCGGCACAATTCGGACTTCCGGGGACAATCCGTGGGCGTTGGAGAAGGAGAGCAAGACCCTCGAGCAGAAGTACCACGCGGCCGGGATTGCCTTCGTGCGCTACACGGCACCGGGCGTCCTGATAGTCGGAACCGGAACCGCCGCAATATTGGCTACCGGGATCTTCTCCGCGGGCGCTGGTGTCGCCGCTGCCGCCACCGTTGTCGCATTGCCCGTCTATTACGTCGGGGTCGTGATGATTAACCACTACAACAAGGTTGCGATGGAGAAGGAGTTCAGCAGGCGCCGGCTCGTGCTGCCATTGGCGCTTTCACCAGGGGAAACGCGGACGGGCAGTTTCTTCTTCCCAATGGTGCCAAGCCCCCGTTCGCTCAGCTTGCGCTGGTCTGACGGCTCGGGGCCCGGCGACGCCGTCCTCGCACTCGATTCCCTGCATAATCTCCACCTGAGGGCGCCTGGTCAGGCCCCTGCCAGCAGATAGGCACCGCGTGACGCGGCGCAGCCGCGAATGGCGTTGGTGCCGAATCGAACGGGCCCCACACACCAGCCGGCCTGCGAAGGTTGAGCGCCTGCTAGAGGTTCTTCGAGAGGAAGGCCTCGATGTGCTCGTAGAGCTCGACCTTGTGGGCCAGGTGGCGGACTCCCTCCGCCTCGTTCAGGAATGACCTGGTCTCCACCGGCACGTTGTTTTTCCCCGCCGCGGAGGCCATTTCCCTGGACTGGCCGATCAGCTCCGGATCGTCGTACTCGCCCCAGGCAACAAACAGCGCCGAGTGGACCTGGGAAGCATGGGGCAGCGGGGACATCGCGTCGTAGCGCTCTGCGTTCTTGCTCGGATCTCCCAGCTCGTAGAGGTAGCGCGAGTAGGTGGGGCTGGTGAACTGCATGTACTTGTCCTCGCGGATGTATTTTCCCCAGTCGTAGAACGCGGAGATCGAGAGAGCGCACTTGTACAGGCCGGGTTCAAACGCCGCGCCCGCGACCGCCAGGTAGCCGCCGAATTCGCTGCCCATGATCGCCACGCGGTTGCGGTCGACCAGTCCCATCTCGATCGCCTTCCTCGTGGCCGCGGCCACGTCGTCGCTCATCTTCCTGAAATCCCAGCTCTCCTCCTTGGGGAACATCCACGTGTATCCCGCCGAGCCGCGGTAGTTGGGCTGAAGGACCGCGTAGCCGCGGCTCGCGAGGAACTGGACCTCGGGATTGAAGCCCCATACCCAGCGGTTGTAGGAGTCCGGATGAGGAATCACGACCACCGGCGGCGGGTTCTTCTTCGAGGCCCCGGCGGGGAGCGTGATGTACGCATCCATCTGCCGCCCCTCCGCCGTCGTGTACTTGAAGATTCCCATGGGCTGCATGCGCTTCGGGTCGATCCAAGGCTGGGAGTTCTTGATGAGCCCGCTCGTGTGCTTCTCCAGGTTGACCCAGCTGTAGACCACGGGCTGGCGGTCCGACCAGCTGCCGATGAGGAGCACCTTGCCGGGGTCATCCATGCCGAGGATGCGCACGATCTGGTTGGGGAAAAGCTTGTCGACGACCTTCTGCAGGTTCCGGTAGGCCTCGGTGAACCAGACCACGTGCGGGGCGGCGCGGTCGTAGATCGCGCCGACGATGTTGTGGGACACGGTGTCGCGGAACAGCCACCCGTCAAAGTCATATCCCTTGTCCTGGAGGATGACCTCCCCTGGCTTGCCCGTCTCCGCGTCCATGAATTCCAGCGGACGCGGCCCCACCCCGTCGCGGGCCCCAAGGACCACGATCTCCCCGGGATTGTCCCCCGAGTCCACGAGATCGATCTGCTCAAGGTCCTCGGGACACTTCACCCAGGATTCGCCCGCAAGCTTGTTCAGCGTGAGCATCCCGTTCTCCTGGGTCACGCCGAACTCGAGCTTGCCGAGCTTGTCAGCCCAGAAGAAGTTGTTGAAGCCATGGTCGGTCTTCAGCTCCGGATAGCGCGTAAGGAGGGCCCCGTGGTTCACGGGGTTTATGACCTCAGGATGGTCATAGCGCAGCCTGTTTCCCCTCAGGTTCACGAGGAGCTGGGTGCGGTCGTTCTGCTCGCTGCCAAGGATCTGGATGCTTCCGGCCTGCGAATCAACGTCGACCAGCTCCGCATTCGAGAGCTTGCCGGCCTCGCTCACGAACATGTACCGCCCCACGATCTTCTCCTCGCTTATCAGGTAGCTCAGCTGGTTGCCGTCAAGCCACGCAAAGGACGATATATCCCTGCCGGTTCGGGGCGCACCCACCCCGTCGAGCTTCTGGGTGGCCAGCTCGTAGGTGACAAGGCTTGTGCTGTCGTCATGACTCGGGACGATCGCCCCAATCTGCGTCCCGGTATGGTTCAGCTGAACGTCCGTGAACATGGAGGGGCGGACGAAATCGACGATTGGAATCTGGACGGTGGCTGGAACCGGCTCCATCCGGTCCAGATCCGCGTATTCGCTGGCGACAAGCGCCGATGCAGCGAAGCACAACAGCACGGCGCCTGAGCAGGAAAGGGCCGTCGTTCGGAAAAACATGTTATCGGGGCAATCCATGGGGGTCATGAGGGGTGAAAGGTTGGATTCTGCGGACCCCGGACCGACACGCAAGGCAGCAGTGCCCACACGCTGGCGCTCGCCGCGACCCTGATCCATGGGCACCTTCGCCAGGCGACGCCTCGCTCACCCGGGCGTGATGGGCCGGCAGAGCGCGCTCAGGTTCAGGGGCGGTGTCGCCGCGGGAATCTCGCAGCCGGCATTCACCATGAAGGGCTCGCCTGCCTCGGCGTAGCACCGGCGGGCGGCGGCGGCGATGGTCTCGGGCGAACCGCGCATCACGCATGCGACCGGGTCCACGTTGCCCGCCAGCACAATCCCCGGGCCCAGCACCCGGCGGGCCTCGGCCAGGCTCACCATGTGGTCGATGTCGATGATATCGAGGCCCAGGGTCGCGATCCCCGGCAGCAGGTGCCTGATGTTGCCGCAGATGTGGAGCCGGACGCGCGCTCCCATCTTGTGCAGCGCTTCGACGAGGACGCGCTCGTGCGGCAGGATGAGCGATTCGTAGACCTTCGCAGACACCTGGCTGGCCACGGCGTCGCCTATGCCCACCGTGTCGGCGCCCGCCGCGACCTGGTGCCGCGCGAACTCGACCGCGGTCTCGACGCACCGGGCCATGACCGCTTCCGCGCTGGCCGGCTCCTCGAGCAGGTCCACGAAGAAGTTCGAAACGCCGCGCAGGTCGGCCGCCTCGGCTGCCGGGCCCTCCACCCACCCCATGATCGAGAATCGCTCGCCCGTGCGCACCCTGTAGGCCCGCACGGCCTCGATGCGGTCGCGCATGCGCGGCGCCTTGAGGGGATCGGGGCGCGGAAGCTTCCCGAGATCCGGGTCGTCCTCCAGCGGGGGCTTGACGCAGATCGGGACACCGTCCCTGGGGAACTCGATCGGCGCGCCGAATCCGGCGGTCTCCCGGTAGGGATCGGACATCGTGTTCAACTGGTCGATGCCGAACTCCTCGGCGCAGCGGATATTGGCCTCGACCAGGACGCGGTAGTCCGACGCAAAGGCGCCGTAGTTGGAGCCGATGTGCTCGGCGGCAAACTGCATGAGGATCGGAAGCCGGGGCAGCACGTCGGGTCGGCCTCCGTGCAGCACGGCCATGTAGCGTTCACGCGGGGTCATTGGAAGAGGCGGGGCCAGGGGCGCCAGGGAAGCCTGGATGCGAGCCCAAAGGGGACAAACACGGAACGACGCGGTCCGCGAGCCCGAGCAGCGCCATTTGGAACGGCGACAGTGAGTCGTCCAGCAAGGCGGTGGTCCAGCCCCGGTCGAGGCAGACGGCCAGCTCGCGCGGCCAGCCCATCACCCGGTCAAACTCGGCCATGAAGCCCGCGGCGGCCAGGGAGGGCACCTCGAGGAAGACCCATCCCGGCCGGACAACCTCGACCATCTCGCGAAGCGCCCCGGGCAGGTCCGCCAGGCCCGGGCAGCATGTGCACGGCAGAAGAAGCCGACGCACGCTCACGCCCGGAGTCTCCTGGGAGAACCTCTCCATGCGCGTGCGCCCCTCCTCGGCGAGCACGACTCCGCAGCGGGCGCCCGGGTGCTCCCGAGCCAGGTCCCGGATCTGCAGCTGCAGCCACCGCGTCTTGCCGGACCCGCGGGATCCGGTGACAAACGCGCAGCGCGGAATCGCGGGGGCAGCCGGGGATCCGCGCAGCGGGGCTGGAGGCTCGTTCCTCATGGGTCCACCCGGTCACGCCGCGCTGAGTCCGTATTCCGCCGGCAGGTACCTGGCCGGGTCGGCAAGCGCCATCTGCTGCGAGATGAACGCGCCCTCGTCGGGGGGAAGCGCATCGAGCTGGGCCGTCATCGAGTCGAGAAACCCCAGCTCCCGCTTGGCGATCTTGAGCGATCCCGAGGCCAGGCCCGCGCGCATGAGATCGATGGCGCAGCGTGCCGCGGCGACTCCCGCCGTGTAAGGGTCCGGCGCCGCCACCACCGAGCGGGCAATGCCGAGGACGCTATCCGGCGTCAGGACCCAGGCCTGCGGATCAAGCCCCGCGTCCGAGTCGACCAGCCAGCGCCTCAGGGTGAGGGCGGCGGCCCTCCCCTCGGCCAGGGCCCGGTTCATCAGGCGGCAGTCGTAGATCAGCTGCTCCATGTAGCAGGTCGGGGCCATTCCCGCGAGGAGGCGCACGTTCTGCACCGACTCGTTGGACCACGTGTCCGCGTAGGCCGCGGCGATGTTGCCGAGCGGGCTGAAGTGGGCGCAGGCCGACGTCTTTCCCTCCATCGCCATCGGGAATCCGGTGATGGCCTTGAGATAGGGGTTCTCGTAGGCGCAGTCCTTGCCGGGGCCCACGGCGCCGTTCTCATAGGCGACCAGCGTGCGCACCGCCGAGACGGCGCGCACGACCGCGGCAAAGACCCGGGGAATCATCCTCTGTTCGGCGAGCACCATCGCGGTGTTCCCGAATCCGCAGGCGGAGTCGCCCGCGCATGTCGCACCGTGGCGGCCCGCCACGCCCGCGAGCCGCTTCCAGAGGAACTCCATGTCGCGCACGCCGAGGACGCAGAGCGCGAAGATCACCTGGCCGAGGTCGCAGTTCATCAGCGCCTCGTCGTGCAGCTCCTTGCCGCCCACCGACTCGATGCTCAGCAGTTCGGCGCCCGCGCCGGCCGACCCCTCGAAGAGCTCCAGCATCCGCTCCCAGTGCTCGCCCGAGCGCATCACCGGCGGGCGGGCGAACTCGCGGTTGTCGTTGGGCGTCATGCGAAGCGCTGTCGGCAGCCCGTACCTGCGGCGGGCCTCGTCCATCCCGGCCAGGAGAACCCGGACGATCTCAAGCCCAAAGGCCGGCGTGGCGGTCATGGGAGGCAGGGTCTCGAACTCGATCACGACACCCGGGGCCTCGAGCTCCGCCGCGCGGCGCAAAGCGTCCCTGATGATCTCCTCGTAGTGGCGGACCACAACCGGCATCGTGGCGGCCGTGATCTCCATCGTGGGCAGCGTGAAATTGAGCTCCGGATAGACGACTCCGCCGCCCAGCCGCAGCCCGTGCCGGGTCACGAGCGGCCTCGGCGCGGTGCCGAAGAGCAGTCCGTCCGTGCTCGGGATTGCGAGGCTCTGGAACTTCATGGGCGATGCGAATGGGATTCGTGGGAGGCGGCGCCGGCCGCCTCCCTGCTGGTGGCGCCGGCCTCAGCCAACCGCGACCAGGGCCCTGGCCTTGTCGGCGGCCGAGGCGGCGTCCGGCGCATAGCCGTCGGCGCCGATCTCGTCCGCGAACTGCTGGCTGATGGGCGCGCCGCCCACCATGATCTTCACGGCCGGGAAGGTGCCGGAGCGTATCGCCCGCACGGTCTCGACCATCGCCGGCATCGTCGTGGTGAGGAGCGCCGACAGGCCGACCAGGTCCGGCCGGTGCTCGCTGACCGCCTTCGCGAAGCTGGCGGGCGGGACGTTGGTGCCCAGGTCGATGACCTTGAAGTTCGCCCCCTTCCACATCACCGCCACCAGGTTCTTGCCGATGTCGTGCAGGTCGCCCTGCACCGTGCCGATCAGGGCCGTGTACTTTGGCTTGATTCCCGCCGCGAGCAGCCTCGGCTCAAGCACTCCCATCGACTCCTTCATCGCCCTCGCCGAGACGAGCATCTCCGGGACGAAGATCTCGTTGTTCTTGAATCTCTCGCCCACCGCGGCCATCGCCGGGACCAGCGCCTTGTCCACCAGGTCGCCGGGCTTCACGCCCTCGTCAAGCGCCTGCTGGGTGAGGGCCCTGGCGTCCTTGCTTTTGCCGTTGGTGACGGCTTGGAAGAGCAGTTCTGAGGTTGTCATGGTCAGGCGGCGTTTTTTGGGGACTTGGGAGGATAGCAGATGGGCGGTCGGCAGGCGAGGACGCTGAAGAGGGTGGCTCGTCGGAGGGGTTTCGGCAGCGTCAGTCCAGGGCGAGGTGGTCGATGAAGGCGTCCTCGAAGCCGGGCTGCAGGTTGAGTTCGACCACCTCCATGGAGGTGCAGGCGCCGGCCATCTCCGCGATAAGGCCGCGGTCGTTCAATGCCAGGAAGGCGCCCCCGAGCGAGGTGTTGCCGACGACCTGTATCTGGCCGGCCTCAAATCCCGGAAGCAGCCCGCAGCCGATCGCATGGCCCAGTGACAGGTGGAACCCGAATCCGCCAGCGAGGTAGACGCGCTTCACCTCGCGCGGCGCCACTCCGAGCATGTGCAGCAGCGTGGACGCGCCTGCCGCGATGGCGGCCTTGGCCTGAAGGAGCCGGGCAACGTCCATCTCGGAGATCCAGATCGGCCCCGACGCGCCGCGTGCATGCAGCCTCAGCTTGCGGCCGTGGGCGTCCACCTGCACCGCGTCCCCCGCGCGCGCGCAGAACGCGCGGTCAAACCGGCCGTTGGGCTGCAGAATGCCCGCGCGGCGCGCCTCCCAGAGGAAGTCAACGTAGGCCGAGCCGCAGATGCCAAGCGGCCGGTCCGCGGCGCCGATGAGCCCGAGCTCCACCCCGAATGGGCTGGACCGGAGCCGTATGCGCTCTATCGCGCCGTGGACGGCGCGGGTGCCGCTCGTGAGGCCGGCTCCCTCGAAGGCGGGCCCTGCGGCGGTGGAGCAGCCGATCATCCGGCCGCCGGCCTTCGCGATGACCTCGCCGTTGGTGCCCACGTCGATCAGCAGCACCGGCCCGTCGTCGTAGATCATCCCCGTGGCGACGATGCCGGCGGCGAGGTCGGCCCCCACGTAGGCCGCGGGCCCCGGAAGCAGGTGCACCCTCGCCGCGCGGTCGCCAAATCTCAGGTTCAGCTCCCGGGGCGTGAAGACGCGGTGCCCAAGAAAGGCCGGCCGGAACGGATAGACTCCCATGGGGGTCGGATCCACGGCCGCCAGCAGGTGCAGCATGGTCGTGTTGCCGGCAACGGCCATGGCGCCTATGTCGCCCGGCACCACGCCGGACTGGCTGCAGGCGTCCCGCAGGAGCGGGGCGATGGTCTCGACCGACACGGCGCGCTGCAGCTGCCCGAGGGCCTCGTGATCGGCACCGCACCGCTGGATGCGGGTGATCACATCCTCGCCAAAACGGATCTGCGCGTTGAACCCCGAGGCCTCGCCGACCACCTCGCCGGTCGCGAGGTCGCAGAGCAGCAGGGCCACGGTGGTTGTTCCGATGTCCACGGCGGCGCCGTACCTCGCCACGGGGGCAAGCGGATCGTGCGCCCACGGGATGTTGAGGCGGAACTCCGACACGACCGCCGGTTCGTGGCGCAGCAGCGATTTTGCCGGCACCTCCAGCTCGACGCTCTTCCCGCAGAGGCGCATCTCGCAGGCCTTGAGGTTCACCGCCGGGCCCGCGGCGACGCGGGCCCCGTCGGCCGCGCGGCTGAGCGAGCCCGTCTTCAGCGCGAACTCGCATCCCCGGCACAGCCCGCGCCCGCCGCAGCGCGTGTTCAACGGGAAGCCCCTGCGGGCGAGCAGCTCGGCAAGGGACAGCGCGGCCTCGGTGGCGGGAACCGCCAGGCTGTGGCGCTCGTCGGGCAGGCGGAGGAGGATGGTTGCGGAGGTCATCTCGTACGGGGCGCCTCAGAACTCGTCGCAGGCGATCTGGCCCAAGGGCACGCCCATCTCGGCAAGCATCTTGCCGCAGGCCCTGACCATCATCGGCGGGCCGCAAAGGTAGTATTCGATCGCCCTCGGATTCGGGTGCCCGCGCAGGTGGCGCTCGCGCACGACCTCGTGGATGAAGCCGACGTGCCCGTTCCAGTCGTCGCCAGGAAGGGGCGAGGAGAGCGCCGGGTGGAAGGTGAAGTTGTGGTGCAGCTCTGCGAGCTTCCCGAAGTATCGCTCGTAGAACATCTCCTGGCGCGACCTCGCCCCGTACCAGTAGGAGACCCTGCGGGCGGTATGCTCGGTCTCGAACAGGTGGGAGAGATGCGCGCGCAGCGGGGCCATCCCGGCCCCGCCGCCTATGTAGACCATCTCCTTTCCCGTCGGCTTGATGTGGAAGTCTCCAAAGGGGCCCGTGGCCGTCACGGTGTCGCCGGGCTTCAGGTTGAAGACGTAGGCGGAGCCGACGCCGGGCGGGCAATCCTGGCCCGGGGGAGGCGTGGCGATGCGCACGTTGAAGCGCAGGGTGCGCTCGATCTGGCGGTTGCACGCAAGGGAGTAGTTGTTTCTGCGGCCGGCCTCGGGGTTCCGCGCGACGAGGTCGAACACGTGCTGCGCCCTCCAGACCGCCGCGTAGGGCTCGGGGATGTCGAACTCGCTGAAGCGGATGAGGCTGTAGGGGGGGATGTCGATCTGAAGATAGTCGCCCGGGGTGAAGGCGACCTCCTCGGTGGGAATGACGGGCTCAAGCTCAAGCTCCTTGATGAACGTGGCCACATTTCGATTGGCGATCACCCTCAGGTAGTAGGTCTTTTGCTCTCGCGCGCCGGCCCCGCCGGGCCTCATCACGTTCAGGTGGAGGCGGCCGCCGCGCTCCTCCAGCGGATAGGTGGCAAGGCCCCGGCAGACCGGCGCGCGCGCCGGCGAGCCGTCGGCGAGGTTGAAGCGCCCGTTGTGCTTCGGGCACTCGATAATCCCCCCCTTAACAAGGCCGTTCGCGAGGTGGGTGTTGCCGTGCGTGCACACCCCGTCGCTCGCATAGAGCCTTAGCTGCGCATCGCGGTAGAGGGCATACGTCTTCCTGCCGTGGTCGAAGCGGATGACGTCCTCCGGACCGAGGTCCGTAGCGGCGCAGACCTCGACCCAGCCCTCGGCGTCGGGCGCCGAGCTGCCGGCGTGGACGGCGCCGGGATCGGACCGCCGGGACCTCGGGTCCGGCAGCCGGCGCTTCACGCAAAAGGCGGGATCCTTGGCCTGCCTGAGCACGGTCGGCACGATCTCGCGCCACGCCGCGAGCAGGCTCGGGTACGGCGCGGGCATGTCGTCCTTCACCGCCTCGTGCAGGCGTGGGAGCGCGTGGTATGGGACCAGCGGAAACATGTGGTGCTCCACATGGTAGTTCATGTTCCAATACAGGAACCTGTTCACCGGGCTCATGTACACGGTCCGGCAGTTGAGGCGGTGGTCGAGGACGTTCTCGGCCAGGCCCGCGTGCTGCGTGAGCCCGTAGACCGTCACCAGCCACGAGCCGAAGATGTTCGTGAGGCCCACGTAGAGCAGGGGCAGGATGCTGCGGGTGTAGACAGCCAGGCCGATCACGGAGGCATAGATGACGACATACGCGCGGGCCTTGCGGTGGATCTTCCGGAACTCGCTGGCCGGTATGAAGGTCTTCTCGTCGGCGCCAATGAGGCCAATGGAATGCATCAGGATCCGCCCAAAATACCTCGAATACGTCGGCAGGCCGAAGAAGCCGAGGACCATCATCGTCAGGTTCGGCGGGCGCGGCACCGCTATCTCGGGGTCGCGCCCGACGATGATCGTGTCGCTGTGGTGGCGGGTGTGGCTCCAGCGCCACACGGTCGACTCCCTCATTATCATGAACGACGCGACCTCGTAGAGCGCGATGTTCATCCAGTCGGTCTTGAACGCCGTGCCGTGCCCGGCCTCGTGCCATCGCGAGTCCGAGGTCGAGGCGTATAGGCACGAGTAGACTGCGAAAGGGATGGCCGCCCACCACGTGCCCCAGAGGGCGTACACCGCATAGCCGGACCCGAAAATGAGGCCGAACCAGATGAGCGTGTCGCGCACCGCCGGACCGTCGCGGCGCTCCAGGAGACCGCGCATGGTCGCCCGCGGAACGGGGCACTGGTACCAGTCCGCCTCGGCGAGGCCCTTCTCGACCGCAAGCGCGGCGTTCACGCCCACCAGGCTGTAGTCCAGCCCGGCGGGCGGCATGGCGGCGGCGGCGGTGCCCTGGTCGCGGCTCATGGCGCGGGAACGGCCCTCATGATCGCGGCATCGGCGGTGTGCGCGATCCGCTCGCCTGGGCGCACGGTCAGGAACCGCCCGTCGTCCCAGGGGCCATGCAGCAGGTCGCGCAGCAGCGACGGGTCGCCCGAATGGCCCCGGAACCGCCAGCCGAGCGACCGAGCGCACCGCTCGGCATAGCGCCTGTCCTCCTCGTCGCCGGGCAGCCCGAGATCCGTGTAGCCGGCCGTCGAGTGCTGCGCGAACGCCGAGCGCTCCATTTCAAGGAGCGCCTCCGCCTCCTCCGCGCCGAATTTCGCTGTGTATTCCGCCCGCAGCATCGCCTCGCGCTCCGGGCCCGGCACCCTCCGGGCCTTGTTCCACCCCGGGGAGTACCAGTAGGTCCCGGGCTCGTCGCGCATGCTTTCGGCGTAGCGCTCCCTGCTGCCGAGAAAAAGGGTGATGCAGTCGTGCGCGCGGGCGACCACGAGCGGGCAGCGGCGCGGGGCGAGATCGGCAAGCGCAAGGCCGCAGAGGCCGTAGACGAGGATCACCTGGCGCACCCGGGGATCGTCCTCCGCGCGGCCTATGGCGCCCGCGAGCAGCGAGCGCAGCCGGGTCGGCTGGTCGTGCAGGCCGATCTCGAAGAATTCCCGCCGCACGATGTGGGCTGCCCCCTTGGAAAGGGCCTCTATCTCCGCCTCGAGCACGCGGCAGGCGATCAGGGCGGAGTCGGGTGGCTGGCTGTCGGCGGATCCGGGCATCGGGACGGGTCAGCGGCTCCAGCTGAGCTCAATCTGCTCAAGCGTGCGGCCCTTGGTTTCCGGAACGAACCGCCACACCACCAGCACCAGCACGGCGCAGAACGCCGAGTAGAGGTAGAACGGGAACGCGTGGTTGAAATGCCTGACGAACCACAGGTCCTTAGCATCCATGATGGGGAATGTCTGCGTGACCGCGTAGTCGGCCATCCAGAGGAAGAACGTGGCGAGCCCGAGGGCGCGGCCCCGCACGGCAGTCGGGAAGATCTCCGCAAGGATCACCCAGGTCACCGGTCCCACCGAGAGTCCGAAGGCGGCGATGTAGAGCACGATGAAGAGCAGCATCCACCCGCTGTTCGAGCCCGGGTCGGTCATGCGCTGGGCCATCGTCCCCATCGCCAGGAGGCTCAGGCCCATCCCGGCGGTGCCCAGCAACATGAGCGGCCGGCGGCCCCACCGGTCGACGGTCGCGATCGCCACCACGGTGAAGATGATGCCCGCGCCGTTGATGATCACCTGCTGAAGCAGCCCCGCGTCCACGCCCGTCGACGCGCTCAGGCTCCTGAAAATGGTCGCGCCGAAATACATGAAGACGTTGATCCCGGTGACCTGCTGGAGGATGGCGAGCGCGATGCCGAGGAGAAGAGGGCGCCGGAGCTGCCGCGAGAGCAGCTCTCGCCACGTGCCCGCCTCGCGGGAGATCGAGTCCCTGATGCCCGCAAGCTCGTCGTCCGCGAACGCCCCGCCGCCCACCTTGGCGAGAATTTCCCTCGCCGCATTCTCGCGCTTCATCTCAGTCAGCCACCTCGGGCTCTCGGGGATCGGGACCAGCAGCAGGCCGAACAGCACCGATGGCACAAGACCCGTGGCGAACATCCAGCGCCAGCCCGTCTCGATCAGCCATGCCTGGTCGCGGCCCTGGGCGATGAAGTAGTTGATGAACGAGGTGGCCGTTATCCCGCCGACGACGGCGATCTGGTTCACGGCCACCATCCGGCCTCGGATCTGCGCAGGGGTGATCTCCGCGATGTACATCGGCGTCGAGATCGAGGCGACGCCTATGCCCAGCCCGCCGACGATGCGGAATGCGATGAAGACCGAAACCTGGTGGGCCAGGGCGGTGCCGACGGCCGAGGCGACGAACATGATCGCGGCGAGGTACAGGGCCGGCTTCCTGCCGAAGCGGTCGGAGAGGGGGCCGACGAGCAGGACGCCCGCCGCGCACCCGATCAGCACGCAGCCCGAGGCCCAGCCCTTCATGAAGTCGCTAAGGCCGAACCGCGCGGTCAGCGGCTCGATCGCGCCCGAGATGACCCCCGTGTCGAATCCGAAGAGCAGGCCCCCGACCGTCGCGACGAGGCATATGGGCACGAGGTAGCGCAGGTTGACCTCGGCGGGGCGCGGGCTGAGCGGCGGCTGGGCCATGGGGGTGCGGCCTCAGGCCCGGGCGCTGTCGCGGACGGCCTGGAACATGGCGAGCATCTTCTCCGCGGACGTCGGCCCCTGGACGTTGTGGATGGCGTCAAAGACGAATCCGCCGTCCGGGCCGAAGATGTCGATCCGCTCCCGGCACTGCCGGTAGACCTCCTCCGGCGTGCCGAAGGGAAGCGTGTGCTGGGTGTCGATGCCGCCGCCCCAGAACGTGATGTCCCTGCCGAACTCCGCCTTGAGGCGGGCCGGATCCATCTCGGCGGCCGAGCACTGCACGGGGTTGAGGATGTCGAAGCCGGCGGCTAGGAAGTCCGGGATCAGCGGGTAGACGTCGCCGCACGAGTGGATGAAGGTCTTCCAGGACGAGTTGCGGTGGATCAGGTCGTTGAGCCGGCGGTGGAAGGGCTGGTAGAGCGTGCGGTAGGCCTCGCGCGAGATGAACAGCCCGCGCTGGGTCCCGAAATCCGTTCCGGTGAGCAGGGCGACCTGCACCGTGTCGCCGAAAAGGCCGATCAGGGTGTGGAGGTTCTTCTCCGCTATGGCGCACTGCCGCTCGAAGACCTCCAGGACATAGTCCTTCCGCGCGACGGTTGAGACATACCACTCCTCGATGTCGCGGATGCCCCTCGGGGCCCTGAGAGAGGGAGCCGGCACGAGGGCGATGTCGCCGAATGCGGCACCGGGGATGACCAGGAGGGCGCCCAGGTCGCCGCGCTCCTCGAACCAGAGCTTCTGCGCGCGGTAATAGTCGAGGTCCGCCTCACCAAGGAGCGCGAACTCCTCAAGGTTGTCGGCCGGGTCCAGCCGGTCCTCGTCGATGGGCGGCTGGCGGATGATCGAGTCGAAGAAATAGCCCCCCGCTGGCATGTGGCCGCTCGGGGGCGCGGTCGTGTCCCCCTCGGGGTACATGTGCCAGCCGCCCCCGGGCGCTCGCGTCACGTTGAACTGCCCTGGCACCAGGCACTCGGTGCCGTCGAAGAGGGTGAACGGCTTCCAGTCGCGGGACTCCGTGCCAAAGATGGACCTGCGACCCAGCGCGCCGACGACGTCGATCGGCAGGGCCGCGCGCAGCTCGTCGTCGATCTCGCCGAGCATCTGGTAGGGCTCGTTGACCTTCACCCGGAACCCGGTGTCGCCAAGCACCTTCCGGCGCAGGCGCGTCACGGCCGACACATGGATGCCCGTGACAAACGACGCGCCAAAGTCGACGGCCACGCGGTCGGGGGACCGATGCGCCAGGGAGGCGGCGAGTCGTTGGCGGCCGGTCATGCCTATCTTCTACCAGATTCGGGCGTTTTTGGACATGCCCCGGCGGATGGAAAACATATCCCCAGCGACAAGGGTGGTTGACAGGGCCGCCAGGTCGGGCAAGCCCGATGGCATGGGAAATTACCATGGCATGGAGTTCGCCTGGGTGAACCGGCTCGTGCGGACCCAGCGGGTCGATTTTGGGCAGGTCAAATATATCCCCGGCGGCTATTGCGGGCCCCGCCGCCAGCGCGACTACCAGATCGTCGTGCTTCGTTCGGGCGGGGGCCGCGTGACCGTGAACGACGAGACGTTTGCCCTGCCGACCGAGCACGCGGTGCTGTTCCTTCCGGGCCGCCGGGAGCATTTCGTGTTCTCAGCGGACCATGAGACGGACCATGTCTGGTGCTCGATCCGGCCCGGGTTCATGCCGGCCTCACTGTGCAGGCAGCTGGCAAGGGCCCCAAGGATGGCGCCCTGCTCGGAGATGATCCACCGCCTCTTCTCGGCCGCGCAGGGCTGCCGCCGCGTGACGAGCCTGGCGGAGGGGCGCGTGGTCGAGCACCTTGGCCTGGCGCTCTTCGCCGAGTTCCTGCACCAGGCCGCGCTCTGGCCCCACCGCGCGCGCAAGGACGAGGGGCTCAGCCGCGCGATGGCCTGCATCGAGGAGTCCTACGGGGACGAGGGCTGCCTGGCCCGCGCCCGCGTTGCGGCGGGGTGCTCGGCGAGCGGGCTCAACCAGCGGTTCCGGCTCTACCTCGGCACAAGCCCGGCGCGCTACCTCTGGCAGACCCGGGTCGAGCGCGGCGTGTCGATGCTGCGCGACACCGGGCTCACCGTGGCCGAGGTGAGCGCCCTGTGCGGATGCAAGAACCCGTTTCACTTCTCGCGCCTTGTGAAGCGCAGCCAGGGCATCCCGCCGCGTGAGGTGCGCCGCCGCGCCTGGCAATGAGGCCGCGCCCCCTCCCCTTGCGGGTCCGTCTCCGCTAGACCCTCCCCCGTCAGGATCACGACCCGCCCATGCCGCCACCCACCCCCCCAGGCGAAACGGCCGGAGACCCCGTTCCCGGGGACCTGGCCGAGGCGGGCGTCTATCCGACGGCGGCGGAGGGATTCGACCACGGACTGGTCGTGCTCGCCATGGGACGCCCCTACTGGCTGCTCCCCGCGGGCGGAGGATTCAGCCTCCTCGTGGAGCCGCAGGCGCTCGAGGACGCCCGCTCCCAGCTCGCGTGCTTTGACCGCGAGAGCATCGGCTGGCCTCCGCGCCCCCCCGCGCGGACCGCGGCTCGGAGGTTCGAACTCGCCACTCCCCTTCTGTGGGCCTTCCTGGTCCTGACGGCGTACTGCTGCCAGGGCCTCTGGCCCGAACGCCTCGAGGAGGCCGGGGCCCTGGACGCGCAGGCCGTGTTCGACCGCGGCGAATGGTGGAGGCCGGGCACCGCGCTCTTCCTCCACGCGGACATTGGGCACCTGGTCTCGAACGAGCTGAGCGGGATCTTCGCCTTCTCCGCCGTTCTTTCGACGCTCGGGCGCCGGCGCGGCTGGCTGCTCCTGGCGCTCGCCTCGGTCGCGGGCAACCTGGCCATATCCGCCCTGTATTACCCCGGCCCCTACAGGTCGATCGGAGCGTCGACCGCGGTCTTCGCGGCCCTTGGGCTGCTCACGGGGAGGGCGCTGCGCGCGGTGGGGCACGACCGCTCCGCGCGCGGCTGGAGGTCCGTGTTCGCGCCGCTCGCGGCTGGGACCATCCTCCTCGGGCTGTTCGGCGCGGGAGGGATCCACATAGACGTCGGGGCCCACGCCGCCGGATTCGCGGCGGGACTCGCCCTGGGATTCGGCGCCGGGATCTCCTCCCGGCCGGAGGCGAGGGGCGACGGCGGAACCTAGGCCTGCCCCGGGGCGCCCGCGCAAGGGCCTCAGCCCTTCCTCAGACCGGGCCAGCTCTCGGGCCGCGCCCAGAACATGTCCTCGCGCCCCCCGTAATACCCGTCGAGGACGCGGTCCATCACCCGCGAGGTGCGCCGCGCCGACACCCCCGTGCTCGGGCACTGTCCCCTCCCGAGCAGGTCGTCAACCACGGTCTGGATGAGCGGCTGCGCCACGTGGGGCGGATACGGTAGATCGAACAGCTGCACCCCTGAGGCGTTCTCGAGCCTGACCGGGCGCGACTGGAACATGGTGAACGCGATCTCGCCGTCCGTGCCCGAGAGGCGCATCGTGTCGTCGCTCACGCCGCCCGCAAAGTTCCACGCCATCGAGCCGATCGCGCCTCCGCCCGTGCGGAAACTGAGCGCCACCGAGTCCTCGACGGAATAGCTCGAGGCGACATTCGCCGCCGCGCCCTCCACGTCCGCAAGCGGCCCGAGCAGGTAGTCGAGGAGGTCGAGCGCGTGGGACCCCACGTCCAGAAAATGGCCCGCGCCCGCAAGCGCCGGGTCGGTCCGCCATATTCCGCCCCTGCGGTGATGCGGCTCGGCCATGCGGTAGGTGACGCCCGTCAGCCGGCCGATCGCCCCCGACTTGAGCAATTCCTCGACCTTCAGGAAGCACGGAAGCCGCCGGCGGTAGTAGGCGACGAAGAGCGGCAGGTCCGCACGCTCGAAGGCCCCGACCATGCGGTCGCACTCGGCTCCGTGGCGGGCCATCGGCTTCTCCACATAGGCGGGCTTGCCCGCCGCGGCGACGCGGAGCGCATAGTCCGCATGCGAGTCGGGCGGCGTCGCGATGTAGACCGCGTCGACACCGGGGTCGCCGATGAGGGCCCCCGCGTCGTCGTACCAGCGCGGGACTCCGTGTCGCCTCGCGTAGTCCGCCGCGAGGTCGCCGCTGCGCCGCATCACGGCGACGAGCTGCGAGCCGGCGGCCTTCTGGAAGCCCGGCCCGCTCTTCACCTCCGTGACGTCGCCGCAGCCTATGATGCCCCAGCGCACCACCGAGCGGCCCGCGAAATGCTTCGATGCTGGCATGCCGGAAATGCTCGGGGTGCGCGCCCCGCTCAGTGCTGCGCCTCGTGAATCCTGATCCGCCGGTATTCCATCTGGCCGTGATCGCTCTCCAGGCCGATGGAGCCCGTCGCCGGAACGGGCATGGCGTCGACAAGCACCTCCCCGTTGCACGTGCAGTGCGCCAGCTCGCCCCTTACCGTCACGACAATCTCGTTCCAGTCGAGCGGGCGGTAGTGGGCAATCGCCGCGAAGGGCCCGGCGATCAGGAAGTCCCGGCACTGCAGCTGGGGCTCCCGGATATAGATTCCGCTGTCTGCGTTGGGGCTCGCCCTGAACTCGAGCTTCAGGACGAAGTCCTTGGGAAATTTCTTCGTGGTCCACAGGATCTTGTTCTCCTGGCCCTTGTGCGAGACGGTGACGACCAGCCGCCCGTTCCTCGCGACGTAGCGGCCGTCGTCGCTGGCGGCCTTGCCCCAGAACTTGGAGGCCGGGGAATACCCCCACCCGGAGAGGCCGCGGCCGTCGAACAGGCTCTCAAAGCCCGGCTCCGGAATGAACTCGTCCGGCCATGAGGGCACGAGGCCCACCGTCTCAAGAATGGGCCTGAGGGCCGCGGCCCACTTGGCGTAGCCGAGGATGTCGGGGTGAAGCAGGTCGGGCATCTCCTCCTCCTTCGCGTCCCCGTGGACGCCCGAGAAGAGGGACCACGTGTCCAGGACGGTGACCTGCGGCTCGCCGGCCACAGTGTCCAGGTAGAGGGCGTTCAGCTCCCGGACGCTCTGCGCGGGCCTGTTCTTCGCGAGGGAGCTCGGGAAGACCTCGCACAGGATGACCGGCATCGACGGGTTGTGCTGGCGCAGCGCGGCGATGATCAGCTTCAGGTTGCCCGCGATGACCGAGGGCTCCGCCTTTTCCTCGAGGTCGTTGGTGCCGATCAGCAGCACGACGCCGCTCGGGTTCAGCGCCACCACGTCCTCCTGGAGGCGGATGAGGACGCCCCTGGTCGTGTCCCCGCTTATGCCCCGGTTCGCCGTCTTTGTGCCCGGGAAGCTGCTGCCGACGTCGCCCCAGCCCTGCGTGATCGAGTCGCCAAGGAAGACCAGCGCACCCTGGTCGTCCTTCGCCCGCGACGCCCACGCCGTGTGCCGCTCGGTCCAGACGCGCTGGAACCAGTCTTCCCGGCGGATCGGTCCGGCGCCCGGCAGGCCGTCGTCCGTGGCCGGGATCTGGAACCGGACCTCCTGGGGCGCGGTGGCGGCCGCGGAATCGGCCGCCCGGAGGGCGGGGACGAGAGCAAGGATGCAGAGCGCTCCAAGGAGCGGGGAAAGGTCGCGGTGTCTCATGGGGCTGGGATTAGGGGGCATCAGGGTGCCAAAGGCGGGGGACTGCGATCAATCGAAATACACTGAGTGTGTCCGCTACCGCTGCTGGCCGGCGCTTTCCGCGTCCCCGGGCTCGTCGAGGAGCTGGATAGAGGAGGCCGGGCCGAGGTCCCCGGGGTCCGTCCACGACCTCAGCGCCCAGACCACCCTCTTGTCCGGTGTGACCTCGAGCACCTGGACGGTGCCGGGCCAATCCTCCGTGTTCTTGTCGCCGGCGCACCAGTTGGTGATGACCGTGTTGCCATTCGCGAGCCTGCCGGCTGTCTGGGTGTTGAAGAGCCTGATGCCTGGCACGTCGGCCTGAGTGAACTCCCAGACGGTCCCGCCGGCCGGGCTCACCTCGCGCACGTAGGCGTTCCAGTCGCCAGCGATCAGCGTGTTGCCGTTGTCGAGCCGGACGGCCGACCAGGGTGATTTCGCCGGCACCGACCAGAGCACCCTTCCCTCCAGGTCGTACTCGACGACCTTTCCCTCGCCCAGGTGGGGGACGAGGAGTGTCCCGGCCCTCGTCATCCTTATATGGCGGAACTGGCCGTGCGTGCCCGCCACGATGGTCGGGATGGGGATGACCCTCTCCGTGACGCCCGTCGCGGTGTTGATAATCATGGCCTGCGCCGGATTCCCGTTTCGCATGATCAGGACACGGCCTGCGGCGAGCGCCTGGACCGAGTGGATCTCGGTCCCCGGAGGGGCGGGATAATCCCAGACCAGCTTCTTGTCCGGGCCGATCTCCCCCGCCCCGGACATCCTCGAGAAGATTATGTTTCCACCGGAAAGGAGCGTGGCGTCGTCGAACTCCTGGTTGGCACCGGGCGAGGGGTGAAGGGGAATCGATGCCGACCAGACGATCCGGCCGCCTCGGACGAGGAACATCGACTGGTTGGCCTTGCGGGTGTCCCACTCGCCGGCGTAGAGGAACGGATGCTGCGCAAGTCCCCTGCCGGGCAGGACGGCGGGCGAGAACGGGGTCGCGCCTGGCCCGCCGGCGGCTGCGGCGAGCCCGGGTGCGGCGAGGGCCGCGAAGGCGAGAAGCCAAACAGTCGGTCGGGCGTTCATGCGCCGACCACGCTCGCCCAATCGGGCGCGAAAGAGAACAAGATTGTTTCCCGCTGCTACCCGGGCTGTCCGCCCCTACGGGGCGGCCCGCTCCAGCTTCGAGGCGATGAACCTCTTGACGTCGCCCACCGTCCTGAAGGGCCGGATCTCCTCGTTGTCTATCGAGATCTGGAGCACGTCCTCGGCGAGGAACACGATCTCCAGCATCGTCAGGGAGTCGATCGCCAGGTCCTCCACCAGCCGCAGACTGTCGTCGGCGCGGTTGAGCTTGGCCCGCGCGTCGCGCTCGACGTAGTGCTCGATGAGGCCATGGATGATGGCGGGCAGGTGGTCGGGGTTGCCGGTGCGCCGGAACTCGCGGGCCGCCTCGCGCGTCGAAGGCGAGCAGCGCTTGAGCGCGTCCCGCAGATGCTCCTCGTCCGCGGGCGTCAGAGACCTTTGGCCGCCCAGCATGAGATGCTGGGTCACCGGGTCTGGATTGGTTGCTTGCCTCATGATTCGCCTGCTCCCATTGACTGCTCTTGCCGGCTTTGGTTCTGCGGAGGAATCTTCTTTTCGGCGACAGTCGCGGCCCTCGTCCCGTGGGCCATAGCAGGACCTGTTCCCCACGCGGCCCGGCCGGTTGAAAATCTCATGAATCTGCAGCGTGGCATGGAGGTTTGACGGTCCAAAGGCTATAAGGTTTCTCGATGGGGGTCTGGCTGCCCAGGGCGGCCAACACCTACGACAACCGACGCCCCGATTCCCGCTACCGGACACGGCGCCGCCGCTCAGAAAGTCACCGTCATCGACAGCGAGTAGACCCGGCCCCTCCAGTCCGTGTAGGACTGTACCCCGGTGGGATCGCTCGCGTACCTGGGAGGGGTCTCGCCGAAGACGTTGTCGACCCTGATCTGGCCCTTCAGACCGTAATGCGAGGATTTCCACGGAATCCACCTGGCGACGTCGCCCTGCAGGTAGGCGTCGAACTGCCAGTAGGGGCTTATGCTGTCCGCGCCCTGGGCGGCCTGTTCCAGGACGGGAAGGACCTGCCTACAGTAGTAGCGGCCGTCGATGCCGAAACCGCACGCGCGGTTGGACCATCCCGCCCCGAAATTCATGCGCTGGGGAAGCAGGCCCGGGGTCGTGCCGTCGGGGGCGCGCAGCTCGTCAACCGGGTCCGAGGCCGGGAACGTCTCGAGGTCGTAGCGCTTGAAATAGATCCACCGGCAGTACGCCTCAAGGGAGCCCCCCATGCACTTGTTCCAGGCGTAGTCGAGCGTCGCGCTCCACTCGTACGAATGGCGCCAGGCTAGGTTGAAGTTGCCCGTGAGCACGGAGGTGATGGGGCCGACGCCGTAGGGGTCGCCTGGCGCGGCGGCCGCGCGGATCACCCGCTTAGGAAAGGCGGACTCGAGGTCGATCACCTGCAGGGTGTTGAGGTAGACCTCCTCCCCCGAGGTGACGGTGTTCACGAAATCCACCGTCGCGCGGAACTGGTGCACGACGCCCCGCTGGAAGATGACACCGGCCGTCTGCGTGACGGCCGCCTCCGGCACAAGGTTGGGGTTTAGCGCGTCGCTCGCCAAAATCGTCTCCTCCTCGCCGCCGCGCCTCGGGTCGTGGACCGTCGTCGCCACCACAACGCCGGTACCGCCCGAGCTCGGCACCCCGGCGGCCCGATGCCGGCTGAAGTAGGGTGGCGGGAAGGTGTTCGAAGTGGCGAGGGAGCCGCGCAGCGAGAATCCGTCCAGCAGGTCGACCTTGACGGCTCCCGTCGGGGCGTAATTGGCCTCGTTCGCCATGGAGGAGGTCGTGTAGCGCACCGCCAGATCGGTCTCCACGTCGTGGATCCAGCCCGGCAGCCAGCGCTTGGGCAGGAGGGGCATCTTCAGCTCGCCGAACCCGCTCAGGCGCTGGAGCGACCGTCCGACCCACGCGTCCGGCGGCGCCGCCAGGGAGCCGTCTCCGTAGCGCAGCAGGTCCGCATAGCTCGCCAGGCGCGCGTAGCGGTAGTCGCCGCCCACTGTGACCGAGCCTACGCCGGTCGGCAGCCGCAGCGCGGAATTGGTAACCCGCAGCGCCGAGTCGAAGGTGTCGTAGTCGCCCAGCGTGACAAATCTCCCCTCCGATCCGTAGAAGATGACGGCCCGGTCGTAGAAGCCCTGCGGCGGGCCATAGGCGTGCGTGTCGCGAAGGGGGTTGTAGGCCCCCGCGTCGACCATCTGCTGCCAGCGGGTGTTGTCGACGCCCTGGACGCCCCTGTAGCGGGTGACGCTCAGCCCGTACTGCGCGTCCAGCGACGCCTCCCAGTCCGCCGGCATCCTCAGGAGCACGCCGAGCACGGCCGAATAATAGTCGATGTGGGCCTCGTTGTAGTTCTCGCCGAGGCCCGGCGTCGTCTCGTTGAGGGTGACGTTCACGTCCTGCCCGAAGGGATTGAGCGGGGACGCCGCCACAAGGAGGAGGCTCCCGTTGAAAACGCTGTAGCCGGTGTTGTTGACGGTTCGGCTCGCGGTGGCGTCCAGGCCGACCTGGAGCCACGGGAACGCGTCGTAGGTGACCGACCCGAACAGGGAGCCGCTCCTCACCTTTCTGCCATACGGGAAATCCAGCGCGTTCGTGGAGGTCGCCAGCCCCCCCTTGGGGGCCTGGTACAGGGCCAGCTCCTGCACGCCCTGGCGCCCGGCGAACGCCGGGAGCCCGCCCGTGCCGTCGGATCCAGGCGCCACGGAGGTGAAGGAGGGCGTGCCCGGCCCGAAGAGCGGCGCGTTGCCTGCCGAGCTCACGTTCGGCGTCGCCCGGAAGAGCTGGCTCTGGGCCTCGGGGTTCGCCACGAAATGCGCCCGGATGTAGCCGAGCTCCGACTCGGTCGGCGGCGTCACCTGTGTGAACGTGGCGTTCATCCGCACGCGCAGCGCCCCGCCAAGGAGCGTCTCCCCGTGAAGCAGCGACACCGTCGACTGGGACGCATCGAAACCGGAGAGAGCGTTGGTGTAGGTCGTGGTCAGCTCCGTCGTGTTCACGTTGGGGCGCAGGACGATGTTGATCACGCCGCCGATCGGGCTCCCGCTGTAGATCGCCGACGCGGAAACCGGGAGCACCTCCACGCGCTCGATCAGGTTGAGCGGGATAACGTTGACGTCGGACTGTGGCGCGACCGGTCCCGTCGTCAGGCTCACCGGAAGGGCCGTGACGACCTCGGGGAGGCGCCGGCCGTCGACGAGGACAATGGTGGCGTCGGCCCCGTAGCCCCTGAGGGCGAGGTTGCTGCTCGCCGACGAGAAGCTGCTGGCCTTCCCGTTCTGCTCCGGGGGCAGAGTCGCCGAGCTGTCGAGGATTTCCCGCTGGAGGAACTCGTTCACGTTGACGACGCCGCTTCTCGAGATCTGGTCGCGGGTGAAGATGGAGTAGTCCAGGGCGTCGTTCTCCGAGCGGGGCTGGTCCAGGTCGCCTATGGCCGAGCGGGGGACGGGCGGCGAATCCTCGTCGGACAGCGGCCCGGTGCGGACCGACTTCGCCTCAACGACAAAGGGCTCGAGCTTCGCCGGGATGCTGAGCACCTGCATGGCGAGCGCCTCCAGCAGGACCGCCCGTCCGGCGTTCACCTTGACGTCGCTGATCTCCATAGGCTGGAAGCCTGCTCCCTCGGCCTCGAGCGCGTAGGTTCCGGGCGGGACCGAGGGGAACTCGAAGCAGCCCAGCTTGTCGGTCACGGCCGACAGGTGGGCGCCGGGGACCGAGACCCGGACCCTCTCGGCCGCGCTCCCGTCCGGGGTCAGCAGGCTGCCCCTGATCGACCCCTTCTGGACCAACTGGACCACGACAAACTTCCCGCGGGCGTTCCGGACGGCCGAGTAGCCCGTTCCCCGGAGGAGGTGGTTGAGGGCCTCCTCAGGCTCGTAGTTCCCCACCACCGCCGTGGACCTGGTCCCGTGCAGCTCGTCAAAGGAAAAGAGCAGCTCGACCTTGGCCTGCTTGCAGAACGCCATCAGCGCGCCGTCGGCCGGCTGCGCCGGAAGGTTGAAATCAACCGGCTCGGCCAGGACCGCCGGGGAAATCAGCGCGGTGATTCCCAGAAGAAGACGGACTGCGAATCGAGTTGCTCCGGAGCGGGGAGAATGGGTGTTGGTCAACGAAAGCCGTGGCGTCAGGGCTCGGTCGGCAGGCTCACCCGAACCGAGCCGTCCGCGCCGTGCACCACGCGCAGATTGAGCCCCTGCCTTACATAGGCAAGGAACTCATCGAGGTCGCCAAGCCCGTAGATCCCGCCGACCGGGACCTTTCCGGCGCCGGCGGTCACCGCGATGAGCCGGCCGTGGTAATGGCCGTAGCGGGCAAGGGCCTCGGAAAGGGGCATGCCCACGCACACGATCTGGCCCTGCCTCCACGCCAGGGCGTCTTGCGTCTCGGTGCCCGAGAGCGCGCGCAGGGAGACGGCCCCGTTTTCGTCCCTCAGCCGGTCGCCCGCCCCGAGCACGAACGGGCTGGGCGCCTGGCCGTCGCCGGCCTCGCCCGGGCGCACCTGAACCGAGCCCTCCACCACGGTCACCTCGAGCTGCGAGGCGGCCTCGGTGAGCACGTTGAAGATGGTGCCCGTCACGCGGACGGACCCTGCCGGGGTCTCGACGATGAACGGACGGGCCTTGTCCTTGCTCACCATGAAGAACGCCTCGCCATTGGCGAGACGCACGCGCCGCTCCGTGCGGCTGTTCTCGACGAGGATGCTTGTGTTTGCGTTGAGCTCGACGCGCGAGCCGTCGGCGAGGGTGAACGATCCCCTCTTTCCCGCCGGCGTGGCGATGTTCTCGGGCCTGACCGCCGACCCGCCCATCCAGACCGCGGCGACCGCCAGGGTGGCCGCTATCAGCCCGGCTGCGGCGACCTTCCACGGGTTCCAGCCCGCGCCCGGGCGCGCGCGCTCGGCGGGCATCTGGACCGACCCGGCGGCCACAAGCTCAGGCACGAGCCGGTCAAGCCGGGCGGAGAACTGGCAGAAGCGCGAAAGCAGCTCCCGCCGCGCAGGGTCGCCCGCCAGCCAGGCATCGAGCTCGGAGCGGTCGGTGGAGGTGAGCACGGAGCCCTCGAGGCGGGCGGCCCACAGGGACGCCTGCTCCTCGGCTGCGGGATCGGGAACTTGGGGTGGCCGGTTCATGATTCGAATCTCCCTTCCAATGCAGTGCGCAGGAGCCTCAGGGCGCGCGCGTGCTGTTTTTCGACGGTGCTTATGGCGATGGAAAGCCGGTCGGCGATCTCCCTGTGGGAGAGCTGCTCGATCTTGCACAGGAGAAGGACCATGCGGCACCCCTCGGGCAGCTGCGCGATCGCCTCCTCGAGGATCGCCAGCTCCTGGCGCGCCATGACCTGGTCCTCGACACCCGGCCCCGGGGACGCCGACATCTCCGGGATGAAGGCGTCCCGCGCGACCGGCGAGATGCTGCGGCGCTTGAGCCGGTTTATGGCGAGCCGGCGGGCCGCGGTGTAAAGGAGCGCCGTGGGCCGCCTGGCCGACCGGTCGGTCAGCGAGGGGTAGACGCGCATGTAGGCGTCGTGGGCCACGTCCTGCGCCTCGCTCGCGTTGCCGAGGAGCCGCGTCAGGTAGCGCCGCAGCGGCGCCAGGGTGGCCCGGTAGAGGACGGAGAAGTCCCGGTCGCCTGAGGGTTCGTCAGGCATGGGAGGGGCAAATCTGGACAGCAGAAGGGATGGAAATGGCTTCACTCCTGTCACCCATGACAACCGGCCGCCCCGAAACCTCTATCCTCGCGGCAAGAATTAGACTCTCTGGGTTCATGGGGATGGGGGGCGGCTCCCCCGGGAGCGCAACACCATGCAACATTGGTGTTTGAAGAAGCCGCGGCGAACCTCAAATTGTCCCATATGAAGGAAAAAATAGGCTTCGTCGGGGTCGGCCGGATGGGGGCGAACATGGCCCGCCGGCTCAAGGATTGCGGCTACCGGGTCGCGGCGGTCTACGACCTCAACCCCGCGGCGGCCGCGGCGCTCGCCCGCGAGCTGGGCGCACGGCATGCGCGGCGGCTCTCGGCGGTGACCAAGGCCTGCGACGTCATCTTCACGGTCGTCACCGACGACGCGGCCCAGAGGGCCGTCTTCGCCCCGTCGGGCGACTCGCTCCTCGTGCGGGCCAGGGGCCGGGTGTTCGTCAACTGCGCCACCCTCACGCCCGCGACGCACGTCGAGGTCGGGCGCAGGGCGAGGAAGGCGGGGGCCATGGCGATCGAGGGGTGCATGGCTTCCTCGATACCCCAGGCGCGCCAGGGGAGCCTCTACCTCATGTGCGCGGGCGACCGGAGGTGCTTCGAGCGGGTGAGGCCCATCCTCGAGAAGCTGAGCACGGCCCTTCGGTACGTCGGGAAGGCCGGCCGGGCCGCGCAGGTCAAGGCCCTCGTCAACATGGTGATGAACGCGAACACCGCGGCACTCGCGGAGGGCCTGGGGCTGGCCTCGGCGCTCGGACTCGACCTCGGCATGGTCCGGGAGGTCTTCGCCCAGACGGGCGCCGCCTCGCAGGTGCTCAAGACCGACGGCGAGGACATGCAGAACCGCGCCCACGAGTGCTATTTCTCCGCGGCGCACGCCGCCAAGGACAGCGCCATCGGCTGGGCGCTCGGCTGCCAGGCCGGCCTTCGCCTGCCGCTGGCCGCCGCCACGAAGCTCCAGTACGAGACCCTCGTCAGCCTGGGCCTCGGCGCCCTCGACAAGAGCGCAGTCGCCGAGCTAACGTTCAAGGGGCGGCACGCCTGAGGCGGCGCCGCGCGCCGGGCCGCCCTTGACGCAGGGGGGCGTCTGGATACCTGTTTCGTTCCACCATGTCGGCCGAACTCTCCGATCTCTACCAGAACGTCATCCTCGACCACAACCGCCGGCCGCGGAACCGTGGCAGGATACCGTCGGCAAACCGCTCCGCCCACGGGGACAACCCGTCCTGCGGCGACCAGTGCGACGTGTTCCTGCGCCTGGACGGGGACAGGATTGCCGAGATCTCGTTCGAGGGATCCGGTTGCGCGATCTCCCAGGCGAGCGCGTCGCTCATGACGACCCAGCTCAAGGGGAAGACGGCGGCCGAGGCCGAGAGGCTCTACGGGGAGTTCCATGAGATCGTCACCACCGGCAAGGAGCCCGAGGACATGAGCGACCTCGGTGCGTTCGCCGGGGTCCATGCGTTCCCGGCGCGGATAAAGTGCGCCACCCTCTCGTGGCATGCGGCGCTCAACGCGCTTCACGGCGACCCGGCGCCGGCAACCACGGAGAGCCACATCGATTGAGCGCGACGCCCTCCGCATGGGACCGGATCCGCGACGAGTTTCCGATCCTTAACCAGCAGGTGAACGGGCATCCGCTCGTCTACCTCGACAACGCGGCGACGACCCAGAAGCCGAGGGCCGTGATGAGCGCGCTGGACAGGTTCTACGCCCGGGACAATTCCAACGTCCACCGCGGCCTCCATGCGCTGTCGATGCGCGCGACCGACGATTACGAGGGCGCGCGGGCCCGCGTCGCCAGATTCATCAACGCGCAGGCCCCCGAGGAGGTCGTCTTCACCCGCGGGACGACCGAGTCGATCAACATGGTCGCCTCGAGCTGGGGCGGCGCGAACCTGCGCAAGGGCGACGTCATCCTCCTCACCGAGATGGAGCACCACAGCAACATCGTGCCCTGGCAGCTCGCGGCCCAGCGGACCGGGGCGACCCTGAGGTACCTTCCGGTGACCGGGGACGAGGGGCTCCTCGACCTTGGCGCCCTCGACCGCGTCCTGACCCCCGAGGTCAAGGTGTTCGCGTTCACGCACGTCTCCAACACGCTCGGGACCATCAATCCGGTCGCCGAGCTCTGCGCCAGGGCGAGGAAGGTGGGCGCGGTCACGGTCATCGACGCGGCGCAGTCCGTCGGGCACATGCCGCTCGACGTCCGAGCGATCGGCTGCGACTTCCTCGCCTTCTCGGGCCACAAGATGGCCTGCGTGACCGGCATCGGGGCCCTGTACGGCCGAAAGGCACTCATGGACGCGATGCCCCCGTACCAGGGCGGCGGGGGCATGATCTCGAACGTCGACTTCCTCGAGAGCCGTTGGAAGCCGTCGCCCGAGCGGTTCGAGGCGGGCACGCCCAACTTCGGGGACGCGGTGGCCCTTGGCGCCGCGTGCGATTTCCTCGACTCGCTCGGCCGCGACGAGATACGCAGGCGCGACGGCGAGCTGTCCCGGAAGGCCTACGAGCGCCTCGCGGAGCTCCCGGGCATCCGGCTCATCGGCCCGAGAGGCGAGCGCGGGGGCCTCGTGAGCTTCGCCTTCGCGGGCGTGCATGCGCACGACGTGGTCACCTTTGCCGACGAGGACGGGATCGCCCTGCGGGGCGGCCATCACTGCAACCAGCCGCTCATGAAGAGGCTCGGGCTCACGAGCACGGTGCGGGCCAGCTTCTACGTCTACAACGAGGAGCGGGAAATCGGGGCCCTCGTGGAGTCGATGCGCCGCACGCTCAAGTTCTTCGGGCCGGAGTCCTGATACCCGAGCCAAGGGGACGGCGGGCGGGGCGTCATCGGTCGCCGCATATCCCTGCCATCGCCTTGTCGGCAAGCCGGTCAAACGCCCGGACGCACAGCTCCAGGTGCTCCTCGAGCGTGTCCTCGATCTTGTTGTGGCTGATCCCGTGGAGGCTCTGGACAAACATCATCACGGTCGGGACCCCCGCCCTGGCGACCTCGGCCGCGTCGTGCAGCGGCCCGGAGGGCAGCCGGTGGACGGCGCCGCAGGTTTCGCGGATCGACTCCTCGCACATCCCGACCAGGGCCCGGTCGAACGGCACGGGCTCGATCCTCCAGATCCGCTCCCAGGAGGCCGACACCTTCCCCTCCGCGGCAAAGCGCCCGGCCGCGTCGCGGGCCTCGGCGAGCATCCTCGCAAGCGCGGCCGGATCCAGGTGGCGCTGGTCGAGGGTTATCCTGCATTCCTCGACCACGCTCGTCACGATCCCGGGCTTTGTCGTGCATGAGCCGATCGTGCAGACGCCCCCGTTGCGCTCCGCGATCGCGTAGATCTCCGGGCTCATCCTCGCCGCGGCCAGGAAGGCGTCGCGGCGGCGGTTCATCGGGGTGCTTCCCGAATGCGCCGCCTGCCCGCGGAACGTGATCGCATGCCTCTCGACGCCGAACGTGCCGAGGACGGCGCCGAGGGGCAGGCCGAGGTCGAGAAGCACGGGACCCTGCTCGATGTGGAGCTCGAGGTAGGCGGCGGCGTCCGACAGCTCATGCCCGCTCTTCTTCACGCTCTCGAAATCGACGCCAACCTCCCTCAGGGCGTCGGGCAGGCGCACCCCGTCCTTGTCCCGCAGGCCCCTCGCCTCGTCCATGTCGAGCGTGCCCGAGCACGCCGAGGATCCAAAGAGGCTCTTGCCGAACCGGGCCCCCTCCTCGTCGGCCCAGTCCACGAGCCGGACCGTCACGGGGGGCCGCCCGCCGTGCTGGGCGGCGATCCGGCGCAGGATCTCGACGCCCGCGAGCACGTTCAGGCACCCGTCGAGCCACCCGCCGTTGGGAACCGAGTCCATGTGGCCCCCGATGAGGAGCGCGCGCGCGCTCCGGCCCCTCAGGGTCGACCAGAGATTGCCGGCCTCGTCCACGTGGACCTCCACCGGGAGCGCCCCGAGCTTCTCCCGGAGCCATGAGCGCGCGGCGCACCAGGTCTTCGTGAAGGCCACGCGCTGGGCGCCGTTCTCGTCGGACGTAAGTCGTCGCAGCTCCTTCAGTTCTGCAACCGTCCTCTTCGGATCGAGGGGCGAATTCATGATGATCCAGGAGCGCTCAGGCTGGTGCAGTTGCTGCTTGGAAACGAGCGTTTTCTGGGCGAGATTGCCGCGAGGCCGAAAGACCATGCCAACATTAGCCACGACTGTAGACGGACTGAAGCTGCCGAACCCATTCGTTATCGGGTCCGGCCCCCCGGGCACCAATCTGAGCGTCATCAACCGGGCGTTCCGCGAGGGCTGGGGCGCCGTGATCGCGAAGACCATCAGCCTCGACTCCTCGAAGGTCGTCAACGTGACCCCGCGCTACGCGAAGCTCCACTCAGAGGACGGAAAGGAGATCATAGGCTGGGAGAACATAGAGCTCATCAGCGACCGGCCGTTCGGCATCTGGCTCGACGAGTTCAAGAAATGCAAGGACACCAACCCGCAGGGCGTGCTGATCGCCTCGATCATGGAGGAGTACCGGATGGACGCCTGGATCGAGATCGTCGAGCGCTGCCAGGAGGCCGGCGTCGACGGGTTCGAGCTCAATTTCTCATGCCCGCACGGCCTGCCGGAGCGCAAGATGGGCGCGGCCATGGGCCAGGACCCCCAAGTCCTCGGGGAGGTGTGCGGATGGGTCATGGGGGCGGCGAAGCGGCCGGTCTGGGCGAAGATGACCCCGAACATAACCCACATCGAGGAACCGAGCCGGGCGGCCCTGCAGGCGGGCTGCCAGGGGATCAGCGCGATCAACACGATCCGCAGCGTCATGGGGGTAAACCTGGACACCCTCAGGCCCGAACCCTCCGTCGAGGGGTGGACCACCCCGGGCGGCTATTCGTCGAAGGCCGTGAAGCCGATCGCCCTCCGGATGGTCATGGAGATCGCCACGATGATCCGGAAGGAGTTTCCGGGGAGGTCGCTCTCCGGCCTCGGCGGAATAGAGTCCGGAGGCGACGCCGCACAGTTCATCCTCCTCGGCGCCGACACCGTGCAGGTCTGCACCGGGGTCATGAAGTTCGGCTACGAGTGCGTGAGGCCGATGTGCGACGAGCTCCTCGCCTTCATGGAGAGGCACAAGTTCGGGACCCTCGCGGAATTCAGGGGAAAGAGCCTCGATTACTTCACCACGCACGCCGACCTCGTGAAGCGCCAGGCCGACCGTAAGGCGGCGAAGAAGGCCGCGGCCGGGAAGGTCGCCTCCGACGGCGAGTGGAGCGGCGACGAGTTTGTGAAGCAGTCCGACGCCCTTTCCCGTCAGTAGGGGGGAAAGCGCCGATGATCCGACCTGCCGAACAGGGGGACGCTCCGCAGATTGCAGCGATCTACCGGCCGTTCTGCGAGGATTCCTGCGTCTCGTTCGAGACCGAGGCCCCGGACGCGGCCGAAATCGCCTCGCGGATCGACAGGGTGAGCCGCCGCCATCACTGGCTTGTCGACGAGATCGACGGGGCGGTGGCCGGGTACGCCTACGCCTCCCCGCACCGGGAGCGCGCGGCCTATCGCTGGGCCGTCGAGGTGACGATCTACATGCGCGAGGATTTCCGCGGCCGCGGCCGGGGCCGCGCCCTGTACACCGAGCTCCTTGGGCGGCTTCGCCGCCAGGGCATCTTCAAGGCCTACGCGGGGATCCTCGTGCCCAACCCGGCCAGCGAGGCCTTCCACGAGTCCATGGGCTTCACGCTCGTGGGGATCTACCGGAAGATAGGGTACAAGCTCGGAGCCTGGAGGGACGTCGGATGGTGGCAGCTCGCCCTGGGGCCCGAAATAGACTCTCCTCCAGAGCCATTGACCCCGTTCAGCATGTCGACAGAAACTAAACCATGAAATCGGCCAATCTCATCCCATGCCCCTTGTTCGTAGGGGGCGAATGGATCCGTCCAAAGATCGCTGGGACCCCGGTCTACAACCCCTCGACGGGGGACGTGATCTCCGAATGCCCGATCGGGGGCTCGGCCGAGGTGGACGCCGCGGTGGAGGCGGCCGCGGCCGCGTTCCCCGCGTGGAGGGACACGCCGGTCATCGAGCGGGCCCGCCTCTTCTTCCGCTACCGCCACCTTGTCGAGGAGAACTTCGACCGGCTCTGCGCCAGCATCTCGCTCGAGAACGGCAAGACCCTCGTCGAGTCCCGGGGAAGCATCTACCGCGGGATCGAGAACATCGAGTACGCCTGCGGCGCCCCCACCCTCCTGTTCGGGGACACGCTCGAGGACGTCGCGCGCAACGTCGACTGCGAGACGTGCCTTCAGCCGCTCGGGGTCTGCGCCGGGATCACCCCGTTCAACTTCCCGGCCATGGTCCCGCTCTGGATGTTCCCCATGGCGCTGGCCTGCGGGAACACGTTCGTCCTCAAGCCGAGCGAGAAGGTCCCGCTGACCGCGCTCGTCCTCGCGGAGCTCCTCGAGAAGGCGGGGCTTCCCAAGGGCGTCTTCAACGTCGTCCACGGCGGCCGCGAATGCGTGGACGCGCTGCTCGCGCACCCCAAGGTCAGGGCCGTATCCTTCGTCGGCTCGTCCCCGGTGGCGAAGTACATCCACGAGACCGGCACGAGGAACGGGAAGCGCGTGCAGGCCAACGGCGGCGCCAAGAACTACATCGTCGTGATGCCCGACGCCGACATCCCGAGGTCGGTCGAGGCGCTCGCGACCGCCGCCTTCGGCTGCGCGGGCGAGCGGTGCATGTCCGGATCGACCGCGATCGCGGTCGGCAAGGCGGCCCAGACCATGGTGCCGCAGCTTGTGGACGCCGCGCGCTCGATCAAGATCGGAAGGACCGACACGCCAATGTCCCAGCCCGACATGGGGCCGCTTGTCACGTCGTCCCACCGGGACCGCGTCCGCGGGCTCGTCGAGAGCGCCGAGAAGGAGGGGGCCACCATCGCGTGCGACGGGCGCGGCGCCACCGTGGCCGACGCCCCCAAGGGGTTCTTCTTCGGCGCGACGGTCGTCGACAAGGTGCGCGAGACGATGACCCTTGCGCGCGAGGAGGTGTTCGGCCCCGTCCTCAACGTGATGCGCTTGGACGACCTCGACCAGGCGATCGAGGCGGCGAACCGCTCCGCGTTCGGCAACGGAGCGTCCATCTTCACGTCGTCGGGGGCCGCGGCCCGCGAATTCAAGCACAGGGTCAAGGCAGGGATGGTCGGCATAAACGTCGGAGTCCCGGCGACCATGGCCATGTTCCCTTTCACCGGATGGGACGCGTCGTTCTACGGGGACCTCCATATCCAGGGGCGCGAGGCCGTGCAATTCTACACCCAGCAGAAGACCGTCACCACGCGCTGGTTCGGCGGCGTCGTTGACGACGTCTGGAGGAAGTGAGCCCGCCATGGCCCTCCTGATAAGGAACGGCGAGATCGTCACGGCGGACTCGCGGGCAAGGGCCGACATCCTCTGCGAGGGGGAGACGATCACCCGCGTCGGCTCCGGGCTCGACGCCCCGGCCGGCGCCGAGGTCATCGACGCGGCCGGGAAGTACGTCTTCCCGGGATTCATCGACCCGCATGTCCACATCACCCTGCCCTTCATGGGGACGTTCGCCAAGGACACCTATGAGACGGCGAGCAAGGCGGCGCTTGTCGGCGGGACGACGACCCTCATCGAGATGTGCTGCCCCGCCCGCACCGACGACACCCTGGCGGCGTTTGAGAACTGGATGTCGCGGGCGGCGGGCCGCTCCGCATGCGACTTCACCTTCCACATGGGAGTGGCCCGCTACGACGCCGCTGCGGAGTCCCAGCTGCGCGAGATTGTCGGCCGCGGGATCAGCTCGCTGAAGATCTTCCTCGCCTACAAGGGCGCCTTCGGGGTCGACGACACGGAGCTGTACCGGACACTGAAGCTCGCCCGCGAGCTCGGCCTCATCGTGACGGCGCACTGCGAGAACGAGACGCTGGTCTTTGAGCGGCAGAGGGAGCTCATAGCCGCCGGCAGGACCGACCCAAGCCAGCACCATGAGAGCCGCCCGCCCCGCGTCGAGGCCGAGGGCGTCCACCACCTGATGACGTTCGCCGAGCTGACCGGCGCGTCGACCTACATCGTCCACCTGAGCTGCAAGCAGGCCCTCGAGGAGGCGCTGGCCGCTCGCCAGCGAGGCGTCGACGTGACGGTCGAGACGCTGATCCAGTACCTCGTCCTCGACAAGACCTGGGCCGAGCGGCCCGGCTTCGAGGGCGCGAAATACGTGATGTCGCCCCCGCTCCGTGACGCGAGCAACCAGCCCGTCCTCTGGAACGGACTGCGCGACGGCCTGATCCAGACGGTCGCGACCGACCACGCGCCCTTCGACTTCGAGGGCCAGAAGAGGATGGGCATGGCCGACTTCACGAAGATCCCGAACGGGATCCCGTCGCTCGAGGAGCGGGTGAACCTGCTCTACACCTTCGGCGTCAAGGCGGGCAGGATCGACCTGCACACGCTGGTGAACGTGGCGAGCACCGAGGTGGCGAAGACCTTCGACCTGTTTCCCAGGAAGGGCACCATCCAGCCGGGCGCAGACGCGGACCTGGTGGTGTACGACCCCGGATACCGGGGCGTGATCTCGGCGAAGACGCAGCACATGAACGTCGACTACAGCGCGTTCGAGGGCTGGAGGATCGAGGGCCGGCCCAGCGTCGTCACCGTGCGCGGCAAGGTCGCCGCGCGCGATGGCAGTTTTGTCGGCGACCCGACGAGGGGCCGCTTCCTGAAGAGGGCGCCAAGCCGGGCCTAGCGCGCAGGCCCGGGGCCCGGCCCTAACGGGTGACGACGTCGATGTTGCCGCCGCTCGAGCGGAGCTTGAGGAGGGGCCCGCCGCCGTTCACAAGGCCCGCCAGATTGCTTCTTCCGGTGCCTCCGTGGTCGATCGTGATCGTGAGACCGGACGCGTTGACCTCGCCGCCGCTGGTCGCCGCGTCGAGATGGAACGCCGCGTCCCGGCTCACCGTCGCCCTCACCTCGCCGCCCGACGTCGAAAGCTCGCAGTCGCCCTTGAGCGCCCCCTTGAACCCGGCCTTGACGTCCCCGCCGCTCGTCTCGGCCGTGAGCGTGTTCTCGACCGATTCGATCTTGATGTCGCCGCCGGAGGTCTTCAGGACCGCCGGCCCGACGATGTGATCCACGGAGACATTCCCGCCCGACGTCGAAAGCCTGACGCTGCTCCGGCCCTCCACGAGGCCTACATTCCCGCCGGAGGTCGACGCGTCGATCTCTCCCCCGATGCTTCCGAGCTTCACGTCGCCGCCCGAAGTGTGGGCCTTGACGGCGCCCTCAAGGTCTCCGACGAAGACGTCTCCGCCCGAGGTCTTCAACTCGGCCGAGGCGCTCGCGGGAACCGTGATCAAAAGGTCCACCTGGACGGGCGGCCAGCTGCCGAAGTGGAAGCCGACGCCCGATTCATAGGACGCGGAGGCTACCACCTCGTTGCCGTTCTGCGCGATCGTAAGGTCGAGCTTCTTGAGCACCTCGTCCGCGTCGGCCTCGCTGCTGGCCCGGATGTGCTCCTTCGCGACGACCGTCACAACCGAGCCGGCTGACGACGTGATGCGGACATCCCCGCCCGAGGTCGAGACCTTCAGATGGACTCCTGGCTGGACCTGGAAGGTCTTCTCAACAACGCGTTCGATCTTTGCGGACGCGGATACGGTGAATAGGGCGATGGCGCCGGCTGTTGCGACAATCCGACTTATGTTGGGCATGGTTGGGGGTGTTGACCCTATAACACACCCGGCCACCTGAAAGTTACAGGGATAAAATGTTCCGCATCGGGACGGCCTGCCCCTGGCCGAGACGGCGCAACCGGGGCGAGCGCGCCGCGTGCCGGCGGGGGGGGCCCAAAAACGGCACACACTTCCATCGTAACACTCTAATCATCAATGGCTAACGTTGAACCAGCCGCGCGGGCTAGGAAGGGCCCGAGGGACGCAGCGCAGCGGCGCAGGAGCAGCTTCGACAACGATTTGTTGCTGGCAGGGGCCCGGCATGGGGCGTACCTTCCCGATGGCGCACGGAACCCAATGGCAAAGGCGTTCTCAAAACTCACCGAGCAGGAGATACTGGCCCTCGCCGTGTCGATGGAGGAGGAGGACAGCCGGATCTACGGGGACCTCGCCGAGAGGTTCCGCGAGAAGTTCCCCTCCACCGCGGAGACGCTCACCACGATGCAGGCCGAGGAGTCCGTCCACCGCCAGCGGCTCATCGACACGTACCGCGCGCGGTTCGGGGACCACATACCCCTGATCCAGCGGTCGGACGTCAAGGGCCTCGTCATCCAGCGGCCCGTTTGGCTCATGAAGGCGCTCACGGTCGCCCAGGTGCGCCGCCAGATAGGCGTCATGGAGCTTTCCTCCCGCAGGTTCTACGAGGTCTCGGCCGCGAGGACCGAGGACGCCGCCACCCGGAAGCTGCTGGGCGACCTGGCTCTCGTGGAGGCGGGCCACGAGGCGCTGGCCGACAAGCTCGACTCGGACCAGGTCGCCTCGGGGGCGCGCGCGATAGAGGACGAGAGCCAGCGGCGGTTGTTCGTCCTGCAGGTCGTCCAGCCCGGCCTTGCCGGCCTGATGGACGGCTCCGTTTCGACGCTCGCGCCGCTCTTCGCGGCGGCCTTCGCGACGCACAACACCCGCGACACGCTCCTTGTCGGCCTGGCCTCCTCCGTCGGAGCCGGGATCAGCATGGGCTTCGCCGAGGCCCTTTCCGACGACGGGGCGATCAGCGGCCGCGGCCATCCGCTCATACGCGGCGCCGTCTGCGGCCTCATGACGGCCGCGGGAGGGCTGGGGCACACCCTGCCCTTCATGATCGCCGACTTCCACGCCGCGTTCACGATCGCCGTCGCCGTCGTGCTCGTCGAGCTTGTGATCATCTCCTGGATACGCCACCACTACATGGACACGCCGTTCCTCTCCGCGGCGTTCCAGGTGATCGTCGGCGGGCTGCTCGTGTTCTTCGCGGGGATGCTGATCGGATCGTCCTAGAGATGGCGGGGAGCCCCCTGGAGAACCCGGACCTCGCGCCCGTGCCCCCAGAGAGGCGCACGTGGCGGGTCGGCAGCTTCGCCGCTCTCTGGATCTCCATGTCGGCGTGCGTCCCCACCTACATGCTGGCCTCGTCGCTCGTGGGGGGCGGCATGAACTGGCGGCAGGCCATCCTCACGATCTTTCTGGGCAACGCGATAGTCCTCGTTCCGATACTCCTCAACGCACACGCCGGAACCCGCTACGGCATCCCCTTCCCCGTCCTGTGCCGGGCGTCCTTCGGCACGGCGGGCGCGAACATCCCGGCGCTCCTGCGCGCCCTGGTCGCCTGCGGGTGGTTCGGGATCCAGGCGTGGATCGGCGGCGAGGCCATCCACAAGATACTGTCGGTCTTCCTCCCCGCGGTGGCGGGCGGCGCCACGAACGCCCTCGGCGTCACCCTGTCGCAGTTCGTGTGCTTCATGGCGTTCTGGTGCGTCAACATGTGGGTCGTCTACAAGGGGATCGATTCGATCCGCCTCCTGCTGAACATAAAGGCCCCGCTGCTGATCGCGCTGGGCATCGTCTTCCTCGTCTGGGCCCGCCGGTCGGCCGGAGGGTTCGGGCCCATGCTGGCGCAACCCTCCGCATTCGACCCGGGCCAGCCCAGGGCGGGGCAGTTCATGGCCTTCTTCATCCCCGGTCTGACCGGGATGGTTGGATTCTGGGCCACGCTCTCCCTCAACATACCCGACTTCTCGCGCTACGCGGCGTCGCAGCGGGACCAGATGGTGGGCCAGGCCCTCGGGCTGCCGCTTGCCATGGCGTTCTATTCCTTCATCGGCGTCGCCGTCACCTCGGCGACGGCGGTCATCTTCGGGCACACGATCTGGGACCCGATAGAGGTCCTCGTCCGGTTCAGGAACCCGGCCGTGCTCATCGTCGCGATGGTCGCCCTGGGCATCGCGACGCTCGCCACGAACATCGCCGCGAACGTCGTCTCCCCGGCGAACGACTTCGCGCACCTGGCGCCGCGCAGGATATCGTTCCGGATGGGCGGCCTGATAACGGGCGTCGTCGGGATCGTGATGATGCCCTGGAAGCTCGTCGCCGATCCCTCGGGCTACATCTTCACCTGGCTCGTGGGCTACAGCGCGCTGCTGGGCCCCGTCGGCGGCATCATGATCGCGGACTATTTCGTCATCCGGCGCGGGAGGCTCGACGTCCAGGCGCTCTACGACCCGAACGGCCAGTACCGCTATTCGGGCGGGTGGAGCATCGCCGCGATCGCGGCGTTCCTGGTCGCGGCCCTCCCGAACCTTCCCGGATTCCTCGCCCAGGTCGGCTGCATTGACGCGGCGCGCGTTCCGGCCTTCTTCCTCGGAATCTACGGCTTCGCCTGGTTTGCCGGCTTCGCGATAGCATTTGTCGCGTATCTTGTTTTCCGCAAGCTGGCACCCAACGGTTAACCTATGAAATCGATCCCCCTTCCCCCGTGCGGCCACGTGCCGCAGCCCTACTCGGGACCCTCCGCAGAGGAGGTGCTGGCCCTGCGCAGGGAATTCCTAAGCCCCGCCATCTTCCACTACTACAAGAAGCCGCTGATGATCGTCGAGGGCAGGGCCCAGTGGCTCTTCGACGAGAAGGGCCGCCGCTACCTGGACGGGATAGGGGGCATCGTGACCGTGAGCTGCGGCCACTGCCACCCGCACATCGTCGCCGCCGCCCATCGCCAGAACGAGACCCTCCAGCACACCACGACGATCTACCTGCACCCGAACATCGCGCTCTACGCCAAGGAGCTCGCGGCCAGGATGCCCGGCGAACTCAAGGTTGTGTACCTCGTCAATTCCGGCTCGGAGGCCAACGACCTCGCGCTGCTCATGGCGCGGGCCTACACGGGCTGCTATGACATGATCGCGCTTCGAAACGGCTACCACGGCGGCAGCCAGTCCACAATGGGCCTCACCTCCCACAGCACGTGGAAGTTCAACGTTCCGCATGGGTTCGGGGTGCAGCATTCGGTCCTGCCCGACCTCTACCGGGGACCCTTCGGGAAGGACGACCCGGAGGCGGGCAGGAAATACGCCGACGATGTGAAGAGCCTGATCCAGTTCGGCACCTCAGGCAAGGTCGCGGGCTTCATCGCCGAATCGATCCAGGGCGTCGGCGGGACGGTGGTCTTCCCGGAGGGATACCTGAGGCATGCCTACGGGCACATCCGGGCCGCGGGCGGGGTCTGCATCGCCGACGAGGTCCAGGCGGGCTTTGGGAGGACCGGGACCCACTTCTGGGGCTTCGAGACCCAGGGGGTCGTCCCGGACATCGTCACCTTGGCAAAGGGAATCGGAAACGGCTGCGCGCTCGGGGCCGTCGTCACGACGCCCAAGATCGCCCAGGCCCTCGTCTCGCGGATCCATTTCAACACGTTTGGGGGCAACCCCGTCGCGTGCGCCCAGGCGCGCGCGGTCCTCGAGGTGATCGACCGGGAGGGCCTGCAGGCCAATTCGCTCAAGATCGGCAACCACCTGAAGGCTGGGTTCGCGAGGCTCGCCGAGAAGCATTCCCTGATCGGCGACATCCGGGGGCTCGGCCTCATGCTGGGCGTCGAGCTGGTGAAGGACCGCAGGACCAAGGAGCCGGCCAAGGACGAGTGCGCGGCCGTGTTCGAGGCGTGCAGGGAGATGGGCCTCCTCATCGGCAAGGGCGGGCTCTGGGGAAACACCCTGCGCATCAAGCCGCCGATGATCTTCTCGGCGACCGATGCCGACTTCATGCTCGCCGTCCTGGACGAGGCGCTGGCGTCGGCCTAGGGGATCTTCAGCTCCCAGCCGATCTTGAGGGGCGCCTTCTCGCTCGCCAGCAGGTCGCGGTTGGCCGCGTAGATGTCGCGCCACCTCGAGCGGCTGCCGTAGTACTTCTGGGCCAGGCTGAAGAGGGTGTCGCCCCTGGCGACGGTGTGGTGGCGCGCCCCGGCGGCCGGCGCGGGCTTCGAGGGCGCTGCCTGCGCCTGCGCCTCCTGCGGGGCGCCCCTGATGGCGGACACGGCCCCCATGTCGGCCTGCTCCACGGGCGCCAGCGAGATCGGCGAAGCGGCGCCCGCGGGCTGGCCCGCGTCCTGGGCGACGCTCTGCGGGGCCGGGATCGAGGTGATGTCTATCGCGCTCGAGTGCACCACCGGAACCGGCGCGCCTGCGCGCAAGGCCGCGTTCTCCGCCTTTAGCTCGTCGTTCTCGCGCTGCAGGCGGGCCACCTGCTCCTCCAAGCCCATGTGCTGGGTCTCGCTCTCCAGCGGCTGCCCGGGAAGGGCCCGCGCGAACTCGCGCTTGGCCGCGTCGATCAGTCCCCTCACGTACACGGCCTGCTTCGAGTTGGGCTCCAGCTCGAGGTACTTGCGGAAATGGTAGATCGCGAAGATCGGGTCCTTGATGTGGTTCAGGTAGATGAGGCCCGCGTCGAGGTTCGACTCGGGCGCCGAGTCGCCCCGGCGGTCGATCACCTTCAGGTAGTCCGAGAGGGCCTCGTCCCACCGCCCCTGGCGCTCCATCTGCTGCCCGTCGCGGTAGTTCGAGTCGTCCATCTCGGAGGAGAGCGACGCCGCGTCCCCCCCGCAGCCGGGCCCCGACGCCAGCAGGAGCAGCGCGGCAAAGCCGAGTAGGATGGAACGTGGGTGCATCTGGCAGCGAATGGGATTGAACGGCCTGACCGGTCGGATAAATCTCCCACTCTCTTTCCCCGACTCAAACACAAATGAGGCCCGACAACAACCCGCGTTGATGGCAATCGCACCGAAATCGGCGCTCGCGCGCGCCAGGCAATGCATCCGCATAGAGAGCGACGCCCTGGCGGAGACGTCCCGGGCGCTCGGGGCGGAGTTCGTCGACACCGCGCGGGCCGTGGAGGCGACCGTCGCCGCGGGCGGCAAGCTGGTCTTCAGCGGCGTCGGGAAGTCCGCGCACATCGCCGCCAAGATCGCGGCCACGTTCAACAGCACGGGCGTCTCGTCGTGCTTCCTCGATCCCACCCAGGCGCTCCACGGGGACCTGGGCCTGTGCTACGAGGGCGACCTGGCGATCCTGATGAGCAACAGCGGCCAGTCGGACGAGGTCCTGAGGCTCGTCCCCCTCCTCAAGCGCTTCGGCCTCAAGGTCGTCGCGTTCACGGGCAACCCTAAGTCGGACCTCGCCCGCGAGGCGGACCACCGGCTCATCTACCGGGTCAGGAGGGAGGCATGCCCGCTCAAGCTCGCACCGACCGCGAGCACGACCGCCGCGCTCGCCCTGGGGGACGCGCTCGCCATGGTCCTCCTCGAGGCGCGCGGCCTTACGCGGGAGGACTTCGCCAAGTTCCACCCGGCGGGAAACCTGGGCCGCGTCCTTCTCCTGCGCACCCGCGACATCATGCGCAGCGGCCAGCGCCTGGCCGTGGCCGGCGACACCGTGACGGTCCAGGAGGCGATCCTCGCGATGACGAAGTCGAAGAGCGGGAGCATCGCGCTCGTCAGGAAGGCGACCGGCAGGCTCTCCGGGATCCTCACGGACGGCGACTTCAGGAGGTCCGCGCTCACGGGTCCGGATTTCCTAGGGCGGCCCGTCTCGGACTTCATGACCCGGTCGCCGAAGGTGGTCCGGGACGACGTGCTCGCCGTGGACGCCCTGCGGCTCTTCGAGCTGCACAAGATCGACGACCTGATCGTGGTCGACGCATCCGGCAGGCCGGTCGGCCTCATCGACGGGCAGGACCTGCCGAAGTTCAAGATAGTGTGAAGCAGCCCGTAAGAATTGGAATAATCGGGATGGGGGGATTCGCGGGTTCGCACCACAACACGGTCGCGCGGCTCGAGGAGCGCGGCGTGGCCCGGCTCGTCTGCGCGTGCGACCCAAGGCTCGCCGCGTTCGGCATCGAGCAGGAGACGTGGCGCTTCGCCCAGCGCGGCGTCAGGGTCTTCGGCGGCTACCGCGAGATGCTCGGCGCGTGTCACGGCGACCTGGACTACGTGGCCATCCCGACCCCGATCCACCTGCACGCCGAGATGCACGACGCGGTCACCTCGTACGGGCTGCCCGCGTACGTCGAGAAGCCCCCCACCCTCGATTTCGCGGAGCTTGAGAAGATGATCGCGGCCGACCGTCGGGCGCGGAAGTCGTCCCTCGTCGGCTTCAACTTCATCGTAGAGAGGAGCCGCCTGGCGCTCAAGGAGAGGCTGCTCTCGGGCGAGTTCGGGGCGATACGCGGCGGCACGCTGAGCGCCCTCTGGCCGCGGCCCGCCGGGTACTTCGCGCGCAACGGCTGGTCCGGGAGGCTGGTCGTCGGCGACCGCATCGTGCTCGACTCGTGCTTCGGCAACGCGATGGCGCACTTCGTGCACAACATGCTGTTCTGGACCGGGACGCCCGGCCTCTACTCGTGGCCCGACGTCGCGGCGGTGCGGGCAGAGCTCTACCGGGCCCACGCGATCGAGGGCGCCGACACCTTCTTCGTGGAGGCCGACCTCGCGACGGGCTGCACGCTCAGGTTCGCGCTCTCGCACGCCTGCGCCGGCGCCAGCGCGACCTCGGAGACGGTGATCTGCGAGAAGGCCATACTCAGGTACGCCGTCGGGGGCCAGGTCGAGGTCTCATGGAAGGATGGGCGCACGGAGAGGATCCCGAGCGGCCCGTTCGACGGCCTCGAGGCGAACCACATCGAGTACGGCCGGTACATGCAGGGGGAGGTCCCGCGGCCCGCCACCACCCTCGAGGACTCGCGCCCCCTCGTCGTGCTCAACGACCTTGCGCACGTGTCGAGCGGGAGGATCCTCCCCATCCCGGAGGCGCTTGTTTCGCGGACCCGCGACGAGAAGGAGCAGAAGGATTACGTGCACGTGGCGGCGATGGCGAAGGTCGTCGACAACTTCCTGTCCCGGGGCATCTGGCCCAGCTACGCGGGATGGCGAAGGGACAACGGAGAGGTTGTCACCCCGTCCGACCTGCCGAAGTTCCACGGCGTCGTCCGCGCGATGGCCGCCGCCAGGTAGGGCGCGCGCCCCGAGCCACGGTCCCCTTTACTTGGGGGCGGAGTTCGGCATAATTTGGGCATGGCCATGCCACCGTTCATCTACCAGGAGCCCCTGCCCCTATCGGAGGACGCCACCGAATACCGCCTGCTCTCGAAGGAGGGCATTTCGACGGCGCAATTCGAGGGCCGAGAGGTCCTGAAGGTCGACCCCCAGGTCCTGTCCTTCGTGGCCCAGAACGCGTTCCGCGACAGCGCGTTCCTGCTTCGCACGAAGCACCTGGAGCAGGTGGCCGCCATCCTTGGCGACCCCGAGGCGTCGCCGAACGACCGGTACGTGGCGCTGACGCTCCTGAAGAACGCGGAGATCTCCGCGGAGGGCATTCTCCCGATGTGCCAGGACACGGGAACGGCCGCCATCTTCGCGAAGAAGGGCGAGCAGGTGTGGACCGGGGCCAACGACGCGGAATGGCTCAGCCGGGGCGTCTACGAGTGCTTCGCGAAGGAGAACCTTCGCTACTCCCAGACCGCCCCCCTCGACATGTGGAGGGAGGCCAACACGGGCACGAACCTTCCGGCCCAGATCGACATCCACTCGACGACGGGGGCGGCCTACGAGCTGCTCTTCGTCGCAAAGGGCGGCGGATCCGCCAACAAGATGCTCTTCTTCCAGGAGACGAAGGCGCTCCTCAACCCCAAGAGCTTCGCGCAGTTCGTCGCCGACAAGCTGCCCCTCCTCGGGACGTCCGCGTGCCCTCCCTACCACCTTGCGTTTGTCATCGGCGGGACGAGCGCCGAGGCGTGCATGAAGACCCTCAAGCTCGCCTCCTCGCATTACCTCGACTCGCTGCCCACGACCGGCAACGAGCTCGGCCGCCCGTTCCGCGACACGGCCTGGGAGTCGAAGGTGATGGAGATCGCGAGGCAGACCGGGATCGGCGCGCAGTTTGGGGGAAAGTACTTCGCGATCGACGCGCGCGTCATCCGGCTGGCCCGCCACGGCGCGAGCTGCCCGGTGGGGATGGGCGTGTCGTGCTCGGCCGACCGCAATATCAAGGCGAAGATCACCCGGGACGGGATCTTCCTCGAGAAGCTCGACTTGAACCCGGGCCGATTCATCCCGGAGCCCGAGCGCAAGCTGAGGGACACCTCGGGCGTGCGCATAGACCTTGGCAGGCCGATGGAGGAGATCCGGGCCGAGCTCTCGAAGTACCCCGTGACCACGCGGGTCTCCCTCACCGGGACGATGGTGGTCGCCCGGGACGCCGCGCACGCGAAGCTCAAGGAGCGCGTCGATGCCGGCAAGGGGCTCCCCGATTACTTCAAGAGGCACCCCGTCTACTACGCGGGGCCCGCGAAGACCCCCACGGGCTACGCCTCGGGGTCGTTCGGCCCGACGACTGCCGGGCGCATGGACAGCTACGTCAGCCTTTTCCAGTCGCTGGGCGGATCGATGGTGATGCTCGCCAAGGGCAACCGCGGTCCGGGCGTGACGGCGTCGTGCAAGAAGCACGGGGGATTCTACCTGGGGAGCGTCGGCGGGCCCGCCGCGATCCTTGCCAAGGAGAACATCACCAAGGTGGACGTGCTCGAGTATCCCGAGCTCGGCATGGAGGCCGTCTTCAAGATCGACGTCAAGGACTTCCCCGCGTTCATCCTGGTGGACGACAAGGGCAACGACTTCTTTGCGAACGGATGCGGCGCGTGCCTGCCGCCGTCCCCCTCCCAGGCGGTCAGAACCTGAAGCCGACCAGCAGGCGGTCGTTGGATCCCTGATCCATCGACTCGTACATGCGCTCGTTGGACGAGGCTCTCGACTTCATCCAGTCGCTCGCGACGGCATGGGAGACGCTCGACGCGTACGCCGGCAGGGCCGGAGCCAGGAGCCTTGCGCGGCGCTCGGCCGCCGGGTCCATCCGGGCCAGCGGGTCGGCCTTCGGCTCCCGGGCGGGCGCGGACGCCGGCTCAAATTCGCGGTCCGAGCCAAAGACGGCGCGCTGCGCATAGTCGGGCGCCGGCTCGCGAAAATCGGAAAAGGTGACGGCTATTCCGTCGGCAAACGGCGAGCGGGCCGGGGCGTCGGCGACAACGGCAACCGGGGCGCTGGTGACATGGGACTCGGCGGCCGCCACGAGGGGCGCCTGCTCCTGGACGGCCACGCTGGCCGCAAATCCCGCTCCTTCCGGCGCCGCAGGTGCCCGTTCCAGGGAGGGAGCGGAGGGCGAAGCGACCGCGGCGACCGCAACCGGCTCCGCGGCGGCCGTCCTGGGTGCGGCAGCGTAGTCGGCATGGCCGCCCACGTACCTCACGCCTATCCATGCCAACGCGAGCGCGGCGGCGGCCCCGACGGGCACCGCGCGCCGGTTCAAGGCCGCAAAAACCCCTGAAATCCCGTCCCACCACGGCCGCCTGCTGACTATTGCCGAGAGCTGCTTGGCGCGGATTTCCGACTCAAAAGTCGCCCAATACTCAGCCGGAGGGCGCTCGGCCCTCTTAAGGCGCAATAGGTCCTCAACTGAGATTTTTCGTTCCGTATCCCGTTTCATTTGAGCAAATAAGGTTGGAGCTCAGCCTGAAGCAACTGCTTTGCATAATGAAGCCGGGATCTCACGGTCCCGACTGAACACTCCATTATCTCGGCAATCTCCTGATGGCTGAGCCCGTCGATTTCGAATAAAGTCACAACTGTCCGATGATTGATAGACAGTTTTTGCATCGCATCGTTCAATTTTTCCTGGAGTTCACGGACGAAGGTGTCCCTCCCGGCGCCCGTCTTGTCGGTAAGGGCGTCTATCACCTCTTTTGAGACCGGATCGTCCTCCCGGATCGACTCGAGGCTGAAGAACGACCTGAGCCGGTTCTTCCGCAGGTGGCTCAGGGTGGAGTTGACCGCGATGCGGTACAGCCAGGTGAAGAACGACGCCTGCCCCTGGAAGCGGTGGATGGACTGGAACGCCTTGATGAAGGCATCCTGGGCCAGGTCCGAGGCGTCCTCCCGGTTGGACGTCATGTTGTAGATGATCCCCAGGACCCTCTCGCGGTACTTCAGGATCAGGCGGTCAAACGCCGCCACGTCGCCAGCCTGCACCTGCCGCACGATGTCCAGGTCGGCATCCGCCTCAAGCTTGCGCTCGGGCGACGCCACGAGGGTCTTCTCGAGGGTCTTGCTGGCGTTCATCAGGTAAGCAGAAGCAAGTCCCGCCGGCGGCCCAAAGCAAATCGAAACGGATCCGCGGAGCCCGAATCGGCGCCCGGGCCCGGCCGCCGCCTGGAACCCCGGCTCATCCAGCAGGCCTCAGGGAGGCCACTTGCGCCAGGAGGACGTCGCACAGGGCCAGCAGGTGCTGGGTCGGGGGCAGGCCCGGCCACTCGGCAAGCGCGGCCCGCGCGGCCGAGACCTCGTGCCGGACCGCGACCTCGACCGCGTCGAACACGCCGAGGTCTAGCATCTGCTTGAGGCGCAGCTCCGGCTTGGACGGCTTGAGCCCGCCAATCTCGTCGGAAAGGGCCGCCCGCTCAAACGGCGGAAGCCGGTCCATCAGGGCGAACAGCGGCAGCGTGAGCTTGCCGCTCGCCAGGTCCGTGCCGAGCGTCTTGCCGATCTTATCCTCCCGGCCGAAGAAGTCCGCGAGGTCGTCATAGATCTGGTACGCGATGCCGAGATGCCGGCCGAACCTGTCCGAGGCGCCCACGAACCCGTCCCCGGAGCCGCCGAGCCGGGCGCCGAGGTAGCACGACACGCGGAAGAGCTCGGCCGTCTTCAGGTCGATGATCCGGTGGTAGTCGGCCTTGGTCAGGTCGGTCGACCCGCGCCGGAGCGTCTGGACGATCTCGCCCGCGCAGACCCGGCGGGTGGATTCCGACACGGCGGCGCAGACCTCGGTCGTGGGGAAATGCGTGGCCAGGTGGAGCGCGTGGGCGAAGAGAGCGTCGCCGAGAAGGACGGCCGCGGACGGGCCGAACTCCCGCGTCGCGGTCCTGCGGCTGCGCCGCACGTCGGCCGAGTCCATGATGTCGTCGTGCACGAGCGTCGCCAGGTGCACCAACTCGACCACGGCCGCGGCGCGCACGAGCTCGGGCGAGACGGCCTCCGGCTCCTTCCACCCGCTCAGGAACACCAGGGCGGGCCTGATGCGCTTGCCCGACGTGTCGATGCAGTAGTTGACCATGGCCCGGATCTCGGGCTCGAACGACGCAAGCTGGCCCTGGAGGAATCCGTCGAGCGCCGCCATCTGCGGGGCGAGCATCGCAAAGACGCCGGCAAACGCGTGCGGCTTGCCGGCGGGAGGGATGGCGGTGCTTGGGGCCCGGGACATAGACCACTGGACCCTAGCCCGAAATCAGGAAATCTCCACCCAATTGTCGCGCCTGGAGAGGCTCCCTGGGCGTCAGGGAACCTCGTAGACCTCGGTGAGGGCCGTGCCGGTCGACGAGCCCGTGCCCGACAGGACGGCGGTGTAGGTCCCCGGCGGGAGCACGATCAGGATCGCCGAATCCGCACTCCCATTCGCATAGGGGAAGGCACCCGTCACCTGTTCCGCCGCCGTGACCAGGCCCGCGTCGTTGCCCATCTGCCAGGAGTAGTTCTCGCGGATGATGGCCTGCGTAGAAGAGTTGATGAGCTGCAGGTGCGGCGACGCCAGGGCGCCGCTTACGCCAAGCGCCGTCAGTCCCGGCCCCGCTCCGCGGATCAGGAGCCGCTTCGGGGCGGCCCCGTTGATCAGGAATCCCCCGATCATGACATTGGTCCCCGAGCCAACCGTGCCCCGTGTGGAGACATTGATCAGCTTCTTCGACGTGAACGGGGAGTACGTGTCAAGGTCATAGGCCTCCACAAGGGCGACTCCCGTCGCGCCTCCCTGCCCCTGGATCATCGCCGTGTAGCTTCCCGGGGCGAACGTCCCAACAAGCGCCGAGTCCGCGCTTCCTGCCGGAAGGGCGAACGCGCCGACCGTTGGCTCGGCGTTGGCCACCGCCGTCGCGTTTGCGGGCGTCGAGCTCCATCCCGTGTTCGATGCGACAACGGTTCCGCCCGAATAGATCTGGAGCTGAGTCGAGGGTATCGCGTTGGAGAGGCCGAAGGTTGAAAGCGTCGGGCCGATCGCGCGGATCAGGAGCATCTTGGGCGACGTGCCGCCGACGACAAAGCCTGCAATCATGACGTTGCCGCCGGTGCCGACATAGCCGCGGGTCGAGAGGTTCTTCAGGACGCCGTCGCTGAACGTCCCGCCGGAGACCCGCGCAGCCAGGAGGGATCCGCCGGGTGACCCTGAAAGCGTGCCGGTGAGGAAGCCCGTCGCCGGGTCGACCTTACCGGTAAGCGTGTTGTTGTCGACCGTCGTGATCGTGAACTCCCCGGTGGAATCGACCGAGCCGTCGCCGACATCCGAGTAGGAGCCCGAGCTGACGTAGAGCATGATGCTGCCGTCCGCGCCGACGATGGCCGCGATCGAGCTGCCGGCCTGGCCTCCCAGGTTTCCGGTGTAATACCCGGATGCCACACTTTGGCCACTCGGGTTGCTCGCCGCGCCGATGAACAGGGCCTGGCTTGGCAGCAGGCTTCCGGCGACGCCGGTCACCGATGCCGTTCCGTTCAGGTTGGCCGCCGAGAAGTTGCCGCCCGTGCCGACCCTCAGGTCAGTGTAAAATGCAGTCGTTGCGGGACCGGCGGTCGATATCGAATGCGAGATGTAGGTCCCGTATACACCGTCAACCACAACGAAAGCGAAGCGTCCCGGGTCGCCGGTAACGCCCTGGTAGTTTCCGAAATAGATCGACGTACCCAGGCCCCCCGACAATGCCACGGCCTCGACAATCGCCGGGGCGGACGCTGTCTGCTCGCCCGCATTGTCGGTAGCAATGGCGGTCAGCGTGTAGACGCCAGATGAAAGCGGCGTGAACGACGCGGTGTATGGGGGCGACGTCGCAGTGCCGATGGGGAGATTGTTCTCAAAGAATTGGACACTCGTGATCGTCCCGGACGGGGATGAGGCGGTCGCGGTCACGGTTACGCCAGAGGCCGTGGTCACGATGCCCCCGCTTGACGGCGCCGTAATGCTGACCGTAGGCGGTGGCTCAGAGACAACGATGACCGTAATGGCCGGGGTGCTCGTCTTGTCCCCGACATTGTCAACGACTTGGGCGACAATCTGGTAGGTGCCAAGGTTCTGGAAGACGTAGGAGGTCGAGTACGGGTATTGGGTCTGCGTCGCGACCACCGTGTTGTCGACGAGGAACGACACCGATGCGATGTTTCCGTTCGGCGCGCTCGCCTTTGCGGAGAACTTCACCGGCGAGTTCACGATGACGTTGACCTGATCGGCTGGCGCGGTGAGCGTGACCGAGGGAGGCGTGCCAATGATGACGTTGGAGCCTGTTCCACCCGAGGTGACGTTCACCTGGACCTGCGGCGATATCCCAGTGAACCCCGCCGTGTCCGTCGCGATGGCCTTGAGCTGGCTTGGCGCGGCGAACCCGTTCACTATGTTCTGGACGGGCCTGAATGTGACTGAATAGACGTTGCCCGAGGTCGGCGTGGAGGCGACTCCAACGAAGATTCCGTCCTGGAAGAACTGCACCTGCGAGATCGTGATCGGATTGCCGTTCGCGTCCAGGTTCGTGTCCGTGGCTATCGCCTGGATGGACGTCGTCGCGCCTGAATTGAGCGTCCCTCCGTTGCCCGGGGATATGATGGCCACTGTGGGCGCGGCCTCAACAGTGATGATTGTTGGCCCCGGAATGTTCGTGGACGAGCCACTCGTGCTCGATGCGATGACGTTGCTATGGTTGTCATATGCAAGAGCGGTCAATGCATAGACCCCGGTGACCACGGGCTTAAACGAGAACAGATAGGGATATACCGTGTCGGTCGCAATCAGGGTCCCGCCAACGTAGAGTTCGACCTTGGAAATCGTGCCCGTGGCAGTGGTGCCGGCCGCGACGATCACCGGGATGGAGGCATTCGCGTTGGAAAGGTAATCAGGTATCTCAATAAGGGATCCGGTGCTAGGCGTCACGATGCTGCAGGTCGGCAGGCCTCCTGAAACCGGCGTAATCATCGTCAGGGTCACCTCGTCACTCGTGCCAATACCCGGGATGAGGTTTCCGTTGTTGTCATAGGCCAACGCCTTGAGCAGATGGACCGCTCCAGTGGGCCCCGCGGGAGTGTAGATTATCGAATATGGAGATGAATAGCTGGTCGCAATCTTGGTGCCCGTGCTGCTGGAATTGTTCCAGTCGGTGTAAAAATCGACGCGCTGGACGGAGCCGGTGGCCGCCGTGGATGACGCTGACACCTCGATCGACGAACCAACGGGGACGTTGCTCGCCGCAGGACTAACGATCGATGTGCCGAACACGCTGCTTCCCGAAGAGTTCACCGCCACCGATATCCCCTGCGATGTCCCGGAGAACCCGAGGTTGTCGGACGCAACCGCGGTAATGATGCTCGCCTGGATGACGCCGCCCACGACATTCTGGATCGGCAGGAACGTCACTTGGTAAGTGTTGCCGGAAGAGGGCGTTGGTGCCGTTCCTACCAATCTGCCGTCCTGGAAGAACTGAACCTGGGTAATTGTCGCCGGGTTGCCGCTCTGGTCCAGGTTCGTGTCGGTAACGACCGACTGCAAAGACGCCGACACCCCGGCATTGAGCGAGCCTCCGGTGGTGGGAGACGTAATGGCCACGTTCAGCGTGGATTCGATCGTGACGGTCGTCGGCGCCGGTGTGTTCGTGGGCGTCGTGCTTGTCGTCGATGCGACCACGTTACCCAAGTTGTCGTATGCCAGGGCCGTCAAAGTGAATATTCCCGTGACCGTGGGCTTCCAGGCAAACGTGTAGGGGTACACGTTGTTGGTCGCCAGCAGGACCCCATTGATATACAGTTCCACCTTGGAAATGCCCCCTCCAGGGGCGGCTCCCGCCGACACGACGACCGGAATACCCGAGCCGGAACTGCTGGGTATCACGATGAGCGAATTGTTTGCAGGTGTGACGATGACGCAGGTTGGCAGGGGGGCGGGATTTGGGGTCGCCATCGTCAGATTCACCTGATCCATCGTGGCGCTGGCCGGCACGAGGGCTCCGTTATTGTCGAACGCCCTCGCCTTCACCAGATGGGTGGTCCCGGCCGGCCCTGCCGGCGTATAGATCACGGAATACGGATAATTCTTGGCCGATCCAATCAACACGCCGGTACTGGAGCCGTTGTTCCAATCCGTATAGAAATCGATGCGCGACACAAAGCCGTCCTGCGGCGTGGATGTCGCCTGCACCACAATCGAAGAGCCCACGGGGACCAGTGTTCCCGGCCCGGCACCGCCCTGTCCTCCGTTGGCGGGCGGGGTGCCCCCGGACTCGGGGCTGACGATCGCCGTGCCTATCGCGAAGTAGCGAATCGCCGCGGAAACGCCCGTGTTGCCATTGCCGTCGGTGGTGGTCGAGACGATGGAATAGACGCCCGGCAGCGGAGGGGTCCAAGGGGCTCCCGCAGGCGTGCCCGGAGGCGCCGCCGGCGTCGTCTGGCCTACGGAGAGCCCGTTGACCGTAATGTCATAGACGAATCCGGCCGCCGGGTGCGTGCCCGATGCAAGAGACCAAATGGCTATCGTCATGCCGGCGGGACCGTATACTTCGTTCTGGAACGGCGCGGTAAACCGGTTGGCCGCGGGAAAATTCAGGTATCCGGTGACGGTGGCTCCGGAGGAGGCCAGGGTGCCAGCGGTGTTAAAGCCACCAGTGATCGTCACATTGGGATCTCCGATATAACCGGACCCCCCAGTAACCAGGTTTATCCCGACCACAGTGCCTGACGCATCATCGATGACGGCAGTGGCCGTCGCGCCAGTCCCCCCACCGCCGTTGATATTCACG
>CAYVKH010000022.1:0-53549 GCA_964451965.1 uncultured Opitutaceae bacterium
GGCTCCGTTTGGAAGCTTGCGGGCGTGCGCCCCCTTTCCGGCGGCCGCGCCTTCCGCTGCGCCCGCACCGACCGCCGGGACCGAGAGCATGGCGAGAGCAAGGCGTCGCAATCCCAGGACCAGGGGATTCTTCACGGCCGGCATTTTCGCCCCGCGGGTTTCAAAGGCAAAGAAATTGGCGCCCTTCGCCCCGCCCGCCGGCCGTTGCCCAAGGGACGGGCGCCATCGCCGCAGGCCGATGAATTTTCCGGCGCTCAATGATTGAACACCGGACACGCGGTCCCTAGGCTTCCGCAACTATCCCATTGCGCCCGTGAAGAAACAAATCAAACGCATCGGCATCCTCACAGCCGGAGGCGACAGCCCCGGGCTCAACGCCGCAATACGCGCAGTCGGCAAGGCTGCCATAGGCAAGTATGGATGGGAGATCTTCGGTTTTCGAGACGGGTTCCTCGGCCTTGCCCAGGACAGGTTCGAGCGCCTGAGCAAGGACAACCTCAGCGGCATCCTGACAATCGGCGGAACCGTCCTAGGCACGGGCCGCGACAAGCCGCATCGCATGATGATCGACGGCAAGGAGCGCGACATGACCAAGGCCATCGTGCGCAACTACAGGGCGCACAGGCTTGACGCACTGGTCTGCATCGGCGGAGGGGGCACCCACAAGAACTCGATGCGCCTGGCGGAGCTGGGGCTCAGGATCGTGACCCTGCCGAAGACGATCGACAACGACGTCGCCCTGACCGATGGGACGATCGGCTACAACACGGCCCTCGGGATCGCCACCGAGGCCATCGACCGCCTGCACAGCACCGCGCACAGCCATCACCGCATCATCATTGCCGAGATCATGGGGCACAAGGCCGGTTGGCTGACTCTCGGAGCGGGACTCGCGGGAGGCGCGGACGTCATCCTGATTCCGGAAATCCCGTACGACCTGGAGAAGATTGCCGCGGCCATACGAAAGCGGTCGAAAGTCGGCACCAATTTCAGCATCGTGGCGGTAGCGGAGGGCGCGAAGTCACTTGAGGATGCCGCCTCCTTTGTGGCCGCCGAGCGCCGCAGGGTCGCGGCCCGCACGCTGGAGGAGAAGGACTACGCCAAGCTGCGGCTTGCGGAGCTGGAGGCGGAGCATGCCGGCAACACGCTGCGGCTCGCCAAGCAGCTGGAGGGGCTGACCGGCCTTGAGGCCCGCGTGACGATACTGGGCTACGTACAGCGCGGCGGCACGCCGTCGTTCGGCGACCGGCTGCTCGCCACGAGTCTGGGAACCGCCTGCGTCGACCTGATAGCCAACGGAGCCGAGGGGATCATGGTTGCCGCAAGGGGCAACAGGGTGTTGCCGGTGCCGCTAGCATCTGTGGCTGGAAAGCTGAAACTCGTTCCTTTTGACCATCCGTGGATCCTGTCGGCCCGCTCGGTGAGCACCTGCCTGGGCGACTGAGGTGCGCCTGAACCTGCACACGCTCTTCCGCCGCGGATGCGGCCCAAGGCCTTAAATGATGGACCCCATAGCCCAGTTCACCCAGTGGCTCGACGAAGCCACGCGAAGCGGCGAGCCCGAGCCGACGGCCATGGCGCTCGCGACGAGCGACGCCCATGGCAGCCCCGCCGTACGGATGGTGCTGCTCAAGCACGTGGATCAGAGGGGCTTCGTGTTCTACACGAACCTGACCAGCCCGAAGGCGGAGGACCTCGCTGCGAACCCCAAAGCCGCACTGTGCTTCTACTGGAACCTGACCGGCCGCCAGGTGCGGGTGACCGGGAGGACGGAGGCGGTGCCGGACGCCGAGGCCGACGCCTACTTCGCGACGCGGCCGCGGCTGAGCCAGCTCGGGGCCTGGGCCTCGAAGCAGTCGCGCTCGATGCAGGGGTACTTCGACCTCGAGCAGGCCTGCGCCGCCTACGCGATCCGCTTTCATATCGGGGCGGTGCCGCGGCCTCCCTTCTGGTCGGGCTACCGCGTCGTGCCCGACCGCATCGAGTTCTGGCGGCAGAAGCCGTTCCGCCGCCATGAACGGATCATCTGCGTGCTAGAGGGCGGGGAGTGGCGCGAACAGTGGCTGTATCCTTGAGAGCCTTGGGCCCCTCGTCCCGCCCCGGGGAATCCACGGCGGGAATACCGACTGGGGGGACGGCTGTCCGCAATTGGGCGCTCGGAGCCCTGCTGGTCGTCGCGGCCTTTGTCTCTTACGCGGGCGTGAGAAGGGCCGGCTTCATATGGGACGACGACGTCTTCCTCACGGACAACCCGCTCATCAGGGCCGCGGATGGACTTCGGCGGTTCTGGTTCACCGGGGAGCCGATCGACTACTGGCCCTTGACCTCGTCGACGCTCTGGCTCGAATGGCGCCTGTGGGGCCACAACCCGCTCGGCTACCATGTGACCAACGTGGTCCTGCATGCCGTCGAGTCCGTCCTGATGTGGCGCGTCTTGGAGAGGCTGCGCGTGCCGGGTGCGTTCCTTGCCGCGGCGATCTTCACCGTTCACCCGGTCAACGTGGAGTCGGTCGCCTGGATCACCCAGCGAAAGAACCTCATGGCGATGCTCTTCTACCTGATCTCGATCCTCCTTTTCCTGAGGGCGGACGAGTCGCCGCGGCCACAAGGCAGGCGCGCCTGGGCCGCGGATGCCTGGCTCGGGCTCAGCCTGGTTGCGTTCGTGCTTGCGATGCTTGGGAAGGGCTCGGTCGCGATGCTGCCCGTCATTCTTCTGGGCGTCGTGGCCTGGCGCAGGCCGCTTGCGAGGCCCGACTGGCTGCGGATCGCCCCTTTCTTCGCCGCGTCCGCAGTGCTGGTCGTCGTCAACCTCAATTTCACGGGCCATGCCGCGGATGCCGTGGCGAGATCGGCGGGGCCGGGCGAGAGGCTCCTTGGCGCGGGCGCAGCGGTGTGGTTCTACCTGTACAAGGCGTACGTTCCCCTCCACCTCGCATTCGTCTACCCGATGTGGGCCGTTCGCGCCTCTGATCCGCGCTGGTGGCTGCCCATTGGGGCTGCCCTGTGCCTCACCGCCCTCCTCTGGCTGCAGCGCCGAAGGTGGGGGCGCGGACCTCTTTTCGCCTGGGGCTATTTCTGCGTGTCCCTGTTCCCGGCGATGGGATTCACGGACGTCTATTTCATGCGTTATTCCCTCGTGGCGGATCACTACGGGCATCTCGCGCTCATGGGTGCGATCGCCCCGGTTGCGGCAGGCTTTGCGATCTGGCGCGGACGGCTGGCCGGTGCCCTCCGCAGGGCGGCGGACGTCGGGTGCCTCGCGCTGGTGGCCGGGCTGGGGTGGCTGACCTGGCAGCAGTGCGGCATGTATTCAAACCTGGAATCGCTCTGGCGAACAACGATTGCCCGGAACCCGGAGGGATGGATGGCCTACACCAACCTCGCCAACGAGCTTCTGGCGGAGGGCCGGGTTAAAGAGGCGGAGGCCGTGTGCAGGACCGCGATCGAGAGGGATCCGAACCAGCCCGAGGCAAGGAGCACCCTCGGAATCGCGCTTGGCAACGAGGGGAGGATCGACGAGGCGATCGTCGAGTACCGCGCGGCGATCGCCCTGAAACCCCGGTTCGTCGAGGCCTACAACAATCTCGGAAACGCCCTGCTGAGGAAGGGGAGGCTTGAGGAGGCCATACTGAACTTCCAGATGGCGCTGTACTACAAGCCCAGGGGCGCCAGCGCGCTCAACAACCTGGGGGCGGCCTACCTCGGGGAGGGGCGGACCAATGACGCCGTGAACTGCTTTCAGAGAGCTCTCGCCATTCGGGCCGACTACGCGGAGGCGCATGTCAATCTTGGGGTCGTCTGCCTTCGCTCCGGGCGCACCGACGAAGGCATCGGGCATCTCCGCCGGGCGCTTGAGATAAACCCCGGGCTCATCGATGCGCGGGAGAGGCTCGCCGCCGCGCTCCGCGCTCGGGCGGAGGCAAGGCGCGCAAGCGGCAGATGACCCCGCCGCGCGGGGCGCAGGTCACGCGCCGAGAATCTTGACCAGCACGCGCTTCCGGCGCATGCCGTCAAACTCCCCGTAGAAGATCTGCTCCCAGGGCCCGAAATCGAGCTTCCCGCCGGTCACGGCGACGACCACCTCTCGGCCCATTATCGTGCGCTTCAAATGGGCGTCCGCGTTGTCCTCTCCGCGGTTGTGCGCGTACTGGCCGTGCGGCTTCTCCGGCGCGAGCCTTTCAAGCCAGCTCTCGAAATCCGCGTGCAGGCCCGGCTCGTCATCGTTGATGAAGACGGAGGCGGAGATATGCATGGCGTTCACGAGGCAGATCCCCTCCATTATCCGGCTCTCCGCGAGAGCGGCCTCAACCTGGGGGGTGATGTTGATCAGCTGGCGCCTGCGCGGCACCTCGAACCAAAGCTCCTTCCGGTGGGATTTCATTGGCCCCGAGATTGGAGCAGTTCGGCCGCGGAAGCAGGCCGAAAGCTGCGGGGGCCTATGAGCCGGGGGCAGGCAGCTGCTTCGAGGCGTCGTCCAGCACGATCACCCAATCGCCATCCGACGGGGGAGTGAACTGCCTGGCCCCCTCGGTGGCAAAGGTGCCGGCCTCCACCGCGCTGCCGTCGCGCGGATTGAACCACCAGGCCCTGGTGCGTCCCTTCGCCAGTTTTGACAGGTCCACCTTGATGGTGCGCGCCGAGGGCATGTAGGCCATGACGGTGCTGCCGTCCGGGGCCGCAGCGGCGGTCAGGTAGTCGAGCCCCCAGAACTCCCCGAGGCCCTCCGTGACGACCTTGTGCTCCTTGTCGGGCACCAGGTCGTGCCAGGGGCGCGAGCGGAACAGCCTGCCCCAGCGCATGAGCGCAACGGAGCCCGGAGATTCCATCGCGGGCTGCCAGCCGGGATTGAAGGGCCAGATCGGGTAATTCCCCATCACGTGGCCGAATTCGCCGCAGAGCACGGCCCAGTAGGCCTGGCGGCGAATTTGCAATTCCGAGGAGTTATGTTCGCCCTCGTAGATCGACTCTATGAGAAAGAGCGGCATCGCGGGCTTGCGCTCGTAGTCCCAGGTGAGGCGCAGGTGCACGATCTCATAGGCGTATGAGGTGGCTATCTGGAGCCACGACCCGGGGTACTGCTCAGCCGGGGCCGAATCGCTGTGGCAGTGGGCGGTCATCAGGTGGCGCCGGTCGGACTCCCTGATTCCGTAGGCGACCATGTCCACATTCTCCCTTGCCGGGCCGGGGTCGCGGTCGCCGCCCATCACCCAGATGATGTTGTCGAATCCTTGGTACCGCTGGCCGAGGTAGCGCCCGTACGCCAGGCATTTCTCCGGGCCGTTTGCCAAAACCTCGTCATAGAAGCCCTCGTCGAGGCCCGGATAGCCGAGGTACACCGGGGCGAGCAGGACCACCAGGCCGTTCTCGGCCGCCTTGCGGACGACCCAGTCGGCGTGCTCGAAGTATTTCTCATTCGGCGCCGCAAAGTCGGACGCGCCTGAGAACGGCGCCTCGCCATAGATGTTCCGGGGCGCGTTCTTGGCGAACTTGTGCTCGATCAGGTTCACAAGGACGGCGTTGAAACCCTTGGCGTGGCGGTTCTTCAGGTACGTGGCGGCGTCCTCCTTTGTGACGTTAGCGATCAGGGACCAGGCGGCGTCGCCCTGGAGCAGGAACGGGACATCATGGCGGTCGATGAGGTAGCGTTGATTCCCGCTGACACGAAGGGGCGCGTCGGCATCGGTGGGCAAGGCGAACGCTCCGCTCGCCAGCGCGACGGCGCAAGCGAGCGCCCGCCAGTCGAGGCCAAGGAAGGGGTTTGGTTTCCGAAGCGTTCTCGTTGCTGCCCGGGGGAAAGCCTTCATGTCGGTTTGGGTTCGGGGAGTCTAATGTTACAGCGCCGGCCCGGCCGACAAGGCTCAACCTTGCACACAATGTGGCGTGCAGCCAAAATCGCGGCCTTGACAGCACCATGAAACTCGGGATCGGCCTCTACAAGCACATGCTTACTCGCGAGAACTTCCAGTTCGCGCGCCAGGCAGGGGCGTCCCACGTCGTGGCCCACCTTGTCGACTATTTTCACGGCGGGGGTGCCAAGAACCGCGACGACCAGCCGACCGGCACCGACATGGGGTGGGGCATGGCGGGGGATCCCGCGAGGCTCTGGCCCCTCGATGAGCTTGTCGCGCTGCGCCGCAGGATTGAGGCCGAGGGCCTGAAGCTCGAGGCGGTGGAGAACTTCGACCCCGCCCACTGGCACGACGTGCTCCTCGACGGGCCCCAGAGGAAGCGCCACCTGGAAAACGTTAAGACAACCATACGGCGGCTGGGGCAGGCGGGCATTCCGATCATGGGCTACAACTTCAGCATTGCGGGGGTGGCCGGCCGGACGAGGGGCAACTACGCCCGCGGCGGGGCGCCGTCCGTCGGGATGGAGGGCCCCTTTGACCTGCCAATGCCCAACGGAATGGTGTGGAACATGACCTACGATCCAAAGGCGCCCGCCGGAACGCTTCCTCCCATCACCCACGACGAGCTCTGGCGCCGCCTTGAGGGATTCCTGGCCGAGGTCCTGCCGGTTGCCGAGCAGGCGGGCGTGAAGCTCGCGGCCCACCCCGACGATCCCCCGATGGCCTTCGTCCGCGGCCAGCCGCGCCTTGTCTATCAGCCGCGCATGTTCCAAAGGCTTCTCGACTTGAATCCGAGCCCGTCGAACACCCTTGAGTTCTGTGTCGGGACGCTGGCCGAGATGACCGAGGGCGACGTCTACGAGGAGGTCGACCGCTACAGCCTCCAGGGGCGGCTCGGCTACGTGCACCTTCGCAACATCAAGGGCAAGGTGCCGACCTACAAGGAGACCTTCATCGACGATGGGGATGTCGACATGATCCGCGTGCTCGGGATCCTGAAGAAGAACGGATTCGACGGCGTGCTCATCCCCGACCACACGCCGCAGATGGCGTCAGCCGCGCCCTGGCACTCCGGGATGGCCTATGCCATGGGCTACATCAAGGCCTCCATGAGGGCGCTCGACATCGGATGAGGTGCCGGGAGATGAGCTTCGATGGGCACGCCTTTAGGTTGCCGGACCGCGGCTCCGGTTGGATGCTGAAGCCCGGACCAATGCGCGGCGACGAGACTCGGATTGATCCGCGACCCGGCATGGCGCCCCTCTATCGCAAACCCGCAATGCCCTTATAGGGTTCCGACGATGAGACCCGAACAATGGGAGATTTTCAAGAAGGCCGCCCGCCGGGAAAGACTGGATAAGGTGCCCATGGCGCTGATCATCGACAGCCCGTGGATACCGGGCTACCTCGGCATCAAGCACTTGGACTTCTACCTGGATCCGGAGCTGTGGTTCCAATCACATCTCAGGATCCACCAGGAGTTTCCCGACATCATCTTTGTCCCCTCGTGGTGGATGGAATACGGCATGGCCGCCGAGCCCTCCGCTCTGGGTGCAAAGATCAAGTTCTGGCCCGACAACACGCCAAGCGAGTACCACACGCTCTTCCGAATCGAGGACATCGAGAGGTTCCCCGATTACGACGTCGAGAGCGACGCGTTCATGGCCCTCACCCTGCATCGCATCCGGATGCAGAGGCAGCGCATTCTCGACCACGGCTACATCCTGCCGCTGGCGACCTCGCGCGGGCCCATGTGCACCGCAGGATTCGTCCGGAGCACGACGGAATTGATGATGGACCTTGTCGAGAAGCCGGAGTGGGCGCACAAGCTGCTCGACCTGTGCACACGCATGATAATCGACTGGCTCAAGGCCCAGGCAAGGGCCATGGGCCCGACTGTGGAGGGCATCTTCATCCTCGACGACATCGTGGGCTTCGTGAGCGAGGAGCACTATCAGGAGTTCTGCCACCCTTACCTTAAGCGCATCTGCGACGCATTCCCCAGGGAGTGGGTGAAGATCTACCACAACGACGCAAGGGTTGACGCATGCCTCGACCATCTTCCAGACGTCGGGTTCAACGTTCTCAACTGGGGAAAACAGACCGACATGGCCGAGGTCAAGGCGCGCGTCGGCGACCGCATGTGCCTGATGGGCAACGTCAATCCCTTGGAGGTGGGCGTTCGCGGGACACCGGGGGAGGTTCGAGCCGCGACGCTCGCCGTGCTTGAGAAGAGCGGCGGCGAGGGGGTCATCCTTTCCCTAGGCGGTGGAGCAAGCCCGGGAATGCCCCGTGCCAACATCCTTGCCATGCAATCGGCCCTCAGCGAATACAACGCCAGGCGCGCGTTGTCCTGATCGGGACCCGCGCACCAGCGGCCTTCAAGATGAACAAGGACCTCCTTCACGACGTCGCGCGCTCGCGCCGCCTAGTGTGCGACGGAGCCATGGGCACGCAGCTGATGCTCGCGGGCCTCGAACAGGGCGGGTGCGGCGAAGCCTGGAACCTGACCCATCCCGAGCGCGTGCTTGCGATCCAGAGGCGGTACGTCGAGGCCGGCGCGGACTGCCTGATCACGAACACGTTCGGCGGCAGCCGACTCATGCTCAGGCGCCACGGGCACGAGGCGGACATGGAGGAGATCAACAGCGCCGGTGCGCGGATCGCGCGCGAGGCGTTTGGCGGGCGACCCGGCTATGTCCTGGGCGACATCGGCCCGCTCGGCGAGATGCTCGAGCCGTACGGCGACCTTCCTGCGGAGGCCGCGCTCGCGGCGCTCGCCGAACAGTCCGCCGCGCTCGTGAAGGCGGGCGTGGACGCGATCATCATCGAAACCCAGACCTCGCTCGAGGAGCTTGGCATCGCCATCGACGCCGCCAGGGCGGCCGGCGCGGCCTGCGTCATCGCCTCGCTTGCCTACGGCCTGTCTCTCGACGGCAAGTTCTTCAGGACGATGATGGGAATCTCCCCGGAGCAGGCGGCTGAGTTCGTGGAGGGAAGGCGGGCGGACATCGTGGCGCTCAACTGCGGAACCGGGATGGACATGATGGCGGCGGCGAAGGTGGCCCGCCTCTACCGCTCAAGCTGCAAGCTGCCCATCATGGTTCAACCGAATGCCGGGCTGCCGGTGCTGGAGAACCTGAAGGCGGTCTACAAGCAGCTTCCCGGGGACATGGCGCGGGCGGTGCCCGAGGCGCTCGAGGCCGGCGCGGCCATCATCGGGTCATGCTGCGGAAGCACGCCGGAACACACCCGGGCCATCCGCCAGAAGGTCGACGCGGTCGCAGGGACGCGCTGACCCCGGGGCGCCTCAGGGCGCGTCTATCCGCGCGTGGAGGCCGATCATGGTCCCCACGAAGCCGCCCGCGGCCTGGGTGCTCAGCACCGTCGCGTCCACATCGGCTGCCAGGGTCCTCCAGGCTCCTCCATCGGTCCCGTCCCCATGCGTCGCGTATTCAAATTTCAGGACGCCGTCGTCGCCGGACATCCGAAGCCCGATGCCCGCCGCGTGGGTGACGGGCACCCGCGCGATGGTCTCGGGGCCTTTTCCGTTCAGGCGCTCGACGAAGACGCTCGACCCGTCCTTGGCGCGCCGCATCCCGAAGAAGTAGTGGTGGGATTCGTTCTGAAACGCGACGAGGCCGGCCGAAGTCCCGGCGGCCTCGGTCATCTCGACTTCGGTTGAGGCGTCGAAGTGCGCATGCTGCAGGCGCCGCCCGATGAAGGCGGGATTTCCCTTTCCCGAGAGCGTGTCTCGGCTGGGCGCCATCATCAGCCACGGATAGGGATTCCCGACGTGCCACCACGTCTCATGGGGCCGACGGAGCATGACCCAAGGCGGCGCCAGCAGCGCCCCGTCGAAGGAGTCCCTCCATGTGAAATTCCCCGAGAGCGCCACGATGACGCGATCGGAGGACGTCACCCCGGCGGGACCGCGGACCGCAAGGGGCACCGGCTGCCCAGGCGGAAGGATCGTGGGCCAGCCGTCCTTCCACGTTACCGGCAGCATGAACGTCTCCCGGCCGGTGTTGTAAAAATTGGTGGCGTAGGGCCTGCAGCCCAGAAAGACCGCCCACCAGTCGCCTCCGGGGGTATCGACGAAGTCGGCGTGGCCGGTGCACGTGACCGGGTTTGCCCGCGAGTCCGGCAGCGTTCGCTGCGTCAGAATCGGGTTTTCGGGCCCGGGAACGTAGGGCCCCCTCACAGAGCGGCTGCGGAACACGACCTCCGAATGCCCCTCCGCCGTGCCTCCCTCCGCGCAAATCAGATAATACCACCCGTCCTTCTTGAAGAGGTGCGGTCCCTCTATCCAGACGGGGTGTTTCGCGATGTCGGCCCCTCCGTTCACCTTGATCTCCCGCGGGCCGATGAGCTTTCTCGCGACCGGGTCGAACTCCTGCATCCAGATCGCCCTGTGGCCGTCGTACAGCGGCCTATTGTCCGGGGGTTGGCCGTTGTTCAGCAGCCATGCGCGCCCATTGTCGTCAAAGAAGAGCGACGGGTCGATCCCGTCAAAGCCAAGCCACACGGGATCGGACCACGGCCCGGCCGGATTGGAGGCCGTCATCAGGAAATTTCCGCCCCCGTCGACAAACGTGCACACGAGGTAGAACGTGTCGCCGTGGTGGCTGAGCGACGGGGCAAATATCCCCCGCGAGACGCCGAGCCCGTCGTAATTGAGCTGGGACGGCCGGTCGATGACGTTGCCGACTTGCGTCCAGTTCACCAGGTCGTTGCTCCGGAAGACCGGGATTCCGGGAAAGTAGGCGAAGCTCGAGTTCACAATGTAGTAGGTGCCGTCGACGCGGCAGATATCCGGGTCCGGGTAGAACCCCGCCAGAATCGGGTTGCGGAACTCGCCCGGGACGGTCGGCGCGGAAGAGACCGGGTCTCGGCCCGTGTATTCGAACCAATTGAACACCACTGGGTCCGGCGAGTCCGATGCCGCCGCCGACAGGGCTCCGAGGGCGAGGGGCAGCAGTGCCAAGCTTCTCATGCGCACCCTGCTATTTCCCGTTGGGGTTGCCGGGCGCGTAGTGGATCTGGACGGCCTCATAGTATTCAAGGTTGTACTCGGGTGGCTCGACGCCCGCGGGAAGGGGGCGCCTGGAGAACTTCTGGAAATAGAGCAGGCAGGCGTCGTGCCATTCGCGCGCGTCTCTCTCCTGACGCCGTAGGAGCGCCTGCACGTGGGCGAAGCGCTCGCCGTCGACCAGGCCGGCCAGAGAGTCCCAGTCCCGCTGGAGCTCGCGGACCCCGTCGACGCCGCTCTGGTAGCGGAGGCAAAGCTCGTCCCAGAAAATCCGGCCGGACTTCATCCGGTAATCCCACGGAACGTGGTGGAACCACAGAAGAAGCTCCTCGGGGCAGGTGGCCGTGTCGCCCCAGGCGCGCGCGATCTCCGGCGAATAGTCCTCCAGCGCGTTCGTGCCGGCTGCCGTGCGGTCGGCGCCCAGGCCCTTTTCGTCGGCCCTGTGATAGTACGACGGATTCCAGTCCGGCCGACCCGCATCTGCCCAAGGACCCGGGCCGTAGTGGTGGTCGGTCGCCATGATGTGGTGGAGGCCGAGCGGCATCGAGTAGTTGAGCACGGTCTCGCGCGAGGAGCGCAACATCCGGCCCAGCGCGTCGACAACGTCGGGATCGCTGGAAAACGTCATTCGCGTCCACTCGTCGGCAACGTCCCCGGAATCGAGCGTGTGGTCCCAGGCGAGGCGGCCGAAGGCGTACCAGTTGGAGGCGGCGAGCGGGTGGCCGGTCCAGTCGCGGTCCGTGCCGGTGTTGGCGACGCCCGCCATGACCGACAGCGGGCGGCCGTCCAAACTGCCGTCGACTATGCGCGCCACCGTGGAGCCCGGACCCGCGCGGCGGGTGTCCGAGCGCAGCACCTCCTGGAAGAGCGGGCCGAGGTAGGCAAGCTGCGTTGATTCGCCGAGGTACTCCTGCGTGATCTGCAGCTCGAGCGCCAGCGCGGTGCGAGGCATCGCGCCGAAGAGCGGGTGGAAGGGCTCCCTGGGTTGAAAGTCGAGCGGCCCATTCTTGATCTGGATGACCACGTTAGGGCGGAACCGGCCGTCGAGCGGCTTGAACTCCAGGTAGGCCTGCTTCACCCGGTCGACGGTCGGATTCACTTCGTAGACGAACGCGCGCCACATGACGATTCCGCCATGCGGCGCCAGAGCGTCGGCGAGCAGGTTGGCGCCGTCGGCATGCGAGCGTCCGAAGTTCTGGGGCCCGGGCTGGCCCTCCGAATTCGCCTTTACCAGGAACCCGCCAAAATCAGGGATGTACCGGTAGATCTCGTCCACCTTGGCGCCCCACCACGCGATGACCCCGGGGTCAAGCGGATCGGCGGTCTTGAGGCCGCCGAGCTCCATCGGGGCGCTGAAGCGGGCCGAAAGGTAGGTGCGGATCCCGAAGGGACGCAACTCCCCGGCGATCGCGGCGACCTTTTGGAGATAGGCCGGTGTCAGAACGAGCGCGTCGGCGTTGACACTGTTCAGCACGGATCCGTTCAGCCCGATCGAGGCGCACGCCCTGGCATAGTCGCGGTATCGCGGCGTCCTGTAGTCCGGCAGGACGAACCATTCCCAGAGTGAATCGCCCGCATAGCCCCGCTCAACGGTGCGATTCAGGTTGTCCCAGTGGTCCAGGATTCGCCTTTGCACGCGCGGGGCGCTTGTTTCGCGCAGCTGGTCGATCGGGCGGTGAGTCTGAAGGTGACGCAGGAGCGCGAAGGCACCGTGAAGAACGCCGACGTCGCTGTTGGCGGCGACAACGACAGAGCCCGGGTCCCGCCTCGCGAGTGAATAGCCCTCGTCGCCGGCCCCGGCCACCGGTCCGGCGGACTTCTCGAGCACGACCGACACCTCGGTTCCGAGCAGGCCCCTCATCCCCGCGCCAAGCTCGTCCCGTGCGGCCGCAATCGTCGGCGAGTCGGCTCCCGCTGGCGCCGAAAGGATCACATTCCGCGCCGCCGCGGAATAACCCGACCTCAGCGCCCGGTCGCCGATGAGGTCGTAACGCAGCCACAGCCGGTAGCCGTCCTCAGCCGTCGCACGGCCACCGCACAGCGCGGCCAATGCGATCAGCCCTAGCAGGCGAAACGTGTGGGCGCCGATCCGGTGGCGCCCTGACAGGCGGGGGCCCATGATGATCAGGGGGTTGGGGACGGCGGGATTATCCTGAAGCGGCCGCCGGTCTCGAGAAGTGCAAGCATGTAGAGCAGGCCGTTGTAGTAGCGGTAGCGCCCGGAGGGTATCTCCAATTTCCAGAGGCTCGCGACAAAGGGCCGCGCAACGTCGGGATCCGCCGCCAATCCAGCCGTCGCCGCCATCGCAATGAGGCCGGCCGAGTTGTAGTTGGTGGAGATCGGCGTGCCGTCGAGCTTGAACCTGTCGGGGCACATCGGACCCTGGCCCTTTAGGAAGCGCAGCACGCGGTTGCTGCGCTCAGCCAGCCACGGGTCGGGGTTGAACCATGAGTAGTCCATTGCCGGGTAGCAGAGCGTGCGCCACGCATCATAGCGAAAGTCCTCATGGCCGTGGCGCGGGTGCGCCCGGCCGTCGAAGTCGCAGAAGTCGGGCATCAGGCCGGTGCGTGGATCCGCGGCGAGCCTGAACAGCGCGCGGCTGGCCTTGGCGGCCTCGGCGCAGAATTCACGGTCCCCCGGCGCGGCCGCCCAGCGCGCCCATAACTCGTAGAAGAACGGAAGGTGGTACGAGGGGTCCGTGAAATGGGCCCCGGGCCCCTCCGGGACGAATACGACCTGTCTCGCGCTGCGGTCGAACATGTCGGTCACTTCGCCGCGGCCCGGTTCCTCGTCCTTGTGGAGCATCGTGTGCAAGAGGGCCTGGGCCTCGGCGCCGTAGTTGAATATCCCGATGCCGTCGCCCCACCGGTGCGACGCGAAGAAGAGCGCCATGACAAACCACTCCTCGCCGTCCGGGGCCGGGCCGGGCTCGATCTGCCGACCTTGGAAATCGCCGTGCCAGGCGAAGTAGCCCCGCAAGGGGCCGGTTGTGTGATAGAGGTTCGTCCTTGCCCACCTCCAGATCTGGTTGAACTCCGCCTGCCGGTCCATCTGCACGCAGATCATCATGCCGTACGACAGCCCCTCGGTGCGGACGTCGTTGTTGGCAACGTCGGGGACGTAGGCCATGCCGCCCGCCACGGGATAGAACAGGCGCTGCGTGTCGTTGTCGCCGTAGAAAAGCTGTTTCCACGCGGCGGCAACCCTCGCGTCGATCTCTGTGTCGCCTTTCCCGAGAAGCTCGTGGAACAGGTTGCGGTAGGGGCCGCCGTGTCCCGGAAGCACGGGGTCGGCGTTGCACGCAGCTGCCAATCCCAGGAGGGGCGCGATAATTCGGAGCGTGCGCATGGCGGTGGAGACAATGGCGCCCGAGCCGGGCTCAGACGGCGAACTTCTTCCGACGCTCCTCAAGCTCGAACTGGATGCGGAGGTTGAGTTCCTTGCCGATCGGGTAGATGATAAGGCACACGAGGCCGAGGACGAAGGGCGCCGCGGAGTAGAGCGAGGAGCTCAGTCGGATGCCGAGAAGTGCATGCTCGGTCTGCGCAACATTGGGAACATAGCCGTACGCCCCAATCAGCCAGCCGCTGAGCGCGCCTCCGAGGCCCAGGCCCGCCTTCAGCGCGAATAGGATGCCCGCATACATGAAGCCGATGGCGCGGCGGGAATTCTTCCACTCGGAATAATCGGCAACGTCGGCGATCATCACCCAAAGCAGTGGGACCGTCGGTCCCCATCCGAGCGGCCAGAGGATTCCAAGCGCGACCAACAGGCTGGTCGAGGTCGGCGTGACAAAGTAGACGAGCGCGGTGGCGATTGTCGAAACGGACATGCCAACAATGAAGACCGCTTTCTTGCCGAAGCGATCGGCGAGCGGCTTCGAGAAGACAATGCCGACGATCTGGACGAGGGAACCCGCGACGAAGAAGAGGCTAAGGCCCACGGAGGCCGCGTTGGATCCGTCTGGCTTCACCAACAGGCCAAGGGCGTCGAGCGCGGACCTCCATCCCTTCGTGTCGCCCGTACCGATCGATGCGAGGCCGATCCTCTCGAGAAACGCCCTGACTGAGCCCTGGTCCATGTAGTAGCTGAAAAGGTAATTCAGCGAGCTGCCGCGGAGGACGAGAGTCGTGAAGACGAGGAGGGTAAGAATGAACATCACAAGCCACGGCCCGCAGGTGAAGACGTCACCGAGGTCCGCCTTCAGCGAGGACTTTTGGGCAGGGTCAGGCTGCACGCGCTCGCGGGTGCTGGCGAACGTGATCAGGTTGAAGACGACGATGAGCGCCCCGAAGATGCCCATGGTGACGGCCCATCCCCTTGCGCTGCTTCCTTCGCCGAACTTGTCGACGAGCGGCAGCGCGAGGGCCTGGATGACGAATTGCCCGATAAGGGCCGCGACGAACCGGTAGCTCGCGATGCTCGTGCGCTCGCTGGCGTCCGGCGTCATCACGCCCATGAGCGCGGAATACGGCGTGTTGTTCGCCGAATAGAGCATCATCAACAACGTATAGGTAAAGTAAGCGTAGATCAGCTTCCCTTGCGGCCCAACGTTGGGCGTCACGTAGACGAGCCAGAAGACCACGCCGAATGGAATGGCTGTCCATAGGATCCACGGGCGAAACTTGCCCCATCGCGTCTTGGTGCGGTCGGACAGCGCGCCGATGATCGGGTCGAAGATCGCGTCGGCAAGCCGGAGCACAAGGAACATGGTGCCGACTGCTACGGCCGAAAGTCCCACCGTGTCCGTGTAGAAACGGGTCTGGTAGAGGATCATCGACTGGAAGAAGAAGTTGGTCGCGATGTCGCCGCAGCTGTAGCCGATCTTTTCCCTGGCGGATAGTCTTGGGGTGGGGACGCTCATGGAATGGAGGGGTGTTGGGTTGGAGGGGGGCGCGGCCGGTGCTGAACGCGCCGGCGCCGTCTACACCAGGGAGATTTCGCCGACGGCGGGTTGGGGCGCGCCAAGCGCCAGAGCACGGGCTCCGGGCGAGGAGGATCCGACAACGATCCCGTACCGACCCGGAACGTGAACCGAGCGGCCGGAGGCGTCGACCTGGGCAAACGAGGCTGCGCCCAGGCGGAATTCCACAGAGACCGACCCTCCCGCCGGGACGTCGACCTTCTGAAAGCCGACCAGGACCGAGCGGGGGCTGTCCTTCGAGACACGCGGAGGCGTGACATAGCATTGCACGGACTCCGTCGCCGGCCGGTGTGTCGCGTTGGTCAGCGTCGCGCGCGCGGTGAGCGCCCCTCCTTCCGGGAGCTGCGCGGCGCTAAGCGCGAGCGTGCCGTAGGTCAAACGGGCGTAGCCGAGCCCGAAGCCGAAGGGATAAAGGGGCTCGTGGTCGGAGAACTTGTACGTGCGCCCCCGCATGCCGTAGTCGTCGAAGGGGGGCAGATCGGCCGTGCGCCGCGGCACGGTGATCGGCATCCTTCCCGAGGGCGACGCGTGGCCGAAAAGGACGTCTGCGAGCGCGCGCCCGCCCTCGCAACCGGGATACCATACCTGGAGGACGGCGTCCGCAAACTCGTGGGCCTCGGGCGCCGCTATCGCGCTCCCTCCCGTAAGGACGACGACAAGCTTCCTGGCATGCTTGCGCAGCTCGGCGAGGAACGCGAGCTGCACCTTCGGCAGCTCGATCGTGTCGCGGTCGCCGCCGGACGGCGACGCGACTGCGTCGCCCTCCTCCCCCTCGAGGGACGGATCCAGCCCCACCACCGCGATCGTGAGCTCGTTCTCAGAGGCCGTACCGAAGGTGTAGTTCACGCCCGGCGCCATGGGGCCGGAGAGCGGGCAGCCCGCGCGGTAGACGACGCGGCAACCCTCCGGCGCCCGCTCGACCAGACCCTCGGCCAGGGTCACGAGCCTTGGCGAGAAACCATAGTAGTTCCCGAGGAGCGCCGTGGTGTTCGCCGCCGTGGGTCCGGTAATGAGAATGCTTTCGCAGCCCGGGCCGATGGGCAGGACCCCGTTGTTCTTGAGGAGCACTATGGATTCCACGGCGGCCTGGCGGGCGAGCTCGCGGTGCCTCTCGCAGTCGACGACCTCGACCGAAACCCTCGACCACGGCACGCGCTCCGGCGGATCGAAAAGGCCCAGCCGGAATTTGGTGGAGAGCACGCGCGCCACCGAGGCGTCGATCTCGGCCTCGGTGATCAGCCGCCGTTCTACGGCCTCCTTCAGGCCCAGGTAGGTACGGCCACAGTTCAGGTCGCAGCCGTTCTTCACCGCAAGCGCTGCCGACTCGGCGGCATTTCGCGTCACCTTGTGATGTTCATGAAAATCGTCGATCGCGCCACAATCGCTTACCACGTGGCCCTTGAATCCCCAGCGGCCGCGCAGGATATCGGCAAGGAGGAGTTTGCTTCCGCAGCAGGGCTCTCCGAGCGTCCGGTTGTAGGCCCCCATGACGGCCTCGACTCCCGCCCGGACGAGCTTCTCGAACGCGGGCAGATACGTCTCGGCAAGATCCTTCGGGTTTGGCCGCGCATCGAGGGTATGCCGCAGGCGCTCGGGGCCGCTGTGCACCGCATAGTGCTTCGCGCAAGCCGCGGTCTTCAGGTATCGCGGGTCGTCTCCCTGGAGGCCGTGCACCATCGCGACACCAAGCTCTCCGGTCAGGTAGGGGTCCTCGCCAAACGTCTCCTGGCCTCGCCCCCACCTCGGGTCCCGGAAGATGTTTATGTTCGGCGTCCAGAACGTCAGGCCCTGGTACTGGCCGCGGTGCCCGGCCGCCACCGCCGCGTTGTGCTTGGCCCGTGCCTCCTCGGCGATTGTCGCGGCCACACGCTTGACGAGGCTGCGGTTCCAGGTTGCGCCGAGCCCGATCACCTGCGGGAACACGGTGGCCCTGCCGTTGCGCCCGACGCCGTGGCACGCCTCGTTCCACCAGTTGTATGCCGGCACGCCGAGCCGTTCGACGGCGCGCGACTCATGCACCATCTGGCCTATCTTTTCTTCAAGACTCAGGCGGCTGACTAGATCGTTGACTCGCTGGCTCAGGGGAAGTTCAGGATCCAGGAAAGGGTAGGGGGCCGCCATGGGAATTGTGGTATGATTATTGACCTCTTGGGGGTTCAATATGCGGGTCGGGCGTGGTTTGGATAGGATTTTGTGAGATTTCTGATTGATGCCTTCGGGCGCTGGGCGCTCCGGGGCCTGGTGAATCAGCGATCGTGCCGGCCGGCGGGTGGCCGGGGTCGGCCCGAATCCTGAGGAAGGCTATGGTTTCGGCGCGTCCCGTGTTTTGGCCGGCGCCATGTATTTGTCGGCGAATGTCAGGAAGGCCGGCCAGTCGAGCAGGTCGGTATGGCCGCCGGAATGCATCCTGAACCCGATGTCCCCCGTGATCACCTCGGCGTCGGGCGGCGGCAGGGAGGTGGCGCCAAGATCCTTCGCGCCCAGCAGTCGGTACACGGGCCCTGCCGAGACGCACGCCTCGAATTCGCCGACCGGGTCCGACCACAGGTCCTGCGTGCCGCATCCTATGAACACCGGGCGGGGGGCGACGAGCGCCAGCAGCTCATGTTGGTCCACCGGCAGCCGGTCCCAGTGGCCGGCATACTTCAGGAAGTTGCCGGCCATCCAGTGGTATTCCGAGGAGCCGCAGACATTGTCAACCGATTCGCCCACGTCGTGGCGGTGGAGCTTTGCCCCGCATTCGCCCGAGCAACTCGAGTACACGATCGCCCAGCGCTCGTCGAGGGCCGCCGCGAGAAGGGCCTCCTTCCCCCACCGGGAATGCCCCTCGATGCCGAGGCGCTTCGCGTCCACGTCCTTGTCGGTCTCGAAATAGTCGATCGCGCGGCTTAGGCCCCAGGACCAGGCGGCGAGGGCGCCCCAGTCGTCGGGCTTTCTCGGCTCCCCGCCGCTGACAAGCCCGATGATCCCTTTGCCCAGGCCGCCGCCGCTGTCCGCCTGGATGGAATAGGTGTCGATGAGCGCATAGCCCCAGCCGTGCGCGACCACCTGTTGAATCGCGGTCGGGCCGCTGGGCGGGGGCCCGAAGCCCCTGCCGCTCGTATTCCAGCTGGCAACCGCCATCACAGGCACGGGTCCTGTGGCATTGGCTGGAACATAGAGCGCAATGTTTATGCTGGGGCTGGCCGCGGGATAGCCGGAGTTGTCGATATGTCCGACGATTCGCTTGAGCATCGCCTTGCCGTCCAGGGCACCCCTGTCGGTCTCGGCCACCTCCCACGTCACCTTTGGCGTGCGCGCGGGAATTTTTCCGTAAATCTCAGTGAGGAAGTCGCCGAGGATCTCCGGGCGCCGCCTCTTCCACCATGTGTCGGCGTCCGTCACCTTCCCGCCGCTCCTCAACGTCAGCGCATCGGGAAGCGGATAGCGATCGGCCTTCGCCAGATCGTAGTTGGACCAGCTTCCCCAGCCGGATCGGACAATGGTATGCCCGGGGACTCCGTCCGTCCAGTTGGGCGAGGCCCCCCCGACCGGCTGAACATTGGAGGGCCGCCGGGGATCGTCTGCCTGGGGCGGCAGGACCGGCTCGGAAAGGTGGAGGCATTCCATCATTTTCCGGCGGTCCTCGTCCGCCAGCTTTCCCAGCTGCCTGCGCTCCTCCGCGGTTGGCATTCCGCTGGGCGGTGAAGGCGGTGCCGCGTCGGCCGACCTCGATGTGACAGGTGCGAACGCGCAGATGCAGGCGGCCCACACGAACACGCGTGGCACAAGCGCCTTTACTCGCCTCATGTAATCGGAGTAGGCGACGGGGAAATGTCGCGTCAGCAGCAGCTCCTCCTGCCTCAGCTTCATCCAGAAACCCACAAACAGAAGCGGGATGCCGAGCCAGCAGCAGATTCGGCCGAGGGCGACTGCGGATCCAATGCTCATCAGGAAGATCGCTGAATAGATGGGATGGCGCACGAACCGGTAGGGCCCGCGCTCCACAAGCTCGTGCTCCTGCTTCAGCATTACCGCGCTGCTCCAGTTTCTGCCGAGCGTCGTCCGCGACCAAATCGCCAGGGCGAGGCCGAGGAGGCAGACGACGATCCCGGCGGGCCCTGTGATCGCCGAGTCCGAAAGGACCTTTATTTCGAGCGGGTGTGGCGGCGTGCGCCAGAGAAGGAGCACGCCCCCGGCAAATGTGAGGCACCTGTTCGGAAGCGCGCTCGCCAGGCTTTGGCGCTCCGAGGTCGCCTTGACCGACAAGGCGCTGACCGCCCAGTAGACGGCAAAGGTGAGCCAGCAGGCAATGATCAGGGATTCAGTCATCTTGCGCGTAAGACCCGACTGTCGTGCCCGGGTGCGTTGTTTCTAGGGCCAAGTTTCGACGCATGCTCCCGCAGGGGATCAGCGCGTTTCCGCCGGCTTTTCCAGCAGGTCGCGAAACAGGTCGCAGAACGGACCGCGCTCGTTCCGCATCGAGACGACCTCTGCCGCCGCCGTGAAGACGAGGTACTCCCTGTTCTTCCCGTCAAAACCTGGCCAATTGGGAAGTCCCGGGCCGTTCGGATTGCCCGTCCGGGCAAAATTCGTCCAGTAGGCCCGGATGGTCGCAGAGAGCTTGCGATCCGCATCCTGAAACTCGCCGGCCTGGCTTCCAGTCGAGTGCAGGTTGCCAAACACATAGGACAAGTCGCCAGAGTGCGCGACTTTCGGGTGCGGCGGTATGGCCCGGTTGAATTCATACTCCCAGACGGGATTGCCGGCGCCGCCGTGCCATTCGCCGTGAACCACGGCCGGACAGCGGAAGAAGTCGCTCCCCAGTTGCTCCCCGGCATCGCCGTACACGGGATCGGCGGCCTGCGGCCGTCCGTCCTCCGAGAGCCCGTAAAGGGCGAGCGCCCTCGGCGCCAGGCCGCCGAAATACCCGCGAACGGTCCTCCGGAGGTCGTCCGGGGATCCCTGCTCGGCAAACTCCACGCCATTGCTCCCGATGATCAGGGGCACCCGGTGCTCCCGGCCCCTGGACCAGGCGTCTGTGGGCGGTTCCGGGAAGACCCATCCGTCGGCGGTGAACAAGCTGAATCCAGGCTCGGCCTTCAGGAGCGCTCCCGGGGACAGCGAGCGCAGGAAGGCGAGCGCGTCGCGCCCGGAAGCCCCCAGCTTCCCGGCTGCCAGTGCGCCCGCCCGCTCCGCCTCGTCGAGCCTCATTGTCGCCGTCGGCGAGGGCCTGCTGCTTTCCGCGATGGCGCGCTGGAACAGGCCCCTGGCAAGCGGCGAGGCCATGAGGGCCAACGTGTCCGTGGCGCCCGCCGACTGGCCGAAAACGGTGACGTTCCCCGGGTCGCCGCCGAACTTGCCGATGTTCTCCCTGACCCATCTGAGCGCGGCGATCTGGTCCAGCGTCGCATAGTTCCCCGAGGCGTGGTGCGGTGATTCGCGCGTCAGATCCGGGTGCGCAAAGAACCCAAAGATGCCGAGCCGGTACTCGACGACCACCAGCACGACGCCGTGGCTGATCAGCGCCGTTCCATCGTACAGGGGGTCAAAGCCGCCGGCCCCGGCCACGTTGGCGCCCCCGTGAATCCACACCATCACCGGGCTTGCGGCCGTCGACGGCCCGGTGGGCGTCCATACGTCCAGATAGAGGCAGTCCTCCCGGCTGGCGGCGGCTGCCTGATCGTTCCACCCCAGCGGCAACTGCGGTGCCGGGGGCCCGGATTCGTGGGCCTCGCGCGTGCCCGTCCATGGGACAACCGGCATGGGTTCCCGCCAGCGGAACTCGCCGACCGGCGGATGCGCAAACGGAATGCCCTTGAACACAGCACCGCGGCCGTCCGCCAGGAGCCGGCCCCGGATGGTCCCGCCCGTGACGTCGACGACGGGCTCGGCGGCCATCACAGCTGTGGACAGCCCGACCGGTCCTGCGCCGAGGCACAGGCAAAGAAACGCGAAAGGCGCGGAATGAATATATCGCATAGGGGTAGATGTTGGCCCGGGGTCCTTGTGCTCAATCCGGTGTAACTGCTCGTGGATGACGAATAGTTTACGTCCGCCTCGAGGCAATCCTTAGCCGGAAATACGGTCGACATCGCGTTCCAAGGAACCGCTGCCTATTGCGAGGCGCGGATCAGCTCCAGCATCCTCTGCGCCGAAGGGTCCCCGGGTCTCAACTCCAGGACCTTTTCATACTCGGCAGCCGCCTCCTCTCTCCGCCCGATCTGAAGGAGGGCGGCGCCCCGCGCAAAATGCGCCGGCGCGTAGTTGGGCTGCATCCGGATCGCCGCCTCGATGCGCCTCATTCCATCCTGCGTCCGTCCCGTCCGGCAGAGGATCATCCCGAGGTTGTTGCTCACCTCGGCCAGATCGGGCTCGATCCTCAGGGCCTCCTCATAGTGATGGATCGCCTCCGGAATCCGCCCGGTCTGGACCATGGCGTTGGCCAGATAGAAATGCGCGTCGGGATAGTCCGGGTACAAGCGCAACGCCTCCCCGTATTCGGCTATGGCGTCATTCAGCCGTCCGGGAGTCTCCGACCAGGCGTTTCCAAGGTTGGTGTGGGTCTCGGCGATGTCGGGCTTCAGGCGCAGCGCCTCCTGATACTGGGCGACGGCGTCATCGAGACGGCCCGGGATCTTCGCCCATGCAAGGCCCAGGTTGTTGTGCGCCATCCACGAGCCGGGGTTGTGTTCGAGGGTCGTGAGGTAGAGTGTCTCATTGTCGTGGAACATTCCGCAATGGGCCCACGTGAGCGCGCCGAGGACGATGGCGAACGCTGCCGCGAGACCGGTTCCCAGCCAGGCCAGGCCCGGTGCCACGAGCCTCCAGCCTGCGGCCAGTCCCGCCCCGCCAAGCGCGACCATGCCCAGGTCGGGCAGGTACTGCCAGTGGTCCCACACCCACGAGTAGCGCGCGCCGTAGAGATTGACGAAGCCAAGGGCGGGCGAGAGCGATCCGACGAAGATCAGGAGGGCGGCGAGGGGGCCGCGGGTGCGGCTCCTAAGGGCCCAAAGCGCCGCGGCGGCGGCGAGGACGCCCAGCGGGAAGAGCCATTGCCACCAGACCGCGGGGTCCACAATCCAGCGCGGGTAGATGAAGTTGAGGCCCATCGGCCAGACAAGCTGTCCCGCGTAGAACCAGACGGCCCGGCCTGCCACAAGCGGGCGGGCCATGAGGGGCAGATCGAAGTCCGCTCCCTGAGCGCCGACATACGCCTTCTCGATCCAGCTGCTGAAGACCCCCGCTCCGACACCCAGGACCAGCCAGGGGAGCAGCGGAAGGAAGTCGCGCCGCCAGTCGAGTCGCCCGCGTTTCCACCAAAACACCACCAGCAGGGCCTCAGGCAGGGTCGCCGTGACCGTCTTGCATAGAAGCGACAGAACGAAAAGCGCCAGCGCCGCAGCATACGTCCGCGGCCGGCGCATCTCGTCAAACCCCAGGTAGGCCAGCGCAGCCGCGAGATAGAAGGCGAGTGACAGGGTGTTCTTCTGCTCTGTTATCCATGCGACAGACTCGACATGCACCGGGTGAAGCGCGAACAGCAGCGCCGCCAGCCACGCGGCCCCGGCCGGCACTGCCCCGTTGCCGGCGAACAGCCGGCGCAGCACCAGCGCGAACAGCACCGCCGAGCCGGCATGCAGGAGGATGGTGACGACATGGTATCCCAGCGGGTTGTCCCCAAAGAGCCGGTGCTGGAACCAGAACGCGCTGTGCAGGAGGGGGTAGTACTGCTGGGTCGCGCCAGGCTCGGTCCATATGCGGGCAAGGCCGTCGAGGGAGCGCAACGCCGGCGCGGTCACATAGTCGGCGTCGTTCCATATGAAGACGCCCGAGAGAGCCGGCAGGTAGGCGAAGAAGGTCGCGCAAACAACAAGCACGCCAAGCCCGATACTCCTGATGATGATCGACTTGGGGCTGCCTATTTCGGAGGGGGGCGCGTTCACCACCGGAAAACACGAACAAATCTTGTTCCGCCCCGCAATCGCCTAATCGAGAAACACGGATCAAGCGCGCGTTCGGGCCCCCACTCGGAGGAAAGAACGTACGTGTGATGACCTTCACCGATTGCCGATGGGGAGCTCGGCCGTCAGGAACCGGTCGGGACTCAACGCATGCCTCTCGCACGTTTGCGCGAATTGGCGCGGACCTTGCTCGGATGGCTGACAGAATGCTAGTGAGAGACATAGGAATGGGAAAAGGAAGGGCAATGGCGGGCCAAATCCTGCGCCTGCACCGCGTGCGCTCGCGCAGGGTTCTCGAGTCTGAACTGCGGGCCATCGAGCCCAGTTTATCCGACACTCTAGTGACGGGCGGCGGCAACAGACTTTCCCTTGCTAGCCGGATGAGGTTGAATAAGGTCGACTTCTAATGGTTATTAATAGGACCGTCCGGGTCCGAGGATGGACACCATTCCGCAACAAACTTCGCCTATGAGCTTAGAAACGGCTGCCCCGAAGCATCCATCCCCCTCCCCGTCTGTCGCGTCGCGCCAGAAGCCGAAGTACCCGGGCGTCCGTGTCACCTGCAACGGCAACCAGCTGGTGACGCAGCATGTGGAGACTCGCATCACCGAGGGCGGCGTCTTCTACCCCATAACGCCCTCCACCGAGGGCGGGGAAATCTACCAGCAGTCCTACGCGCAGGGTGAGCTCACGGTCTGGGGACAGCAGAAGGTGGCGGTTGAAACCGAGGGCGAGCACGCCGCGCAGGGAGGAGCGACCTCCTATGCCGTACAGGGGCGCCGCACTGTAAATTTCACGTCCGGCCAGGGCATTGTCTATGCGATGGAGCAGTATTACCACGCGCCGGGTAAGCTCTCGACCATGGTGCTCGAGGTCGGCGCGCGGGCGCTGACAAAGCATGCGCTGAATGTGCACTGCGGCCACGACGATTTTTACGCGGCCCTCGACACGGGCTGGACGATGCTGGTCGCGAAGGACGCCCAGCAGGCGGCTGACCAGGCCATCATCCTGCGGCGGGTCAACGAGATGTCGCTCAACCCGGGCATGAACATCCAGGACGGCATGCTCACCACGCATTCCGAGCGGATGTACCTTGCCCCCGAGGCCGAATTGCTGCGCGAGTTCCTGGGGGCGGTCGACGACCAGATCGATTGCCCGACCCCCGCCCAGCGCGAGCTCTTTGGGTCCCGCAGGCGGCGGGTTCCCCAGATGATGGACCTGAAGAACCCCGTCCTGCTCGGGCCCGTGCAGAACCAGGAGCACCACATGAACGGCGTTGTCGCCCGCCGAAACAACTTCAACGAGCACATCCTGCCCATGCTCGAGGAGGCCTATGGGGACTTTGGCAAGCTGACGGGCCGCACGTACGGCCTCGTGCACGAGTACAGGACCGCCGATGCCGACACCGTCTTCGTGTCCCTGGGCTGCGCGGCGGACAACATCGAGGCTGCCTGCGACTATCTGCGCGAACAGCGCAACGCCAAGGTGGGCTCGATCCATGTGAATGTGATCCGGCCATTCCCCGAGGCGGCGGTCATCAACGCGCTTCGTGGCAAGAAGAATGTCATTATTCTGGAACGGACGGACGAGGGGCTAGCCGGCGACAACCCGCTCGCCCGCGACATCAGGGTGGCCCTGGGCAAGGCGAACGAGGTGGTGAAGTACGGCGGCGCGCTGCCCGGCCTCACGCCCGCCGAGACGCCGCGCCTCTTCCGGGGCGCATATGGCATCGGCTCCCGTGATTTCAGGCCCGAGCACACGCTGGGCGCCTACGAGTTCGCCGTCGGCCAGTCCCGTCGCATAGATGGCCGGGGAGCGGACGAGGGCGAGACATTCTTTGTGCTCGGAGTGGAACATCCCTATGCGGTGATCAGCAAGGACACGCCTTCGCTGCTGCCCGAGGGCGCGATCGCTGTCCGGTTTCATTCCATCGGCGGGTGGGGCATGATCACGACGGGCAAGAACCTGGGCGAATTGGTCGGTGAATTCGGCAGGTACGTCTCCGAGCGCGACCCCGTGTTCGATGCCGACGGGTTTCTCGTCGAGCGGCTCCACGTGATGGCCAATCCCAAGTACGGCTCCGAGAAGAAGGGCGCGCCCACCAACTATTACCTCACGGTCGCCCCTTCCCCCATCAAGGTGAACTGCGAGCTCAACCACGTCGACGTCGTCCTCTGCTGCGATCCGAAGGCCTTCACCCACACCAATCCCCTGGAGGGCCTGAAGAAGGGCGGAAGTCTCGTCTGGGAATCGAGCGAGACCCCGGAGGCAGCCTGGGAGCGGATTCCCGCCCGGCACCGGCAATTCGTCCAGGAGAACAATATCCGCATCTTCATCCTGCCGGGATTCGACATTGCGCGCAAGGCGACCAGCCAGCCGGAGCTGCAACTGCGCATGCAGGGAAACTCCTTTCTGGGCGCATTCTTTCGCGTGAGCCCGTTTCTCCAAACGTACGGCATCACCGAGGAGAAGTTCCTGGAGAGCGTGCGCAAGCAGTACCAGAAGAAATTCGGGCGCTTCGGCGACACGGTCGTGACCTCGAACATGACCGTCATGACCGAGGGCTTCGCCCGCGTGATTGAAATCAAGAACGGGCAGGCAGGCGACGCCGACCGCTCCTCCATGCGCAATCCGCTGCTCGCTCCGCAGGGGAAGCATCAGATCATTCCAACGGCCGGATGCGGCGCCGCAGGCTGCTCCAGCATACCGATGCCCGCCCAGCAGCCCGGCCGCGCCCCGTTCCAGACGATGGGCAAGTTCGATTCCGAGTTCCGAGGCGGCCTGGGCTACCACCAGCCGGCGGGCCCGCTGGCTTCGGTCGGCGTGATGGGGGCCGGCACCGGCGCGACACAGTCCAAGTATGTCGCCCGGAGGGAAACGCCGGTCTACATAGCGGAGAACTGCACGCAGTGCATGGAGTGCATCACGGCCTGCCCCGACACTGCTCTGCCGAACATGGCGCAGGATGTCAGCACGGTCCTCAAGACCGCGGTGAACAATTACGTCACCGACGTGGCCGACCGGCGCGCCATCGGCGCCGAGCTTGCGGGACTGGAGGCCCGGGTACGGGCGAAGATGAACGATTCGGTCAAGGCAAAGTCCGACGTGCCGTTCAAGGAGATCATCCGGGAGGAGGTGACCGCGCTCGCGTCCGTCTCCGAGAAGGGAAGGGCGGAGCTTACGGGGATCATCGCAAAGCTGCCGATGGCCTACTCAAACGTTCCAGCGATATTCCGGTCGCTTGAGGCGAAGACGCCCGGCGGCGGCGGCCTGTTCTCGATCTTCGTCTCCGACCTGTGCAAGGGATGCGGTGAATGCGTCCAGGTCTGCGGCGACCACGACGCGCTTCGCATGACCCGCGAGACCGAGGAGCTGAACGCCGACCTCACGACGGCCCAGGTGTTCTCCCGCCTGCTGCCGGACACGCCCCAGCGCTTTCTCGGACTGTACAACGATGGCGAGGCGGCGGGTTCCCGCGAGGCCGCCCTGCGCAATCACCTGATGGTCCGCCGCAACTACGAGGCCCTCGTCTCCGGCGACGGCGCGTGCGCCGGCTGCGGCGAGAAGAGCATCCTGCGCTCCTGCGCCAGCATCACGGAGGCGTACATGCGGCCGATCTATCACCGCAAGGCGGACCGCCTTGGGGCGAAGGCGGAGCGCCTGGAGAAGGAGGGAGCCGCGAAAGTGGCCGCGCTGAAGGCCCGCAGCCCGGAGGAATACAGTCTGTTCCGGAAGACTTTCGCGCACCTGATCACCGGCCTCGGTGGCGAGAACGACGCCGACACCGCAATACGGGTGGCCGACTACGAGACCAAACACGGGGCGATCACCGACGAGCATATCGTCGGCGGGCTTGCGGCGATTCTCCGCCAGGAGGCGTTCAACCACAAGGAGCTCCAGGCGGTCGACGGCCGCCGGGCCAATGGAATGTCCGTGATGATGATGGGCGCGAGCACGGGCTGCAACACGGTCTACGGATCGACGCCTCCGTCGAATCCCCATCCCTATCCCTGGATGAATTCGCTGTTCCAGGACGGCGCGACGATTTCCTGGCTGATGGCCGAATCCGTGATCATCAACCACGCCCGCCGCTCGGTCGCCCCTGAGCGCATGGCGGACGCGCTTCTGGACCGCGTCGCGGGCGTGTCCAGCGAGGCCGAGTATTTTACTCTGACCCACCTTGACGACGCGCTCATGACGGAGCAGGAGATCCGCGAGCTGCCGAAGGTGTGGGTGATCGGCGGCGACGGGGCGCTGGGTGACATCGGCTTCCAGAACGTGTCAAAGGTCATCCTGCAGAACCGGCCGAACGTGAAGATGCTGATGCTCGACACCCAGGTCTATTCCAACACCGGCGGACAGAATTCCGACTCGTCCACGATGCTCGGCGGCTACGATATGAACCAGTTCGGCGTGGCCTCACAGGGCAAACTGATCGAGAAGAAGAACGTGGCCGAGGCCTTCACGAGCGGCCATGGCTCGCCATTCATCGCGCAGGTATCGATGGCCAACGCGGCGAAGCTGTACAAGGCGATGTTGGACGGCCTCGAGTACCGCGGCACCGCATTCTTCCAGGCGTACACGACCTGCCAGCCGGAACACGGCGTGGGCGACAACATGAGCGCCGACCAGGCCAAGCTTGTGCGCGACGCGCGTGGCATGCCGGAGTTCATCTTCAACCCCCGCCGGGGCGAGACGTCCCAGGAGGCCTTCGACCTGAAGGGAAACCCGAGCCCCGACCGCGACTGGTGGCGGACAAAGTACGCCACCGACGGCGCCGAATACAATTTCACCGTGGCGCACTGGGCGCTCACCGAGGGCCGATTCCGCAAGCACGTCAAGGCGATCAAGGAGGAGGAGGCGGGCCGGCTCACCCTGCTGGACGACCAGCTCCTTCTCATCACGCAGGACGACGTCATTCACCGGCGCGTATTCGACACCTCCCACCGCAGTTTCGTGACGAATTTCGGCTGTTACATCAAGGCGGAGGAGCACGGGAAGGTGCGCTTCTACGCCGTGTCTCGCCAGATGGTGCTGTTTGCGGTCGAGCGCCGGAAGGCTTGGCGGATGCTGCAGAGCAAGGCCGGGGTCACCAACAAGGACTACCTTGCGCAGAAATCCCTTCTGGCGAAGGTCGACAAGGGCGAAATTCCCCTAGCCGACGCGCGCGGGAGGATACGCGAACTGATCGCGGCCGAGCTGGCGTCCGTGAAGTAGCCGCCGCCGTCCGCTCTGCGACACTATCTCAGTTATCCCTGGCTTGCCTGAGCGCCTCGGCCAGAGCGCGCCTGGCGGCGGGATCATCCGGCTTGAGGCGCAGTGCTTCTTCTTACTGCGCCACTGCTTCCTTGAGCCGCCCGGGGATCCTCAGCCACGCGTTGCCAAGGTCGTAATGCGCCTCGGCGAAATCCGGCCTGATGCGCAATGCCTCCTCATATTGGGCGATTGCGTCGTACAACCGCCCTGGCATCCCCAACAGGGCGCTGCCCAGGTTATAGTAATGGAGCCTAACCTAGCGGAGAATTGGCGCAAATGATAGCCGGTAACGGGAACCGCGCTAAGCCTCGTACAACGCTCGTATCTCTGCGTCCGAATGGCGCATTCGAAGTGCAAGGGCTCTCGCGAGCTCGGCGAGAATCTCTGTTCCCACCTCGGGATGTGACCTCGCCATCTCATCGAAGCGCGCACGGGATATGACGAACAATTGCGTTGCCGTTGTCGCCAGCGCATCCGCGGAACGAACGCCGCCGTCGAGGAATGCGATCTCGCCGAAGAAACTTCCGCGGCCGAAGGACGCCAGGTTGTGATGGCTGCCGTCGCTCAGCGGAAGGATGATTCGCACACTCCCACACCGGATGAGATAGAGCTCGTCGACGAGCTCTCCCGACCGGAAGACCATCTCCCCCGCAGCCAGTGAGCGCTTGAGCGCGCAGTGTTCCACGATCTCCAGCGCGGCGGTGCCTGACAATTGCCGGGTGAGGTCGAATTGGGAGAGATCGAGAGGCGTCTCCTCGCGGTCAGACTCAGGCAGCTCCACGGCAAGGATGCTGTCCTCCACCCATTCAAGGGCGTCGTCGAGCGTGTCGAACAGGCGGACGCTGTCCCTCAGGACGCCGACCTGCTCAAAATACCTGCGGAAATCCTGACCTTTAGAAAGAGACGTTGGCAGGCGGCTGAACACGACGTAGCCGCCGCACTCCTTCATCATCGCCTCAAATTGCTCCAGCATGTGTGCCGCCGTGAAGTCGACCGAGCGCACGCGCCGCCAATCGAGCACGAGGTACCGGCAGCGCTTGAGATCGGGCTCCAGCTCTGTGAGCAGCTGGTCCGTCGTCCCGAAGAACAGGCTGCCCTGCAGCTCGCAGATTGTGGTCCGCCCGCCGCACCGCTCAAGCACGGCCTGCTCGTCGGGCGTCCTGTGCTGCTTCGACGAGAGTTTGTCTCCTGTGATCTTGAACCGCACGACGGAGCCGCGGATCTGCTCGCGGATGAACAGCATGATCGCGAGTCCGAACCCCGCTCCGGCCGCCGCGATCAGGTTGAACCGGACCGCAACGATCACGACGGACGCGATGACTGCAAAATCAAGGAGGGTGGACTTCTGCCGCAGCAGCTCGAAGTTGCCCCAGTCGAACATTCGGATGGCGACTACGATCAGCAAGGCGGCGAGGGCGGGGATGGGAACCCATGCGATCCAGCGTCCCAGAATGAGAAACGCGGCGACCACGAATACCCCCTCGAAGACGCCGGAAAGCTTTGTGGTGCCTCCGCTTTCGCGGTTGACGAGCGTCGCGCCCATTGTGCCGGCGCCCGGCATGCCGCCAAAGAGGCCCGATATGAGGTTTCCCGCGCCCTGGCCGATAAGTTCGCGATTCGAGTTGTGGCGGGTGCGCGTGAAGGTATCGAGCACGACGCATGTCTTGAGCGTATCTATTGATAGCAGCACCGACAGCGTGAGTGCGGGCACGGCCACGAGCCCAAGGTCCGACCATGATATCGAGGATATGCCGGTCCACCCTGCGGCCACGGTCGAAACCACACCTCCGCCGAGGCTGATGCGCCCGATCACAAGGGGATTGCCGTCGAGATGCCGAAGCGAGGGCTCGTACCAGCTGCAGGCGAGGTACGCCACCAACCCGGCTACAAGGCCGACGATCGCCGAAGGCACAACCCTCGTGAAACGAGGCGCCGCGACGATCCCCGCGATGGTGGCGCCGCCGATAACGAGCGCGTCGATCCGCCACTTTGCGGGCGACAGGACACCGTTCCACGAGGCGAAGTCGCTCGACAGTCCGAGAAACTTTGGCGCCTGACTCACGAAGATCAGGACCGCCACGCCGCTGAGGTAGCCGGATACCACGGGGAAGGGGATGTATTTGATGAATCGTCCGGCCCCGAGCGACCCATAGGCCAGTTGAAACACCCCGGCAAGTGACGCGACCATCATCAGCAAGGCCACAATTCGCGCCGGAGGGATGATGACGCCCGCGCCGTGCGGGATGGCGAGCAGTTCCGAGGCAAAGGCGGCGAGCACCGCCGCTGCTGGGGCGCACGGGGCCGAGATCAGCCGCGGCGCGCCGCCGAGCGTGGGCGCGAGAAGGCCGATGGCCGCGGCTCCTATGATTCCCGCGCTGACGCCGTGGGAGACGTATTCCGGGCCCAGCAGGCCGAACACCGCGATCCCGAAGGCGATGGCCGACGGCAGGGCGACAAGCATTGCCGCGAGCCCGCCCCAAATGTCTCCCGCGAGCGTCGAAGGCGGCCGGGAAGCAACGTTGGCGTTCTGGGCTGACTTCATGGGTTCCCGCGCCGCTCCAAAATCGCTCAGATCGCAGCGGAGAGCCGATTGACCAGGGTCTTCAGTATCTGCACGCGCGCAAACTTCTTGTCGTTGGCGGCCACGAGCGTCCACGGGGCAAACTCAGTGCTGCAACGCGCGACCATCTCATCCACGGCGAGCTTGTAGTCGTTCCATTGCTTGCGGTTTCTCCAATCCTCATCGGTGATCTTGTAGCGCTTGTAGGCGACAGTCTGGCGCTCCTTGAACCGCCGCAGCTGCTCCGCAGGGCTGATCTGCAGCCAGAACTTGTTCAGCACAATGCCGTGTTCGGAAAGCTCCTCCTCGAATTCATTGATCTCATGGTAGGCCCGGCCCCATTCGTCCGGGCGGGCGAAGCCCTCTATGCGCTCGACCAGCACCCGGCCGTACCACGAGCGATCAAAAACCGTGGTGAGGCCGGCACGCGGCAAGTGGCGCCAGAAGCGCCATAGGTAGTGATGGGCACGCTCCTCCTCGGTCGGCGCGGCAATGCCGACGACGCGGTAAAGTCGGGGATCGATGGCCTGGGTGACCCGACGGATCGCGCTTCCCTTCCCGGCCGCATCCCAGCCCTCAAAGACCAGCACCGTGGAAACCTTCTTCTCCCTGGCCGCCCAGGCGAGCTTGCTCAGCGCCTCCTGGTACTTCTCGAGTTGGCGCGCATATTCGGCGTCCGTGAGTTTCCGCGCCAGGTCGACGTGATCCAGGATGGATGCCTTTCGCGAGCCAGCCGTCTTGGAGACTTGCGCCGCCGCCGCTGCCGGTTCCCTAGCTGGCGCGGCCGAGCCGCTCACCGCCGACTTCAGCCGCCGCTGCAGCGCTGCGAGCAGAATCTGGCCGGCGGTGTACTCGCGGAATCGTCTGTCCGTTGCCTCGATCACGTGCCATTTCGCCGCGTCGGTATCGGTGTGCCTAAGGGCCCGCTCTGAGACCTTTGTGAATCGGTTGTAGAGCTCGAAATGCTTCCAGTCGTCAGGCGCGATTCGGCCCTCCTTCTCCAGCTTTTTCAGACGCTTTTTCTGGGCATCCTTTGGCAGGTGGAGCCACAGCTTCACGAATTCGACGCCGTCGTCCGCGAGCATTCGTTCGATGGCAACGATCCGGTCCAGGTCAGCGTCGAACTGACGGCCTTTGCTCTTGCCAAGCACGCGCCGGATTATCGCGGTCGTGTACCAGGATCCGAAGAAGATCCCTATGCGCCCGCGTCCAGGCAACGCCCGCCAAAAGCGCCAATAGGGCGGACGCTCGCGCTCCTCGTCGCTGGTATCCCAGAACGCGTGGGTTTCGACACCGCGTGGATCCAGCCATTCATTGAGCCTATGAACTAGCTCGCCCTTTCCCGCACCGTCGGCGCCCGATATTATGACGACGATCGGAAATCTCTGGGAACGCAGGTCGAAGTGCGCCTGCAGGAGCTTGGCGCGAAGCGCCGGCAGCTTTGCGTCGTAGCTTTGTGACGAAAGCGACTGATTCAACTCTGCGGCTTCGAACATAGGTTCTCCTTTGTTTCATCCGTGTCGGCACCATGTTGGAACGGGCCGGGTGATCCGGCCTGCAAGGCATGCTGGACGCGTGAGATGCAGATTGCGGCCAACGCAAATAAGCCTTTGGCATGCTTCCCGTTGAAGACGCCAAGGTGACCGAGAATCACGACGTTCATTTTAACTCCGGCGTGTGGACCGGCGTTGTTAATCTGGCCAGCCAGATTCGCAGAATCGTTCGAGACACACTCGCCACTTTTTGGCCATTCTTCCGCATATTGTGTTCTCGTGCGCATTGCCATGAAAACCAAACGCCCGTGCTCTCTCACTAGTGGCTTGGAGCCCAAAGCGGCTTGGGGCCCAGTCATTTCGCGATTGCCATTATCAGGAAGCAACTCCGCATCACGACCAACCCCACCACTTTTGTCCGAGTTATCTCAGTGCACGCCCTTTCTAAGACACTTATCCAAGGGCTTTTTGCAGAAGTTGATACAAACGAGGGTCACATTGATATAGGCAATCAGTTAACTTTCAGCGGCTTATGATGGGACAGTATTGGGTAACAGTCTTCCTTGTGTCCCCGCGGGATACGCGATCGGTCTACGATAATTCGGCCCACCTTTCCCGCCCTTCCAATGCGAGTAAGCGGATTCCGCATGTGGCGCCTGCGAAGCAGGCTAAGGTCACGGTTTGGCATCCGAATCTGTTCACCCCGACGATTTCATTGCCGCTGGACCTGTGTTATGGCTAGATGGACGCGATGTGCCTGACCGACGCGCGCACGCGATCATTGGGATGAACACCTCCGGAAAAGGGACCCGGACCGTTTCCCGATTCTCTGACCCATCCCTCCTATCACTGGCCGCGCTGCTTTTCGCTGTTTTCATACTAAGCCGCCTGCCGTTCTTCTGGTATTACCCGTCAGTACGGGCAGCACAGGACACGCCGGGATACCTAGACGTGGTGACGGAGATTAGGGCAGGCCACTTGCCCCATTTCATATACCGGCCCCCGGGATACCCCATTTTCTTCTGGTTCGTCACACTATTTAGCAGCCGTTGGATCGGCGTCGTCTATGCGCAAAACCTGCTTTCCTATGCCTCCAGCCTTTTCCTTGTCTATTCCGTGCGGCGTTATCGCGCCTCGCTGGCGCTGCCGGCTACTCTGGCCATGTGCGGGTTTTTGGGCAGCTCGCAAGTCGTCCTCTACGACATCGCGCTGTTGAGCGACAGCCTGTACGCGAGCAGCATCATTACCGCAGTGGCGCTTCTTGTCATTGCTTTCAGGGAATTCAAGCCGCTTTACCTGGCCTTGACCTCCACGGCCATGGCCCTGTGCGTACTCGTCAGGCCGGCCGGAGAGTACTTCATCGTGATCTTGGTGGCCGTTCTCGCCTATCTATTCTGGCAGCGCCAGCCGATGCGCTCGTTGGCCGCTTTCATGGTTCCCTTCCCGGCGCTGGTTCTGGGCCTTTGCACCTACAACTATGGGACCATTTCCAGCTTCGGATTGACCTCCCTAGGGGAGGCCAACCTTGTGGGCGCGACCGCCCTCTTCTGGGAACCGGATCCGCGACTGCCGGAATCTGTAAATCTCGCCCTAAAGGACCTTCCCGCCTCCTATGCTAGGCAGGACATAACGGCCGAGGATCTCCAAACGATGCGTACATCATGGGACGCCGACCGACTAAACCTCATCTATGAGAAAGCTTTTAACCGGCTGATATTCAGCGAGCGATGGGGATGGGGCAGGCTGGGTTCCGGCGACTATCTCAAGAGCAGGGCAAGCATAAGGGCGGTGTCGTTGATAGCGATTCAGAGGCATCCGGTGCTCTATGCCAAGTTCGTCTGGGTTGGACTGGTCGAGTTCTACAAGGGCGTCGGATATAGATTCGATATTGAGTCATCGATAGCATACCGCAGGCGGGGTAATCCGCTCTATGGGATGAGCGGATCCCATCCTGACGAAATGGCTGCGCGCCTCGCTGCGGGCTCGACCGAGGCCGCGCCCGCTCCGGTATTGCAGGGCGAGGGGGCGGCATCGGGTCTCGAACGCTTCCTCAGATATCTGCAGCACTTATGGCAGCGTCTGCACGCGGCCATTTTCCAGAACGCAGCATGGAGCTATGCCTATTTTATCATATTAACCCTGAGCACCTTCCGATTGGCGCGCTCCAGGGGCCGCGACAAGAGCGTATTCCTTCTGTTCATGATTACGCTCATCCCGCTAGGAGCGAGTCTTGTTGTCTCCCTCGTCGTCATCTCGGCAGACCGATACAGCTATCCCACACAGTTTATTTACTACTTATGCGTGGCGCTGGTTCCTCTGCTATTTAACAAAATCCCTGGGGCGGGCGAGCGGGATGGCGGCCCTTAATGGAACCGCGCGGGTCCCAAATTATGACACTTCAGCCGCGGGGGGCATGTGACCCCATACGCGATTCAATACTGTGCTATAATTTGAAGCATTATAGGCACATGTAAGCCTCAAATGGCACCCTCACTACCAATGCCGTCCCAACAGATTGATCGTCGGGTGTAAAAAGTGGCAGCAGTTCTTAATGGGACACGGGAAGAGCGGATAAGTAGAAGCTTCACCCCAAAGACGGCTGCAACAACTCCGGCGATGCCTTGAGAGAGCGCCCGTTTGCTGCTTAAAGGGGAGGAGCAGTGTGTGACCCGCTACGGCACGCAAACCCCTGCCGAGCTATCGTGTGGGAGCTGCAACGGCGGAAGTGCTCGCTTGTGCGTCATAGCTAATTAGTCGCGAAATGCGCGCGAGATAGCCGCTAACGAAGACGCGCTCGGTTAACGTTTCGAGCACCATACCGGGCAATGTTGGAGTGAGGTTAGAACCGCGCCAAACCTCCCACTGGTTGGTCTCGGTATTGAACACCAAGTCCTGCAGTACGAGTATTTGTCGATAGGGTGTCTTTGGCCACTTTAGCTGCAATAGATCCTCGTTGTGAGCGGCTACCGCAAATCCCATAGCTGGGCGCTCATTACATACAAAGGGCAGTGACGACGCGCTCAGTACTAAAGTGCTTTCATCGCAGTGTGTCAGGATGTAATCAACAGACCACGAGGCCTCGTAGCTTGCGGTCATGTCTTTCGTCGCCTGATGTCGGGCACTTGCCGGCAAAGTGTAACCTAAAATAAAAATACCGCCCACAATCTGTGCGATGCGAAGCCGCTGGGGCGTGTTCAGGAGTAGAGTGCTCGCGTAAAGGGCCGAGATCAGCAACGCTAACTGCAGCGGAAACGAGAGCCGGGCGGCAATCGGATCCGTCCATCTTCCCCAGAAATAGAAGAGGGTGAGAATAGCAAATCCAAGGCCGAACGCGATGAGGCCGGCTACTGCCAGCAGTGGATCGCCGTCCCTCAACAATTTCGGGGCCGAACGCACAAACTTCACCAGACATAGCATCAGCGAGAAGAAGCCAACAAGGGACAGCAACGGAGAATTGACCATCCGTCCGTCCCAGTTGAAGAGAAAATAAATGCCCTCGCTTAAATTCCGGTTCAAAAAACTGCGGCTGAAAGACTCGACTCCGATTCGGTGGCTCTCGAAGAACCCAGGGTTGCCCACATATACGAAATTGATGAGCACTGGCGTCAGTAACAAGAGAGGCGATAACGTCAATGACCAGGACATCTCAATCCGCCGAGAACGCCACCAACCCAGGGCTACCGCCGCGCCAACCAAGAACCCGAGCGTGAGCGATTCGTAGCGAACCTGTGCCGCGAACACGTAGGCGGCAACGAGCAGCTCCGAGTTTTCCAGTGTGGGCGCACGCAAATGCCGGATGATTTGAGCAAGCACGGCAAGTACCATGGCCGCACTCAGTAGATCGAGTCCGCCCCCAGTCGCCGTTTGCGCGACAAGCGGCAAACCCGTGGCAAGCAAAACGCCAAGCAGCCCAAGCCCGGTGCCACCGAGAAGAACACCTATAATATAGACTGTCCCCAGAAAAGCGAAGCCCACCGTTGCGTTCACGATGAAGGCATTCATCGGTCGATATCCAATCACGTCATGGACCAACGAAACCAAAAGCGGATACCCCAATGGTCGCTTATCGACGTAGTCGCCCGTGTACTGCATCTGCCCGCTGGCATTTTGGCCCGTACTCGTAACTGATGCGTGGCGTGTGAGATGCATGTTCATTGATGTCGAAAGCATTGCATACTCATCGAACATCACACGAAAACGATGCGGTTCATTTGCTTGCAAGAGACCCCCGCAAACGAGAACCGAAAGCAACCCCGGAAGATGCTGTCTCCAAGTCGGAAATTGTCTTTTGCGAATTGAGCGAACCAGAAGCCAAAGATACGCGACCAAAGAAAGCAGCGTTGTCCAATACCCGGTGTACTTAACGAAACTGTTGGCTGCACCAAGCGAAAGCACGCCAAACCGGAGGCAAAAGATGAAAGCTAAGAACAGAAGGGCGAAAGACAACCGGCGCACGTTTCCTTTAGTGCTGAAATGGTCTGCTATTTGCGAAGGCATCTTAACGCTCGTGAACCTAAACAACATGTCCTCTTGGACAGCGATCACAAAATGCGCGGAATTCTGCATGCCCATCGCGGCCAATCTGGAGCAGCCTCTTGCCGAAACATCCAGCAATCCCATCAAAAGCACCTTCAACGCGCGTACGATTTCTATTTAGAACACGCACCACGCTCCCGTCTGTTTTCACTGGCATCGCTCGCTTATATACTAATGCCATTGTGATGTCAGGGGTCACCCTATAATGCCGAGCTTGGCATTATAGGGTGACAGCCTGATTCATTTATTGTAGCTGAACTTTGCGCCTATGGGCAATTTACCCACCATTTGGCGTTGTATTGACCTGGCGCACCAGAACTGAGCCGTGGCAATTGAGGGTCTGGGCTCCAAGAATGGAACCCAGATGCCAAAAGGAAGAGGCAGACGCCGGAGCAGTTCGTCGCGATCCTGCACCGGATCGAAGGCGGAGAGTCGGCGCAGGCCGTCGCCCGCGAGGAGAACATCACCGAAGCGACACTCCACGGCTGGAAGCAGCAACACGGAGCGATGGAGATCGACGAGCCGATGGTGTCAAAGGCCCTGAGAGACGAGAATGCCTACTGGAACCTAAAAGCCGCAGTTGAGCTGGAAGGCAATGACGGAACGCGCTGAAGATAACGGACATGGACGCAAAAGCGGGTGAGGAGGCGCTTCACCTGATGGGTGAAGGGGATTTTCGACGCCTGGCGGCCAGGAGCGTTTGTCGATGACGGAGGATGCGTTGACGCCGTTCGGCGACTTGGTTCCATGGGCTGCTTGTCGGATCTTAAGAAGCCAGCGATTCACGCAGTTGCTTTCGCATGGTGATTCCAGCAGCGGACGGGAATTGAATCGCACTGGATCAACCTAGAACCTATAGGCTGATTGCGGTTGCCCCATGGATCATCCAAGGCGCGCCCGGGTGCTAAGAGTAGGAAACCGACCCCAGCCGACAGGTTGAAACACCAAATGAAAAATCCAGCCCAAAGAGATCACGGCGAAGCATCCATCGATGGAGCGCGAAGCTCGATTAGATACGCCATGCAGCGCCACATATTGCCTTCCGTCATAATCATCCTGTGCCTCTCCTGCCTGCCTTTCGGCGTGCGCGCACAACAGGGAGACGATGTGTTGATGCGGGAGTTCTCCAATCCGCCGGAAAGCGCAAAGCCTCGGGTGTGGTGGCATTGGATGAACGGCAATATCACCAAGGAGGGCATAAAGCTGGACCTTGAATGGATGCACCGGATCGGCTTGGGCGGCTTCCAGAACTTTGACGCAAGCCTGGCGACGCCGCAGGTCGTCGAGAAGAGGTTGGCCTACATGACTCCCGAGTGGAAGGATGCCTTCAAGTACGCGACGACCCTTGCCGACCAGTTAGGAATGGAAGAGGCGATTGCGAGCTCTCCCGGCTGGAGCGAGACAGGTGGCCCCTGGGTGCCGGCGTCGCAGGGAATGAAGAAATATGTGTGGAGCGAGACTTACGTCGAGGGCGGCAAGGCGTTGCCGCTCACGCCGGCCCATCCTCCGGCGAACACCGGACCATTTCAGAACTTCGTCGACCGTGACGCTCCCGCCGAAGCGGAAGGCGCTAGGAGGACCCCGCAGTTCTACAGCGACGCCGCGGTCGTCGCGTACCGCAGGCCGCAGACTGACGTGCCGATCGAATCACTGAGTCCAAAGATTACGGCGAGTGCAGGCGCCCCTGACACGGCGGCGCTCAGGGAAGGGGACCCTGAGAGGACGGCAAAGCTTCCGATCCCAGCGGTGGGAAAGAGCGCCTGGATTCAATATGAATTCAACGAGCCCCAATCGATGCGCTCAATCACGATCGCGATGAACGATCTGGATGAGATGACCGCGGTTGTCGCGGGGATTTCCAGCCCGGAGAAGTCCCTGGAGTCCAGTGATGACGGACAGAACTTCCGGGTGATCGCCAAGCTACCCGACGGCGGCGCACCGGAGCACACGGTTTCGTTCCCACCGCAGAAAGCGAAGTTCTTCCGGGTTGTCTTCAAGCGCGGGCCTGCTCCCGCTACGCCTTCGTGGATGATCGGCCTGGATACGTCCTCGCTTGGGATAAAGGTTGGCCCGCCTCCCGCCAACTATGAGATTGTCAGGTTGGCTTTGAACCCGGGGGCGCGGGTGAACAGGTTTGAGGAGAAAGCAGCCTTCACGCCCTATCCGGACCTCTATCAGTTCGCGACACCCTCATTCGCCGCTGACGAGGTCGTATCAAAGTCCGATGTGGTCGAGCTGACCAAGAAACTGCGCATGGACGGCACGCTCGACTGGACGCCCCCACCCGGCGACTGGATTGTGCTTCGATTTGGATACTCGCTGCTTGGGATCACCAACCACCCGGCCACGGCGGAGGCCACTGGGCTCGAGGTAGACAAGCTGAATGCCGGCTATGTGAAGAACTACATGGACGGCTATCTGGACAGCTACAAGGAGACGGTGGGCGCGGACTGGATGGGTAAGCGCGGCATCCGGTACGTGGTGACCGACAGCTGGGAGGCGGGCGCGCAGAATTGGACCGACGATATGATCGCTCAGTTCAGGACCCGGCGGGGCTATGATCCCGTACCCTGGATGCCGGTGCTCGCGGGGCGCGTGGTGGAAAGCGCCGAGGCCAGCGACCGGTTCCTGTGGGACTTTCGCAAGACGATTGCCGACCTGATTGCGGACGAGCATTACGGGCAGGTGCAGGCGTCGCTGAGGGAGCGCGGCATGGGCCATTACGGCGAGTCGCACGAGGGCGGCCGCGCGCTCATTGCCGACGGCATGGAGGTGAAGAAGCTGGACGATATCCCGATGAGCGCGATGTGGACCCAGCTATTTGGCCAGAACGCGGAGAGCTTCAACTACAACACGGACGACCGCGAATCTGCGTCCGTCGCGCATATCTACGGCCAGAACATAGCTGCGGCCGAGTCCATGACCGCCGCCGCCGCGCCATGGGCGTGGTCGCCCTGCACGCTCAAGCCGACGGCCGACTCGGAGTTCCTTAACGGGATCAACCGCTTCGTGATCCATGAATCAGCGCACCAGCCCCTGGTGGGCAAGGCGCCGGGGCTGACGCTAGGGCCCTTTGGGCAGTGGTTTAACCGGAACGAAACCTGGGCGGAGGAGGCCGGCCCTTGGGTGAAGTACATCGCCCGGACGAGCTATCTGCTGCAGCAGGGGCACTTCGGCGCGGACTTGGTCTACTTCTACGGTGAGGACTCCAACCTCACCGCGATCTTTGGCGACAAGGCGCCAGCCGTGCCGGCTGGCTATGGATTCGACTACATCAACGCCGACGGCCTGATCCACGAGCTATTCGTTGCGGACGGCGGCATCGTGACAAAGAGCGGCATGCGCTACCGCGTGCTCGGGCTCGACCCATATAGCAGACACATGTCGCTACCCGTGCTGCGGGCTATTCAAAGGCTGGTGGTGGACGGCGGTGTCGTGTCCGGTTCAAAACCCACGGACGATCCCAGCCTGGCCGATGACCCGTCGGAGTTCCGGAGGCTGACGGACGAGCTGTTTGGCGATGGCACGGGCGTGCATAGCGTTGGCAAGGGTGCAGTGTACGCGGGCCAGTCCCTCGCGGACGTCTTTGGCGCGTTGAAGGTTAGCCCGGATTTCGACTACACTAAGCCGGAAAGCGACACGCGCCTGCTCTTCGTGCATCGTAGGCTTGCCGACGGCGACCTATTCTTCGTGGACAACCGCAGTGACCGCGACGAGGCAGTGGACGCAAGCTTCCGCGTGACGGGCAAGGCACCCGAACTGTGGCACGCCGAGACGGGAGCTGCAGAGCCCGTGTCCTACATGACTGCGGGCGGCCGCACGACGGTGCCGCTGCACCTCGAACCATGGGGCGCAGTATTTGTCGTATTCCGCAAGCCGGCCACGGAGTCCTCGCGCACCCTGCCAAAAGTGACGGAGACGCTGCTGGACACGGCGGTCGGCCCTTGGAATGTGGCTTTTCAACCGGGCCGAGGAGCGCCGACCAGCATCACGCTTGAAACCTTGTCTTCCTGGAGCGACAGCACGGATGAGGGCGTGAAATACTTTTCGGGAACCGGAACCTACACAAAGACCATCGATGCCCCCGCCGAATGGTTCAAGAACGGTGGGCACCTTTGGATCGACCTAGGCGACGTAAAGAACCTTGCGGAAGTGACGGTGAATGGCGAATCCCTGGGCATCGTCTGGCATTCCCCATATCGCGTGGATGTAACCGGAATACTGAAGGTCGGCGCCAACGAAGTGTCGATCAAGGTTACAAACGGCTGGGTCAACCGGCTGATCGGCGACCAGCAGCCACATGCAGCGACGAAATACACATTCGCAGACGTCGAGCCCTACAAGGCGAATTCGCCGTTGCTGAAATCGGGATTGCTCGGGCCGGTGCGGATCTCCTCGACCAACACGCAATGACCCCCTGCTCGACAGGCCATGGTGCCTGGCGTGAAGACTGTTCAGCGTGCTGAAATAATGCCTGGACCGACGGGCTCCCTTGCTGGTATGGCCCTCGCCGGGAGGCGTGGCCGAGGGCCGTTCAGGTGAGTGCGAGGAAATCCCCCCTATGAAAATTGCAGGAACGCTTGTCATCATGGCAGCCGTCGCGCCGGTTTCCAGGGCCGATTCTAGAGTGACACTTTGGGGGCATAATGAGTGAATATGCAAGGTGCCTCCGGGTCCGCCTCGGACCCGCAAATCGACGAAATATCCTGTGACGAAATCAAAAGACACGTCGAATTCCGGCTCCGATCCTAGCGCCCCGACGATCGGCGGGGCGAAGCATCCCGAGGCCCAGCATCGAGCCGGGAAGCGGGCGACAATCTACGACCTGGCGCGCCTCGCCAAGGTGTCGCCTGGGACGGTCAGTCGCGTCCTGAACAACCGCGACAGGGTCAAGACCGAGACCCGCGAGTCCGTGCTGCGCGCCGCCGCGGAGCTCAATCTCAAGCCGCAGGCATCGGTGCGCAACAGGGAGGTGGCGATCCTTTCCGAGCCGACCTACCCGGACCGCTTCAGCGGGTACGCGGGCACGCTGACGGCTCACCTTTCGTTCGCCTTTTCCCGGCGCAACATCGGCGTTCTCCTGCCGGTGAATCCACTTGTGGAGCTCCCGACCAAGTTCATCGACGGAATGGTCGTGGTGACGGAGGCCAAGGAGCTGCGCGAGCTGGTGTCCGAGCTGGAGAAGAGGATGCCGGTCGTCCACCTCGACAAGTTCCTGATCGCGAAGGACGAGTACGTGGTCTGCTCGGACCACTACGCCGCGGGTTACATAGCGGCGCGCCATTTCATCGAGCGCGGCAAGCGCAAGCTTGCCTTTGTGGGCGGCGACTACGTCGCGTTTGCCGAGCGGCTCAAGGGATTCAAGAAGGCGCTGATCGAGGCGGACCTCCCGGTCGACGACCAGCGCTGTTCCCTCTACGGGCCCGAGAGCAACTACATGTCCGTGGTCACGCGCGCCGTGCGCGCGGGAGCCGATTCCATCTACGCGCCCGGATCGAGCTTCGAGGCGCTCGAGTGCCTGCATATTCTCGCCTACGTCATGGGCCTAAAGGTTCCACACGACATCTCGCTCATTGGCGGGGAGAATGAGAGGGTCTCGTCGCTGCTCAACCCGCCGCTGACCACAATCGAGGAACCGTTGCGGGAGATGGCCGAGCAAGCCGCGGGCATGCTTGACAAGCTGACGGGCGGGCAGCGCATCAACGAACGCCGAGTGATTCTTCCAATCCGGCTAGTGGAGAGGAATTCAGTGTAATGGCTTTCGAGACCAGGCCCCCGATGCTCGGGCGCCGGCCGATCATTGGAATTGACTAATCCTCAGGGGTTTTCTGGCTGAATCCATGGCTGATTCAATGGCCCAATCGGTGAAGGCGCCTTGGCACGTGTGGGTGGTGGGGGCGGTTTCCCTTATCTGGAATTCGGTCGGCGCGATGGATTTCGTCATGACCCAGACCAAGAACAAGGCCTACATGAGCGGATTCACGCCCGCGCAACTCGATTTCTATTATGGCTTTCCAGTCTGGGTAGTGGCAGCTTGGGGGATCGCCGTATGGGGCGGTGTATTGGGATCGCTGTTGCTGCTGGTGCGCAAACGTCAGGCGTTTCATCTCTTTCTCTCGTCGTCCGTCTGCATGGTACTCGCCGACATTCACAACTTCTCCGCTGCCAACGGTCTGAAATTGATGGGCGGAGCGGCGGCGCTGGCATTTAGCGCCGTGATTTTCGTGATTGGAGTGCTGCTGTTGGTCTATGCCCGGACAATGCGCAAGCGGCGCGTGCTGACCTGATTTCTGCCGCAGAGTGGTTCCCCAAGGTGTCGCAGCCGTTACATGCAGATTTCGGCGGCGGCGACAAGAGGTGACGCCACGCCGTCGTCGGCGTAGACTTCCAGGAGACCCGAAGGACGGCTCGAATTGGCAGCTCTCTTCTGCCTCACGGGCATCAGGCAGAGGGTCAATTCTATTGGCAGATCCGCAAATGAGGAAACCCTATCCTGCTGATGGATAGCAAATCAAACCGTGGCGTTCCCATGGGAAATCGAATCCCGGCAGAGTAAACACTCAAGCTGATGCCAGCCCTGCTGCCAGTCGCACAAGCCCTTTCAACTTTCGCAAGGGCTCGTAGTAAATAGCACGCGGCGGGCTAACCGCGCTGTTATCAGCATCATCGCGCCAGCTACGCCAACCAGCGCGGCATGCAGAAGCCAGAACTGCGTGCCCGACATGCGATCCAGAAGTCCTCCAAGCCAGCCGACCAGGTTGTTCCCCAGGAACAGGTGAAGCAAATAGACACCCATCATGGTTCCCGCGACTGGCTTCGGGGATGCGCGCGCATACATGGCAAGCCCGACGGGGAACACGTTCGCAAACCCGATGCTGTTAAAGAGCTCAAACCCGAGCACCCAACCGACGCCCGCCTTATGGCCGGTGGAGGATACCACCGCCGCGGCCGCGAGCGATAGCAAGGCTACGGCGCTTAGGCCAAGACCGATCGTTATCTTGATGGCCTCGCTCGGCTCCTTGTAATACCTCGACCACAGGCGCCAGAACGCCAGTGCGGCGACTAGGCTTGAAACGCTCACCACCGAATCGACGGTGATCAGCCACGTGGTCGGCATCGTGCGACCGAAGAATACGAGGTTCACATTGCTCGGCACCCAAAGCATGTAGGCGTTGAAGATCTGCTGATTGCCAACCGCGCCGATCGCGAGCACCGGCAGCAGCGCGATGAGCACAATGACAGCTTTGCGCTCGTCACGGCTCAGGTTCGGCCGCGCGGCCGATTCGGCGCGAATTGGCTCCGGCGGCAGCCATCTTCTGCCTGACAGGTAGATCACGAGGGCAATCAGCATACCGACGCCGGCGGCACCGAATCCGTATTGCCAGCCGTACACCTCTCCGAGCGTACCTGCAATCAGAGGGGCGACGATGACGGCACCATTTATGAACAGATAGTATATTTGAAACGCGTCGGCACGTCGAAGATCGCTAGGCGCGTAGAGGGCGCCGATCTGGCTGGCGAGATTTCCCTTGAAGCAGCCGACACCGGTCAACAGGCAGAGGAGCGCGATCAAGAATGATGCGTCGAATGCCATTAGAAAATTGCCGGCAGCCATCAGAAGCGCGCCGATGGTGATCGTTCGGGTCCTTCCGAGCCACCGGTCGGCGATAAAACCTCCAGCGATCGGTGTCAGATATACGAGGCCGGTGTAGAGCCCGAATATCGCCGAGGAGAGTGCGATATTTGAAAGCGGCCCGCTGTAAACGCGCTCGATGGCGGAGCGAAACGGGGTGAACCCGAAGATGTGCTCGATGTGCCCCGGAAGCAGCAGCTGTCTCACCATGTACAGCACGAGCAGCGTCTGCATGCCGTAATAGGAGAACCTCTCCCATGCTTCGGTGAAGGCGAGATAGCCGAGTCCACGAGGATGACCCAGAAAGGAGTGGTCGGCGTCGTTGTTCGCGCTGACAGGGGAAGGAATTGCGCTCAAGCTTGCACACTCAACAACCGGGGCTGGCTTGGCAAGAAGCCTGCGGCGTCATGCCGTCTAACCCACAGCCAGCATCCCATCCACCCCCCCCATTTGTTGGTGTGGACTCGAACTTTCCGCTCCGTCACAAAGTGTCCTATTGACGGCACTTAAGCTGGCGTATCCACGGGGACTCGAGTTCAGGTTGACCCAACCCACTATCGTGGATCAACCGCTTACCTTTTTTCGCTCTGAGACCAGGCGGTAGTCGTTTCTGCAAACACTCAAGCTGCCGCTAGCCCTGTTGGCAGTCATCTGGCTACAGGGAACGCGCTGAGATTCTTGCAGCGCGTGTCCGCCTGCACGAAGAGGAGAATTCGCGCGAAGCTGTCCCACGTTTCCCGTCCGCGGGTTCGAAGAGTGACCGTCAGCGCGGCAAGTCGGATTTCAATCAAAACCCGCAGGTGGGCGTTCATCGAGTTGAGCAGGCGCAATGCGAGGTCGCGTCGACGCCCGGGCAATTCACAAATCTCAAACTTTGGGATCAACAAGAAGGTATTTGACGCAACAGCGCGTGCCTCGGCGAGGAATCCGCTCGGGAAGGCAAAAAACCGCCTCGGCATGATATTCACCAGTACGGAAGACCTGGGAACTTTTTCTCCGCATCCGGGATTGTCGAGAACTTCTGCTGCACCGAGAGATAGACTTCCAGCTGATTGCTCTAGCGCGTGCCCAGAATATCGATGTGTTTGCTCAGCTCGTGTCCTCCAACGTGGTGCATCGTTACGTCGGTTGGGGCGATTAACATATTAGTATTCCAATTATTCAAATCGCGTACGATTTTCTCACCGGCCGTGACGCCGCCGCACTTTTGGGCTGTCGCGATTGAAATCAGAAGGAAATTCCAAGAACAGCTCCAATGGCGCAATCCCATGACAAAATGCTGCACCGACTGCAGAAGGAGTCATTCAGCTATTTTGCTCGTGAATACAATCCATCCAATGGATTGGTGCGTGATAAAACGGAGGAATTATCCCCTTCAAGTATTGCCGTCACTGGCTTTTCGCTTGCGGTCTACATCGTGGCAGTCGAACGAGGCTTCATAAGCCGAAGCGAGGCGCTAAGACGCACATTGACCGCGGTCAGGTTCTTTGCCGGTAGCTCGCAGGGCGCGAAGCCTGATGCAACTGGCCATCGCGGTTTCTACTATCATTTTCTAGATATGGTGGAGGGCAGGCGCGCATGGGCATGCGAGTTGTCCACGATGGACACGGGTTTCTTGATCTTGGGAATGCTTGTCGCCGCCGAATATTTTTCTGGTGCGAATGCTCGGGAACGGGAACTGCGCGAACGCGTCGACGAGATCTGCCACAGAGTGGAGTGGGATTGGGCCTGCGACCGCGCTCATACCTTGAGTCATGGCTACTCCCCCGAAAAGGGCTTCTTGAAGTTTAGCTGGCGGGGTTATAGCGAGGGATTGCCGCTGTATCTCTTGGCCCTTGGGTCGGCAGCACATTCTTTATCCGGCGAGAGCTACCGCGCATGGACGCGAACCTATCAATGGAAATGCGTCTATGGTTACGAGTATCTTTACGCGGGACCGCTGTTCATTCACCAGTTCATGCACGCTTGGATAGATTTTCGCGGACTGCAGGACGATTTCATGAGGGGAAAGTCTATCGACTATTTTGAGAACAGCCGTCGCGCTACCTATGTTCAGCGGGAATACTGCCGGAGAAACTCACCGGGATTCGAGTGTCGCTCCGATCTGAGCTGGGGTATCACCGCTTGCGACGGTCCCGGACCATGTGTGCGGCGAATCAGGCGCCGTAAAATGCGCTTTTTCGGCTACCATGCGCGCGGAGTTCCCTTTGGGCCGGACGACGGCACGGTCTCCGCGGGAGCAGCCGTGGCGTCGCTTCCGTTTGCGCCGGAGATTGTGTTACCGACGATCGAATATTTTTTGAGAACGGAGGTTGGGAAACGTGACCCGTGTGGATTCGCCGCATCGTTCAATCCTATGTTCGGTGACTCACCGCCACTGGGTTTTTGGCGATCGAAGTATCATTATGGCCTAAACCACGGCCCGTTGATCCTGATGATAGAAAACTTCCGTTCCGGCCTGATCTGGCGCCTGATGCGAAATTGTCAGCCTATCGTAAAGGGACTGCAACGCGCCGGGTTCTCAGGAGCATGGATGCCGACAACCGCGCCCGATGCGTGTCCGAAATGTCCGGGGAAGCACAGTTTAACACATTAAGATATCTGGCATGGCGTCCTCACGGGGATTCGAACCCCGGTCTCGAATCTCGTTGGTTGCTGAAAACGACTTACATTGATGGCGAGCGAGATATGTATTTCTGCGTCATCCCCGATCATCTGCGCTATTCTCATTCTCACCTGAACGTGAGCATTGCACGCCAGGTTCATGGTGGGTGATGCATCCAATGAAACTTGACTGAATGGAGGATGCGCTACATTTGTAGCGCGTGAGTTCGACCAAAGTTTCTCCGACTTCCCTTCGAATTCCAGCGGCCATCAAACGCAGCATCGCTGCGGCGGCCAGGCGTCGAGGCATTAGCACGCCGAAATTTATCATCGAGGCGGCTCTGCGCGAGGCTTCGCGGGCTCGTACTGCCGAAGAGCAGCTTGCCTCCGAACTTGTCTCTGTAACGCGCCGCCATCTTGCTCGTATCGAGGCGGAAGAAGACGCCGAGGATGCTCGCGCGGGCGATTTGGAGTGGGAGAGGGTTAAGGCCGGCAAATCCGGCGTGCGCACCGCTCAAGAGGTCAAGAGTGCCCTGGACCTTTAAGATCTCAGACGGCGCGGAAAAGAATCTGCGCGACATTGGTCCGTCGGCAGCCCGTGAGGTTTTCGAATTCCTCGAAAAGCGAGTTCAGGGCAATGTGGACCCGCGAGCACACGGTAAACCTCTACGGCAATCTAAGCATGGCCTTTGGCGGTACAGGGTTCGTGATTACCGGATCATCTGCCGCCTTGAGGATTCCGTTTTGACTGTCCTTGTGGTCGCGGTTGGGCACCGATCGACAGTATACGACGATTGAGGTGCTCGCTTGACGGATCTCGCCGGCGTCCCCACCGGGACTCGAACCCCGGTTGACGCAGCCCGCTATTGTAAATCGACTGCTCACCTGTTTTCGCTCCGAGAGCAGACAGTAGTTGCTTCTGTAAACACTCAAGCTGTTGCCAGTCCCGGTAAAGAATTGGCAGTTATAGTTTTGTCAGCAACACCCAACCTGCTGAATATGCACTTCAACCTGCCGAAAACTTCGGCGTCCGGGCGGCGGCCGGACGCCGCCGCGCCAACGAGCTTGCCTGCCCTGCGCTCGCTCGCGTTAGCTGCTCCCGCCGCAGCCCCGCTCCTACGAGCCGCAGCGACGCACCCCGAAAACCTTTCGCCGTTATGAAACCCACGACACCTGACCAATACCTCGCCAGCCTCCCCGCCGATCGCCGCGTCGCGATGCTCGCGCTCCACGCCGCGATTCGCAAGGCCGTGCCCAAACTCACCTCCGAGATCATGATGGGGATGGGTTCGCCCGTCATCGGTTACGGCAAGTATCACTACAAGTCTGCCAGCGGCCGCGAGGGCGACTGGTTCTTGATCGGACTCTGCGCGGGAAAGAGCTACTACAGCCTACACATCTGCGCCGCCGACAAGGGCGGTTACCTCGTCGAACAGAATGCCGCCAAGCTCGGAAAGGTGAAGACCGGCCGCAGTTGCATCAACTTCAAAAAACTCGAGGATCTGAAGCTCGATGTTGCGATGGCGCTCGTGAAACAGGCGGTGAAGTCCGGTGGCCTCAACGCAGAGGGGTAATCTCTGCGACTAACTCTGGCACGAATCAGCGCGAGTAGTGGCGTTGATGATCTTGAAATTCTCAACGTGGTAGGTCCGGGCGTTTTTGGCTGAAAAAATCCTCGAGTTGCCGAATCTCGACAATTCGGATCTACGGCCAAATCCGGCCCAAATGGGCATTGGGTCCCCACTTCCGTAGGAAAACAAAATGAACGGGTTTTGTTAAGGCTTGGGAAACTGATTTTCAGAACATTCCTCTTCAGCACCACCATGAAGCTGTTGCCAGCCCTATTGCCAGTTGGTGAATCATCGAAAAGATGAGCGCAAATTCGGCTCCGACGATAGAATTGTTACAAGAGGGTTCCGGTACGAAATCGGCCTCCTTCATCGTTAAGCCATTTTCAAAATCAGGCATTATTGCGTCACTTAGCCAAATCCGCAGCAGTTGTCCGGATGCGCAATTCGATAACGTTACGAACGACATGAGCGGGGGCAATTTCGAATCCATTACCCGCGAGGCGATGTCTTCGCAGAATATCATTCGAATCGCCCTTGGCGCCGGAACAACTATGTTCGCTTTGGTCATCGTAAGGTTCCTGCTTCAAAGATGAAGAAGGCTAACCAACTACCGGATCCGACTTCTCCGTCTGTCACGCCTCCTGCTGGGGCAGGAGACGCGCTATCCGTCGCCGCGAATCATTAGGACGTTATCATGATTCGCTTCACACGGCAGGTGCGGGAACTGTAACAACACTGTTACAGGAATCTCGTATTGAACGGTAACTCAGGTTCCGAGCGTGTGTCGAGTTGAGTTGTGAGCGTCGCTCGACGAAATCGCTTCGCCGAGCAGTTCACAAAAAAAGGAAAGAGATTGTGATGAAACTACATACATCAGAATTGTTCGCACTCGTATTGGTGGCGGGCGCGGTGCCGGCCCAGACAATGGCCGAAGCGAGTGACGCGTTCATCCCTCGGCTTGTCAATTCCTCCACAATTCCGGCCAACGGCGACGTCAACCCTTACGGCGTTGCCTTCGTTCCCAATGGGTTTCCAGCTGGTGGTGCGATCGCCGCCGGTGACGTCCTGGTCAGCAATTTCAACAACGGCGCCAACATCCAGGGCATGGGTACTACGATCGTGCAGCTCACACCGAGCGGCCCACTCGCGCCTCCGGGCACCGCCCTCACGTTTTTTACGAGTACTCTTCCGGGCCTCAGTACCGCGCTCGGGGTTCTTCAGGGTGGCTTCGTGCTTGTCGGAAACGTTTCGACCGCGGACGGCACCTTCGGTACGATCGGCCAAGGCGCGGTTCAGGTTGTCGATCGACTCGGCAATGTCGTTCAGACTTGGACCGATCCCACAGTTCTCGACGGCCCCTGGGATTTAGCCATCGACGATCAAGGCACCCAGGCACACGTCTTCGTCTCTAACGTACTGAACGGCACGGTCGCGCGGCTCGACGTTGCGGTGGCATCGAACGGCGTGACGCTACTCAAGAAGACCACGATCGCTGCTGGGTATACCCACGTTCCCAACGCAGCGGCCCTCGTCCTCGGTCCGACCGGCCTCGCCTACGACGCGAACACGGATACGTTGTACGTCGCTTCCACAGCCGATAACGCGATCTATGCGATCTCCAATGCAGCCCAACGGACTAGTGCCGTCGTCCAAGGCAACGTCGTATTTGCGGGCACGCAACTACGGGGGCCACTCGCATTGCGATTCGCTCCGAACGGGAATCTGCTGACCGCAAACGGTGATGCGGTCAACGCTGACTTGTTCCATCCCAGCGAGATCGTAGAGTTCACGAAATCGGGACAGTTCGTTCGCGAGTACAGTGTCGATTCGAGTCAGGGCGGCGCATTCGGAATTGACACTGTGCAGGACAATTCTGCCGCATTCAATTACGCCGCAATCGATGACGTTACGAGCAATCTCTCTGTGTACTTGTTGCCAGGGCGCATCCCTCCATCGACAACGCGTCTGGTGAATATCTCCAGCCGGGCTAACGTGGGCAACGGGGGCAACGTCTCGATCACCGGCTTCGTCATCGCGGGCAACACCGCCGAAACCGTTCTCATTCGCGGAGTCGGCCCGTCCTTGAGCCAATTTGGCATCACCGGCGTCCTGGCGGCCCCGCGACTGACATTTTACGACAGTAACGGCGTTGCGATCGCCACCAACATCGGATGGGGTACCGATCCGACCCTCGGCACCTCGCCTGCCCTCTCTATCGTCCAAGCCGCCACAGCTTCGGTGATGAGCAGCGTCGGCGCGTTCGCGTTGCCGGCTGGTTCCGCCGATTGTGCCATGCTCGTCACGCTCCCGCCCGGCGCTTACACCGCCCAAGTCAACGGCGCGAATAGCACGTCGGGCATTGCCTTAGTCGAGATTTACGAGGTTCCCTAATGGCTTCACGCACGTCTATTCGTTCTTCTACCGTTCCACGCCCGAACTCAGCGGTGGGATATTGAGATACTCTGCAGGTGGGCAGTTGCCATAACACCCTAATAGCAAGCCACGAGTCGGCCTGCATATTCCGAGGGAGGGCAATTGGCTGTTGCCAGTTGGCACATTTCGAAAAACGTAAAGGCCCGTAACTCATTTGAGCAACGGGCTTTTGGAAATTTGGCGTCCCCACGGGGATTCGAACCCCGGTTCTCAGTCATCCTCGGCGATATCAATGAGCCTCGGCACCAATCTTCGCCTTCTTGCCCGGAACTATAGCGCGTAGGTACCATTGCTATGGTCGGAATGCCGTCGATTAACACGAAGGATCTACTTAGATTCCGAGAAATCGGATAAGGAATAATATTCGTTAAGAGACTATGGATAAATAAGAAAGGGTATTTAAAAAGCAAATCGCAACATTTCGATCGCAACCATACCAACTTGTTGGTATGGTCCGTTGTATGGAAGCCCTTCCCGAAGTTGGCCACGAATCGAAGCTCCGCCTCTTGGATGCGGCCTTGGCGGTAATTCGGGCAAGAGGGTATGCCGCAGCGACGATCGACAGAATTTGCCACAAGGCAGAAGTCACCAAGGGCAGCTTTTTTCACCATTTCAAAAGCAAAGACGACCTAGCCCTGGCTGCGGTCGCTTATTGGGGGACGATGACCGACTCCTTCTTCGCAGCTGCCCCTTACCGAAGACTCGGCGATCCCTTTGATCGCTTGATTGGATACGTGGATTTCCGCGCATCGATCCTCAATGGCGATCTTTACGAGTACACTTGCTTGTTAGGTACCCTAGTACAGGAGACGTACGACACGCACCCGGAGATTCGGGTTGGGTGCGACGTGGGTATGTCAAACCACATCGCTGAATTGACGAAGGATGTCGAATCGGCAAAGGCGCTTTACGCGCCGACGGCAGACTGGAGCGCTGAAAGTGTTGGGTACTTCATTCAATCCGTGCTTCAGGGAGGCTTTATTTTCGCCAAAGCAAAACAGAGCCCTGTCGTGGTGCGCGAAGATCTCGCCCACCTGAAGCGTTACCTAGGCACTTTGTTTGGAAAAACAATCGAAACCCAAGAAAGAACAAAGCATGGACACCTCGAAAGTTAAGACCCAAGCCGAAGGACGTGACCTCGTTCTGACGCGTATCATAGAAGCTCCGAAAGAAAGAGTATTTAGGGCGTGGACAGAACCCGAAACGCTGAAGAAATGGTTTGCCCCTGCTCCATTTACGACGCCCGTCGTCGAAACCGATGTCAGGCCAGGAGGCTCGTCGTTAATCGTAATGCGGGGACCTGACGGCAGTGACATTGCGTGCAGAGGTGTGTACCTCGAAGTCATAGCCAATGAGCGTCTTGTCTTTACCGACGCCTACACGTCAGGATGGGAACCGTCGGGAAAGCCGTTCATGACGGTTGTCCTTTCTTTCGAATCCGTTGGACCAAATACCAGGTATACGGCGCGCGTTCGTCACTGGTCTATTTCTGACCGCGAAGCGCACGAAAAAATGGGCTTCCATCAAGGTTGGGCCATTTGCACAGAGCAACTGGCTCTGGCAGTTTTGCAGTAGGAGATATTAGGAGGGCAACATGACATCGTACACCGGCAATCAGGATCAGAAGGCAACTGGCTCTAAGAGGTTCGCTGGGTTCATGCCACGGCTGTCTGATTAAGGAGCTTCACAAAGTTTGTTAGAGATTAAACGACCGT
>CAYVKH010000023.1:0-53114 GCA_964451965.1 uncultured Opitutaceae bacterium
CAAACGACTCTGACTCGTTTTGTCTAGGTTCGACTCCTAGCCGGGCAGCCAATTTGGACGCGGGTGTTGTCGGGAACATGGAAGGGTTCGGCGGCGGCGCGGGGTTATGCAGGCGGAACCGGTCCATCTCCCGGTCAAAGCACTCCCAGCAGAATCTCTAATGCATTGAACCTCCGCGAACCGTGTTGTTGCGAATGACGGTAAAGAAGGATTTGTTTTGGCGCGCGCTAAATGTAGGTTGACACGCCTGTTTCGATGAACCCTCATCCGCATTTCCCCCTATCCCCGCCCCTTTGAGTTTGCCCCCACCTGTATGCAAGCTTCACGCAAGCCCTCGACCCAAAGCGGCATGGTTCCTGCAGAAATTCGCCGGCCGCTGCATCCAGGTTTTGTCCGAGAAAGCTGACTTTTTTTGCCTTTAGGTTATTTCACGAACTGATTCGAATTCCATAGCAGAGCTCTCATCCAACCATGATCACCCACAGTCTCGCATTCGTTGTACTCCTCAACAAAACGCCGATGGAGTTGTTCGTTGCCGGCCGCATAATGATGTGGCCCATACTCCTGCTCTTCACCGTCGGCCTGACGGTCATCATTGAGCGCATTCTCTTCATCATCAGGGAAAACGCCGCGCGCGAGCCCGAGGTGGTGGCAAAGATGCTGGAGTTCGTGGAGAAGGGTGAGATCGACGAGGCCCTTGCCATCGGCAAGAAGAGCAACGACACGGTGGCGCGCATCGTCACCTACAGCCTCTCGCACAGGGAGGCCCTTTCAAACGCGTTCTTCCGGGCCTCGGGCCAGGAGCTCGCGCGCTACCAGCAGGGCATGGCGACCCTCGACACCTGCATCACGGCGGCCCCCCTCCTGGGGCTCCTGGGAACGGTGACGGGGATGATGGCGACCTTCGGGGCCCTGGGTTCCGCGGGAAGCGACATCGGCGCCGCGGCCAGCACGATCACCGGCGGCGTGGCCGAGGCCCTGATCGCCACGATGTGCGGCCTTGGAATCGCCGTCAGCTGCCTCCTTCCCTTCAACATTCTGAACGCCCGCGCCGAGCAGATCAAACAGGAGATCGCCGACGCGTCCCACGCTCTCGAGATCCTCATAAAGAAGGTCGAGACTCGGTCACACTAGACCGGCCCCCGAAGCCATACCATGGCCGGCTCAAGTTCACACGCCAGCAGCGGCGGCAGGAAGAAGGCTCGGATCGAGATCATACCCCTGATCGACGTCATATTCTTCCTGCTGGCCACGTTCGTCCTTTTCACGCTTTCCCTCAACAGGTCCCAGGGGCTCCACGTCAACCTGCCAGAGGCGGAGACGGGCATCCCCCGCGACCCGTCGGGAACGGCCACGATCACGGTGACCGAGGAGGGGACCATGGCGTGGGACAAGGATCCCGTCACGCTCGAGGAGTTCCTGGAGAGGCTGAAGACCTTCCACATCGAGCACCCGGACGACGCCAGGGTCCTCATAAATGGCGACGCCGAGGCCTCCTTCTCCTCAGTGATCTACGCGTTCGACGAGGTGCGCAAGGCGGGGATCCAGAAGGTCCTGATCGAGACAAGGGTCAAGAAGGCCGAATAGCCGCAAGCCCAATCCCTAAACTCTAAACACCCTCACCCCTTATGGCAGGCGGAAGCTCCAGAGTAGAACCCGGCAAGAAGAAGGCGCGCATCGAGATCATACCCCTGATCGACGTCATCTTCTTCCTGCTCGCGACCTTCGTGTTGTTCACGCTTTCGCTCAGCAGGATCCAGTCGCTGCCCGTCCAGCTTCCGGTGGCGAACGCGGACCCCCACGCCAAGCCCGACGACGACATGGTCACGCTTCAGGTCTCCGACGCCGGAACCTACTACTGGAACCGCGAGCCGATCATGGCCCAGGAGATCGCGCCGCGCCTCCAGTCCTACAAGGCCCAGGTCCAGGTGCCGCGCATCCTCATCGCCGGCGACAACAAGGCCCGCTTCGGCGCCACGTGTTACGCCCTGGACCAGGTCCGCAAGGCCAACATCGAGCAGGTGTCAATCGAAACGCGCGTCCACGACACCGGCAAGTAACGACCGCCTGAGCGAACCCAAACACGTCCCATGCGCCGCGACCTCCTAGCCGGTTTCATATTCACGATCACCCTGGAATTCCTGTTCGCCTGGGGCGGGAACCTCACCCACTACAAGCCGAAGCCCCCGGTGAAGGAGGACGAGACCAAGATCGAGATCGTGATGCCGAAGATCGAGCCCGACGAGCCCGACGTCGTCGAGGACCAGCCGATAGTCCCCCAGGACATCGCCCCCCCGATGCAGAACGACGTTCCCCAGGTCGTGACCCCCGACTCCTTCGTGCAGCAGATCGAGCCCCCGCCGCCCGACCTGTCGGCCATCTCGAAGAACATCGTCAAGATCCCGGAGACGCGCACGGGGCTGGCCGGCATCGAGGTCTTCGACATCTCCAAGCTCGACCAGGTGCCGGTGGCGAAGTTCCAGGCCCGCCCGCAGTATCCGTTTGAGATGCGGCGCGCCGGCATCTCGGGCGAGGTCCTCGTCGACTTCATCGTCGACACCAACGGGGACGTCCGCAACGCGTTCGCGGCCCACTCGTCACAGCGCGAGTTCGAGGCCTCGGCGGTCCAGGCCGTCAGCAAGTGGAAATTCAGGCCAGGGCGCAAGAACGGCCACGCGGTCTTCACGCACATGCAGGTGCCGATCGTTTTCACACTCAACGAGGACCAATAGACCGTGCGTTTCCATTTACACCGCCCCGCCACCCTAGGAATCGCCGCCGCCGCGCTGGCCGTCGCCTTCGTGCTGCCCGCCGGGCTCCGGGCCGACGAGCCGGCCAAGGACGAGGCCCCCGTCCTCTCCGAGGAGATCGGCGACGGGCTGGCCAAGGTCGAGCCCCTGGTGGCCGCCAAGGACTGGACGGGCGCGATGAGCCTCGTCAACGGGCTCCTCGAGAAGGCGTCCCCGGGAACCTACGACCAGGCGTTCCTCAACGAGATGAAGGCGCAGATCCTGACGCAGAAGGGCGACTATCCCGCGGCCATCGAGCCGCTGGAGACCGCGCTCACGATCGCGGACCAGCACCACTTCTTCTCGAACAAGCAGGAAACGGACATGCTGTATTTCCTGTCGCAGCTCTACTACCAGAAGGCCGACACCCTGAAGACCGACCACGAGGCGGAACTGGCGGCGTACGGCAAGGCGATCCAGTTCGTGCAGCGCTGGTTCCAGATCGCCGCGAAGCCGAACGAGGATGTCTCTCTCTACTACGCGCAGGTCCTCTACGCGGCGTCGCTCGCGCGGGACGGCAACCATCCCGACCCCGTGCTCCTGAGGCAGACCCGCGAGCAGATCGAGAAGACGCTGCTCCTGAGCGTCCACCCGAAGGACAGCCTCTACACCTTCCTCCTTGCCACCCTCCAGCAGGAGCTCAACTACGCCAAGGCGGCCGAGTACTTCGAGCTGATCCTCTCGCGCAACCCGAACAACAAGGGCTACTGGATCGACCTGAGCACCCTTTACATGGCCCTCGCGCAGGACCCCAAGGACAAGGACGAGGCCAAGATACGCCGCTACAACATCCGCGCGATCGACACCATCGAGCGGGCCCAGGCCCTGGGCTTCATGAAGACCCCGAGGGACAACTTCACGCTCTTCACGCTCTACTACAACATCGGCCAGTACGGGATCGCCTCCGACCTGCTCTACAAAGGCCTGGAGACCGGGACCATAGATCCCGAGCTGAACAACTGGCTGCTCCTCGCCGCCTCGTACCAGCAGATCAACCAGGACTTCACGGCGATCGAGGTGCTCAAGAAGGCCGCCTTGAGGTTCCCGAAGAACGGGGAGCTCGAGTTCAAGGTCGCGCAGGCCTACCAGCAGCTCGACAACAACCAGGAGGCCTTCAACCACTGCAAGGCCGCGCTTGAGAAGGGCGGCCTCTCGAAGGCCCAGCAGACCTACATGTTCCTCGCCTACACGGGCTACGAGGTCGGCCAGTTCGATGACGCCAAGGTCGCGATCGACAAGGCCATCAAGCTCATGAGCAGGCCCGACCACCAGGCGCTCGGCCTGCAGACCGCCATTGAAGAGGCCATCAAGGAGCGGGAGGCCAAGAAGGCCCCGGCCGCGGACAAGCACCTCTAGACACTTCCGGAACCAACATGAAGAAATCCAAGATCTATTTCATCGCTCCGATCATCGTCCTCGTCGCGTTCTACGCGTACTACTGGAATTTCAGGTCCCAGTACGATGAGAAGCAGGCCATTGTCGTCCAGGCCGAGAAGGAGAAGAAGCTGGAGAAGCTCAAGGCCGAGGCCGAGATGCGTCAGCGCGCGATCCAGGACGCGGTCGACGCCCAGAAGCAGCGCAAGGCGGACCGGATCGCCCGCGACGAGAAGGAGCGCAAGCAGAAGGAGCAGAAGGAGAACGCGAGGCTCGAGGCCGAGAAGGCCGACCAGGAGGCCCAGAAGCTCCAGCGCCAGGCCGAGAAGCTCGAGAAGGACGTCGCGACGGCCAAGGAGGAGATCACCAAGATCGAGGCGGAGAAGAAGACCTCGGACGAGGAGCTTGCCTTCCTCAAGAATTACACGGCGGCAGCCACGGCGAACCAGTCGAAGCTCGCGGAGGTGCTCGCAAAGATCCGGGCCGCGGATGTCGCGGCGGAGAAGGCGGCCGCCGCCGCCGCGGCAGCAGCCAAGAACAAGTAACCTACCGCACTTTCACACACACAAGGCGTTCTCATGAAAAAATGGTTCTACGTGCTTTTCCCGGCGATCCTGCTGGGTGTCTTTTTGTTCTACTATACCGCCAGCAAGGCCGAGACCGAGGCCCGCGACAAGGCCACCAAGGCTGAGATGGCCAAGGAGAAGGCGGAGGCTGACCAGAAGAAGGCGCTTGCCGAGGCGAAGGCGCGCGAGGATGCCGAGCGCCGCAGCACCGAGCGCGCCGCGGAGGAGGCCAAGGCCGCCAAGGACAAGGAGGACAAGTACAATTCCGACATGGCCCGCATCAAGGAGGACACCGACCGCTCGAGCGCGACGGCGGCGACCTACGCGAAGCAGGTCTCGGACCTCACGATCGAGCTCGACACCCTCCACAAGCAGAAGGACACGGAGACCCGCGAAAGCTTTGAGCTGGCGAAGAAGGTGGAGCTTGCCGAGGTCGCCCGGCGCAACGCCGAGCTCGAGATCCAGAGGTACACGGCGATGCTCGCCGACAGGGCGGACCAGAGCAGCATGACAAAGATGCCGCCCCCCCCTCCCCCGGCCAAGGACTAGGCCGGGTTGGGGCAGCTGAGGCCGCCTGGAGGCATGCGGACGGCCGCCCAAGGGCCGTGCGCCCGCCGGACCGCGAGTGCGGCTTGGAAGCCCGCTCCAGCGCGTGGCCTCCTTTCACAGATCGTTTCGTTCCCGCGGCAGCGCCGGCGCCTGCCGGGCCCGCGCGCGAGGGAGTCGGGGCATAGCTTAGCCCGACAGAGCACTGCGTTCGACGCGCGCTAGTTGTGATCCTTCGACCCCTTCCGGCTCCGTTCCTGGCGATTCTATATGCGGCTCGATGACGCTTGACGGGCATTATAGCGACATTAAAATGACATCATGAAGACGCTTACCATTACTGACGCCCGTCAAAACCTGGGGCATTGGCTCAGGCTCGCTGCGAGCGGAGAGGACGTGGGTGTGATTGTGGGATCCGATATCATCGCTCTTAGAAAAGTGAACGTCCAAGCGACAGACTATGCCTACCAGGAATACGGACTAGCCCCGTCCCAGGTCCAGGAGGCCGAGGAACGCATCGAGACGAAGATCAAGGCGGAGCGCCGTGCAAAGACAGTCAAGGAATTCAGGGGTGATTGGCGCAAGTTGCGCGGATGAAGATCGAGAGCACGAAATCGTTCATCCGATCGTTGAGCCGCCGATCGGACAGCGACCTGCATCAGGTGGCTGTCGCGATGCAGGCGGCGGCGTTCGCCTTCGGGCAGCCCCATGCACACTCTGGAGCCGATATCAGGCGTCTGGGAAGAAACCTGTTTGAGTGTCGAGTCGGGTTGGATCTGCGCCTGCTTTTTAGTTCGGAACCGGGCGTTCTGCTCTTCGTATACTCCGGCAACCATGACGACGTTCAGGCTTATCTGCGAAAGTGATCCTCCGGCCGTCCGCAGGAATTGCGATTCCCCTCCAGTGCAAGCCACCGCATCGACGGCGGCCGGATCGTTCTGAATGGCGCAACCCCCCGGGATGTCCTGCGTCTTCTGCTTGTTGCCATCCTTTAGCCGGAGCCTCCTCACCTTTCGCGGACAGGTCGGGGCGCAGCTTAGCCTGGTAGAGCGCTGCGTTCGGGACGTACTGATTGCATATTGGTAATCAATGATTTGGGGAGCATTTTACAGTTTTAAAGATTTTATCTGTTAGATTTTTGTCCTAGCACGAAGCCTTTTAATTTCGGCGAGGATGTCTTGCGAGAAGAGGCGGAGGGACCGTTTTCCCGTGCCTAGGCATTCAATTCGGGAGTTATAACTTAGATAATAATCAATTATGACCCACGCCCTCAAACTTCGCCCCTTCGGCAGTTCTGTCGGGGTTATCATTCATAAGGAAATTCTCGGAAACCTTAACGTCGCGGAAGGAGACACAGTCTATCTCACCCAGGGCCAGGATGGCTATAGGGTAGTAGCGCACGATCCAAACTTCGCCAAGGCGATGGAGATCTACAAGGACGTGGCAAAGGAATACCGCAACACGCTGAGGGAACTGGCAAAGTGAAGGAGCCTGTTTGGCTGAGCCGGACAGAGGTCCTGGCATTCCACGAGGAGCAGCTGCGCGAGCACGGAGGTCTGGCGGGCGTCCGCGATGAGAATGCGCTCGAAGGGGCACTTGCCCATCCCTCGAATCTTTTCCATGACGAGAAGCCAGACCTCTCTGCGCTGGCAGCCGTATACGCCCATGGGATCGCAAAGAACCGTCCCTTCAGCGATGGCAACAAGCATTCGGCCTTTGTCTGCGCTGCCGTCTTCCTCGGATTGAACGGCGTCAAGCTCACGCTTTCTGAACCAAGGGCGGTTGAAATGATGCTGGCTCTGGCTGCTGGAAAAACGAGCCAGGAGAAAGTGGCAAAGCTCATCCGCGAGAACTCGGGAGCCAGTCGCAAAGGCGAAGACTAGGCGCGATACAGAGCCAGGAACCACCTATCAGGCCCTTTTCTGCTTGCGACCCTCACCCGCTCGGAACCTACTCATTTCTCACGCGAGCAAGTCGGGGCGTAGCTTAGCCTGGTAGAGCGCTACGTTCGGGACGTAGAGGTCGTCAGTTCGAATCTGACCGCCCCGACCATTTTGCAAGTCTGTCCTGTAGCGACAGGTTGCGTAATTCTCGGCATAACGGCGACACTGCCAACAGCTTCGCCCGAGTCAAGAAAATGATCGTCCGCGACTGTGTGCGCCACGTCCACCCCCGTTGCGACCGTCCTTTGTGCGTCTCCGTGTGAGTCTATTTGTGAGTCATTTTTCGAGAGAGAAATGGAAGGCATCCGCGCCATTTCGGATGCCAGATGAAGCTGCGCCGCGTCGGTATAGACGCCCATCGTTAAGCGCAAATCACTGTGACGTGCCAAAGCCATCGCCGACCTCGGAGCTACGCCAGACACTGAGAGCCAGGTCACAAAGGTTTTGCGCAGCGAATGGAGGTCGACGCACCGGCCCCGTGAATCGCGGAAGGGTATCCGAGCCGCAGCCAAGTCGCGTTTCAGCATACCGACACTCGGAACCCTTCCGCGAAATGCGAAGTCATCCAGCCGCCCCGACAGACACGCCTTAGAACGTGCACCTAGAAGCATAGCGGAGACCTCGCTCCGAAGGTCAAACACGGCCGCACGCCTCCCTCCCTTCGTGTCCACTGCATCCAGCACAAGCCTAACCGGCTGCGCCTCAAAATCAAAATCCCGCCACCGAATCCGGTTGAGCTCAAAACGCCGAAGCCCCGTGTAGAGAATCAGCAGATAGATTGATGCCCGCGTGCCCGACGCCACCGCGCAGAGAGCCCGCGCCTCATCCACTGACAGCGCTCGGCGGTATTCCCGCGACCCTGCACCTTGAACCTTTCCAACGTATTTGAGCGGATCAGCCAAGATCAGCCGATTGCGCTGCATCCAGGTCAAGAATGTCCGCATTGAGCCAAGCTGATCATTTAGGAATTTCGGCGTCAGACCACTGCGTACGCGCCATGATGCGAACGACTGGGCCGTTACATCCGCCAGCGTCACCCACCCGCACCGCTCGCAAAGCTTGCCGATCACCTTCCGGTAGTTTGCCAAAGTGTTCGGCCTGCGCCCCCTGCCCTTCACGTCCTCCAGGAAGGCCGCCAGATGTTCTGCCAATGGCTTTGACGCAGCAACCCGAGCAGGGCCATGCCCCGGAATCCCTGCGGCCTCCATTTCGAATTCCCTAAGCATCTCCTCCCGCTTCTGACCCGCAACCCGCTTGTCGGTCACGTGAAGGGGAATCGTCCTAGTCTCCCTCCATTGCTTCAACTGGACACGCCATGACCACAGTCGCGACCTACGACCACCACGAGAAGGCTGAAAAAGGAAATCGATCATCGTACGACCTCGACCATCGTCCGTTCCGCATTTAGCCGAGCAATGAAGCGATCCACGTCGGATGGCTCCCAACGCCGAGCCGATCCCACCATCATCGCCCTGGGAAACGTCCCCGCCGCAATCAATCGTTCGACTGTACGCGGGCACACACCAAGACGCCGAGCCACAATCCGCTTGGTCAGGAGAGTCCGACTCTCCGCGACTGCCGAGCCACCGGTACCAATGCTATCTCCAATATTCATTCGAGCCTCCACGTTGATCTGTTCCACCGGCATCCTGGTCGCACCACCGTGATGCGATGCAGAATGCCAGCACTTGGGTCCGACGCGACCCCGCGTGGCTTCGATTACCTCCACCCTCCCGCAGATACGACGGATCGCCATTGTGCGCCGTCCCTTCGCCTCGTCCGTGGATTGGCCTACTTTCGCCAAGGCCACCAAACCCCGAATTCTCCGACGCTTCAACAGCAAAAGACACACCTCTGCTATTTTCCCGCGTCTTTGCGCGACAACCCGCGACAAAGACACGATCTTTGCCGTTTTCGATTCTGGTTTTAGTGACTGAATTCATTGTCGCTCCGTTTCGTCTGCGCACACCAAGGGGACAAGGATGGGGGGCAGGTTGCGCGCTTCGCGCGCTCCCCGCCCGCCCATCCCAAGGGGCCGTCATGCATGACCACTTTTCTCTACGACCTGAGACCAACCACTGCCGAGCTTCTCACTGACGTGCCGTTGATGACCTGATCGAACAGTCCACCAGGTCTCCACCACGGGACTCGAACACGCGAGGGGGCAACCGGTCTGCACCCGAACCAGAGGGGCTTTTCTTGGCAGTCTGATCTGCACTGTAATCCCCTTGATGTTCCCCAACAGCACCGGTACCACGATTCGACGGACTGTGCAGATTACCTGCCCAACCGCCCTTGTCCTCTACGCATTCGTGAGACGTGTGCCTAACCCCGGTCATGCAACGACCGACGAGGCACAGCTCTAATGCTCCAGAATTCCGAACCCTAACGAAAGATCTCACCAACTGCACCGCTCCAAATCGCTTACTTGACTCCTCCTGTTTCAAAAAATCGGTTCGTCGGATATTATCCCGCCCCCTGCAGCGTCCATCGACGTACTTCCGCCAACCGAACCCTTCGCGAATGTGATCACCTCCGGAGAATCGATAAATGCAGTTGCGACCACCCATTTTACGTCCTCTTGCCAATGAAGAGCCGTTGGAGACAACAAATCGCTTATTCGACCGACAAGCTCCTTGTTTCCACTCTGTTCCATCAAGTCCCCATTCTCTATCACTTCGCTCAAAAACTGTCGTAAGGCCGGGAGCAGTGGCCCGATAACCATATCCCGCGACCACTCCTTTTTCGTAACGTCTTCGAATCTTTGCCGCGTTAGATGGCAAACCTGCCATTGAATTCGTTGTTTTTCCGGATGACCCTTGAAGAGCCCGCAAACCCGGCCCGAAAGACCAACAATCTTCACATCGAAATCGGACACATGAATATCGCTTTCGTACACCCTCTTCGCCGAAAAGAAATCGATCAGGTTCCTCGCGTGCACCAGCGAGCTCTCTAATATCGCATTGAAAATCGTCACGTCGTTCGGGCGGCCTGGACTCGTAATATAAAATAGTGTGTCGACGAACATTTGGATCTCGTAAAGCGCATGACGAAAATGCTCTTTCGGAGAACTTGGCAGAACGGGATCTGTTCGTTTCATGCGAACATTCTACCACGGAGGGTCGCAGCTTTGACACTGGATTTGCTGCATCGAATACCCTTGAGCCCGCTCTCATTTTGTAAGCCGCCGGCGACCGGCTGACGCCTCGCGCCCGCCGCCCTCGCGGGCTAGGGGCGGGCGCGTCGCCTGCATTCTCGGACAAGCGTCTCGCACAGCCACTCATCCGAAAACCTCCTCTTCCTGCCGCTCGCCGTGTGAGCGCAGTTGTGCGTAGCAGTCCGCAAGGATTTCGTTAATCGTTCGCGGGGAATGTACTTGTGAATGAGTCCCGGTCAGTTCAAATATAAATGACATGAAGTTTCTCGGAGCTCTCGTTCTCGCTCTTACCTTGGCATCAGGCTGCGTTAAGCAGTCCAGGTTTGATGCACTGCAGGCCCAACTCGCCGATTCGCAGAAACAACTCGCGGACACAAAAACCCAACTGGCAGATTCGCAGATACAACTCGCAGACACAAAAACCCAGCTGGCAAATGCGCAGAAGCAACTTGAGAGCGCCCAACAGAAGCTAATATCAGCCCAGCAAGAGCTCACGTTTACGAACATGGAGTTCGATATGACCCTCGGCCTGTCGCATTTGAAAAGACCTCTACCCGTTGCTTGGATGTACAATAAAGCACCTTCCGGTTCCGGATACGTTCTTAGTTTTGGCGCCCTCTGGGGACACGTAATTCCTGTAAAAGTCATGATCACGTCTCAGCGGACCGGACGAACGATCTCTTTCTCAAAGGTGCTCTCGTCCTCGAGCCGACTTGAATTTGGAAATGACCCAAATCAACCGATTGAGGATGGGGACAAAATAGAGCTCGCGAGCCCGGACTTTCAAACATTGGCAACATGGTATCATGCTCCACCGCCCCATAACTAGGTGCTGTCCGCGTTCTATTCATCCAAACACCTCTTCCTCTTGGCGCACACGGTGTGAGTGCAGTTGTGCGTAGCAGTCCGCGAGGATTTCATTAACCGTTCGCGGAGCCATTGTTTGCGAATGCGCCCCGGTCAGTTCGAATCTGACCGCCCCGACCATTTTCCAGGGTGTCTACTGCACCTCGTAAACCTCGATGAGCGCGATTCCGGTATCGTTGCTGGCGCCGGAAACCTGCGCCGTATAGGGTCCCGGGGGCAGAGTTGCCAAGATTGCCGAGTCGTTGCTCGACGGATTGCCCCAGGAGAATGCGCCGACCGAGGCGGCGGCGGCCACAATCTCAGCCTGCCCGCCCCAGCCGTTGTTCGCGGCGATGACTGTGCCTCCCGAGACGAGCTGAAGCTTCGGGTCGGGAAGCGTGCCCGAGACCCCGAACGCGGCGAGCGCAGGGCCAGAGGCACGGATGAGGACGGTCTCGGACGTCGAGCCCCCGATCACAAAGCCCGCGATCAGGATGCCGCCCCCCGTGCCCACCTGCACGCGCGTCGATAGGTTCACCAGGCGCGGTGTTGTCCGCGCGTACGTGCCCGCGGGCGTTGCGTCGTAGACCTCCGCCAGCGCGACTCCCGTGTCGCCGCTCTGGCCCGCTATCTGGGCCGTGTAGGGCCCGGCTGACAGGGTTTCAAGGAGCGCCGAGTCGTGGCTGGTCGTGCTCGACCATCCAAAGGCGCCCACTGCCGAGGCCGCGCTCGAGATCTGGGGGTCTCCCGCCCATCCGTTGTTGGTGCCAAGGACCGTGCCGCCTGAGTAGATCTGGAGCTGCGGGTCGGCAATCGTGCCGCCGACCCCGAAAGCGGCCAGGGCCGGGCCCGATCCGCGGACGAGGAGCGATTCCTTCCCGGAGGTCCCCGCCCCTCCCACTGCGAATCCGGAGATCAGGATGCTGCCCCCCGTCCCGACCTGCGCCCGGCAGGACAGGTTGATCAGGCGCCCGGGATCCGCCGTGTTGACCACGCTGAGCGCGGCCGGGCTGCTCGTCACGGTGCCCGAGGCATTGGCGATCCTGCACGTGTAGTTCCCGGCGTTGGCCGCGGTTGCCCCGCTGACGACCAGGGTTGCGTTGTCGCCCGAGGCGATGGCCGTCCCGTTGAGGTACCACTGGTACGTAGGCGCCGGCGAACCTGTCGCGGACGCGCTGAAGACCACCGTGCTGCCGCTCGCGACCGTCTGGGACACGGGCTGGCTCGCGAAGACGGGCACGAGCGAGGGCTTTGTGAGCGAGATCACCGTCGCGGAATAGGGCGCGAACGAGGCCGTGAAGGTTGCCCCGGCGTTGGAGAGGGCGGAAACCGCAACATCGGGGGAGCTTGCCGCGCCCGGGATTGGCGTGGGCGTCGGCGTGGGCGTCGGGGTCGCGGCGGACGCCACCTGGAAGTTGTCGAGGTAGACCGCTATTGGGTTCGAGGTGTTAATGTTGATCCCAATCTGCATATAATCGCCCGAGGCGAGCGAGGCCAGGATCGCGGTACGCTGGGCGGCTGTGATGGAAAATGTCACCGTGTTCTCCTGGTTCAAGTTCAGGTTTACCGGGGTGAGTTCCGTGTAGGTAAGGTTTGTACCGTTTATGTAGACGCTCACCGCTGCGGTGCCCCCCGACGCGATGGGGTAGATGTTGAAGGAGACCGACGAGGCGGTGCTTAGTGCCGTGCCCATCGCAGCCGTCGTATTGATGATGACCGCATGGTTGCCCAGACCCGACTGCGTCGTGCTGCATTCCAGGCTGGTGCTTCCGTTCGTCACCCCCGTGTCGGTGCTGTACCCGAGGGTGTAGGTGAAGGGTCCGGATTGGCCAAAGTTGTGACCGGAATCATCGGGGCCCGACTGGTTGACCCAGCCGTCCAGCGAGTTCTCCCAGGAGGCGTTCGCGCCCGATATGACGGCGGACCCGGCGGTCTCCTCCGAGTAGAGGTCCTGGGGGATGCCGTACGAGTAGACCCTGGCGCTGGCCTGGGGGGTGTAGCCCTTGATCGCTATGTTGGCGTTGTAGGTCGCGAAGGAGGACTTGTTGATCAGAAGGAGGGACAGCGAGTCGTCGAGCCGGTGGACGGCATAGGCGGACAGCTGAGGATTGTTGGACGTGGCCGTGACGACGGTGTCCCCCTGCCTCGCGAAGTCCGACATGAGCTTCATGATGTAGAAGGTCGGATAGCGGTCATGGGCGGTGGGGTCCAGCGACCCGGGCCCCCCATTCTCCACCCCGTAGTCGCCGAATTGCCGCCAGCCGTAGAGCGAGGAGCTCAGGTTGACGGAAACGTTTGTGGTCCCGTTGTTGTACGTGTTGCCAGGACCATTGTACATGTCCCACCAGATCAGGGAATTGAACTCCGTCTGCATCACGTTGGCTATGCTGTCGGCCATGTAGAGACCGTTGACCACGCTCACCGACTGCTTGCCCGGGCCCGTGTACACCGAGTTGTTCTCGGTCACGAGCAGCTGGACCGCCGCCCCGGGCGCTCCCAGGTAGTCGGTGAGCATCTGCCTCAGGTTGGCCGCGTCGTTGGGCCATGTGAGGGCCGCCTGAAGAAGCGTGGCGTCGCTCTCGGCCCCCGGGCTCCCGTCATAGCGGTGGTAGATCAGGTAGTCGGGCAAGGTCCCCGCGGCCTTCATCGTGGCCAGCATCACCGGGGTCCAGCCGTTGTGCGCCGCGTTGGTGCGCGGGTTCGTCGCCGGATGCGAAGTGTAGCCGTTCGCATTCGCGTCCTCCCCCGTGACCGCGACCACCCCGACCTTGATCGTCGGATCCACGGCCTTCATCGCCTTGATGTACTGGACGGCGCGGGTCCCGTACGTGTACGGGTCATGGGGCTGGCTCTGCGTGTCACCCTCCCAGGTTCCGTAGCATTCGTTGCCGACCTCCCAGTACTTGAAGCCGTAGCCCTTGGTGACGTTTGAGTACGTCACCCAGTCCGCGGCCTCCTGGGGCGTTCCTGTGCCGTAGTTGGCCGTGATGACGACCTGGGCCCGGGCCGCCAACGCCGCGGGTGCAAACGTGTCGAAATTGTTCGACCCAGCGCCTAACCCCGAGTTGTCCGTGTTCGTCTGCCAGTGGTACAAATCAGAGGAGGAGCCGCCCGGATACCTGAGGAACCGCACCTGCATCTCCTGGAGATCCGCGACCGTCTGCGCGTCCGAGAATGCGTTGTTCCAGACCGCCGTGTTGAGGCCAAACACCTTCTCATCGACGATCCGGACCGGGGCGGTGGTATCCACGGCCACGTTGACGGTCTGGGAGCTGGCGGCGGTCGCCATGCAGACCGCGAGGATTGAGGTGCAAACCAGGGTCTTTGGAAGGGGGTGCGACACGGTGTGGGGCTGTGCTAATGGTTCAACAAGGCAACCGGGATGAACTCTTGGGGTTCCGCTCTGGCTCGGTCAACAGTCTACGTAGACGGTTCCCCGGTCAAATCGTGCCGGCAGAATAATCCGCCCTCGACGGCCGCAAGCTCTCCATGAGAATCATCCTCGCAACGGGGCTTCTGTTCGCCTCGGCCTTGCGCGCCGAGCCCCTTCGCTTATGGAGCGGCCCGTCGCAGGTGATCCTGATCGAGCTCAATACAAGTGAGGGGTGCCGCAGCTGCCCGCCCGCCGGCGGCGGGCTCGGGTCGCCTCGCGGCGCGTCGGGACCATGGATCGAATTCGTGGCGGTCGAGTTCCCTGTGGGCTACTGGGACGGGCTCGGCTGGAGGGACCCGCTGTCCTCGCGTGAGTTCACGGACCGGCAACACGCCTGCGCCACGGCATGGGGAACCCGGCGGGGCTACATGCCCTGCTTTGTGCGGAATGGCTCCGAATGGAGGCCCCTTTGGGGCGGATCCCCCGTCTCCCGCGAATCGCGGCGGAGTCGACCGGCGGCAGGAATGTTGACAAGGATGGGGCTTGAAAGACCTTTCTTTGGTGTGGCGCCTTCGGCGCCCCGAATCCCTCCCCAGGATCCCAGCCCCATGAAAAAAGCAGCCCTTGCCGGATGGCTCCTCGTCGCCTGCGTCCCCGTGCTTTCCCTCGCCCAGGACAGGCCTTTGCTCATGCAGGGCCCCACCCTGAGCGCGAAGCAGATCTCATTCTCCTATGGCGACGCCATCTGGATCGTCGGCCGCGAGGGCGGCGAGGCCCGTCGGCTCATCGCCAGCGGCGGCATCAATACGGGCCCGGTCTTCTCCCCCGATGGAACAATGGTCGCCTACACCGGCAATGTGAACGGAAACGCCGATGTCTACGTGGTGACGGCGGCGGGCGGGGAGCCACGCCGGCTGACCTACGACCCTGCGCCGGATGTGGCGCTCGGGTGGACTCCCGACGGCAAGGGCGTCCTGTTCCGCTCCGACGGCCAGAGCAACTCGCCGCGCTACGAGCGGCTCTTCACGGTGCCGGTCGGCGGGGGGCTCCCGGCGCCAATTCCCCTGCCTTCGGGCGTTCAGGGCTCGTATTCCCCGGACGGCAGCCACCTGGCCTATGTCCCTCTCTGGAACCGCCGGAACGGGGCGGTCGATGCCTACATCGCGATCAAGCGCTACCGGGGGGGGATGGCCGCGCCGATCTGGATAGCGGACCTTTCCGATTCCAGCGTCGTCCCCATCCCGCGCGAAGCCTCCAATGACACGGACCCGATGTGGGTCGGCGAGGCGGTCTACTTCCTCTCCGACCGAAACGGGCCGGTGACCCTCTTCCGCTACGACGCCAAGAGCGGGGCGGTGACGGAGCTGATCCACAACGACGGCCCCGACCTCAAGTCGGCCTCGGCCGGCCCCGGGGCCATCGTCTACGCGACGCTGGGCTCCCTGCATCTCTACGACCTCGGGTCGGGGCAGGTGCAGCCGGTGCACGTCACGGTCTCCGGCGACATGCCCGAGCTTCGCCCGCGCTTCGAGAAGATCCTCGCGAAGGACGTCATCGCCGGCGGGATCTCCCCGACGGGCGCCCGGGCCGTGCTGGAGGCCCACGGCGAGATCTTCACGGTCCCGTCCGAGAAGGGGGACATCCGCAACATCACCCACAGCCCGGCCGTGGCCGACCGCGACCCGTCCTGGTCGCCCGACGGCAAGTCGATCGCGTATTTCTCCGACGAGTCCGGCGAATACGCCCTTCACATCAGCGACCAGACCGGCGTGGGGAAGGTGCGCGTCATCGACCTGGGGAAGTCCCCCTCGTTCTTTTACCGGCCCACCTGGTCCCCCGACAGCAGGAGGATCGCCTACAACGACAAGCGCGGAAACCTGTGGTACGTCGACCTGGAGCATCCGACGCCGGTCAAGGTGGACACGGACCGGTTCGCAAGCGTGGCGTTCGACGCCGGCTGGTCGTCCGACAGCCGGTGGCTCGCCTACACAAAGCGCCTCGAGAGCCACCTTGGCGCCATCTTCGCATTCTCCACGGAGACGGCGAAGTCCACGCAGCTCACCGACGGGATGAGCGACGCGACGCTTCCCGTCTTCGACAAGAACGGCAAGCACCTCTATTTCGCGGCAAGCACCGACTCGGGTCCCACGACCCAGGGCCTCGACATGGCGAGCGACGGGCGAACCATCACCCGCAACGTCTACGTCGTGGTGTTGCGCAAGGACCTGCCGTCGCCGCTGGCGCCCGAAAGCGACGAGGAGAAGGGCGAAAAGGCGGCGGCGGACAAGGCCGACGCAGCCAAGGGTTCGAAGAACCCGGACGACGAGGCCGACAGCACGGAGGAGAAGGCCGAGAAGCCCGACAAGGCCGCCACGGGCGAGACGCCCAAGGCCGCGAAGAAGGAGCCGGCAAGAGTGGAAATCGACTTTGACGCCATCAGCCAGCGCATCCTTGCCGTCCCGATCCCGGCTGTGGACATCACCGACCTGGCCGCGGGCAAGGAGGGGGTCCTGCACGTCGTTGCGACCGACAAGCCGCCGCGGGGCCGGGATCCGGGGACCGCGATGGTCCAGCGTTTCGTGTTCAAGACGCGCAAGACCGAGAAGCTGCTGGACGGGATCTCGCGGTTTGCGCTTTCCGCCAATGGAGACAAGATGCTCTACGAGAAGGAGAAGAAGCTCTTCATAGCGCCGGCGGACAAGGCGCCGAAGTCCGGCGAGGGCGGGTTGAAGCTCGAGGCGATGGAGGCCTACGTCGAGCCCCGCGCCGAGTGGCGGCAGATCTACCGCGAGGTCTGGAGGATCGAGCGGGACTTCTTCTACGACCCGCACTACCACGGCCTCGACATCGCCGCTGCGCAGAAGGCCTACGAGCCGTTTCTCGACGGCGTCGCGAGCCGAGCCGACCTGAATTACCTCCTTGCGGACATGCTCGGCAACTTCAACGTGCTGCACATGTATGTCGGGGGGGGCACCCATCTCCACGAGGAGCCCGTCCGCGTCGGCCTGCTGGGCGCCGACTATGCGGTGGACCACGACCGCTACCGCTTCGCCCGCGTCTTCGACGGCGAGAACTGGAACCCGGACCTGCATGCCCCGCTCACCCAGCCGGGCGTGAACGTGAAGGCCGGCGAGTACCTTCTTGCTGTCAACGGGAGGCCCCTGCGCGCTTCGGACGACATCTACAGCTTCTTCCAGGAGACGGCGGACCGGCAGACGGTGCTCAAGGTCGGCCCGAATCCCGACGAGAGGGACTCGAGGGACGTGACCGTCGTGCCCCTCGAGACCGAGGCGCGCATCCGCCACCTCGCATGGATCGAGGGCAACCGCCGCAAGGTCGACCAGCTGAGCGGCGGCCGGCTGGGCTACGTCTACCTGCCGGACACCGGCTGGGGGGGCTTCTCCAGCTTCAACCGCTTCTTCTTCGCCCAGGTCGGCAAGGAGGGCCTCGTCATCGACGAGCGGTTCAATTCGGGAGGGCAGCTGGCCGACTACATCATCGATTACCTGCGGCGACCGATCATGAACCGCATCACGCCCAGGGACGGTGAGGACGTGTCGAGCCCCGGCGAGGCGGTGTTCGGGCCGAAGGCCATGATCATTAACCAGTATGCGGGTTCGGGCGGCGACGCCATGCCCTGGTATTTCCGGAAGAACAAGATCGGCCCCCTCATCGGGGAGCGGACGTGGGGCGGCCTGGTGGGCATTGGCGGCTATCCGGTCCTGATCGACGGCGGGACGGTCACCTCGCCCCGCTTCGCCATCTATGGCCTCGAGGGACAGTGGGAGGTCGAGAACCACGGCATCGCCCCGGATATCGAGGTTGCCCAGGACCCGAAGCTCGTGCGGCAGGGGCATGATCCCCAGCTGGAGAAGGCCGTTGATGTCGTCCTGCAGATGCTGAAGGACCATCCGCAGCCCGTGTATGCCAAGCCGCAATACCCGGACTACCATCCCCGCTTGCCGGAAATCCCGTAACGCTGCTTCAGCGGAGCCGGAATGACGTTGGTAAGCCAAGCGCCCCGACCCAACGAGTCCCGGTTCAGCACGATTTCAGGCAACAGTGGAAAACTCCAAGACACCCACGAACACAGGCACACCGTTTGATGCCGGGGAGATTCGCCGACTGTCGGTGATCATGTTCACCGACATGGTGGGATACAGCGCACTCATGGGAAGGGACGAGCCCCTTGCCCTTCAATTGCTCGAGGAGCACCGGCGGATCGTCCGACCCATCCTGGCGCAATACGGCGGCAACGAGATAAAGACGATCGGCGACGCCTTCCTCGTGGAGTTCTCCAGCGCGCTCGGCGGCGCCACCTGCGCGATAGAAATCCAGAGGATCCTCCACAGTCGAAACCAGACGTCGCCTGCAGACCGCCGGATAGAGCTTCGAATGGGACTTCACGCCGGCGACGTTGTCCACAAGGAGAATGACGTGTTTGGCGACGGAGTGAACATCGCCTCACGCATCGAGCCCTTGGCCGAGCCAGGCGGCATCTGCGTCTCCGAAGACGTCGCGCGTCAGATTCAGAACAAGACAGGCTGTGCGCTCGCGAAAATCGGCCCGAGCGACCTCAAGAACATAGCCATGCCGGTGGACATCTACCGGATAATCCTGCCCTGGCTGAGGCCGCGGTCCAGCCTGCTCGACCGCTCGGCATTCCAGCTGCGGCGAAGATCCGTCAGGATTGCCCTCACCGCGTGCGCCTTGGGAGCGGTCCTCGGCGCGCTGGTGCTCCGCCACCAGCGGACCTCCGGTCAGCCGGGTCCGGTCAATCGACTGGCGGTTCTGCCCCTCGTGAACGTCAGCGCCGGCGCTGGAGAGGACTATTTCGCGGACGGAATGACCGAGGAGCTGATCTCGTCGCTCTCGACAATCCGAGAGCTCAATGTCATCGGCCGCACTTCGATCGCCAAGTTCAAGGGCACCCGCCTCGACATTGCCGAAATCGGGAGTCTGCTGAACGTCGGGTCTATCCTTGAGGGCAGTGTTCGCCTGGCGGGAGACGAAGCCCGGATCAATGTGAACCTCGTGGACGTCCGGACACAGAGGATGATCTGGTCCCAGGAATACACGCGGCTGACCAAGGAGATATTTGCCGTGCAGTCGGACGTCGCCCGGAATGTGATGGACGCCCTCAAAGTGCGGCTCGTGGCCGGGGAACGAAGCCTTATCGAGCGGCGCGGAACCACCAACACCGACGCCTATTTCCAATTCCTGCTGGGACGGTCTCACCTGAACAAGCGCACCCCAGGCGAGGTCGAAAAGGCCATTGAGAGCTTCACCCTTGCCGTCGAGAAGGACCCTGGGTTCGCCCTCGCCTATACGGGTCTCGCCGAAGGATATACGCTTGCAAGCACGGGATACGGCACCCTGCCGCGTGCGCAGGCAAATGCCCGGGCCCGGATGTGCGCCGAAAAGGCCGTCGCTCTCGATGAATCGCTGGCCGAGGCCCACACCGCGCTCGGCTACGTGAAATTCAGGATAGATTGGGATTGGGCCACAGCAGAGGCAGAGTTCAAGCGCGCGCTTGAGCTGAAACCCGGGTATTCAAAAACACACGAGCAATACGCGCTCTTCCTGGCAATTCGGCTGCGCTTTGACGAGGCGATGATAGAGATGCAGCTGGCTCAGCAGCTCGACCCGCTGAATCCCGCAGTGAGCACGGGAGTGGGCCGAATCCTCCACTTTGAGCGCAAGTTTGACCAGGCCCTGGTCCAGTTCAGAAAGACACTCGAGCTCGATCCCCAGTATGCGGAGGCGTATTTCGGGATGGGCATGTCATATATTGGCCTGCGCCGCTTTGACGATGCCATCGGTGCGTTGAACACCGCCATATCCCTATCCGGGAGACGCCCGGTGATGCTGGCTGTCCTGGGCATGGCCCAGGGGCTGGCGGGAAACAGGGCCGAGGCGGAGAAGATCCGAAACGAAATACTTGCTACAAGCAAGCAGCCTCCCGAGGCGCAGTATTGTCTTGGCGCCATTTCCATGGGGCTCAGAGACTACGACCAAGCCTTTGAACACTTCGAGAGGGCCTTCGAGGAGAAGGACGGCATCCTGATCTATGTTGGAGTCGATCCGATAATGGAATCGATCTGGACGGATCGCAGGTTTGTCGCGCTCGTGAACAAGATGGGGCTCAGGATGCCAGGCTCTGCACAGAGCAGGCCGTGAGGTGGCGAACCTGCGTTGAAATGCTCAAAGGCGCGCAGTATCGCCGCAAGAGACCGGCAATTCCAAGACGGTAGCGTCGGCGCCTCGACAAGAGGTCCGTATCATCGCCTAACCTGCGTATCGAGAAAGGTGCCAGGGGCTGGGACCGATGTAGGTTCTCCAAGTTGCTTGTTATCATTTCATTACGTCAACTCTACATACTACACCCCATTGAGTTGCGGTCCGTAAGGGAGTATTGGTGTGGTATACCACGAGCACATTCGGGCGATGCGATTGGATTCATACTCACTTACCTCGTCCCTTAATATGCAACACGGCCCATTTCGGGTCCGTGTGCGTTATGAAGGACAAGCAAATGAAATCCCGCCCGCTAACAATCTCGACCGTCTCAGCCTTTGCCGCGCTGTTCTGCTCTCCCATTCCCGCGTCCGCCCAGTCGATCCTGAAGACGGCGGGCAACTATACGGTTCTCGCCAGCCAGGCGGTGACCGTCGCCGGTACCGGCTTCACGATCACGAACGGAAACGTCGGTCTCTTCCCGGCCGCAACCTCCAACATCACCGGCTTCCCTCCGGGGATGGTATCTGGAACCACACTCATGGGGACGGCAGCAGGGGTCATCATCACGGGTGGTGCGACCCAGCAGGCGCAGGCGGACCTGCAGGTTGCCGCCACGGGGTTGGCCGCCATGCCGTTGACCGCGAACTATTCCAATGTTGACATGGCGAACCTGGGCCCGCTTCCCCCAGGCGTCTACAAGTGGAACGCGGCGGCGAGTTTGACCGGAGCGCTCGTCCTCGACGCGCAGGGCCATAACAATGCGTCGTGGGTCTTCCAATTCGGCACCGGGCTCACGACCGCCGTGAATTCCTCGGTCACGTTGATCAACCCCGGTTCCAACGGGGGCGCCGATGACGGCATCTTCTGGAACGCCGCGACCGGCGCCATCGTCATAGGCGACAACAATACGATCCTCGGAAATTACATCGCGTACACAAGTGTCAGCTTCACCGGCAGCACACAGCTCCTAGGCAATGGAGGCGCTCGATTCATGGCGCTGAACGGCGCCGTCACGTTCGCGGGCCCCGGCACAACCAATGCGCTTGGGGGCCCGGGCGGCGGCGACTGGACCGGCGGCCTGACGCTCAATGGCAGCAGCGTGGTGGCCGCGGTGGCACCGGTCATCACGAGCCCGGCCAAAGCTCCCGGCACCGTCGGCTCGGCATTTGTCACCTACCTCATCACGGCAGCGGGCCTGCCCACGAGCTATACCGCCACCGGGCTCCCGCCCGGCCTGACGCTCAATTCCGTGACAGGCGCGATCGACGGCACGCCCACGGCAGCCGGCGTCTCGATTGTGTCGCTCGGCGCCACGAACAGCTTCGGAACCGGCACCGCCACCCTGTCCATCACGGTTGCGGCGGCTGGCGCCGCTCCCATCATCACGAGCCCGCCCACCGCTCCCGGCACCGTCGGCTCGGCATTTGTCACCTACCCCATCACGGCAACGGGGCTGCCCACGAGCTATACCGCCACCGGGCTGCCGCCCGGCTTGACCCTCAATGGCCTGACCGGCGCCATCAACGGCACGCCCACGGCCTCGGGCGTCTCGACTGTGGCGCTCGGCGCCACAAATGGCTTCGGAACCGGGTCCGCCACCCTGTCCATCACGGTTGCCGCGGCCGGCGTCGTGCCCATCTTCACGAGCCCGCCCACCGCTCCCGGCACCGTCGGCACGGTGTTTGTCACCTATCCCATCGAGGCAACAGGCCTGCCCACGAGCTATACCGCCACCGGGCTCCCGCCCGGCCTGACGCTCAACCCCGTGACAGGCGCGATCGACGGCACGCCCACGGAGGCGGGCACCTATTTCGTGTCGATTACCGCCACGAATTCCTCCGGCACCAGCACGACCACCGTTACCATGGTGATCGGCGGCGGCGCTGTCATTTCAAACCCTCCCTCGGCGCGCCTCATCAACATATCCACCCGCGCACAGGTCGGAACCGGCGGGAACATCATGATTCCCGGCTTCGTGATTGGCGGCAGCGGCACTGAGACCCTCCTTATCCGCGCCGATGGTCCCGGCCTCGCCCAATTCGGCGTCACCGGCGTCCTGGCCCAACCCAGGCTGAGCGTGTCTGACAGCACGGGGAGGTTGATCGCCTCCAACACGGGCTGGGGCACAAATTCCAACCCCGCGCAGATCGTAAGCAACGCAGCCTCGGTGGGCGCCTTCCCGTTGATATCGGGCAGCGCAGACTGTTCTCTCATCGTCAGCCTGCGTGCGGGCGCCTACACCGTGCAGGTCTCGGGCGTGAACAACACGACCGGCGTGGCGCTTGCCGAGGTCTATGAGGTTTCGTCAACCGGCACGCGCCTCATCAACATCTCCACGAGAGCCCAGGTCGGAACCGGATCCAACATCATCATTCCGGGCTTCGTCATAGCCGGCAGCGGCGCCGAGCAACTGCTCGTGCGGGCCGACGGTCCCGGGCTGACCCAATTCGGCGTCCCAGGCGCCCTTGCTCAGCCGAGCCTCAGGGTGTCGGACAGCGCGGGGAAGATGGTCGCCTCCAACACGGGCTGGGGCACCATTTCCAACCCTGGCCAGATCACGAGCATCGGAGCAACTGTCGGGGCATTTGCCCTTGTGCAGGGCAGCCACGACAGCGCCCAGATCGTCAACCTTTCTGCAGGTGCCTATACGATGCAGGTTTCCGGGGTCAACGATTCGACCGGAGTTGCCTTGGCCGAAGTTTACGAGGTTCCATAGGAATTCGAGCGAGCGACTTGGTCACTCGTCGCCAAAAGTCAGGGAATACGGCTGATCTTTTCTCCCGGCGCATGGTGCCCGGAGTCGCTGAAGTCCGCATTACCGCATCATAACTGCGCGACCAAAAGCGCAAACGGGATGCCGCAGAGAATATGGCTCGGTAATCCCGATTCTCCTATAACCTGCTGATCGAAAATGGTGCCAGGGGCGGGGATCGAACCCGCGGCCAAAGGCTTATGAGTCCTCTGCTCTACCACTGAGCTACCCTGGCTTGTCATTGCTTAACAGCATTTTATAACTTTCTCAGTTCTGGTTTTTTACACCCATTTTCTACGCTGTAAGCGTGCTCCAGAGCAAGCATGGGAAGAAATGGGAATGAAAAAAAACAGGCTGAGAAAGAACAGCTGTCCAAAGCCTCCTTCGTAACCGAAAGAGTGGTCGGTATTACGGACGCTGGATAATTTCCGGCAAGCAAAAATGGGTCTCGCTGGATACGAACCTCTTCTCTGTTGCCAAACTGCGTTTGAACGACGAGGCGTCGAAGATTGCGCGCCTACGGGGAAGCCGAAGCGCCGTCGAGACCGACGCCGCGACAGTTGGCGACCTGATGGCGATCTACCAGGAGCGTGCCAAGGCGAACACAAACCTGAAGCCTTCGTCCATCGTCTCACGGCTGGCCGCCCTAAAAAGACTTCAAAAGACCTGACCCTGGATTGTCGCCCTAAAGCCGTCGCAGGTCACCCACCCTGTAGTTGCCGATTGGATCAGCCGGTCCAAAAACGAGGGCCCCAACTACACGCCTCCCGACGTCAAGAAGTCGCTCCGTGGAAATTCGCCGACGTCGGTCAACAGGGCCGTCGACACCCTAAGGCGCATCATGGACATTGCGCTCGAACGGGGTGCCATCCACACAAACTTAGCCTCAATCAAGCCATCGGAAGGTAGACTGAAGAAGAAGGTTATTTGCCGAACCATCGTTCTACCGAGCGTGGCTGACGTGCAGCGACTCCTTGGCACGATGGAAGCTAACGGGGCCCGTGACGGTTGGGAACTAGAGGCTGCCGATTTTTGCAGATTCATGTGGTACACCGGATGCCGAGCCGGCGAGATGCCTCGGGTTGACTGGCAATGCTTCGATTGGCATGCGTTCGCGACCGCGGAAGAACCTCGTCCAGCCACGGGGAGTTTACCGGCGCGGTCTTCAGGGGGCTCGTGAACACGGTCCGTTCGCAGACTTTCACGTAATACTCCGCCGCTATGCGGGCCAGCACCTCGATCCGTACTACGAATGCCGATTGCCGCAGCCTGCCGCGCTCCGGGCACATGAGTTCCTTCAGATTCGGATCGGGTACTTGGATCCTCTGCCTTGGCAGCGACGGATCCAGCGGCTTGGGCTCTTTGGGAATCCGGCTCGTTTGCGCCTTGCGAGATGGAATCACTATCGCTGGCATGGCCGGAGCCGGATCGAGTGTCGCCTCGACAAACAGCTTTTGCTGCCCCTTATAGTCAGGAACGTACCGCTCGGACTTCGAGCTCCGAAATTGTCGATCAATCTTCTCGACCTTCAACGCCAGCAGGTGCTTGAGCTGACGCAGCTCCCCGTTTTCCTTCTTAAGAAGCCCGATCTCCTCGGCGGGTGTTGTGGGAGCCATCACCCGCCCGATCTTGCATTCGATCAGTTCGCCGACAAGATTGTTATCATGTATTCGTATTTTTAATACTATCTCTAATCCATACTCTCAATATACCTCAACATGACTGCCAGTTTCTTCGGTCCTCAGGATATCTTGCCGCGCCAACATTCACTCCAGCATTCGGCCTCGAACGTCCTATCCCAATCGGTCGTAAAGCCGCCCACTGATCCGACACTGTGCGCTTGCAACCCGTCCCCAAAGGCCGCAAAAACCCGAAACTTGAACGCGTACTTCCGGCGTAATCGGTCGTTAATGGGGCTTGCCGTGTTTAGCATATGAGCCGCAACATCAAGAGATCACTCCATGGCGGGCGCCGTCCGAAAGCACCTATTTGCCTTTTGTCACCATTGTCATCAACCCCGGCAAATGACACTATCCGTAGTCAGCAATGTGGCGGCATAAAAAATGGCCTGCGCTCAATGATTCCGAGCCCCTTAAACCCTCGATTACGGGGTTGCTTCGCAGGCACAGGTACCACCTTATCTCGAGACCTTCCGGGCGCAAATTACCGCCGGCCCAAAAATTTTGAATTCATTGAAGAACTCTATCGTAACCTTTGGTGAAGGGTTTAGCGGCATAGGGACTTCTCGCCTACTCTTGATCGCGGCCGCTGCTTTGGTCACGGCGGCCTCGCTCCGAGCAAGCAACGTAGTGTTTTTAGGCTCCGTATCCTATCAGGTATCGGGCACAAGCGTCACGCTCACCGTGAACGAGGTCGATAACCAGAGCGCCTCGGGGACCAGCGGCACGCTCCGCCTTGAGCTATGGGCGTTGCCCTCTGCCTACAGCGGATCCTCTCAGACAGGCTACCAGCTTGCAACTTATTCGCTCGGAACCCTGCAGGCGAACTACCATTTCTCATCCTTTTCAAGAACTGTAGCTTACACTCCGCCTGCAAACGGCACCTGGCACGTCGCACTCGAGGTGACAGAGTATACAGGAGCCTCGTCGGTGGACGGCGGGTATCTGGTCGATGACTTCGTGAATTTTTCGAATACCTTGCAGCAGGGCCCAGTGACCACACCCCCGCCTCCGCCACCCCCGACGGCCCGCCTTATCAACCTCTCAGTTCGGTCCACTGCAGGTACCGGCTCGCAGACGCTGATAGGGGGATTTGTGATTGGGGGCACAGGCTCAAAGAGCGTGCTCGCGCGCGGTGATGGCCCAGCGCTTTCAGGATTTGGAGTGAGCGGTGTCCTGCCCGACCCCGCGCTCACGCTCTTTAAATCCGGCAGTACTTCAATCGCCTCGAATTCCGGATGGGGCGGCACCTCAAACCTGAGCAGCATCTTCAGCCAGGTAGGCGCATTCGCACTGAGCCCGTCCTCGAAGGACGCTGCTCTACTCCAAACCCTCAACGCGGGCGCCTACACCGCAAACATCACGTCGACCAGTGGCGACAGTGGCGTCGTTCTCGTAGAAGTGTATGACGCGGACTCCGGAACGCCGTCGTCGCGGTTCATCAATCTTTCGGCACGCAGCGAGGCGGGCACTGGCTCGCAGACTCTGATTGCCGGCTTCGTGATCGGTGGAAGTGGGACCGAAACCGTCCTGATCCGGGCGGACGGTCCCGCACTCAGCCAATTCGGCGTCACCGGCGTGCTCGCGGCGCCGCAGCTCACCCTCTTTGATAGCGGCGGCAGCCCGATTGCCACTAACACAGGATGGAGTAGCCCCTCGACACGGGGAAGCTCGACGGTCCAGGCGTCCATCTCCGCGGCGACTTCGTCTCTGTTCAGTCAGGTTGGGGCCTTTCCCCTTCCAACGGGCTCCGCGGACAGCGCCGTCGTTGCCACGCTACCTGCAGGCGCCTACTCCGCCCTGGTAACCGGCGTTGGAAATACGACAGGGGTTGCACTCGCCGAAATCTACGAGGTTCCTGGCTTCTCGACCGGCGGATCTTCTGCCCCGGTCTTCACCTCCCAACCCTCAGGGGGAAGCTTCTCTTCTGGCGGGAGTTTAACCCTGACGGTCACAGTATCCGGCTCAGCGACCTTCCAGTGGTATTTGGACGGAGTCGCGATCCCGGGGGCTACCGGAAGCTCCTACATGGCTACTGCTGCAGGCACCTACACGGTGGTGGCGACCAATAGTTCAGGATCGGCCAGGAGCAGCGCGGTCAGTGTCACGAGAACGACAACCGGCGGGGGAGGGGGAGGCGGGGGAATTTCGGGGACCTGGATACTCACCTGGAACGAGCAATATGCGGGGTCCTCGCCCTCCTCGGGATGGTGTGACTACGAGGACTGGGACATGCAGTGGGGGCTGACTCAGAGCGGGAACAACGTCTCCGGAACCTATGTGATGACGGTGCACGATCTCGCTCCGGGCTATGTCTTGTGCCCGGATGTGGTGGGTACACAGTACAGCGGCTCGATAAGCGGGACGGTTTCCGGGAGTTCGTTCACGCTCATAACGGACGGGGGTACCGTGTTCTCAGGCACGGTTTCCGGCGCGACGATGACCGGACTCGGAAGCTCGTTAAGCCCCAACGCCGTCCTAGGCGAAAGTTCGACGGGAACATTCAAGACCAAATAGCGAGTGGGGTGTTTCCGCTGTTTCTTACTCGATGCATCCCGTAAGAATCCCAGTCGCCATATTCGTCGGCATGTCACTCCATGCGGCGTGCCTCGCGGGCGCCCTCCGATGGGATCAGACCAGGATCGAAGCCGTGGCGTTGCCTGAACAGACCGAAGTGGCCGTGGACTACGCCTTCCGGAATACTAGGCAAACCCCCCTAACGATAATACGAGTCGAGACAAGCTGCCCATGCACGGTCGCGACACCCTCGAAGGAAAGCTTCGGGCCTGGTGAAACCGGAACCATCCATGCAGTCTTCAGTGTCGGAAGACGCGTGGGTGTTATCGGAAAGACAATCACGGTATTCACCGACGAGAAAGATTCCCAACCGAACGTACTAACGCTTACCGTCACTATTCAGCAGTTTGCACTGGTTGAGCCACGCCTCGTCAACTGGACTCCCGGTGGAGACGATTCCGAGCGACGGATCATCTGCAAGGCCGCGTCATCGCACGACATCTCCGTTTCCGGAGTTACCTGCAGTATGCAAACCATAAAGGTCAATGTGGAAACTGTGGCTACAGGCCGTGAATACGTTATTCGTCTCCATTCACCGGCCCACCTGGCCCACGACACCGCACTGCTCGAGATCATGATCGACGTGGCAGGTGTCGGTCGGCGCGTCGTCGACGCCTATGCCAATTTCAGGTGACGTGATTTTGGATCACTCAGGTAAGCATTCAATTACGACAGTTGCTTTACCCTGCGGGAAGCGAACGCTTATGCTTTGATCCTCAAAACCACCCTAAAGTGGCCGAAGACGTTGCGGAACGAATCGAGGCGGGAGCCCAACCTGGGGAATTGCTAGATTTGCGCGACTTCGTTCAGGTGGCGCCCGAGATGCAACGATTCTACATCGCTAGCGCGGTTCGGTGCCTGAACGACCAGCGACGCCATTTCGACATCGTTTCGAGGCAGATGCTCTTCACCCCCGATTACGACACCCAGATGCGAGCCGCTTCGTTCCTGGCGTGCCTTGCAGGCAACATGCAGGGGCCTTTTTATGGCCCTATCTTCGGTCCTGTGGCAAATTCCCACCGGGACCCACGTTTCAAGAGGCCCTGGAGGCATCTGCTGCATTCCGCGACCATATCCTATTGGCACTAGAGAAGGCAGAGAAGCGGGCAACAAAAAGGGAGGCCAATTAGCCGGCCGATTGCGCTCTTAGGAAGTAGACGGCTTCTCCGGCTCCGAGACAATCCTCATCGAATAATCTATCTCTAAGGCCCATACCTATCTTTGGCTCGTGCACCCTCGCGCGCGCGATTCCCTCCCCAAAGAAGAATGTTATTCGTCGTCATCCTCATCGTCAAAGTCGCCTTCAGCGATGAGCTCCCCTAATTCGTATCTGTCCTCAGCAGTCACCTCTTTCTCCTCTCCGGTCTCTGTGTTCTCGATCGTATAAACATACCATATGGATTCTGGAAATCCCGGAATTGCACCGGTCAATTCACTCGATGCGGGTCGGTGTCTGCCAATTACTTTCCAGTCGCTCATTTTAAGTCTCCTAATCGAATGGTTGTGCGCTTTAGAACACGAGTTGTGCTTCCCCGGATAGTTCGGACACGCGTGGAGCGTTATGGTTGATGGTTAGTTGAGGTTGGATTCGTAAGCGAGCGGACTTTTGTAGCCGAGCGCGGAGTGAAGCCGGGTGCGGTTGTAGAACACGCTCCTTGATGTGCTGGCCGCCTCTCCAAACGGATTCGAATGAACATGAGGACCTCGGCCTGTGCATCGCAGAAGCTTTGAGCGATGGGTCATCGTTCACTCCGAGCCACTCCATATCCTTTCTACACCTCTTTTCTACACATCAGGCCGAATTTGGGCAAATCAGGGAATCCATGGGAAATGCCACCTATCCTGTTTCCTCTTTGAAACGAATATTCTGAAATCATAGGAAACTGTAAGCAAATATGCTCGTTGGATTTATGAGTCCTCTGCTCCACCACTGAGCTACCCTGGCGAAACTCCAAGCCGGTTGCAGTTCATTGTCTTCGCTCTTGTCGGCAGGGAAATGGTTTGCCGGCAGGACGGTGCGTTGGCAGCCGCCGAACTGGCGGGCCGTGCCGCATCACGACAATTGGCCTAGATGCCCAGTTTGCTGAGGTTCAATGCGGCGATGCCTTCCACAGGCGTTCCCTGAGCCAGCGCCGGCTTGAAGCGGAGGTCCCTCACCAACGTCTCGAGATAGGGGTCGTCGATTCTCTTGGAGCAGACGCTGTCGGAGAAGGCCCCGTCGGCCAGTCCGTCCTTTGAAACCCTGACATAGATCGTCTCGGCGTACTTTCCCGACGCGATGCGTTCTGCAGCGTCAGTCGGGAGCTCCCCCATCACGGGAACCGCCTTCATCGTGTCGCCCTTGTGGGACTCAATATAGGTCTTCCTCACATATTCGAAGGCCTGCTCGGGGGTCATCACTTCGCGCTTCTCCGCGACGTTCGTAGCGATCTCGGTGCCTCCGTCGTAGAGATGGAGCTGAAAATCGACCACCTCGTAGTCTATCGGGAATCCCTCCTCGGCGAACTTAACCGTGGTCGGGTTCGCACCGATCGGATCCAGCGCCTTGGCGAAGACAAGGCTCTGGACCGTGTCGGGCTCGCTGCCCCTCGGATGAAAGCGGGTCATTGTGACAATGTAGGCATCCTTAAGCGGCTTCTCCGACGAGATGTTGAATTCCACGTTCATGGCGTCGTATCCCGCCGCCTCAGGCTGCTTCGCCTGGAAGTCCACGCTTGCGCCCACCCCGGCCGTCGCGTTCGCCAAGGCGGCTGCGCCGGAACTCTGCCCGTGGGCGCTCGCGGTTCCGCCCGACGACTGCGTGCCGCTAGCCCCCGGCGTGTTGAGCTGGCTGGGGTCGATGGCGCCCGCCTGGTTCGAGGCGGCCTCGTAGCCCGCGCTCACGCCGGCCGCCCGGCTCTGACCTCGCGTCAGCTTCACGCTGGGATCGTTGGCAAAGGTGTACGCCGGCTCCCTCTTGAAGGCCGCGATCGTCGCGGAAACGTCCGTCAGCTTCTGGACCGGCACGATCTTCAGATTGATCGGGCCCTGCTTTGCCGAAACCACGTGCTCCTGCCCGTCTATTTCGACCACCCAGGACGATCCGTTGACATCGCGGACCGGGTAGATGCTCTTGTCGAGATTGACCCATATGTTGGCGCCCGTGAAGAGCGTGTATGCCTTCTGTGGGGCCTGCGCCCCGGCGGCCGGCGGCATCAGCGCGATGCAGACGACTGCGGCGGAAACCAGGCACCTGGCGGTGATTGTCTTCATTGATTCTTGAATATTCATGAGGTTTCGCCGCCGGGATCGCACTCCCGTCGACCGTATACTACCGACTGCTGCCAAGCTGAAATGGTTCCAGCAGCTATACCCGGGAGGACGCACCGCCCGCAACAAAGGATCGCCAGAGCGCGCGAAAGGCTCCCGGTAAAAAGGCGCGCGATCTGCGCCTATTTGCCCGGCTTATTGCTCCGCACGCGCCCGGCCGGCCAACGCCTAGGTCTTGAGCCGGCTGAGGTTTAGCGAGGTGACGCCCTCGACAGGCTTGCCCTGGGCCAGCGCGGGCTTGAAACGGATGCACCTTACCACCGACGCGACGTACGGATCGTCGATCGCCCTTGTGCAGGCGGCGTCGCTGAATACCGCGTCGGCCATCCCGTCCTTTGTCACCCGCACAAAGATTGCCTCGCCGTACTTTCCCGTCGCAAGCCGGTCCTGCAGGTCGGCCGGCAGCCTGCCGATTATCGCCGGCACCGCCGGCAGGGTGTCGGTCTTGTGGGCCCCGAGGTAGGCCGTCTTCACGTAATCGAAGGCTTGGTCGCTCGTGAGCGCCTCGCGCTTTGCGGCTATGTTCGTCGCAATCTCCTCTCCGTGGTTGTAGAGGTGAATCTCGAAGCTCTTCAGCTCATAGCCCGGCGGAAACCCGGCCTGCTCGAACTTGACCGTCGCCGCCTTGGCCTCAATCGGTTCGAGCGCCTTGGCATAGACGAGGTCCCTGACCGCGCCCTCGTTCGCCCCTCTTTCGTGAAACCGCGTGATGACAACGATATACGGATCGCCAAGGGGCTTCCCGGACGAGATCTCGAATGCGACATCGAAGGCGTCGAAATCACCCGACTCGGCATTCGCATCCTTGAGGAACACGTCCGAGCCGCTGCCCGTTGCGTCCAGGTTCGCCTGCGCGGAGGCGAGCGACTGCTGCGTCCCGTCCGCCCCGGCCACCACGTGACCCTGGTTCGACGAGGTGCTGCTGGCTCCCATCTGCCCTGCGGCGATCGCGTTGTTGGCGACAGCAGTCGCCTGGTTCACCGCCGAGTGCTGGCTCGCGTCCACCGTGGCCGATTGGTTCATCCCGCGGGTCAGCTTCACGCTCGGGTCATTCGCAAAGGTGTAGGCGCGCTCCGCCTTGAGCTTCGAGATGGTCGCGGAGTTCTCCGTCAGCTTCCGCGCCGGGACGATCTTCATGTTAATCGGTCCGCTCGCGCCGGAGACAAGAACCTCCTGGCCGTTGGCGCCGACGACCCAGGATCCCCCGTTCACATCGCGCACCGGATGGAGCTCGGTGCCCTGCCCCACCGATATGTTCGCGCCAAGGAAGAGAGTGTACGGCCTCGAGTCATCCTGCGGATCGGCGCCCGCCGAAAACGCCGCGCCGGCCAGAAACAGGGCGGGTAGAAGGAGGCGCACGGCGACTGATTTCGTGCAGGAGTGAAGTCGAGGGGATGTTATCATGCGTGGCTGCCTGGCGGCAGCCGGCGACAACCATAAGGGGTACAACACCGTTCGGCAACGGTTCCCTTCATTTCGCGGGCAAGACCCACCTCGGCGTCCTTTCGATGAAGAGGACGCCTGCGAGGCGTCCGCCCGCGAATCCCGGGCCGGCCCCGGTCCAGCCCCGTAGGCTAGATCCTAAGCCTGCTGAGATTCAGCGACGCGACGCCGTCCACCGGCGAGCCCTGCGCAAGCGCGGGCTTGAAGCGGATGGCCCTCACTATCGACTCGAGATAGGGATCCTCGATCCTCCTTGAGCACGCCGGGTCGGCGAAGGCCTCGTCGGCCCGGCCGTCCCTCGAGACCCTTACGTAGATCGTCTCTCCGTACTTTCCATCCGCAACCCGCTTGCGGAGGTCGCCGGGCAGTTTGCCCAGGAGCGGCGTCGCGGGCAGAGTCTCGTTCTTGTGGGCCCCGAGGTATTTCGCCTTGGCGAAGTCAAAGGCCTCGTCGCCCGTGAGTGCCACGCGATTCGGCGCGACATTGGTGGCCACCTCATACCCCCTGTCGTACAGGTGAATCTCGAGGCCCAGCAGCTCGTAGCCTGGCGGAAATCCGGCCTGCTCGAACGCGACCCTCTGCGCCTGCGAACTGACCGGGTCGAGCGCCTTTGCATAGACCAGGTTCCGGAAGGAGCCCGAGCCCGCCCCCCTCTCATGAAAACGCGTGATCGCCACGACATAGGGCTCTTCAATCCGCCTTTCAGCCGAGACGTCGAACGAGACTTTGAGGGCGTCGAACGATTCTGATTCGCCGCCAGTCTGCCTGAAGAACAGGTCCGACCCCACGCTGTTGCTGGCCGTGTCCAGGCTCAGCTGTGCGTTGGAGAGCGCCTTCGCCACCGGATCGTCGACCCCCGCGGGCGTCGAGCCGCCCGGCTTGGCCCCGTTGACGCCCATCTGCGACGCCGCGATCGTGCCATTGCTCACGGCGATCGCCTGGTTCACCGCGACATGGTAGCCCACGTTCAATGTCGCGGACTCGCTCAGCGAGCGGGTGAGCCTGACGCTGGGGTCGTTCTGGAACGTGTAGGCCTGGTCGCTGGTGAGGTTTGATATGGTGGCGGAGACATCCGTGAGCTTGAGGGACGGCGTGACCTTCATGCTGAGCGGGCCGCTGGCCGCGGAGACGATGACCTGCTGGCCGTTCACCCCGATGATCCATGATCCTCCGGAGACGTCGCGCACGGGATGGAGCTCGCCGTTCTGGCCGACCGCTATGTCGGCGCCGGTGAAGAGCGTGTACGTCTTCGCGGCATCCTGCGCGTGGGCGGACGCCGAGAGGAATGCGGTACCCGCGACCAGGGCGGGAAACAGGAGTCCCGCGGCAATGGCCTTTGCGGGAGGATGGGTTCTGAGGGTTGTTTTCATGGGGCCACCTATCGGTCGTTGACGACCAGTATATCTGATTAACACCGGCGGGCAACGAATCACTTCATTTTGTGCGCGGGGCGCCCTCGTGGCGCCCGCCGCGCCATCGATTGGCCGCCAAGGAGTGACGAAGGCGCCGCACAAGCGGCCCCTGGCCCTCGCCATTGCCCCGCACCCGGCGCCTGGCCCTACTTCTTCGGTGCGCCGGTCTCCGGATACGGAAACGCCGGCAGGACGTCAGCCTGCGGCGTGACCTGGCCGATGTTGGGCGACACGTCCGCGTCGGCGCGGCCGATCGCCCAGTTGATGCCGCCCAGGAGGACCGACTGGAACAGCGCGCTTGTCCATACGTCGTCGCGGTGGCCCATGTTGGTGTAGAAGACGCGGCCCTTGCCGTGCATCCTGGCCCATGTCGATGGATAGCTGGGGCGGGCGTACATGGGGCCGGTCATTCCGGGTGTGCCCTGGACCAGCACGACGTGCATGTCCTTGGCGAAGTTCTTCATCGTGTACCACTCCTCGATGAGGTCGTTGTCGGCCGGCACGGCCGCGGCCCCGGGGAACTTGGCGTCGGCAACGGCAAGGCGCGAGGGCTGCTGGCTGCCGTGGATGATGAACTCCGCGCCTATCATCTTGATGTAGGGGTCGGCATTGTCGCCGTCTCCCGTGTACCGCGCGCCGGCGATCTCCTTGCCGCCGGGCGAGTGGAAGGTGTCGGTCGCGCTGTGGGTGCCGATGAACCCCTTCCCGTCGGCGATGGCCTGCAGGAACGCCGCCTTGCCCTGCGGGCTCATGGCCGGGTTCCCGTCGGTTCCGACCTCCGTCAGGTCGCCCGTCGTGTAGAAGAAGAATGCGTCGAATTGGGCGAGATACGCCGGGGCGAACAGGCTGCCGTCCTTTGAAAACGTGAACTCGATGTTGTTCCTTGCCCCGATGTCCCTGAGGACCTGGAAGGCGAGCCCGGGGACGGCGCTTCCGGGGAATGCCTTGAAGGGTTTGGACGGGTCCCTGATGACGGAGTGCTCGTAGCCCGAGGACTTCGTGAACACGAGGATGCGCTTCGTGGGAAGGGAGGCGGGGCCGCCGCCGGAGTCGGAAGCCGCGAGGAGCGAACCCGAGGCCATCAACGCGAGGACGAGGGAGACAAGCTGAGGTTTCATGGGTAGTGTGAAACCTTGCCCTTGCCGGGAAAAGGTCAACAGCGCCCGGGGCACCCCAGCGGACCCAGAAGACGGCCTAACGATCCCTTTAGTTCGCGATTTCCGGCAGCGACCAGAGGAGGTCGACCTGCAGTGTCCCGGCGAATTGCGGGTCGTTGAGGTCCGTGTAGCGCGCGCCCGAGTACCTCGGCGCGGTCGCTAGGTTGTTCGGGTTGTAGTTGGCGCGGATGTGGCAGCTCATGCAGTTGCAGGTCACCCCGACGTTGTTCGCCGCCGGCTGGCCGTTGGGGTCGTCGCCGGGCAGCGAGTCAGGAAGGTTTCCCGTGTTGAAGCGCGCCTCAAGGTACGGATTGTAGACATAGATCGCCGTGCCGGCGTTCTGGCCCCCCACGTTGGGCTGGCCGGGGGTCGTCATGTCGTAGGCGAGCGACATCGCATAGTTGCGGGCGGCGCCCGTCAGCTGGTCGGGACGCAGGGCCGCGATGGCCTGCGAGCTCGGAAGCTGGGGGTCGCCCGGCGTCGGGGTCCACCAGAAAGTCTGCCATGTCCAGCGCGCGATCTCGCGGCCCGCCACGTGCATGGCGACCAGGACGGCGTAGTCCCCGGCCTTCACGTCCGAGCCGGGCTGGAACTGGTTGAACTGGGCGGCCTCGAGCGGGGAGATGCGGTGGTTGATCATGCTCGACACCGGGTAGGTCGTCTGGTCCGTGCGCGAGCCGCCGTCGGTCGAGGCCTCCGTGTCGATCTGGCCGCTGCCGCTTCCCCCGCCCCTCACGTCGATCCATACGACCCCGGGCCACATGTAGGGGGCCCAGGCCTGCGGGGTCGCCGGGGGGCCCGACCAGACGTTCAGGCGGTAGTACCGGCCGTTCACCAGCGTCTTCGCGGTGATGATCTGGAACGCCGACTTGAGCGTCAGCGCCGTGGCCGGGAAGACGGGTATCTGCTGCGCGCCGCCCATCATGAGCTGGTTCAGGACGGACGTGCTCAGGAGCTTCTGCTTCATGACATGGTCGGCCGCAGTCGGATCGAACTTGACGTACCCGAATACGGTCTCGGATCCACCGGTCTGGGCCAGCAGCTCCCTGTCGCGGGGCTCGAGGCCGTGCTCGAACTGGACGAAGTTGCGCATCGGGGCACGGCGCCGGGGAGCGGCGGCAATCGCGTTGGCAGAGGCGAGGCCCGCCGCCTTCGGCTGCCCGTCGATCTCCTGCGGTGTGTACCACGTCTCAAACACGCGCAGCCGCTCCCCCACGTCGACCTGGGAGGTCTCCATGGTCAGGGCCGTCCAGAGTCCCCAGCCATGGAGGTTTATATTCCTGAACGCATCCGCCGAGTCCGCAGCGCTCGAGTTGAGCTGCCTCACCCACGTGACCACGGTGGCCTCGCTCTCGGGGAAATGGAACCCTGGAACCTGGGGGTCGGGCAGCGGGACCGCCGTGACCGCGCCGGCCCCGGCCGGCAGCGCGCACAACAGGCCCAAAACCCAGGACGGTGTCTTCCTAGGGAACATCATAGACCTCCACAAGTGCGACGCCCGTGTCGCCGCTGGCGCCCGAGACCTGCGCCGTGTAGGGCCCAGGGGGCAATGTGACGAGGATCGCCGAGTCGTGGCTTGAGGCGCTGGGCCACGCGAATGCCCCCACCGCCGCGGCGGCGTTGGCGACGGCCGTGTCTCCGCCCCACCCGCTGTTGCTGTCCAGCAGGGTCGACCCGGAATAGAGCGAGAGCTGCGGATCCGCAAGCGTGCCGGGCACGCCGAAGGGAATGAGCGCCGGGCCCGAGCCGCGTATGAGGACGGTCCTGGCCGTCGAGCCCCCGATCACGAAGCCCGCAATCAGAATGTTGGCCCCGGTTCCGACCTGGACCCGCGCCGAGATGTTTATGAGGCGCGTGGAGGCCGACGTGAAGGCTCCCGGGGGGGTCGCGTCGTAGACCTCGGCGAGCGCGATCCCGGTGTCGCCACTCGTGGTCAAGGCAAGATTGGACGTGGCCGCTTCCCCGGAGATGTTGGCTGTGTAGGGTCCAGGCGCCAGAGCCTCAAGGAGCGCCGAATCGTGGCTCAAGGGGCTGGCCCATGCAAACGCGCCCACGGATGCGGCCGAGCTCGCGATCTGGGAACTGCCGCCCCATCCGGTGTTCGTCGCGAGCAGGATGTCTCCCGATGCCGTGCTATGGAGCTGCAGCTCGGGGTCAGGAAGCGTGCCCGTCACGCCAAAGGGGACCAGCGCCGGACCCGAGCCGCGGATCAGGAGCGACTCCGAGCCCACAGTGCCCTGCCCGCCGACTACGAAGCCGGCGATCAGGATGTTGCCTCCCGTACCGACCGGCGCCCGGCACGATATGTTGATCAGGCGGCCGATGTCGGTCGTGCTCGTCAGCGTAATCACTGCCGGGAGGCTTGTCGAAGATCCCCCGGAAGTGGTCGCAACGCACGTGTAGGTCCCGACGGTCGCGGGCGTGATGTGGAGCAGGTACGTTGAGCTGGTCGCCCCGGCCACGGGCGACCCGTCCAGCAACCACTGGTACGTGGTTGGGCCGCCCGCCACGGCGCGCGCGGCCATGCTTCCTCCCTTTACGGATGCGGATGTCGCTTGGGTCGCGCCGCCTGCGACGGCATTGAGCACGACGGTCCCGCCCGTCACCTCCACGGATATCGGCTGTGTCGTGAACACGGGCGGGTTGCTTCCTGTCGAAGTGGGCGTCGGCGTCGGACTGACGGCAGAAGTCGGCGTAGGCGTGGGGGTGGCCGTCGGGGTTGGCGTCGGAGTCGGCGTCGGGGTCGGGGTCGGTGTGGGGGTGGGCGTCGGTGTCGGTGTCGGCGTGGGCGTCGGCGTCGGCGTCGGCGTCGGCGTGACAGCATTGGCCACGACGACGGTGAATGGGAACACCGCCGAAATGCCGGTCCCTACAAACGTTCCCCCGGATCCGCCCACCTCCCCGCCGAGGGCGAAACCCTGCAGCATGAAGGTGTAGGTGCCGGCCGCGGTGGGAGTTCCAGTCAGGACCGGTGTCGTTGTCGTATTGCCGGGCGAGCCCGGCGTCCACGGGTTCCCCGTCGTCCCGGGCGTCGTGGCATCGAGGTTTCCCGGCCCCGTGAGGACCCCTCCGTTCGGCTCCACGGTCTTTAGGACGAGGCCTGGGGGGATGACCCCCGTCACCGTCCATGAACCCACATTCATCGTGTTGGTGATCGTGAAGCCAAGAGCGGTGATGGGGACTCCAACCGTCGCGTCGAATGCGGGCAGCGCCCCGGTCGGATTCGGGGTCAGCGAGCTCGCCAGGATCGTCGCGCCCGCCATCGAGTCGATGGTCCCGAGCGAGGCGGCCACGGCGGCCGCCGACTTCAGGAGCGTGCCGACAGGCGAGGCGGCGACGAATTCATCCGCGACGGCGGCGACGCGAAGCACGGGCGTGCGCTGCAGCAGGGCTACAAGCGTGGCCGTGGACAGGTTCACCCAGCCAAATCGCCGGTGGATGCTGGCGGTGAGTCTCGATTGCCGGGCTGCGCGCGCAGGTCTGTCCGTTGTCTTCATGTTGTGAATGTTACCTATCTAGACGGAGCGAGGCCCTCTTCCCGTGTTGGGCCGGGCCTATATCCCCACGGTCTGGGTCCCCCCAAGGGGGGTCCCATCCATGGAATTCGCTGTTCCCGGGCGAGGTCGCCGCGATCGCGCCGGCGCCAGCCGGCGGCGGGCACGGCGGCCCCGCCATTGGGACCGTTGTTTCCTTACGGAACCTCATAGACCTCGATGAGCGCGACACCCGTGTCGCCGCTGGCCCCTGCGATCTGGGCCGTGTAGGGCCCTGGAGGGAGGGTGACCAGGATCGCCGAGTCATTGCTGGTGGAGCTCGACCAGCCGAACGCTCCCACCGACGCCGCGGTGTTCGAGATCGACGAGTCCCCGCCCCATCCGAAGTTGCTGTCCAGAAGCGTGGACCCGGAATAGAGCGCGAGCTTCGGATCCGGGAGCGTTCCCGGCACGCCGAAGGCGGCGAGCGCGGGGCCCGAGGCCCGGATGAGGACCGTCCTGGCCGACGAGCCCCCGATCACGAAGCCCGCGATCAGGATGCCGCCCCCGGACCCCACCTGCACGCGCGTCGATATGTTGACGAGCCTTGGCGAGGAGGGCGTGTAGGTTCCCGCCGGAGTCGCGTCGTAGACTTCGACGAGCGCGACGCCGGTGTCTCCACCCTGCCCTGCGATCTGGGCCGTGTAGGGGCCGGTCTGCAGGTTCTCAACCAGCGCCGAGTCGTGGCTCGTCGTGCTGCTCCAGCCGAACGCCCCCACGGCCGCCGCGGCGCTCGAAATCGATGACGACCCGCCCCAGCCGTTGTTGGTGCCCAGCACGTTGTTGCCCGAGTAGAGCTGCAGCTGGGGATCCGGGAGGGTTCCACCCACCCCGAATGCGGCGAGAGCCGGGCCCGATCCGCGGACGAGGAGCGGTTCCGAACCTGACGTGCCCTGCCCGCCGACCACGAAGCCGGCGATCAGGATGTTGCCACCCGTTCCGACCTGCGCCCGGCACGATATGTTTATCAGCCGGCCCAGGTCGGTCGTGCTCGTCAGCGACACCGTGGCGGCGTTGCTGGTCACGTTCCCCCCGGCGTTGGTGGCGACGCACGTGTAGCTGCCCACGGCGGCCGAGGCGTTGGGGAACACGAGAATCGGGCCGGTCGCGCCCGGAACCGCCGTCGTGCCGTTCCACATCCACTGGTAGGTGGGCGAATTGCTCGCCTGCGCGGTCAGCGCGACCGTGCCGCCGGTCACGGTGACCGATATCGGCTGGACCGTGAACGCGGGGGCGGGGGTGCTGCCGGTGGCGTTGGCCACCACGACCGTGAACGGGAATATGGCTGAGATCCCGGTCCCGACGAAGGTGCCCCCGTTGCCGCCCTTCTCTCCGCCCAGGGCGAAGCCCTGGAGATTGAAGGTGTAGGTCCCCGCGGTGGTCGGCGTCCCCTTGAGCACCGGCGTGGTCGTCGTGTTGCCGGTGGTGCCCGGCGTCCACGGGTCGCCGGCCGAGCCGGCGGTCGTGGCATCGAGGGTGCCCGGCCCCGTGAGGGAGCCGCCGTTCGGCTCGACGCTGGTGAGCGTGAGCCCGGGCGGGATCTGTCCGGTCACGACCCACGAGCCGACGTTCATCGTGTTGGTGATCGTGAACCCGAGCGGGGTGATGGCGGTGCCGACCGTGGCCGTGAAATTGGGGAGCGTCCCGCTCGGGTTAGGGGTCAGCGTGGTCGCCAGGATCGTGGCTCCCGCCATCGAGTCGATGGCGCCAAGCGACGCGACGACGGCCGCTGCGGACTTAAGGAGCGTGCCGACCGGCGAAGTGGATACGAGACCATCCACGACGGCTGCGACGCGGACGATGGGTGTGCGCTGCAGCAGGGCTACAAGCGTGGCCGTGGACAGGTTTATCCAACCAAGACGGCGTTGGAGGTATGATACGAGTTTCATGATGTTCTATCGTGGTTCAGTTTATCTGAGTTGATTGCCGGAAAATTTCGTGTGGGTCGTCTCGGCGGTCAGTTGCAGCCGCAGCCGCTTCCCCCGACGCCCTTGCCGCCCGAGGACGCCTCGCGGGAGAAGTAGACGTGCTCCGTCATTGTCGCGCCCAGGGGGTCGCGGTCGGGATTCATCGTCACGTCGGCAAGGTTGCCGCGCTCCCACGGCTGCACCCGCACTGCGGACGCGGTCGAGCAGCCCCCCTGGAGGAGCGCCGCGGCCCCGAGGGCGGCAAGAAGCGCGAGTCTGATGCGGAGGCCTCTCATGGCGCTGCGGGCCTCTCGCCCAGGAGTGTCTCGATCTCCCCTCGAAGCTCGCGCTCGGTCTGCTCGCCGTGGAATCCCGCGTGCATGAAGCGCACCTTTCCGGCGCGGTCGACCAGGTAGCTGGTCGGCATGGTTGGCACCTTCACCGCGCCGACAAGCTTGTGCCCGGGGTCGTGCACCGTGGCGAAAGTCGGCTTGAGCTTCGCCACGAAGGCGGAGAATGCCGACGCATCCTCGTCGACGCTGACGGCGATGACCTCGAGGCCGCGGTCCGCGTACGCCGACTGAAGCCGGGAATACACGGGGAAGGAGGCCTTGCACGGGGCGCACCACGACGCCCAGAAGTCGACCAGCACGACCTTGCCGGCGGTCCCCGGCAGCAGCCCCCCCACGAGACCCGCCTCGGCGAGCGAGGGGAAGGCGTTGCCCGGCGCCACCTGGGCGGGCATCCCGGTCGACAGCGCGGCGATGGCCGCGGCGGCCGCGATTCCCGTTCCCAGCCAATATGATCTTGTCAGTGATGCTACCATATGAATTTGACCCCGACTGAGGAAATGCCCGCCCGGGGATACGCGCTCGCGGGGGTGATGGCGTCGCGGCCCTTGATGACGTACTCCTCGAAGGCTGCGTCGAACTCGACCCGGTCCCCCGCCTTCCATGTGGCCTTGAGCCCGTAGGAGCACGTGTCCTCCGCGGAGAGCCGGAAGTCGGACGTGTAGTACGGGCCGCCGCCCGTCGGCTGGCGCACGGGTGTGACCGAGGTGGCGTCCAGGTTGTAGTAATAGAACCTCGCCGCGCTCTGCCGGTAGAGGCGCACCGACGGCTGCAGGATCAAATTCGCCGCCACGTGCTGGATCCAGGACAGGCCCACGGTGTGCGCGACGATGCCGTAGGTGTCCGTGTAGAAGCGGTAGCTCCCCTCAAGCGCGCCGTGCACGCCCGGGAATGCGTGGTTGAGCGCCGCGTAGAGGGCCTCGTGATCGCGCACGTTCGGGCTGTTCTCGGCAAACGACTCCTGGAGGAAGATGTTCGTGATGATCTCGATCGACTTCTCCACGAACTTGTGCGGCTCGGCCAGGTACCCGGTCTCGCGGCCCAGCGAGACGTTGAAGGTGACGAAGGTGCGCGGGTCCAGGACCTGGGTGAGGCCGATGATGGCGTCGTTCGTGTGCTTGGGCAGGTAGGCCGGCTTGAAGAAGACCTCCACTCGGTTGTAGGTGCCTGCGACACCGGCGCGCAGCGTCGTGTTCTTCTCGTTGAAGTCGGTCAGCGTGTTGACCGACCAGCCGTAGGACACGTAGTCGCTTTCGCGGCTCTCCGCGAAGCCGGCGTCGATGTTGAAGTTCTGGACCTGCTGCGAGTAGTCGCCGTTCCAAGCCTTGCGGCGGGTGTGGATCTCCGTGAGCACGACCTGGTCGCTGCCCGGGGGGGCCGGCCGGCCGGTCGGCGTTGCGCCCGCCACCGCGTCAATGGTTCCCGTCAGGCTCAGGTGGCCAAAGCGGCCCACATCCTGGTTCACCGTGCTGCTCTGCGTCTCCACCGTGATCCTGCCGTCCTCCTCCCGGTAGTTCTCGAACTTGTAGGCCACGGAATCCTCGGCCCTCGCGGCTGGCCTCGCCAGGTACATCGCCAGTGTCAGAGCCAGAAGCGCCGTGGGTGCAGTCGTGCGGCGTGAACGGCGATTCATGCGCATTTCCGACCTGCCGCTCGCGCGGATGACACTCCCCGGGTCTTGTACATGCGCCTAATGTCAACCGATTGCGCATGGAACTGAAGCAGCCTACAGTAACGGGTCTGTTACGCCGCCCGCGGGCCGGGCCCTAGAACCGGGCGCTGAACTGTATGGCCAGGAGGCTGTTCCAACTCCCCGAATCGGCGTCCTGGCGCTCCACGCTGTACTGCACCTTCACCTGCGTGTGGGGCGTCATCCGGTAGCCGGGACCCAGGTCGACGCGCCATACGTCCCGGCTCCACGGGGCCGAGCGGCCATCCGCCATCGCGAGCGAGGAAAAGAGCTGCTGGTTCCAGCGCAGGGCGCAGAAGAACTGGGGGGTGAACTTGTACTTGGCCTCGATGTAGTAGGCCTGCGTGTCGGCATTGCCCACCCCCGGGATCTCAAACCGCGCCTCGTAGACCTCCGCCCACAGCTGCGCGTGGTGCCACGCAAAGCTCGCGTCCTGCCCGAGGACGACTTCGCGGTACTGGTCCAGCGTGCGCCCCGGCGAAAGCGTCGCCCCGGCCCCGGGCTGCAGGTAGGTCCCCGCGCTGGCCGAGAAGCCGAAGTTCCACATCTCGCTCGGCATGTATCCCACGCGCCCGCTGAACGTCGGGTTCTGCCACTGGGTGCGCGTGGGGGACCACGCAGCCGGCCGGGAGGACAGCGCCGCGTTCTTCATCTCCACCGCGTATTCAAACCGGCCGACCTGCCCGAATGCGGAGGCGCCGCTTGCGTAGCTCGGGCCCCAGATGACGGGAACATTCCGGTATTGGTCCGGAAAGAACCCCCCGTGAACGGGGGACGGACGGACGCCCCCCCAGAACATCAGCTCCTGGACCGAGCGCGCGCCGTTCGTGTCCCATATCGCGGTGAGGTTCTCGTAGGGGAGCGGCGCCGTGATGAAGGGATTGTCCCACGACCCGTGACGCAGCGTCCAGTTCCCAACCACCGTCGCGAATTTCCCGACCTGCAGGTTGAGGCGCCCGTCCCCCCAAGGCGTGAGGCGCAGCACGTACTCGTCGGGCCTCACGATGGGCCCGCCCTCTCCCGGATCGAATCCGTCGTCCGCCCGGACCTGCGCGAAGGCGTAGACGTAGGGCCCGACCTGCGCGTCCAGGAAGAGGCTCAGCCTCGGGTTGAGGAACGTGTTCTTGTCCTCGAAGATCAGCCCGGGCTCGGTCCGGGTCACGTGGTACCCCTCGAGGTCCAGGTCGCCGCTCAGGCGCAGCCGCACCTGGTCGTTCCATCCGCCGAACGAGAGCTGCTCGTCGATCCTGTCCAGGGCGTCGTCCTGGCCAAAGGCCGCGCCGGCCGCGAGGCAGAAAACTCCGAAAAGGAGCGCCCGCGGAAGGGCGAGCGCTGCGCTGGCGGCCGGGGTGCTCACGCGGATGGGTCCGGCGCCGCAACCGGTTCCAGGCGGAATCGCAGCTCGAATTCCGTCCAGTCGCCGCCCGATGCGGACAGATGGAGGGAGCCCCCGTGGAGGCGCGCAAGCTCCCTCGCAAGGTTGAGGCCGATCCCGTGCCCGGGGACGTTCTCGCCCACCGCCCCCCTGTGGAAGCGCTCGAAGATATGCTCCTGGGACGAAGGAGGGATGGGGGCGCCCGTGTTGCCGACGGTGACGACGGCCCACCCCCCCTCCGCGCGGGACCCGATCCGGATCCGTCCGCCCGCGCGGTTGTACTTGCGCGCGTTCTCAAGGAGGTTCTGCAGGATGAGCGATACGAAGCGCTTCTCCCCTGTGATCCAGAGGACCGGCGCTATGTCGGCCTCGACCTTGAGCCCGAAGCTGTCCGGAAACGCGCTCAGGTCGTCGAGCAGCCCGGCGAGGAGCGGGGCCAGGTCCAACCCGCTGAACTGGATCTGAAGGCGCCCGGCGTCCATCCGCGAGAGCAGCAGCAGGTCCTCGATGATGCTGGCCAGCCGAAACGTCTGGTGCACGAGGCCGGACACCTCCTCGCGCGCCTCGGGCCTGAGGTGGTCGCCCGCGAGGAGCTCCTCCAGGCCCGCGCGAATCACCGTCACCGGCGTCTTCAGCTGGTGCGAGGCGTCGGCGGAGAACCGGGCGGACCTCTGGAGTTCGCGGCTCGTCATCTCGAGCGCGGCCTCCGCCCGGCGCCAGTGCACGCGGTTCTCCTCGGAATCCTCGGCAAGCCTCTCGACGGGCCCGGAGAGCCGGCCGGACACGAGGCTGCTGGCGAGGAATGCGCCGACCAGGAGCAGCGCCCCGGCGCCCCCGAACTGCCAGAGGAGGCGCCTCTGCCTGGCGAGCAGGTCCGCGAGGGGATAGACGGAGACCTCGTAGGCCGGCGGGAAGACCGATCCCGGGTTGAGGAGCTTGTAGAAGAGAAGGTACGAGGCTCCCCCGGCCGGAACCTCGAAGCTGCCCTCGGCCGGACCCGGGACCGCGACGGCGCGCTCCATGGCGCCCAAGATCGCGCTCCTCTCGGGTTGCCCGAGCGAGGGGAACGCAAGGCGTCCGCCGAGCCATGTCCCCCTCCTGATCCCGCCGGCGCCGCCACCGGCCCAGGGGGTCTTGAAGCCGACGACGATCGCCGAGATGGTCTCGCCACTGTCGCTCGAGACGATCGGCATGGCCACGAGCTCGTCGACCGTCTCTGTATCTCCCTCGCCCCGGATGAGGTAGCCGGTCTGCTGCGAATCCGGCAGCGAGGCCATCGAGAGCCGCGCCTCGTCCTTCTGCGCCAGCGCGCCCGCCTCCTCCGGGCCCGGCGGCGTGATCACGCGGCCCCTCGGGTCGAGGAACCGGTAGTAGCGGGCGTGCAGCGAGTACGCGGCCGGCTCCCGCCCCGCCTCCATCACGTCCACCATCTCGTCGCGGGCGCTTGGATACAGCAGGTCGGGCGCCCCGTCCTCCAGCGCCGCATGGATGCGCGGGCGCCTGGCCAGGGCCCGGCACCGCTCCGCAAGGGCGGCGTCCCGGACGTCCTGCACGGCGTGCGACGCGGCCAGCATGCCCTGGAACTCCCCCTGGAAGCCGCTCTTCGCGGCCGAGGCCGCCCCGCGCTGCGCGAACACGAGGCCCGCGGCCGTGACCGCGGAGACGACGAGCATCATCGCCACCTGGAGCTTCGTCCGGAAGCTCGCAACACCTGCGCTCCTGGGCTCCGGCCGCGCGGTCACGGGAAATCCACGTGGAGAGCCGGCCCGGCCGCAAGGTCCACCGGCCTCGAGAGCGTCGTCTTGCTGTCCACCCACGCCTTGAGGACGTAGCTGCCGCCGGGAAGCCCCTCGAGGCGGTAGCGTCCCTCGGTGTCGCTCAGCACGAAGTGGGGCGTGTCGAGGACCAGGATCAGGGCCCGCATGTGCTCGTGGATGTCGCAGCGCAGGGTCACGAGCCCCACCACGTCGAAGACGACCGACGGGATCGGCCGCTCGTCGGAGCGGTACCGGCCGAGGTCGAAGCGCTTCGCCGGCGAGTAGGAGAAGATGTTGTGGTAGGTGCTGTCCAGGTTGGGGAACTCGACCCTGGTGCCGGCTCGCACGGGCAGGAGCGACGGCAGGAAGCTGAGGTCCTTCTGGACCATCTGCGCCGCCTGCGGGGCCGCCGGGGGCGCGAACGAGCCCTCGAGGTAGACGACGGCGAGCGGGGGATACGGGGAGAGCACGCCCGCGTAGGCGACGATGCCGTAGCGCTTGTTCATGACGGGCGCGTGCAGCGCCTTCGGCAGCCGCACGGTCCCCTCGACGGAGGCCTGCGCGAGCGCGGCCGCGGCTGGAAGCGCCGCCGCCACGGCGAGGGCAGCGAGTCTGCGTATGCCCGGCTTGGTCATACTGGAGTTCGGATTGTGTAGCCCACGGAGCGCAGCGTGTGGATTAGGGGCACGGCGAAGCCCGAGTCCACCTTCTTGCGCAGGCGCGTGATGAAGATCTCCACCGTGCGCGTGTCGTATTCGTGGTCGCGCTGCCAGACCCGCTCGCACAGCTCCGTCCTCGAGAACACCCTGCCGGGCTCCTGCATGAGCAGCTGCAGCACGTCGAACTCCCTCGGGGAGAGGGCGATGGGCCTCCCCGCGCGGACCACCCGCCGGTGGTGCACGTCCATGTGAAGGTCGCCGACCTCGAGCAGGTCCGCGGCCGTGGGCGTCGCGCCCCTCCTGCCCAGGGCCTCGATCCTTGCGACGAGCTCGTCCATCGAGAACGGCTTCGTCAGGTAGTCGTCCGCGCCGGCCTTCAGGCCCCGGACCCGGTGCTCCACCTCGCCCCGGGCGGTCAGGATGAGGACCCGCGAGGGGCTGCTCGCCTTTCGCAGCCCGGCGAGGACGGAGAGCCCCTCGAGGCCGGGAAGGTTCAGGTCGAGGACGATCAGGTCCGGCGGGTGCTCGACCGCGGCCTTCAGGCCCTCGGCCCCGTCGTGCCTCGCGTCCGCGCTGTGCCCGTGGCGCACGAGCGCCTGGGTGATGTGCCTGGCGAGCTGGCGTTCGTCTTCGAGCACGAGGATGCGCATCGTGCCCGTCTGTCTACCAAGGGCCAAGGCCCCGCCGCAAGAGCGCTCCGGCCCCCGGGGCCACATTTCGGGCCTGTACCGAGGGCGGCATACCTTCTAGGATGCGCCCTCCAAATGAAAATCCTATTCATCGGGGGAACCGGGTTCATCAGCACGGCCTGCACGGAGCTCGCGGTCGCGCGCGGCTTCAAGGTGACGCTCCTCAACCGCTCGCAGCGCGCGCTGATCCCGGGGTCGCAGACGATCGTCGCGGACATCCATGACTCGGCGGCCGTCGCGAAGGCCCTGGCCGGCACCGCCTGGGACTCCGTCGTCGACTTCATCTCCTACACGCCGGCGGACATCGAGTCGCGCCTCGCCCTCCTGCGCGGCAAGACGGGCCAGTACATCTTCATAAGCTCGGCGAGCGCCTACCAGAAGCCCCTCACGGACTACCTCGTGACGGAGTCGACCCCGCTCGCCAACCCGCTCTGGGACTATTCGCGCAACAAGATCGTGTGCGAGGAGCGGCTGATCCGGGCGTACCGCGAGGAGGCCTTCCCGGCGACGATCATCCGGCCGTCTCTCACCTACGGCAGCGTCATCATCCCCCTCGCGGTCAACAGCTGGCTGAAGAGCTACACGGCGGTCGACCGCATGCGCAAGGGTCAGCCGCTCATCATCCCGGGCGACGGGCTCACGCTCTGGACGATCACCCACAACTCGGACTTCGCGAAGGGGCTCATCGGCCTCCTAGGGCACCCGGGCTCGATCGGCCACAGTTTCCACATCACCTCGGACGAGGCGCTGACCTGGGACCAGATCTACCGCTTCACGGCCGACGCAGCCGGCGTCGCCTCGCCAAAGTTCGTCCACATCTCCTCGGACTTCATCTGCGCCTGCATGCCATCGATGACGGGGTCGCTCCTCGGCGACAAGTCAAACACCGCGATCTTCGACAACTCGAAGATCAAGCGGTTCGTGCCCGACTTCGTCGCCACGACCCGCTACCGCGACGGGATCTCCCGGACGATCCGCTGGTTCGACTCCGACCCGGCGCGACGGGAGGTCGACCACGAGGCCGCCGCCTCGTGGGACCGCCTGATCGCGGTCTATGAGCGCGGGCTCGACGCCGCGCTCAGGGAGTTCGGCCGGGCCGAGGGGCCCGGGCGTCACCGCCAGTAGCCCCGGATGTAGACGTAGGAGCCGCCCCGGTATCTCCAGTGGGGCCTCACGAAGGCCACGCTGTTCGGCGGCGGGATCTCCCAGTGGCCAGGCACCCAGAGGTAGCGGTACCCGTCGAAATCATAGTAGCCGTAGAGCCAGATTGCCGACGGCGTGGGTTGCGCGGTCTGCAGCTCCGCCGGGGGCGGGGGCGGCGGGGGCACCGAGGGCACGGCGACATTCGTCGTGGCCTCGTATTCCGAGCGGTAGATAGTCCCGTTCTGGTGGTCGACCGAGTTTCCCATCGTCCCGCCCACGATCGCCCCGGCGACGGCGCCGATGGCGGCCCCGCCCAGGCCGTTGTGGCCGCCGCTGTTGTTGCCGATTATCGCGCCGGCAAGCGCTCCGAGGGCCCCGCCGGCGACCGCCCCGTTCTGCGTGTTGGGTCCGGTGCCGACGCAGCCGGCGCAGAGGGCCGCCGCAGTCGTGAGGGCTAAAATTGACTTGGTGTTCATGTGTTGGTCTGACGATTTTAGAACACACCGGCTACCCGAAGTTCCGTCCATGGAACCAGTTTTTATTTCGTAACCCCAAGCTGGTGAAAATGATGGCGAATATCGCCGCGCTCATTCCTCGGCCTGGAGCGTGGCGACCACCGTGAAGTCCTCGAGCGTCGTCGTGTCGCCCCGGACGGCCCCTCCGACCGCGATCTCCTTGAGGATCCGCCTCATGATCTTGCCGCTTCGGGTCTTGGGAAGCCCGGAGGCGAACCGGACGTCGTCGGGACGCGCGAGGGCGCCGATCTCGCGGGCCACGTGGGCGCGGATCACCTCCTTGAGCTCGGCCGTGGCCTCGATCCCGTTCTTGAGCGTCACGAAGCACACGAGCGCCTGGCCCTTCAGGTCGTCCGGCCTGCCCACGACCGCCGCCTCCGCCACGAACGGGTGCGAGACGATCGCGCTCTCGACCTCCGCCGTGCCGATCCGGTGCCCCGAGACGTTCAGCACGTCGTCGATGCGCCCCACGACCCAGAGGTAGCCGTCCTTGTCAAAGCGCGCCCCGTCGCCCGCGAAATAATAGCCCGGCAGCTCGGTCCAGTACTGGCGCCTGAACCGGTCGTCGTCCCCCCAGAGCGTCCTGAGCATGGCGGGCCAGGGCTTGGCAAGGAAGAGCCTGCCCCCGCTCCCCTTCGGGACGTCGTTGCCCTGCTCGTCCAGGACCCTGGGCACGACGCCGAAGAACGGCACGGCGCAGGAGCCGGGCTTCAGGGGCGTGATGCCCGGCAGGGGCGTCACCATGATGGCCCCGGTCTCCGTCTGCCACCACGTGTCGACGATCGGGCAGCGCTTCTTTCCCACGACCGTGTGGTACCACATCCACGCCTCCGGGTTGATGGGCTCGCCCACGGAGCCGAGGAGGCGCAGGGAGTCCAGCCGGTGGCGCTTCACGTAGGCGTCGCCCCAACGCATGAACGCGCGGATGGCCGTCGGCGCGGTGTAGAGTATGGTCACGTTGTGCCTGTCGACCAGGGCCCAGAACCGGTCCGGCTCCGGGTGGTTGGGGGCCCCCTCGTACATGAGGATCGTGGCGCCGGCCGAGAGCGGGCCGTAGACGACGTAGCTGTGGCCGGTGACCCAGCCGACGTCCGCGGTGCAGAAGAAGACATCTTCCTCTTTCAGGTCGAAGACGTACTTCATGGTGAGGTGGACCTGCAGCAGGTAGCCGGCGCTCGTGTGCAGGACCCCCTTCGGCTTCCCCGTCGAGCCGCTCGTGTAGAGGATGAAGAGCGGGTTCTCGCTGGCGAAGGCCCGCGGCTTGTGCGTGGGGGGCTGCGCGGCCACGACGTCATGCCACCAGCAGTCGCGGCCCTCGACCATCTGCACGTCGTGCCCCGTGCGCTTCAGGACGACCACGTGCTCGACCGTGGGGGTGCCCGCGAGGGCCCGGTCGACGTTTCCCTTCAACTCGACGATCCGCCCGCGCCTCCAGCCGCCGTCGGCCGTGATGATGACGCGCGCCTGGCAGTCGTTCACCCTGTCCTTGATCGCCTCGCTTGAGAACCCGCCGAAGATCACCGTGTGGATCACCCCCATGCGCGCGCACGCGAGCATCGCTATCGCCGCCTCGGGCACCATCGGCATGTAGATCGCCACCCGGTCGCCCCTCTTGAGGCCCAGCGCCGTGAGGGCGTTCGCCATCCTGCAGACCTCCTGGTGGAGCTGCCGGTAGGTCAGGGTCCTCACGTCCCCGGGCTCCCCCTCGAAGATGAGCGCCGCCTTGTTGGCGCGCCCCGACGTCAGGTGGCGGTCGAGGCAGTTCTCGGCGATGTTCAGCTGGCCGCTCTCGAACCACTTGGCGTGAGGCAACTTCCAATTCAGGACCTTCCGGAAGGGGCGCCTCCAGAGCAGGAGCTCCCTGGCCTGCCTTCCCCAGAATTTCGCGGGAGTGTTGACAGATTCCGCATATAGCCTCTTATAAAGGGCTTCACTCCCAAGATTGGCTTGGGCTTTGAACTCGGCCGAAGGCCTAACAACCCGGGTTTCTCGGGAAACAGAGGTAATCGTCTGGTCGGTCACGTTGTGGCTGATTGGGGGTTAAGGACGCTCGAAAGCGCGGCACTTATCCCCCCTTGAGTTTTGAGCGTCAAGCGCGGGAACGACCTGTCTTCATTTTGTATGGAAAAGAAATCCCTTTCCGCCCCCGCGGAACCGCCCGCCGCTCCCCCCAAGGACGCGGTTGACACCCCGGCCGCTCAGGCCGCGCCGCAGCCTGCGCCGGCGCCCGTCGACAACACGATCCGGGTCGAGGGGATCCTCGACATCGATGTCACGAAGGGGGGCAACGGACAGCTGCTCGACATGGCGAAGAACGGGAAGCGCCGGCCGACGGACACCTTCGTCCCGAAGGAGCTCATCCGGCGCTTCAAGCTGAAGGCGGGCTCCATGGTCGGGGGAACGGCGTTCCCGCCGGAGGGCCGGTTCCCCAACCCGAAGATGCGCTTCATCGAGACGGTCGACGGCATGGCGCTCGAGGAGCGCCGCACGCTGCTCGACTTCGCCTCGCTGACGACGGTCTCCCCCGACAAGCACCTGAAGCTCGAGATGAAGGACGGGAGGATGACCACCCGCGCGGTCGACCTCTTCTGCCCCATCGGCAAGGGCACCCGCGGGCTGATCGTCGCGCCCCCGCGCACCGGCAAGACCATCCTCCTGCGCGACATGGCGCTCGGCATCCTGGAGAACAACCCGGAGTGCCACGTGATGATCCTCCTGGTCGACGAGCGGCCCGAGGAGGTCACGGACTTCCGCCGCAGCGTGCCCGCCGAGATATGGGCCTCGTCCAACGACGAGCAGATCGAGAACCACATCCGGATCGCGGACCTCTGCATCGAGCGGGCAAAGCGGCTCGTCGAGGCGGGCAGGCACGTGGTCCTGTTCGTGGACTCGATCACGCGGCTGTCCCGCGCGCACAACACCCAGCGCAACTCCGGCAGGACGGGCTCAGGCGGCCTCGACGTCCGCGCCCTGGAGAGGCCGCGCCAGCTCTTCGCCGCGGCCCGCAACACCGAGGAGGCCGGATCGCTCACGATCGTCGCCTCGGTCCTCGTCGAGACGGGAAGCCGGATGGACGACGTCATCTTCCAGGAGTTCAAGGGCACCGGCAACATGGAGCTCGTCCTCGACCGCAAGTGCGCCGAGATGCGGCTCTGGCCGGCCATCAACGTCGCGGCGTCGGGCACCCGCAAGGAGGAGCTCCTGATCGACGCCAAGAAGCTCGAGGGGATCCACTTCTTCCGCCGGGCGCTCGTGCAGCAGAAGATCGAGGAGGCGACCGAGACGATGATCGCCCGGCTCTCGAAGACCAAGACCAACGACGAATTCCTGAAGCTTATCGCCCGCTAAGAACAAACTTCGCTCTTGCCCGTGTGCGCTCGCGGCGGGCATCCTAACCCTTCCCCCCTTTCCTACCGCTGAACCCGACGCATGCATAGCTTCTCCGAGCAATGTCTCGACATGGCCCGGTCGATCCTGGGCCACAATCTCGACTCAATACAACCCGACGGCACCGTTCTTCCCATCCCAGGCGAGCAGTCCCGACCGGATGAGCCGGGGCATGTCGTGTTCGCGCTCGGCGAGTACTACCGCAACACCGGGGAGACGACGCTCAAGGGCTTTGACATCATAGACCTGGCGGCGCGCTGCGTGACGGCGCAGATGTTCACGGAGCCCCTGGCGGAGAACGGGCTCGCGTACGCCGCCCTGGGGCTCCTGTGCTTCGGGCCCTCGAAGGAGCGCAACCCCGTGTGGGAGCGCCTTGTCGAGGAGACGCAGCACAGGATCGACAAGCAGCTCCTCCACCGCAGCGACTACGACAACCACTGGCAGGCGTTCAACATCGCGAAGGCCGTCGCGCGGTTCAGCTTCGGCCTCTCCAAGAAGGACGAGACCTCGCGGCTCATCGAGCGCATGGTGGACCGGATAAACCAGACGAGCTCGGCGGGCTTCTTTGACGACTCGGTCGAGGGGCTCGGGGGCAACTTCAGCCTGTACGGGGTGATGGCGCTCGTGTTCATACGCTCGGCGCTCCAGCTCCACGCCAACAGCGGCGTGCGCGACCGCAAGCTCCCGACGCTGCGCACGTACGGCGAGAAGTACATCCGGATGATGCCCGACCTGGTCCGGGCCGACGGCCTCGGCTGGTCGTTCGGCAGGGCCGCGGGCGCCTACGGCCAGATGCACTGCGTGAGCCTGATCCTCCAGGGGCTCCGGGACGGCTGGATCCCCGACGACCAGAAGCAGAAGTACTTCGATATCCTGCGCCGGCTCTTCAACTTCTTCTACCAGACGTACCTCGACCAGGAGCAGGGGTACCTGGACCTGCGCGACG
>CAYVKH010000024.1:0-52970 GCA_964451965.1 uncultured Opitutaceae bacterium
TTAAAAGGCAACTGCTCTACCGTTGAGCTACCAACCCGTATTTTGAATTGTAGAATGGCGCGCGCGCGACCTGGCTTTCCGTCCAATCCGATTTTCGCTGACTTCCACGCGCTTAGCAAACCATTGAGCGCCGCGCGGTGCAAGGCGTGACACGCGCGGCTGTCAACTCTCCTAAAGAGCGTGCCGAGAGGCAGGTTGTAGGGGTGAATCCCAGCCGGCGGCAAGACCAAATGGACCGCGCCGAGCACGGCCCGGTCCTATCGGCCGTTTGCCTTGATCGCCGCGATCCTCTGCTCGATCACGGCGAAGTTCTTCTCGACGGCCGCCATGTAGGCATTGATGCCGGAGCGGTACGGCCGCTCGAGGAACCGGTACACGGCCTGGAAGTCGTTCTCGAGCTTCGGCCTGACGAAGTGGTTCCAGAACGCGGGCGTCCTGCAGACGAGGTCCTCCGCGGATTTGAAGATGCGGTCCCCGGCGGGCACGTTCGCATAGTCGTCGGACTCCTTGAACTCGGCGTAGAGCTCGCCCAGCTTTTCGGGATAGTGGGGATCGGACAGCTGCCCGAGATAGTCCGCGGTCGCCAGGGCGCAGCCGACGATCTTGCTGACCGGGTCGCGGAAGCGCAGGCGGCTGATCTCGGAATTGGGCCCCGTGCAGTTGATGGCCGAGAGCACGCTCTCGATCTCCACGTCCGTCGCGCCGACCTCCGGGAGGTAGGACGCCGCGAACGCGCAGCTCCTGAGGATGTGGCAGAACGTGTACTTGGCGCCGGTGCCCTCGGTGTCGGTCCGGAGCTTGAGGTAGCCGGAGTCGTGCAGCAGCACCCCTGCGATCGCCATCTCGAAGTCCCGCGGCTTGAGGTGCTCGTGGCCGCCGGCCGAGTGCTGGCCCTCCAGGAGAAGCGCCATGCACACCGTCGCCATCAGGGTATGGCGCAGATTGTGGTACTTGAGGTCGATCGCGGCGTACGCCGGCGTGCGGCCCGCGAACAGCTCATCGGCGTCGTGGAACATCCGCAGCAGGAGGGTCCTGTCGGCCGCGGGATACAGGGCCTCGAACCTTCCCGCGACGAAGTCTGCTACCTCGGCGGGGTTGTCAAAATTGACGTTTGGAAGCATGGGCGGGGCCAAACCGAGCGTTTAAGGGTCCGCCCGGAGCATTTCGCAAGTGCAAAGATTACTAGGCGGTTTCAACGGCCCTTATGGATCTGGACCCCTCCCGCCTCTGTAATCCCGTTTTTGCGATGGAGGTCCCGGGCCGGTAAATGGTCGAAGGCGTTGACCCCTGCTTGGGAGGTCATTTGATTCGTGGGCCTCTCTACCTCAATCATTGGGAACAATTCACAAATATGCCCGTCAGAGCGTGGAAGACCGAATGTCTACCAAAGCTCATGAAGTGGCCCTTGACCGCCTTCTTGTTGACCGATTCAAGAACGGCGATGCCTCCGCCTTTGACGAGATGGTGTCTCGCTACTGGGACCGCATCTTCTCGATGGTGAACCAGCTTCTTCGCAATACCCAAGATGCTGAAGAGGTTACGCAGGACGCGTTCATTCGGGCCCACCGCGGCCTGGCGAACTTCCGGGGGGAGTCCGCCTTCTCGACATGGCTTTACCAGATTGCCACGAATCTGGCTCGCAACCGGTACTGGTACTGGTGGCGGCGCAAGCGCGACAAATCCATATCTTTCGATGCCCCAATAGGCCCCGATAACACCACCACACTGGCCGAGGTGATTCCTGCCGAAGTCGAGACGCCCGATGACATCACGGTCACCCGTGAGTTCGTCTCGCGGATCGGAAGCGGCATGGAGCGGCTCGGCGCCAAACACCGCGAGATTCTCATCTTGCGAAACGTAAAGAACATGTCCTACGAAGAAATCGCCGGGATTCTCGGCATCTCCGTTGGAACCGTAAAAAGCCGGATTGCCCGGGCGCGGGAAAGCCTGCGCTCGAAGCTCGGCGAGGACTTCAAATGAACGACAGGGAATTCATCGAACTGCTGAACCTCTACGTGGACCACGAGATTGGCGCGGACGATGCGCTCAGGCTTGAGGAAGAGGTGGCTTCGGACCCCAAGCGGCGCGAGGTGTACGACCAGTACTGCAGGATGCAGAAGGCATGCGCGATGCTCTCAGAGGAGCTGCTCGAGTCCGCGGCGAAGGAGACAAGCCCTGGCGTGGCGGCCTTCCCCCTGCAGCGCAGGTGGAGCCTCGGCCCGCTCATGGCGGGGATGGCCGCGGCGGCAGCCTGTGTCGCGGTGGTCCTCGTCGTCAGGTTCCGGGCGGGCTACGAGTCGGGCGCCTCCCGGTCCGCGATGGGTGCGCCCGCCCACGCCGCCCCCGCGGCGGCGGCATTCGCGGCCGCGCGGGTCCCGATGAAGCCGGTGTTCGTCGCGCGCCTCGCCTCGGACGGTGCCTCCCCGGGCCCCGAGCGGGCGCTGTTCACGGCCGCGGACGAGCCTGTCCGGGCGGTCGAGTTCAACTGGATCGGGGACATCCACATGGCGCCCGTCTTCGCCACGGCGAAATCCGACTTTCTGCTGAACCCCAAGACCGACCTGAGGGCCTCCGCTATAACCGAGACCCCGGACGACCGCGAGAGCCAGGAGCCGGCCGAAATGGCCGCGTTCCGATTCCAGCGCTGAGAGCGCCGCGGGCCCCGATCAGCCGAGGGCCTTCTTGATCAGGGCCTCGGTTGTCGCCGAGGGGCCGAGGGTGAGCGCCGCGCGCCGCACCGCCTCGTCGGCGTCGCCCGTCCTGTAGCCGAGCGAGACGAGCGCAGCCACGGCGTCGGCGTGGGGCGACCCGCCGGCGGGGGTGCCGCCGCCCGCCAGCAGCGCGCCGACTGCGCCACCCGCGGCGCCGACCCGGTTCTTCAGCTCAATGACAAGCCTCTCGGCCGTCTTCTTTCCGATGCCGGGGCACTTGGCCAGGGTCGCAATGTCGCCGGAGCGGATCGCGCCCTTAAGAAGGGGCAGCGAGAGGCGGCTCATTATCGAGAGGGCGACCTTGGGGCCGATGCCCGTGACGTTCTCGATCATGAGGCGGAAGAAATCCCGGTCGTCCGCCGTCGCGAATCCGTAGAGGGTCTGCGAATCCTCCCTGTAGACGACGAGCGTGTGGAGCTTCACCGCGCTCCCCACGGGGGGCAGGCGCTCGGCGGTCGTGACCGGCACGTTGACCTCGTAGCCGAAACCCCCGACCTCGACGACGGCGCGGACCAGGCCCGACTCGGTCAGGGTGCCGTTGATCGAGGTGATCATCGGGGGACCTCAGGTGAGGCCGAGCACGTCCTGCATGTCGTAGACCCCCGGCTTCTGCGCGGCCACCCACTGCGCGGCCCTCAGGGCGCCGTGCGCGAACACGGCCCTGTCGCTCGCCCTGTGGGTCAGCTCGATGCGCTCGCCGGTCCCGGCGAAGATCACGGTGTGGTCGCCGACCACGTCGCCGCCGCGCAGCGAATGCACGCCGACCTCCGCACTCGCCCGCGGGCCCACGATCCCCTGCCTGCCGTGCCGAAGCGCGCCCCGCCCGAGCCTGCGCTCCTCGAGGATGATCTCAAGGAGGCGCTCGGCGGTTCCGCTGGGAGCGTCCTTCTTCATCCGGTGGTGCATCTCGATCACCTCCGTGTCGTAGTCGTCGCCGAGCGCGCGGGCGGCCCGGCGCGTGAGGGCGAAGAGCAGGTTGACCCCGACCGAGAAATTGCCCGCCCACACGCACGGGACGCGGGCGGCGAGCTTGAGCAGCGCGGCCTTCTCCTTCCGCGAATGGCCCGTCGTCCCGATCACGACCGCCTTGCGGCCGGCCGCGGCCAGCTCCAGGACTCCCCTGGTCGCCTGCGGGGAGCTGAAGTCGACGATGACGTCCACCGACTTCGCGGCGGCGCGAAGATCGTCGCCCAGGTCGGTCGCGGCGCCGACCGCGATGCCGAGGCGCGGGGCGAGGTCGGTGATCGCCTGTCCCATCTTTCCGCGGGCCCCGTTCAGGAGTATCGTGAGTGCCATGGCGGGACTAGCGGTTGAGGCCCGCCATCGCCTTTGCAAGGACGGAGCGGTTGGCGGCGCCCATCGGGCACAGGGGCAGGCGGACCGCCTCGCTCCCGATGATGCGGGCGCGGGCGAGGGCGGCCTTGATCGGCACCGGGCTTGGCTCGATGAAGAGGGCCTTGAAGAGGGGGAAGAGCCTGCGGTGGAGCTTCGTCGCGCTCCCAAAATCGTTCGCCTGGGCGAAGCGGACCATCCGGGAGACCTCCCGGGGCACGAGATTGGAGGCGACGCTGATGACGCCCTCGGCCCCGCTGGCCATGAAGGCCAGCGTGAGGGCGTCGTCGCCGCTGAGCACGGTGATGTCGGCGCCCATGGCCCGCTTCATCTGGTCCACCCGGTCCACCGACCCGCCCGCCTCCTTTATCCAGCGCACGTGCGAGTAGCGGGACCTGAGGCGCTCGACCAGCGGGACGCCGATCTCGACCCCGCAGCGCGACGGCACCGAGTAGAGTATGATCGGCAGGTCGGTCGCCTCCGCGATCGCGCTGTAGTGCCTGAAGAGGCCCTCCTGGCTGGGCTTGTTGTAATAGGGCGTGACGACCAGGACCGCGTCGGCCCCGGCCTCGTCGGAAAGCCTCGTGTACGAAAGCGCCTCGGCGGTCGAGTTGGAGCCCGTGCCTGCGATCACCGGAACGCGCCCGCGCGCGAACTCGACCGTGGCGCGGACGACGTCCATGTGCTCCTCGGAGGTGAGGGTGGGGGACTCGCCTGTGGTGCCGACGGGCACGATCCCGTCGATGCCGCCCTTGATCTGGTGCTCCACCAGCCTTTTCAGGTCGCCAAACGATATGTCCTTCCCGCGGAAGGGGGTTGCGAGGGCGGTGATCGCGCCTGTGAGGGTGCGTGGCTTCATGTTGGGACGGCTCGGGACCTAGGCAAAGATGCCTTGCCGCGTGAAGCAGGCCAAGCTACAAAAGCCAGAGCAACGCTATTCTGCACATGGAAGCCGTCACCCCCACCACCGAGGTATTCAACGACCTGCTCAAGCTCGCGGTCGACAGCGGCGCGAGCGACATCGTGATCAAGGCGAACAAGCCGGGTTACGTGCGAATCTCCAACCGGCTCAAACCCGTCGACATGGACCCCATCACGAGCCCGGAGGCCCAGGCGTTTGTCGACGAGCACGTGCCCGAGATCTTCAAGAAGCGGTGGGACGAGCTGGGGCAGATTGACTTTGCATACGCGGCGGACGGGGTCGGCCGCTTCCGCGTCAACGCGTTCCACCAGCGCGGGCTCGTGAGCGTCGTCTTCCGGCACATCAAGAGCAAGGTTCCGAATTTCGAGGACCTCGGGCTCCAGGCGGAGCCCCTCCTGAGGCTCGCGAACGCCAAGGACGGGATCCTCCTGGTCTGCGGCGCGACCGGCTCGGGCAAGAGCTCCACGATGGCCGCCATGCTCAACTGGATCAACCAGAACATGGACAAGCACATCGTCACGATCGAGGACCCGATCGAGTACACCTTCCAGGACGACAAGTCCCTGTTCCAGCAGCGCGAGATCGGCCTCGACGTCCCGACCTTCGAGCTGGCGATCAAGTCCGTCCTGCGCCAGAACCCGGACATCATCCTGATCGGCGAGATGCGCGACCGGGAGACCTTCGAGACCGCGATCGCGGCGGCCGAGACCGGGCACCTCGTGTTCTCGACGATGCACGCGGCGACCGTGGCGCAGTCGCTCACGCGCCTCTTCGAGTTCTTCCCTCCTGAGCAGATGGCGCAGGCCCGCAGGCAGATCTCGGGCTCCATCCGCGGGTTCATCTGCCAGAAGCTGATTCCGAGCCTGGAGGGCGGCGGGCGCGTTCCGAGCAACGAGGTGCTCAACACGGACGCCACGATCAGGAACCTGATCCTCGAGGGCCATTTCGACAAGATCGCCACGCTGCTCGAGAGCGGCCTGGACGGGAGCAGCTACTCGTTCAACAAGGACATCTACCGCCTCATCAAGGCCGGCCGCATCAGCAAGGCCGACGGTGTCCGGTTCTCGCCGAATCCGCAGCAGCTCGAGATGAACCTGAAGGGAATATTCATAAAGAGCTAGAGCCGGCCCGAAGGAAACCGATGCGCGTGTCGGGAACCCTGCTGATCGTGATTCTTGCGGCGGCCGCCCGGGGCGGGGACGCCCCGGCGCCGGCGGGCGATTCGATTGCCGACGCAAAGAAGGACCTTGCGAGCATCAAGGCCTCGGCCGGCCAGCAGGAATCCGGCGCGGCGCTTCCGACGCTGGACATTAAGGACCTGACCCCCGGCCCGGGAGGAGGCCGCCAGGAAATGCCCGCGCTCCTCAGCCCGGAGAAGGACCCCTTGCTCGACCCGGCCAAGAAGAAGGAGGGCACCGGCAACTGGCTGGTCGACGCCATGGACAAGAAGTCCGACCACCCGCAGGGCTCAAAGGCCAGGGAAAGGGACGATGCCCTGAAGGGCGATCTGGACCTCCTGCGGGGCGACGAGAGGACGGGTGCGCGGGGCGACAGGGACGCGGCGTCCCTGGAAGATGCCCGCGAGAAGGCGGGGGCGAGGGAGCCGGCCGAACCGGTCTACAACCCGCTCGATTCGTTCATGGCCGGTTGGATCTCGGCGAGGGACCACGACCTCCTGCTCTCCCCGGCGAAGGGGGACCAGCTCCCGGTCGCGGGGCTGGAACGGGCGCATGCCGAAATGCTCCCGGGGCTGGACATGGGCCAGAGCGGATCGCTGGCGGAGAGCCTGCTTTCGCCGGCGGACTCGGCCGCGTTCAGCGACTCGAGGGCGACTTCGAATCCCTATCTCGCGGCGCTGGATCTTTCGCCCGCCCCGCAGGTCAAGTTGTTCCTCACCCAGGAGCTCCCGGTGCTCTCCCCGTTCGGGTCCCCGGAGGTCTCGAGCGGCCTTTCCTCGCTGGGGGAGGGACCGAAGCCCGCCGACAATTCGCGGACTTTCGTCCCGGACTTCGCCCAGCCGCCGGACGACGACAAGTACTTCAAGCAGATGAAGCGGTTCTGAACGGGCCGGGCGGGGCCGGGGGCGACCGAAGGTCCCGCCGCAGGTAGTTTACTAAACGCTATTGGACAGATTGTTGTGCAGCACAACATCCAATGCCCGGGCCCGTCACCGTCCGGCTGCTACGGCGCCACGTGATTGGTAAAATCCACCACAATTGCCTGGCTGTCCTTCCACTCCACGGAAACGGTAAAGGCCTTGGCCACGCTCTTCTGAAAGCTCATTCCGGCGCTGTCGTAGTATACTAGGCTGGCATTTCCTTCGACCGCGTAACGGCCGGGCCATCCGCTGATCTCCTTGGGCTCCCTCGTGTCGACGTCCAGCCTTGCGACAATGGCGCCGGATACACCGCCAAGGTATTCATAGCGGAAATAGTGGTCGGCGTACTTCATTGCCTCTCTCCTGATGGATGCGACCTGCTCAGCGTGCGCGCGCCTCTCGGCATCGGCGGCAGACTTCAGTGCCTGGCTGTCTTGGTGTGACTTGGCTGCGGCTGCCGCCACCGAGGCAATCAAAGCTTCATGTTCCTCCCTTTGCCTCTCCGCAGTGGCGCGCACCTGCGAATCATAGATCGCCTTCTGCTCGGCGTCCGCCTTTGCTTCGGCAGCAACGGCCGCCGGATCGATCTTGTAGATGGCCTGGAGACTTTCCGGCAGTAGCTTCTTCTCCACCTTTGTCGCGCCGCCCGGATACCGAACGGTAACTGTCGACGCGGTTTCGCCGATTATCCTCCATTCTTGGAAGACACGACCGCTCGCCAGCTTCAACGGCTTTTGGTCTGGATCAAAACCTGCACCGTTATTTTGCTGCGCCGGCTCGGCGGCAAACAAGCTCAAGCCGATCAGAAGGGTGGGCATTACGACCCTTTTTCTCATGGATTCAATGTCTTCCTAAGCATAACGACAGGCAATCCCGAATGCCGTCCGGAGGTCGCGGTCCCGCCGGCACAGGTGGGGATGGCGGCAACTGAACGGCTTGGGATGCCGGGCAATGAAAGACCCGATGATGGCGCACCGTTGGGAAGCAGCTTAGGGATCCCAAGGTACGATCTACAGAGTGGGCTTGCACCACAGCGCGCGCCGGATCAAATCTTCCGTTCCCACAGCAGCGATCCAGCCATTCTGGCGGGATATACGGCAGGCAAGATTGCTGCACCTGGTCACTTCTCACTCCTAAACCCTTCTTAACAATCATGTTGGCACTTCTATTTGCGGGTCAGGGCGCCCAGAAGCTCGGCATGGGCAGGTCCCTGCACGAGTCCTCGGCGGGCGCGCGGGCGCTCTACGACGAGGCCGGCCGCGTGCTGGGCTGGGACGTCGCGAAGGTGAGCTTCGAGGGACCCGAGGCGCAGCTGACCCAGACAGCCGTTTGCCAGCCGGCGCTCTTTGTGCACGGGATGGCGCTCCTCGAGGCCCTGCGCGAGAAGGGGCAGCTGCCCGCGGTTGACTTTGCCCTCGGCCTGAGCCTCGGGGAGGTGACGGCGTACGCCTCTGCCGGCGTCGTGGATTTTGTCACCGGACTGAGGATCGTCGCGGAACGCGGCCGCCTCATGCAGGGGGCCTGCGAGAAGAGCGCGGGGACGATGGCGGCCATCATCGGGGAATCGCGCGACACCGTCTCGCTCCTCTGCCGTGAGTTTGACGTGGAGGAGGCCAATTTCAACGCGCCCGGCCAGATCATCATCTCGGGCGAACGCACGAAGGTCGAGGCGGCGGTGGCGGCGGCAAGGGACCGCGGCATCCAGAAGGTCGTCCCGCTGAACGTGGCGGGCGCCTACCACAGCCGGCTCATGGAGCCCGCAAGGGCGGCGTTCGAGGCGTTCCTCGGGGCAATCCCGTTCTCCGCACCCCGCTTCCGCGTGTTCACGAACACGACGGGGCGGGCGGTCTCCGATCCCGACGACATCAGGCGGGCGCTCGTCAGGCAGGTTGTCTCGCCGGTCCTCTGGGAGGACTGCATGCGCGGCGTCCGCGCCGCCGGCGCCACCGAGTTCTGGGAGCTGGGGCCGGGAGGGGTCCTCGCGGGCCTCGCCCGCCGCACCGACAAGTCGTGGAGCGTGCGCAGCATCTCCGAGTACGCGGATCTGGGGCCCTGAGGACGGGACGACGCCGACGATGGACGCTCCCCTCACACGAAACTTCTGCATCATCGCGCACGTCGACCACGGCAAGACCACGCTCTCGGACAGGCTGCTGCAGGAGACCCACACGGTGTCGGACAGGATGCTCACGGACCAGTACCTGGACTCCATGGACCTGGAGAAGGAGCGCGGGATCACGATCAAGTCCCACCCGGTGACCATGGTCTACGAGGCCAAGGACGGCCTGAAGTACAAGCTGAACCTCATGGACACCCCCGGGCACGTCGACTTCTCCTACGAGGTCTCTCGCTCGCTCGCCGCGTGCGAGGGGGCCGTGCTGCTGATCGACGCGTCGCAGGGCGTGGAGGCCCAGACGGTGGCGAACGCCCACCTGGCCATGGCCCAGAGGCTGAAGATCATACCGGTCATCAACAAGATTGACCTTCCGAGCGCGAACCTGGACCTCTGCCTGAAGCAGATGGAGGACATCCTGACGATACCGGCGGAGGAGGCCATCCTCGCGAGCGGCAAGTCGGGCATCGGCATCGTCGACATCCTCGAGGCCGTCGTGGCGCGCGTGCCGCCTCCCCGGTGGACCGACTACCCTCAGATGAGGACGCTCGTGTTCGACTCGATCTTCGACTCGTACCGGGGCGTCATCGCCCACGTCCGCGTCTTTTCGGGCAGCGTGCGCGCGGGCGATATGATGATGCTGATGAGCACGGGCCAGAAGTCCGACATCAAGGAGGTCGGCGTCTTCACCCCGAAGATGGAGAAGCGGGACTTCCTCTCGCAGGGGGACGTCGGCTACATCGTCTCCAGCATAAAGGACCCGGCCGAGATGAAGACCGGCGACACGATCACCCTGGCGGCCAAGCCGGCGCAGGTCATGCTTCCCGGCTACAAGGCGGTCCGGCCGATGGTCTTCTGCGGGCTCTATCCGATCGACAGCAACGACTACGAGAAGCTGAAGGCCGCCCTAGGAAGGCTGCGGCTCAACGACTCCGCGTTCGTCTATTCCCAGGAGAGCTCGGTGGCGCTGGGATTCGGGTTCCGGTGCGGCTTCCTGGGGCTCCTGCACATGGAGATCATCCAGGAGCGGATCCGGCGCGAGCACGACGTGGACATCATCTCGACGTATCCAAGCGTCATCTACAAGGTCGTGAAGCACGGGGGCGTGGTGGTCGAGGTCGACAACCCGGTCAACTTCCCCGACGCCGGCGTGATCCTGGAGGTGCAGGAGCCGACGCTGAAGGCGTCGATCCACATCCCGAACGACTCGATGGGCGACATGCTGGCGCTCGTGATGGAGAAGCGCGGCGTCGTCGAGCACACGCACACGCTGGACTCCACCCGCGTGATGCTCAGCTGTGTCCTCCCTCTCAACGAGATACTCGTGGACTTCAACGACCGCCTGAAGGGCGTCACCCACGGCTACGGCTCGATGGACTACGAGCTCGGCGACTACCGGCCCGCCGACCTGGTCAAGATGGAGATCCTCGTGAACGGGGACCCGGTGGACGCGTTCGCGAGCATCGTCCACAGGGACAAGGCGGAGGCCAGGGGCCGCGAGCTCTGCAAGAAGCTCTCCGAGATAATCCCGCCCCAGATGTTCAGGATCGCCATCCAGGCGGCCATCGGCGGCAAGATCATAGCGAGGGAAAGCGTCCGGGAGATGCGCAAGGACGTGACGGCGAAATGCTACGGCGGCGACATCTCCAGAAAGCGCAAGCTGCTTGATAAGCAGAAGGAAGGGAAACAGAAGATGAAATTGATCGGCAAGGTCTCCATCCCGCCGGACACTTTCATAAAGGTACTCAGGAACAACTGAAGCCAACCGCCCCTGTCTCAACCCCCATGTTCGGACTCTTTGAATCCCAGGAGAAGAAGATGCGCGACAACGCCTCGAACTGGCTCGAGCTCGCGTCGAAGGTCTGGAACTACCGCAGGGACAGGCTCGCCGCCAAGGATTCGGACGATCTCGTCAGGCGCACCCAGGAACTGCAGCGCCTCCTCAAGGACCGCGCCGACGCGGCCCGGCTGAAGCTCGGGATCGAGTCGCTCGAGGGAATCCTCGTGCGGACGGGAGGGGCGATCTACCCCAAGACGTGGCTCGTCGAGAACGTGGAGTTCTTCCTCGTGGCCGCGATCGTCATCCTCGGGATCCGGACCTATTTCGTCCAGCCGTTCAAGATCCCGACCAACTCGATGTGGCCGACCTACTACGGGATGACCGCGGAGAACTACCCCCCGGGGGCCAGCCTGCCCAACCTGGCGGGGCGGGCCTTCAGGTTCGTCGCCTTCGGGGCGCAGCGCTACTCGGTGGTCGCCCCCCGCGACGGCCAGGTGACGGTGCCGCTCCTGATGTTCGGCGACAGGGCCAGCGTTGCGTACACGAAGAAGGCCGGGCACACGTGGCTCGTCATCCCGTCCCGCGTGAAGGAGTACACGTTCTACGTGGACGGCGCCCCCGTTTCGGTCCAGGTCCCGGCGGACTTCAGCGACATCGACTTTGACGCGATTGTCTTCGGCACGTTCTTCCCGGATCACGCCGCGCTGAAGGCGCAGATACAAGGCGCGCGCCAGGCGGGCCAGGTCGAGGAGGCGAGCCAGAAGCTGGACGAGGACAGCGACCAGTACTACGTGACGCAGCGGGTTCCCCTGGGGAGGGCCGTCCGGGCGGGCGAACCCATCGTGCAGTTCGACATCCTGACCGGCGACCAGCTCTTCGTCGACAGGGTGAGCTACCATTTCACGAGGCCGACGGTCGGGCAGGGCTTCGTGTTCAGGACGGAGCACATCCCGGACATCGAGAACGCCTTCGGGGACCAGTACTTCATCAAGCGGCTGATCGGCGTCCCCGGCGACAGGATCGAGATCAGGGAGCCCATGGTCTACAGGAACGACGCGCCCATCACGGGCTCAAAGGCCTTTGACCTGAACGCGCGCAGGGTGAGCCCCTACCGGGGCTACGCCAACATGCAGCCGGACCCGCGCTACAGGCAGAGCCAGCTGTTCAAGGGGGACAAGGTCACGGTTCCCGAGCGCTCCTACCTCGCGCTTGGGGACAATTCCCTGAACAGCTTCGACGGCCGCTTCTGGGGGTACGTTCCCGAGAAGGACGTCGTCGGCAGGCCGCTCTTCATCTATTACCCCTTCACGAGGCGCTGGGGCGGCGCGAAGTGATCGGGGCGGGCGTCACGGAGGGGTTTGACACGCGGCGGGCTTGGCCCTGTGAATTGCCGGCGCCCGGCTGATCGGTCCATGCGCCGCCGGCGGCTCCCAACTCCATCCCGATGAACTGCAGGGTTCCTTTTTCAGCAGCGCTGCTTTCCGCAGCGGGCCTCTGCGCCGCGGCGCAGCCGGCGTCCTACGACGTCAGGTCGTACGGGGCCAGGGGCGACGGCAGGGCCAACGACGCGGCCGCGATCAACGAGGCGATAGACTCGGCCGCGAAGGCGGGTGGGGGAACGGTGGAGTTCGCGGCCGGCACCTACCTGGCGGGGTCGATTCACCTGAGGAGCAACGTGGGGCTTCACCTGGGCCCGGGCTCGACGATCATGGCGTCGTCCGACGACCGGGACTACGACGCCCCGGAGTCCAACCCGTGGGGCGACTCGCTCCATTACCAGGACGGCGGCCACAGCCACTGGCACGACAGCCTCATATGGGGCGAGGAACTCACCAACGTGTCGATCACCGGGGAGGGCCGGATCTACGGCAAGGGCCTCTCGCGGGGCTGGGGGGGCGAGAAGGTCGCCCAGAAGGTCGGCAACAAGGCGATCGCGCTCAAGAACTGCCGGAACGTCATCCTTCGCGACGTCACGATCGAGCACGGCGGCTGGTTTGGAATACTCGCGACCGGCGTCGACAACCTGACGATCGACGGGCTCAAGATTGACACCAACCGGGACGGCATGGACATCGACTGCTGCCACAACGTCAGGATCTCGAACTGCTCGGTGAATTCCCCGTGGGACGACGGCATCTGCCTGAAAAGCTCCTTCGGCCTGGGGCAGTTCCGCTCGACCGAGAACGTGACCATCTCGGACTGCCTCGTGTGCGGCTATGACGAGGGGTCGCTCCTCGACGGCAGCCGAACGCACACCGCGGCCAAGGTTCACTCGCCGACCGGCCGCATCAAGTTCGGCACGGAGTCGAACGGCGGGTTCAAGGCCGTGACCATCACGAACTGCGTCTTTGAGTGCTCGCGCGGGCTGGCCCTGGAGGCGGTCGACGGCGCGCTGCTTGAGGACGTCACCATATCCAACATCGCCATGAGGGAGATATTCGGCTCCCCCATATTCCTGCGCCTCGGCGCACGGATGCGCGGGCCGGCCGGGACGCCCGTGGGAAGGATCCGCGGCGTCCTGATCAGCAATGTCGTCGCCGACGACGTCCTTGAGGGCCAGGCGATCCTGATCCTCGGCCTCGCCGGCCATCCCGTGGCGGACGTGACGCTCGACAACATCAGGATCGAGTTTGAGGGCGGCGGGACCGCCGCCCAGGCCGGCCGCGCCGTGCCCGAGATGGAGCGCGACTACCCCGAGCCCGGGAGCTTCGGCGTCACGCCGTCATGGGGGCTGTACGCCCGGCACACCGTGGGTCTGGTGGTGCATCATGTCGTGCTGCGCCCTAAATCCAGCGACCAGAGGGCCACGGTCTGCCTGGACGACGTCCAGGGCGCCGAATTCGAGCACGACTCGGTGCTGCCGTCGCCCGGGGCGAAGCCCTTCGACCTGAGGAATGTGGAGGCCTTCTCCGTGCAGTCGTGCCCCGGTGTGCCCGACACGGAGACGCCGAAGTCCCCGGCGGACTTGCGCCCTTAGGGCCTGCGGGGGAGGCGGGAGGCCTACTGGCCGGACTTGTCTCCGCTGCCGCGGGCCAGGTGCACGATGAGGGTGAGCAGGAAGAGGACCAGGAAGATGTAGAACAGCGTCTGGGCGATGGCGATCGACGCGCCGGCAATGCCGGTGAAGCCGAGGGCTCCGGCTACGATTGCGAAGACGAGGAATATGAGGATCCAGCGTAACATGGTGGGATTATGGGTTTGGGGCCTGGTTTCGGGGATGAAAGTCTTGGTGCCGGCCTGGGGTCAGTCCGTGAACGCGCGATAGGCGGCACGGCAGACGCTGGCCCCGATGGAGGCCCCGCGGACCCATCTTCCGATGCGTCCGGGGATCGGCGCGATGGAGACTATCTTCTGGATGACCGCTCCCATGTGAAATACCGAGGACGCCTCCTGAAGCATCCGGCGCGCGCGCAGCCGGTCGAGCTCGCAGGCGAGCAACAGCCACTCTCGGCGATCTTTTGGCGACAGGCCTGCCGGGGGCCTCAGGGGGATCTCGTCGGCAGCGATTGACTCAAGCATGCGCAATCCTCCTGCAGTTGATACCGGGTCTCGGCGAAGGGTCGCCACGACCTCACGCGGACGGCGGCCCACCAGCCGAGCGCGCCGGCGCCAAGAAGGTAGCCGAGCCCGACCAGGCCAAGGATGAGGGCGCGGTCCGCGCGTTCCCAGACAAGGGCTGCGATCGCCAGGGTTCCGGCCAGCCCGCCAAGCAGGGCAAGGGCTCCGGCGACGCCGACCACGACGCCTGTCGTGGCAATATGCGAGCGCGCATCCCTCAGCTCTAGGTTTGCGAGTTCACCCCGGTGCATCAGCCCTTCCAAGATTATGCGGGTGGCGGAGCCCGGCGAGTCCATGGAGAGTGCGGATTCTGCGGACGAAATGGGGAAGGGGGCGGCCCGGCGGGTCAGCGGTTGGAGCCGGTCAGGGCGCGCGAAAGCAGGATACCCACGATGAGTCCCACGCCCGCGGCGATGCCGATGCTCTGGTAGGGGTTGGCCCGGATGGTGTCGTCCGCGCGCCCCGCCTGCCGGCGGGCGGCATCGGTGAGGCTCTTGACTGTTGCCTGGCCATCGGAGAGCACCATCTTCAGGCGGTCGCGCAAAACCTGGACCTCTGTGGTCGCGGTATCGCCGACGTTTTCCAGGGCGTCCTGCGCCTCGCGAATGAGGGCCTTCAGGTCGGCAACGGTGGCGCGGGCCTGGCCATTTGTGCTGATTTCAGAGGCGGGAGTGGCTGTGGATGATTTCATGGATGTGTGGGGGAGGAGACAGTTGCTGTTCTTATATGGAGGGGGCCCTTTGTTACGGTGACTTGCTGAATAATCGGTGGGAGGCGGGCGGAGAGAACCCAACGGTGTCGAGGCCCAGGAGCCGGACCCCCAATCGCCGACGGGCGCGCCGTTCAACCCGCTCGAGCCGTGGCGCGAACCGGGATGCGTGCGCCCTACGCGCTGTTTATGTCCATTCCCTGCGTCAGGTACCGCGGAAACTCGGAAATGCTTCTGAATTGCTCAGAGAACCTGGTCCTTCGCCCGGGCGTGGAAGCCGGGTCGGGCTGCCTGCTATGCCCGCCGGATGCGGCCTTGTGGCCGTCGGCGTCATGCCTCCAGCTGGGGGCCAGGAAAAAGCCTGCGATCGAAGGGTCGGGCGGCATTCCCGCGTCCATCGGCCCGGCGAGGCTTCCGTGCTGGACCATTCCGCCCAGGGCGATGCGAACAAAGCCCTTTGGGCCATTCGGATTGAGGCGGGAATCTTGAGCAGGTGAAACCATGGCGGCGGCGTGTTTCCTGGAATAATACACCGCGGGCCAGTGTTTCGATATGGGGTATAACGAGCACTCGGGGCCCGCCGGCGGCAGGTTATCCCCGGGCCTGCCGCGCCTCGAGCTCCTCCCAGCGCGCGAAGGCGACACCGTGCCGGCGCTCGAGGTCGTCGAGGCGCGATTTGACCTCCGCCGCGGCGGCCTTCTCCGTCTTGTAGAAACTGGGGTCGGCGAGCCTTTTCCCGAGCAGGGCCTGCTCGGTCTCGATGGCCTCAATTCGAGCCGGCAGCTCTTCGAGCTCGCGCCGTTCGTTGTTGGTGAGCTTGCGGGTGGCCCTCGGGGGTGGGGGGGCCTCGCGGGCTTCCCCCTCCGCGGGCGCGCCGCGCGAAGCCTCCGCGGCGGCGACCTTCTCGCGCTCGCGCACCCAGTCGGCGTAGCCGCCCACGTAGTCGCCTATCCGGCCGTCGCCCTCGAACACGAGGGTGCTCGTCACGACGTTGTCCAGGAAGTCGCGGTCATGGCTCACGATGAGGAGGGTCCCCTCGTACTCGACGAGCAGGTCCTCCAGCAGGTCGAGCGTCTCGGCGTCCAGGTCGTTCGTCGGCTCGTCCATGACCAGGACGTTGGCGGGCTTCGTGAAGAGGCGCGCGAGCAGCAGGCGGTTGCGCTCCCCCCCGGAGAGCACCCTGGCGGGCGTCCGCGCCCGGTCGGGCGTGAAAAGGAAGTCCTGCAGGTAGCTGATCACGTGGCGGGTTCTCCCGCCTACCGTGACGGTCTCGTTGCCTCCGGCAATGTTGTCGGCCACGGTCTTGGCGTCGTCTATCAGTGCGCGCATCTGGTCGAAATAGATGAATTCCAGCCTTGTCCCGTGGGTGATCGTACCGCCGGTGGGCGCAAGCTGGCCAAGGAGGAGCTTGATGATGGTCGACTTGCCCGAGCCGTTGGGCCCGATGATCCCGATCTTGTCGCCGCGCGTGAGCAACGTCGTGAAATCGCGCACGAGCTGGCGGCCTCCGGGGTAGGCGAACGACATGTTCTCGACGTCGATCACCTTCACGCCGGAGCGTTCGGCCTCGGCCAGGCGCATGTTGACGTTGCCCGTGCGCGCCCGCCGGGCCGCGCGTTCCGCGCGCATCTTCATCAGGGTGTGGATCCGGCCCTGCGCGCGCGAGCGCTGGGCGCGGACCCCCTTGCGGATCCAGACCTCCTCCTGGGCCAGCTTCTTGTCGAACGCCGCCTGCTGCTTCTCCTCTGCGGCAAGCACCTCCTCCTTGCGGACAAGGTACGTGTCGTAGTCGCAGGCCCAGCCGGAGAGCCGCCCCCGGTCAAGCTCGACGATCCGGGTGGCGAGCCTGCGCAGGAACGCGCGATCATGGGTCACAAAAAGAAGGCTGATCTTCCCGTCGAGCAGGAACTCCTCCAGCCATAGGATCGAATCTATGTCCAGGTGGTTGGTCGGCTCGTCGAGCAGCAGCAGGTCGGGCTTGGCGGCAAGGGCGCGTCCGAGGAGCACCCGGCGCTTCAGCCCGCCCGACAGCTCCGCGAATTCCTTTGCGGGATCAAGCTGCAGGTGCCCGATCAGGTCGTGCACGAGGACGTCGCGCTCCCAGTCCTCCTCGTGCCCCGCCTGGGCCCGGAGGCCCGACGCCACGATCTCGGCGACGTTGCCGCCGAGGCTGGCGGGAACCTCCTGCGTCAGCCGGGCGAAAAGGGAGCCGGGCTGACGGAAGATCTCGCCCGTGTCCGGCTTGATGTCGCCGGCGATGACGCCCATGAGGGTGGACTTTCCAGCCCCGTTGCGCCCCAGCAGGCAGACGCGCTCGCCGGGGTCGACCTGGAGGTTGACCTTGTCCAGGACCGGCGGGCCGCCGAAGCAGAGGTTAACATCGAGCAGGCTGAAGAGCGACATGAGCGTCCAAACGTGGGCGATCGTCCCGCCGCGCGCAACCCCGCAGGGCCGGGCAGGCTGCCCGCCGAGCCGCCTTGGGGGCGGATCATTCGCCGGCCCGGTCAACGCGCCCGCACCGAATACCCGGTGCGGGCGGTTGGCTAGGCCACCGGTTCTCCTTGGCCGCGAGGCGGGGCAAGCCTCAATAGCGGCCTGGGAAAAGAGTCGAAATCGCTAGTTGAGCCTGTGGGGATTCGGGCGGGCCTTCGCCTTCCCGGGGTGGATTCTGGCGCGGAGTGCGGATTCGGCCTCCTGCCAGTTCTCTAGGTCGCGGCCGGGAACAAATCCGCTCTGGACGTAAAGATGATAGGCGTATTCCCGAATCTCATCTTCCGTCGGCTTGGGGAAGGCAGGACGTGGCTTCGCAACGCGTCTCATTGTCTGCGTCCTCCGTGATCTGGCGCCCGTTTGCGCGCCCCCGCTTCCACGAACAAGTCCCAGTGGATGGCTCTGATGTTCATGGCGGTTGGTGGGTCAGGTCCCTCGGCGGTCCCAAACGCGAGTGTAGCGCGTCTGGGGAAAGACACTGCGCACGGATTGGCATTCTTGCTGCGGATTTTGGCCTGGCACCGTCAGGCCTGAATAGGGGCGCTAGGACCCTACGCCTTGCGGCGTTCGCCGCGCGGCGCCGCTTCCCTGCAGTATCGGGTCCAGGGGATCACTTTGAGCCGGTCGGGTGAGATGGGCTTTCCCGATGCCTCACAGATCCCGTAGGTGCCCTTTCTGATCCGCTGGAGCGCCGCCTCTATCTCCTCCAGCGAATTCCGCTCCATCGCCAGCTCGGCGAAGAAGATGTCGCGCTCCGACTCATCGGCGGCGATGTCGGCCGGGTCCTTGTGGGACTCCAGCAGCGATGCGTTGATATCCTGCCTCCGCTGCTCATGTTCCTGCAGGAGCCGGCCGTTAAGGCGCATCAATGCCCTGAAATGCCATTTCCAACGTGGATCGATCTCGGGCTCCGGGGTGCTTGTTCGCTCAGGATTCATGGTCAGTTGGCGTATTTTGGGACGGTGTGAGCTTGCCCTCGCAGGGAGCGTTCAGGGGTTCGCCTTCCCGCGCGCCCGGCCGCCGTGCGGGACTGGCGGGGCATGGCTTGGGTCGGTTCGCTCAGGGGGCCGGACGGTTCGATCAGTTCCTCCCGGGCCGGCGACCTGTCCCGCGCCCTTTGCATGGCAGGGACTATGACCACGGGACAGTTGGCCCTCCTGAGCACCCCGCTTGTCGTGCTTCCCACAAGCAGGTCGTAGAAGGCGCCATGGCCGTGTGATCCGATCACGATGTAGTCGGCAGAATGCGCCTCGGCCTCGGCTGCGATGACCTTTGACGGGGAAGTGCCTCGACGACATATGGTTGTGGCAGTTAGTCCGCTCGACTCCGCATGCGCCTTCCATTTGGCCAGCTGCCGAACCGCAGCGCGGCCCATCGTCTGGATCACAGGCAGAGCCGGATCATAGTCGGCCAGAACGGCCGGAGGCTGCACGACATGCAGGATCACCAGGCCGGCTCCGGCGGATTGCGCCAACGCCGTTGCCCGAGTCACGACCGCGCGTGAAACCGGGGAAAAGTCGATGGGTACAAGAATGCTCTTCACCTACCCGAAACTAGCACTGCGCATCGCTTTGCGCTGCGCGGATATTGCTATTTGCGCCGCAAAGATTGGTCGGCATGCGCAAGATGCGCGCGGTGATAACGGGGTCTCGAAGCGCCCCGCGCGCGTTTGCCGGGGCCTGCGCCTCCCGATTGGCGCCCCTAAGCGGCGAAAGTCATCCGCATGGGCTCGCCGATGCCGCGCCGGTGCAGGGCCTCGCGGTAGTCCGAGGGCGTCTCGCCCACGAAGTGCCTGAACACCCTGTTGAACTGGGAGAGCGACTGGAAGCCCGCGTCGTAGGCCGCCTCGCTGATCCTCTTGTGGGGATTCAGGAGCATCTTCTTGACGGTCTCCACCCTGAGGCGGGCCAGGTATTCGGTGAACGTGAGCCCCGTCTCCTTCTTGAAGACCTTGCAGAAGTAGAAGGCGCTCATCGCGGCGGCGCGGGCCACGAGGCCAAGCGTTATCTCCTCGCCGAGGTGATCGGATATGTAGGCGCGCGCCTTTGCAACGGTCGGGGACTCCGCTGCGGCCTCGCGCACCATCATCTGGTTGCTCAGGCTGGAAAGGTGCTGGGCAAAGATCACCAGGAGGCTGACGGCCGATTCGTGTCTCTGCTTGCTGACGACCTGCGTTCCAAAATAGGCCTCCCTGAGAAGCTTGGCGTCGACGGAGACCCCCAATTGCCTGAGCGAGCGAAGGACCATGTTGAACCGCGCCTCGGACGGGCGGCGCGCCAGGACCTGGCCGGTCTGCAGGTACGCCACGACACGCTCGCCGACCCGGACCGGCACAACGGACTCGCTCAGGCCTGCGAAGCATTCGAGGGTGGCCGACCTCTCCTGCGCCTCGTTCTCGATGCGCTGCTGGAGTTCGAGGCACGCGGCGCATGTCTTGTTCTGCGCGGCCATGATGGCGCAGAAGCCATTGCGGTTCCTGGAATCCTGAAGCGGCGACTGAAAGGAACCCGCGGCGCGCAGCACCATGGGAAGGCCCGTGGCCGCCTCGAAAGCCCTCTGGTAGTCGCGGTAGATCTCGGATCTCTGCAGATGATCGACGAGATCGCGGTCGGAGTGGCTGCCGTTGCCTGAAAGATCCTGGCTCGGAGTGGAAGCTTGCATGAGGTCAGACACTACACGCATTCGCCCTGGTCGGGAATTGGAGGCGCGGCTGTACTTCGATAGGGGAATTCCTTAGGGCGGCGCGCCGGCCGGGCGTTCCGGGCGCCTCGGCGGGCTCCTCGAAGGGAGAGTCCAGCCGGCCGGGCGACGCCGGACCTCGCGGCAATTGCCATTGACTGGGCGGATATTGCGATCGGCATCATGGGGCTCGACTCCCCGCGGATTTCTCGCCCAACCTGTTGCGGCTCGGGAGAAAATGGCACTCCATAAGGCAGTCACCTGGTGAAACCTTCGCGATTAGTCACTTCTGGGGTCTTTGGCCTGGCCGCCGCCATCCTGCTCGCCAGCCTGCTGCTGGTGGGTTGGGCGGGCCCTGGTGCGCCGCGAATCGCAGCCCTGGCCCTGGCCGCATGCGCCAACCTGGGATTCCTTGCCTGGGTTTTACGCCGCGCGTCCCTAGCGGTGCGCGCCGGCGACGAGGCCCTCGCGGACGCGTCGAAGGTGGCCCGCGAGATCTTGGACACGAAGAGGATCGAGCGGGAGAACATCGCCGCCGTCGGCGAACTCAGGGACATCAAGGCGGCCCTGGACGAGCACTCTATCGTGGCGATCACCGACCCGTCAGGGCGGATCACCTACGTGAACAAGAGCTTCTGCGCCATCTCCAAGTACTCCCGCGACGAACTGCTCGGCAAGGATCACCGCATCATCAACTCGGGCCATCATCCCAAGGAGTTCTTCCGCGACCTCTGGGGCACGATCGGCCGCGGGAAGGTCTGGCGCGGCGAGATCAGGAACCGCGCAAAGGACGGTTCCTATTACTGGGTGGACACAACGATCTTTCCCCGGGTGGACGAGTCGGGAAAACCGACCCAGTACATCGCCATCCGCACGGACATCACGCAGCGCAAGGCCGACCAGGAGGAAATCCAGCGCGGCGCCGCGGAGCTGGAGGAGAAGAACCGCGAGCTGGAGACGATCGTCTTCACGGCTTCCCATGACCTGCGATCGCCCCTTGTGAACGTGCAGGGATTCGGCCGGCAGCTCGAGCGCGCCTGCGCGAAGCTCAGGACGGCGGTCGAGGCCGCCAAAGGGGGTATGGTGCCGGCGGCGGAATTGACCCAGCCCCTGGAAACGACGATCCCGCACGCGTTGCGGTTCATCAACGCGGGCGTGAACAAGATGGACCACCTCCTCTCCGGCCTCCTCCGCTTTTCGCGGCTGGGCCGCGTGGGCCTGAACATCGCGCCGCTGGAAATGACGGCGATGATGAGCGAGATCATCGCGGCGATGAAGTTCCAGCTGAACGAGGCCAAGGCCGACGTGAGGGTCGACCCGCTGCCCGCCTGCCTTGGGGACAGCGTGCACACCAGCCAGGTGTTCACCAACCTGATCGACAATTCGCTCAAGTACCGCGACCCGGGCCGCCGGCTCCAGATCGTCATCTCCGGCCGCGTCAGGGACGGCCAGGCCATCTACTCGGTGGCGGACAACGGCATTGGCATCGCGCCGGAATACCATGGGAAGGTCTTTGAGATATTTCACCGCCTGAATCCGGAGGCGCCGGGCGGCGAGGGGCTGGGCCTGACGATAGCGCAGCGCGTCCTCGAGCGCCAGAAGGGGAAGATCTGGGTTGAGGGTGCGGAGGGATCCGGCTCCACTTTCTATGTTTCGTTGCCGGCGGCCGAAAACCGCGCACTCTCCCAGCCATGAACAGCGCTCCAGTCATACTTATCGTGGACGACGATGAGGGCCATGCGTTCCTCGTGCGCGAGAACCTGGTCGCGGCGGGGCTGAACAACAGGGTCGATCATTTTTCCGACGGTCAGGTGGTCCTGGATTTCTTCTTCAATCCCAAGGCCGGCCGGTACTACGACCCCGAGCAGACCTACCTGGTTCTCCTCGACATCAGGATGCCCAAGGTCGACGGCACGGAGGTGCTGCGCCGGCTGAAGATGGACCCGGAGCTCCGCAAGATGCCGGTCGTGATGCTGACGACGACCGATGACGCGCGCGAGGTGGAGAAATGCCACATGCTCGGATGCAACGTCTACATTCAGAAGCCGGTCGACTACGACAAGTTTGCCGAGGCCATTCGGCGCCTTGGGCTGTTCATCACCCTCATGATGTTTCCGGCGGTCAGCGAGCGCTGAGCGCGAGGCCCATGCCTCCCCATCCTGTCCCGGCGCGAATCCTGATCGTCGACGATGACGAGGGTCTGCTGATCCTCATGGCCGACGCGCTGCGCGACGAGGGCTATGAGATCGCGACCGCGCAATCCGGGTCCGCAGCCCTGAAGTGGCTGGCTGGCCATGAGCCCGACCTGATGCTGCTGGACCTGAAGATGCAGGACATGGACGGGACGGCGCTTATCAGGCAGCTGAAGGAGCGCGACGAGCCCGTGTCGTTTGTCGTGGTCACCGGACGGGGGGACGAGAAGGCGGCTGTCGAAACCATGAAGGAGGGCGCCCTCGACTACGTCATGAAGGACACCGGGCTTCTTGACCTGCTTCCCGGCGTCGTCAAGCGGGCCCTCACAAGCATCGGGCGGGACCGGGACCTCGCGGCCGCGCAAGTGGACAGCCAGCGCCTTGAAAGCGAGATCATCGCGACCAGCGAGAAGGAGCGCCACAACATCGGCGCCGATCTGCATGATGGCCTCGGACAGCAGCTCACGGCCATCGAGCTGATCTGCACGGGCCTCAAGGAGGACATAGAGGGGATCCGGCCCGATCTGAGGGAGCGCCTCGACCAGATCATCCTGCTTCTGCGTGAGGCCATCTCCCAGACCCGCCTGCTCGCGCGCGGTCTGGTTCCAATCATTGACGATCCGGACGCCCTCCGGATCGCACTCGGCGAGCTGGCGGCGCGGATGAGCTCGCCGGGGCGCGTCCGGTGCCGCTTGGATTGCGCATCGGCCGTCCCCATCAGTGACCCGGCTGTGGCGGGGCACCTGTACCGGATGACCCAGGAGGCGGTGAACAACGCCGTCAAGCACGGGGGCGCCTCGGAGATCGTGATCAGGCTGGAGCAAAAGGGGGGCCGGCCATGGCTGCGAGTCTCGGACAACGGGAAGGGCCTGCCAAAGGCCGGCGGCCGGGGCCCGGGCGTCGGCCTGCGCGTCATGGGCCACCGCGCCCGCGTCATCGGCGCCGAGCTGACGGTTGCATCCAAGCGGGACTCGGGCGTCACCATCACCTGCGCATTTCCGCCGGTCAGCTGAAGAGACGCATGCCCGGATCTCCCAGAATCCCGATTCGCCCGGCGCCGGGCCGCGGGGCGGGTTCCGCCCGGCAAAGGCGGATCCTCATCGTCGAGGACCACCCGCTGATGCGGGCCGGGCTGGCCCAGCTCATCAACCGGCAGCCGGACATGGTCGTCTGCGGAGAGGCAGGGGATCCCCTCGCGGCGAGCCAGGAGCTGAACCGCACCATGCCCGATCTGATTCTCACCGACATCACCATGCCCGGGCGAAGCGGATTCGAGTTCGTAAAGGACCTGATCGCGGCGATGCCCGAGCGCCTCATCCTGGTCGTCTCCATGCATGACGAGGTCATCTACGCCGAGCGCGCGCTGAGGGCCGGGGCCCGTGGGTACGTCATGAAGGATTCGGGCGGCGAGAACCTCTTGGCGGCGATCCGGCAGGTCTTGGCGGGCCAGGTCTACTTGAGCGTCCGAATGTCGGCCAGGATCCTCGAGGACCTCTCCGCCCGAAGGCCGCGGGGATCCGATTCGCCGATCGGGAGACTGAGCGACCGCGAGTTCGAGGTCCTCCAGCTGGTGGGCCTCGGGAAGAGCACGCGCGACATAGCCAGCCAGCTGCACCTCAGCCCAAAGACGGTCGACGTTCACCGCGGCCACATCAAAGAGAAGCTGCAGCTCAAGGACGCAACGGCCCTCGTGAGATATGCCGTCAGGTGGGTGGAGACGCAGACCTGAGCGCGGGGTGCGGGGGAGTCGGGTGACGGGGGCGGCCGTTGCCATGCCCGCCCTTCGGAAGCCTGGGCGGCCTCACCCAGGCCAAGAAATGCGTCTCAATCGTCAAGGAGTGCGCAGCCAGCCCGCGGCCGCGGAGCTAGGCTATGCCGAACATCCAACCCGCATGCCCCGCGACGTCGCAGGCGCAGTCCTTCTGAATTCGGCCCGGACAAAGAAGAGGTGGATTGGCCTGCTGTCTAGGAATGCGGTGATGTGGCCGTTGAACAACATCGAGTCGATCTCGCGGCTGCAGGACACGACGCTTGCCGAGTTCCAGACTCTGCTCCGCGCGGCGTCATGCCGGAGCTGGGTCCACTCGCACGAGACCCATACGCGGATCCTGCACGGCGAGGGCATCTGTGGCTTCATCTCCGTGCTGTCCTATTTCGCGACCGGGGAGATCGCCCTCTTTGAGGACCTTCTTGGCTTCGAGGCTCTTCCGGCGGCCGCGATTACGGAGGCCCGCAATCGGTGGCGGTTCTTCGGGCAGCGCGAGATGGACTCGCAATGCATCGGCTGCGAGAGAATCTGCGCGCTCGTGAAATACCCGGAATCCGGGTCCGCGGCGCATGCGGACGGGCTGCCGAGATGGGACCTTCTTGGGGCGGGTGGGATGGGGCTTCGGAACCGCCTCCCGGCCTGATGCCGTCGAGGGGAGCCGGCGGCGCGCCCCTGCCTTGCGAGGGAAGCGGAACCCAAGGGCCTGCGCCCGGCGCGCGGCCTCAGTCCGGGGCCTTGGGCAGAACCGCGGGTATCTCCACCCTGTGGGGATGGTGCCGCTTGTCCTCCCGCATGTGGGCCTTTTCGTTGAGCATACGCTCGAGCTTGCTCACCACCTCGTGGATGGACTTGTACAGGTTGTCCGTTGTCGAGGAGGCGGCCAGGTCCGGGCCCCGGATCTCCACCATTCCCTTGACCGTGTAGGCACGCTCTCCCGAGCGCAGGGTCGAGGATTCGGCCTCGAAGCGGATGCGCACGATATGGGGGTGGTGCTTCAGGAGCTTCTCCGCCATGCCCTCGATGTCGGCCCGGGTAGCCTCGCTCATGCTGAAATGGTGCCCGGCGATGAGAATCTTGTCGTTCATGTTGGATTATGGCTGGGGCCGGCCGCGCTCAGGCCACCGTAATGTCCGCGCACAGGTACACGTCCTGGATGGCGTTGAGGAGCGCGACGCCGTCCTTCATGGGGCGCTGAAACGCCTTCCGGCCTGAAATCAGCCCCATCCCGCCTGCGCGCTTGTTGATCACCGCCGTGCGCACCGCCTGCGCGAGGTCGTTCTTCCCTGACTCGCCCCCCGAATTGATGAGTCCGGCGCGGCCCATGTAGCAGTTCGCGACCTGGTATCGGGTCAGGTCGATCGGATGCGGAGTCGTGAGCTCGGAGTAGACCTTCTCGTGTGTCTTCCCGAAGCCCGGCAGGGCCCGGTAGCCGCCGTTGTTCTCGGGCTGCTTCTGCTTGATTATGTCCGCCTCGATCGTGACCCCGAGGTGGTTGGCCTGCCCGGTGAGGTCCGCGCTGACGTGGTAGTCGATGTCCTTCTTGAACGCGTTGTTGCGCAGGTAGCACCAGAGCACCGTGGCCAATCCAAGCTCGTGCGCGCGCCTGAACGCCTGGCTGGTCTCCACCAGCTGCCGGCGCGACTCCGGGGACCCGAAATAGATGGTGGCCCCGACCGCAACGGCCCCCATGTCGTAGGCCTGCTGCACCTGCGCAAAATAGACCTGGTCGTAGGTGTTGGGGTAGGAGAGGAGCTCGTTGTGGTTGAGCTTCACCAGGAAGGGGATCCTGTGGGCGTACTTCCGGCTCACCGCGCCGAGGACACCGAGCGTGGAGGCCACCGCATTGCACCCGCCCTCGAGCGCGAGGCGCACGATGTTCTCGGGGTCGAAATACGCCGGATTCGGGGCGAAGCTGGCTCCCGCCGAATGCTCGACTCCCTGGTCCACGGGCAGCATCGAGAGGTAGCCCGTGCCGGCCAGGCGGCCGTGGCCGAACATCTGCTGCAGGCTCCTCAGCACCTGGGCCGGCCGGTCGGACGCGGTGCAGACCCGATCGACAAAATCCGGCCCCGGCAGGCTCAATGTCTCCTTCGGAAACGTCTTCGAACAGTGTTCGAGAAGAGACTTTGCTTCTGCTCCGAGCAGTTCCTCAATTTGTCCTTTGTTCATGATATTATTCGGATGGGGTGGAGTGCCTTCAGCCATTGTAGTTGCTGGCAAATGACTGAGCTGCGCGTATTTTGTGGATCACCAATCGGATTTTGTTCTTCGCCGGCCAGCCCCGGGCGGGCGGTGACCATGCGGTCACTTAAACACGGGATGCCGATTACCGCAAACCCCCCAGGTCGGTCGCGCCGCGACCTTCGCAAGGCTTTGCGCAAGAGCCGCGCAGCGTTCGACAAGGCATGCGGAGGCGCAGGCGCCGGGCGGCCCTAAAATTCAGGGGAGAAAACGTCCCGTGCGAACCCTTCGCCGCACCCCCGCCAAAAATGTTGCGCAATGCCTTGAACCCGGTGGCCTGCAAGGCGAGGCTGAGGGGGCCACCAAGAAACGACGCGATGACCTCCGAGTGCAAATCCGTGCCCGAGAGGGTTAGTTATCCCATCGAGGGGACGGTCACGCTCCGCGGCGCGGCGTACGTGCTCCGCCGGCTCCGCCCGGATGACGAGAAGCGCCTGCAGGATTTCTTCTACTCTCACTCGCAGGAGACAATCCAGCTGCGCTACGGGTACATGATCAGCACGATGACCCATGAGCGCGCGTATGAACTGGTCAATGTGGACCAGCGCAAGGACGTCGCGCTTGGGATATTCGAGACCTCGGGCAAGCAGGAGATCCTGCACGCCGTGGGCCGCTACTATTCGGATCCCGAGCCGCAGGTGGCCGAGGTCGCGTTCGTCGTGCGCGAGTCGAAGCGGCGCTGCGGCATGGCGAGCGTGCTGCTGAGGCGGCTGGGGGAGATCGCCCAGGAGAACGGCATGACCAAGTTTGCGGCCCAGGTGCTCAGGGAGAACGAGGCGATGAGGTCGCTCTTCTCGCTCTACTCACCCGCAGTCTCGTCGCTCACCGGCTCAAGCTGGCTGACCTACACCTTTGCCATCGAGACGCTCCTGCGGAAGATGGGGCCTTCTGTGCCCGCGCTGCACCCCGAGCGCGGACGCGTCGACAGGCCTTGCACCGGCGGATAGGCCAATCGCGTGAAGACAATACTCGCACCTGTCGATTTCTCCGGGATCACGTCCGCCGTCGTGGACGGCGCGGTGTCCCTCGGGCGCTCCGTAGGGGGGCGCGTCGTGATCCTGCACGTCGTGGCCCCGTCCATCGTCCCCGGCGACAGCACATCGATGGTCGTGGACCTATCCCAGATGCAGGCTGAGGAGGCAAAGGGCGCGGCGACTCGGCTGGCGGGCCTGAAGGCCAGATTCCGCGACAGCGGCGTCGAGGTCGACACGGTCGAGGTCGGGGGATTGCCGACCGTTCAGATCCTGGAGCAGGCCGAGGCGGCCGGCGCCGACTACATCGTGATGGGATCGCACGGCCACGGCGCGATCTACGACTTGCTGATCGGCGGCACGACGCACGCGATACTGAAGCGGGCCCGCTGCCCTGTTGTAGTCATACCCGCCCTTCGGGGTAAATCGGCGGGGGGCGCCGAGAAGAAGGGTCGTCTTTCCGCCGGGGAGTCCGGCGGAAAGGCCTAGGACCCGGGACGCGGCCGGCGGGTCCCGTCCCTGGGGTTCTCCCGCCTCAGGTCAGTTCACAGGCGCCGCCTGCGCACGCTACCGTCTCCTTCAAGGCCGTGTTGTCGGCCTGCTCCTTCAGGGTCGTGTAGTCGACCGCCTTCGGCTGGAGCCGGTTCCAGTGAAGGATGTCCTCGTCGGTCTCAAGGGCCTGGAAGGGCGCCTGGGCGTAACGCGTCTGCCCGTCGTCGCCCAGCAGCGAGATGCCCGTGAAATCCTCCCGGTGCGTCCATATGTAGTCCGCGACCGCATCCCATTCGTTCGGCTTAACGACACAGGTGTTTGAGACGTTGTGCGAGACCTCGGGGGACCGGTTGCCTTGGGGGTTCGTCCCGGCCCGGACCCATGACCTCTGGACCAGGCTCACGTATTCGAGGAACTCGATCGCGCTTATCTCATTCTTGAGGATGGCGTTATCGGGCGCCTGAACCGGGAACGTGATCACGTCGGTGTGGTCGGGATCATACACGCTGCATTCGCACATCTGCGGATTGACCGCCTTGAAGTGCTGGTAGACAGCCTCCGTGCGGGCGGCCTGGACGCGCCGAAAATACCGGCGCGAATGGTTCGGGTGGATGCCCGACGCAGTGCCCACAAGCGCGGCAGTCGTTCCCTCGGGCTTCACCGTCGTCGTGCGGGTAGCCCGATTGATGCCGAGGAGGTCGGCCATAAGGATGTTGGCCGCCCGGACGACGTGCGCCGCCTCGGTGAGCGCGTCCGCGTTCAGCAGCACCTCGGGCGAATCCATGAATCCGCAGATGGAGACGCCCAGAAGCGCGTCATGCTCGTTGATCAGCCGCGTTACGGGGCCAAGGAACTTGATGTCGGTGTATGCGGCCTGGAGGGTGCCGATGACGGCGGCGCGCATCACGGCGCGAATCAGATCGTCGACGCTGTGGATCAGCGCGCCGTTGGTGCTGGTCAGATTGCACATCTCCCACCCGGAAAGCCGCGACACGCCCGGCAGCTCGCCCGTGTAGCCCCAGCTGTAGAGCTTCTCGACCTCGGTGCTCGAGAGGTTCCAGTTGACGACCGGCAACAGCCCGATCTCCGAGCAGGGGTTGACGCCGGCCTCCGGATTGTCGCAGAAGACAAAGCCGGGCTCTCCGAATTCCTTCGTGCTCGCAAAGAGCTTTCTGAACACGGAATCGTCGTTCATCGAGCGCGGGACGACGGCGCTGTTGTTCGAGGCGCTGCGCTGGGGATGCTTCTCGAACCAGTCGCCCGTCTTTGCCGTCATCATGTCCTCGTCGTCGTACGAGAACAGGCAGATGCACGCGGAGCGCCTGATCCCCCCCGAGAGCACCGCACGGGCGGTGAACATGCAGATGTCGTACACCTCTATGGGCTTCAGGCTCCTGCCGACGGCGCCCGCAAGGATGGATTCGATGTTGGTAAGAGCCTTCTTCAGGGGCAGGTGGCCCGGCGCCTTGCCGCCCGACGTTCTCAGGTGCGCCCCGCGGGGCCGGACCAGGTGGTAGCTGAACTCGATCTTCGTCCCGTTGAAATAGCTCCCCACGAGCGCGTCGAGCGCGTCGGCCCATCCCTCGATCGTGTCGCCCACGACGCAATGGACGACGGGCAGCTCGGTCTCGAGTCCGCGCTTCGGAAGCGCCGGCAGGCGCGAGACATGCTGCCGCTGCACCGAGAAGCCGCAGCCGCAGCCGCAGAGCAGGAGATAGAAGAATTCCTTGAAGAAATCCACCCGGTCGAGGTTTGAAAAACTGCAATTGAAGATGCGCGCATGAGCGCTGAGGCATGCCTCGGCGAACTGCAGCGAGCGCATCGACGGGAGCACCTGCTTTCGGGCCACGGCCCGGAAGCTGTCGGCAATGACCTCGTCGAGTGTCTTTCCCGCCAGCAGGGTCTCCAGCGTCGTCAGATGGCGGCCCGCCAGCTGCGCGACCTCGGGGCTGAAAGCCGCGGGGATGCGCTGTTCAAGCCTCTTTTCAAAATACGTGCGGTGCACCGCCTCCACGCGTGACACGCTCTCGACCCAGATCTCGCGGCGGCCAAGCCGCTCGTTGTAGCGGGCGTACTTTGATTGCGCGATGTAGTCGGACATCCCGCTGTTGGAGTAGACCGCGAGACGCCGGTCGGTCTGCTTGAGCCTGTAGGTCATGTAGGCCGCGGCGACGTCCCAGCGGCCGTCGGCGGCGATCTGGACGACGATGGCGTTCTGGATCTGCTCGATGGTCGGGTGCTTTCCCGAGCGAAAGTACAGTCCCTCCAGGGCGCTTTGCACACGCTCCGCGGTCCTCGTCACCAAGATGAAATCGTCAGGCTCCAGTCCGAAGCATGCCAGGAAGTCGTCGCGGTAGAGGTTCTTGGTCTCGGGCTTCTTGGTCTCAAATTCCGCCAGCGCGATCGCCCGCGTGATCTTGTTCAGGTCGAACCGGACGAGTTCGCCGGTGCGCTTGACGACCATGCGGGCCTCGGGGGGAATCGGGTTGCGCGTCAAGAGTTTTGGCGCGCGGGGAGGGGAAATGTGCAGTTCGGATTGCTTGATCATTGAGATTTTTTGACGCGAGTGCCTCGGCGATCGGAGCGCGGGACTCCAACCGGCTCTAGGTTAACGGAGCATCAGCGCCCGCCCGGGTGAGTACTCCAGACGGTGGACGACGCGAATTGCCGGCATGCGACCTGCCGGGTTGCCCGGGTCTCCGGCCGGGATGCCTCCGGCAGGTGACGCGTGTCGAGCGAGATGGCTGTCATGTCTTCCGGGCCGCTGGCTTGGGGGGAGACTGGTGCAGAATGGGGATCCATGGGGGTGTCGGCGGCTGGGGCGTTGGGCACTACAGGTTGTGGTGTCCCTGCCGTCAATCCACCACCTGTAGGCCGCCAATGGTTATCAATACCCATAATGCCAAGATTTGCATAGCTTTAAAGGAGGCGCCCGCGGGGCGCCCGAATGGGACCGCGTGGATTCAGCGCGGCGGCACCGCGAAAAGCTCGATTCCTTGGGAGTTCCCAAGGTTCAGGGAGGACTGCCTTTCGACCTCGTTGTTCCGATGCTCGTGGACTCCGAGGCTCTTGGGCGGAAGGCCGTCGGGCGCGTAGCGGACGCCTGACGGGGGATCGCCGGCAAGGGCGTCCCCGCGCGGGAAGTTGTCCGCGTTCTTCATGGGCTGGAAGTCCCTGTCCTTGGACCGGTCGAACGGGAACTTGGCCCGGAGGAAGTCCAGGCCGACCGAATCGATCGCTACTGGGTCCTGGGACATGAATATGCTCCGGTGACGCGTCCGGGAAGGATGCCCCTGCCCACTTCCATGGGAAGGTTGGGGACGTCCGCGGGGGCCCCGAGCTGCGCGGCGCCTGCCTGCGCGGCCGCAGCCGCACGGAGAAAGCGCGATGAGGAGGGCAGGGCTGAGGGCCGCGAACCGGAACGGACGTGTATTCACGGCAAGAAGGGGGTCATCGAGGGCGAGCAACGCGTCGGCCGGTCCATGGGGCCGGAGCGGCTGCGGGCGCCCGCGCTACTCTCGCGGGGCGATGGCCCGGCTAAAGCGGGCCGCCCTTCGGCCCGGGAGCCTGCTGAATGTCGGGCTTGCTCTCGTAGATCGCGACGGACCTGGCGCTGTCGCTCCAAAGCGGCAGGTCGCGGCCCCGCTCGCTCACGGCCTGGTCGATACGCGTCCGGCAGAAGGACTCCTTGACGTGGCTCATCGAACAGTTGAGCGCTCCGTAGGCCAGATCCTCCACGCTGATGCCGAGCTCGCTGGCCCGGCGCTTGATTGCTGAAAGCTCCTCGTGCTCTAGATGGATTTTGATGACTGGCATGATGGGTTCCTTTCCTTACGCCTCGGAAGATAGTGGACCATGCGTCTTTTGTCGGCGCATCTATTGCCATTTGCTCCCCCAATCTTGCTCTCTTGTTGCAGAAGCGCAGAGGCCGCTCTTAGGAACGGGCATGCGGGCGTCCAATCAGAGCAGCTACTGCTTATCGATGGTGGGCGTAATGACAAATCTCAGGCCCCAGAGGCGCGCTCGCGCTTCGATCCCTCGCGAAACGTATTTCTCAGGAACGGCGCCGGTTGCGCCGCAAGGAGCAGCACGGAACAAGGCGCCGCATCAATTGACCAATCCATGCGCGAATGTTGGCAAGAGATGCGCAGATGGACTCCGGTCGTTATGGCAGTATGCATTAAACCTGATTATGCCTTCCCCGAAGCACCAACGCTAACACCATGAAAAGACTCTCCCGCCGATTTGCGACCCATCTGATATTTGGCGGCTGCGCACTTTGGTTGCTGCTCCTCATCTCCTGCGTGGCCGTCGACCGCATCGTGGTCGCGCCCGGCGCGGGCGTTCCGGGAGCAACCTATGTGGGCAGCAAGGAATGCGTGCAGTGCCACGAGGACCAGACCGGCCACTTTGCCAGCGCCACGCACGCCCGGCTCAAGATCGCCGACGCGAAGGTCGGCGACACGGGATGCGAGGCCTGCCACGGCCCTGGCAGCCTGCACGTGCAGTCCGGCGGCAAGGCCGGCACGATCGTCAATCCGCGCAAGTCTCCCGAGGCCTGCTTCCAGTGCCACCTCGACAAGCGGGGAGAGTTCAGCCTCCCGCACACGCACCCGGTCCTCGCTGGCAAGGTGAGCTGCGTCGACTGCCACGATGTCCACAAGGGCAACGCGATTCGCGGCGGCGGCGCCTCGCTCGCTGCCGAGACGGAGACCTGCATCCGCTGCCACACGCAGCAGGCGGGCCCGTACACGTACCCCCACGGGGCCATACGGGAAGAGGGCTGCGTCGCCTGCCACAACCCCCACGGCACGGTCAACGACAAGATGCTCGTGGCGCGGGACGCCAACCTCTGCATGCGCTGCCACCTTGAGACCCTCACCCCAGGATTCAACATTGGAGGCTTCAAGGACGGCGCCCACGCCGCCAACGTCGGCTCCCGGATGTCCGAGGGCACCTGCTGGTCCGCAAGCTGCCACGAGGATGTCCACGGCTCCAACGTGAACGCCTCCCTTCGTCCCTAACCCTTAACGGACGTCAACACCATGCATACGGCTCCTAACTCCCTTCGCCGCATCGCGGGCCTCGTCGGCCTTGGTGCAGCCCTTTCAATCCCGGTGTCCCTTTCGGTGGCGGCTGACGCCCCGACCAACGCGGACGCCTTCCCCTCCTACGAGAGCTACATAAAGGTGTCGGGCCAGACGGCCTGGATCTCGGGCGACAATGCGTCGTTCGCGACCCGCCAGGGCACCCCCACGTGGGGCGCCTTCGGCATCGAGGACCTCTTCATCGGCAAGGACCTCAACGACTCCACGACCCTCACGTTCAACGGACACGCCCTCGCGGGGACGGACGACTACCTGGCGACCCTGAAGATCGACAAGACGAACGTCGGGTCCTTCGAGATGGGCTACAAGCGCTTCCGCACGTTCTATGACGGCGTGGGCGGCTTCTTCCCCGAGACCGACCGGCTCTACCGGCTCGTCGGCGAGCAGCTCCACGTGGACAGGGGCTCGTTCTGGGTCGGCGCGACGTATGCGAAGCCCGACCAGCCGGTCTTCACGTTCTCCTACCGCGACGACGTCCGGACCGGATCCAAGGACTCGACGGAATGGGCTGCGGTCGTCAACCCGCTTGCCACGGTCGTAAAGAACGCGCTTGTCGGCAATGCGTTCCCGGCAAACACGCCGTTCATCAACCCGAATGTCCAGATCCTGGACGAGCACCACCGGACCGTCGAGGCCGGGGTCACGGCGAAGCTCGGGCGCACCACCGAATCCTTCAAGTTCACCTACGACTGGGTCGACAACGTCGACTCCCGCAGCTACGTCAGGTTCCCGAACTCCCGCGGCGTGATCGCGGACCCGACGGTCGTGGTCACGGACGACATGGAGACCCGGCTTTCCCACACGCTGCGTCTCGTCGACCAGACCGAGACGGCCATCAACGACAAGTTCGCCGTGGATGTCGGGCTCATGTACACGCATCTGAACTCCGCGAACGGGGGCACCTGGCTCACCCCCACCTACGCCGCCACGCCGAATGCGGTCTGGGTCGTCAACACGGCCGCGTCCATCTACGGCGGCTCCACGTTCAACGATTACACGGGCAACATCTTCCTGAAGTACACGCCGATCAAGGACCTGACGGCAAACGTCGGCTTCCGCGACGAGTCGAACGAGGTCAGCAGCAACGGCGGCTTCACGACGACGGCGCTCGCCTCCGGTGCAAGGACGATCGCGCCGGCCAACATCAACACCTCCTACGACCTCACGTACTCCCACTTCATCGACCACACGGAGACGCCCGAGATCTCGCTCCAGTACACGGGCCTGCCCAGTCTCTCGCTGTACGGGACGTTTGATGACTGCATCGACCGGGGCACCCAGCACTGGGTGAATCCCTATGCGGCGACGACCATCACGGGCGCGGGCGTCACGACCAACACGGCCACACCCATCGGCAGCGTCTTCTTCCAGGACGCGAACCAGGACTACGAGGACCTGAAGGTCGGCGCCAACTGGAACGCCTCTAGCATGTTCACCGTCCGGGCCGAGGTCTACCGCAAGGACCATCAGAACCGGTTCGTGGGGTCCAACGACATCGTCGGCACGGGCAGCTACGGCGGGCTCTTCGTGACGGGCTACACCTTCACCGGGGTCAAGCTGAGCGTCATCTTCAAGCCGCTCCCGCAGCTCTCCTTCAACACCCGCTACCAGCCTCAGTACGGCAACATGTCCGTCACGGCCGGCATCCCGAACGGCGGCCTGGGCAGCGAGATCACCTCCGGCAAGGCGCGCGCGGAGATGCTCAGCGAGACCGTCAACTGGACGCCCGTCGCCCAGTTCTACTTCCAGGGCAACATCAACGTCGTCTACAGCTACCTGCAGACCGCTTGGCCCGTCGTCGTCGTGTCCGCGGTGACGAACATCGCGACCCCCGTCAACAACGCCGACAACAACTACGTGACCGGCAGCGCCCTCTGCGGCTTCGTGCTCGACAAGAGGACCGACGCCCAGCTCCAGTGGGCCTTCGCGCGCGCGGACAACTACAACCCGCAGGTCGCGCAGGGCGGCCAGCCCTACGGGGCCAGCTTCGAGGAGAGCAGCGTCACCGCGGGCCTGAAGCACAAGTTCACCGACCGGCTGATCGGCGAAGGCAAGCTGGGCTATCTCCGGTGGACGAATCCCACGGCCGGCGGCTTCACGGACTACAACGGACCGCTCGCCTACGTCTCCCTGACGTATTCGCTCTGAGGACCGGCCGGGCATAACCGCTCGGCAAACCCCTGGGCCCGGCTCACGCCGGGCCCTTTTGCCGTCCGGAAACGGCCGACGCGGCGGCCGGCCGGCCGAGCCACGACGTGTCGGTCGCCGCAGGGGCCTGTCCCCTGCGCCGCCGTCAGGACGCACGCAGGACTCACCCGGCCCCGCACTTTTCCCCTCATGCCGAGACTTCGGCACGGGTTGTGTGGGGCACACGATCACCCATGGTAACCCAGCGCACTTGCTCCGAGACGATTCCGATTGCCCCAAGCCACGTCTCGACCAACTCGGGCCATCTCGTCACCGGAAACGTCGTGCGCCGCGGGAGGCAATCCGGCGGTCACTCGCCGCCGCAGGCGCAGCCGTCGTGCACGCCGCCCGGGCCCTCGGCCGTGCCGGCTGAGATCTCGTCCGCCATGGCGCACAGCGCCGCGTAGTACTCGTCCTGGGCGAGGCCGAGCACGGCCGCCCCGAAGGCCTCGGCGTCATCGGGGGACGCGAACGCCCCGTAGTTGATCGCGACGACCTGGTAGAGCGCCAGAAAGGGAACCCGGTCGGGGTCCACCGAGAAACACGGATGCACGCACAGCCGGAACCCGTCCTCCGGGCGCTCGCCGTTCGGCACGGGGAAGGCGCACTCGTCCGGCTGGAGCGGGGCCGCGTCGAAGGCCAGATCGCAGGGGTAGCGCACGCACTCGCGGTCGGCCAGTATCCTGCACAGCTCCGGCCAGCCGATCCTCGGGCCGTATTTCGCATGGATCTCGGCCCCCTTGGCCGCGATGTGGGCCGTGAGCGACTCCCTGGCGTCATCGAGGGTCAGTCTATGCGGCATGTCGTCGGGAGCTTCCTGGGATTGCCGGTCACGATTCGGTCGCGCGGGAGAGCTCGCCCTGCAGGATCGGCACCGCCATCCGAAGGAGGACGGTGAAACAGAGGAGGCCAAAGGCCCAGATCCCGAAGCAGACCAGGGTTTCGTTCAGGGTGGGCACGTACTCCACAAGCTCGCCGAGCGGCGTCGGCACAAAGCCGGGGATCACCAGGCCCATCCCCTTCTCAATCCAGATGCCGAAGATGCACATGACGCAGGCCAGGTTCAGCCACTTCAGGCTGCGGCTGAGCGGGAGCATGAGCAGAACCATCGCCCCTATGTTGAGCGTGATTGCGGTCCAGAACCAGGGCACGAGCGCATGGTGCCCGTCCAGCCCGAACAGCAGGTACCTCCAGGAGATGTCGTGGCGGTTGGAGTTGTAGAACTCCGTGAAGAGCTCGTTGGCCAGCAGGAACACGTTGATGATCATCGACACCTGCACGATGGCCCGGAGGATCAGCAGGCTCCGGTCCGAGATCATGAGCCGCTCGCCCATCCGCCAGGTGATGATTTCCTCCAGCTTCGGGGTCCGCATGAGCCTGCGCAGGGCGTCCGCCGTGAAGCAGAGGACCTCGGTGGGTTTCATCGCGATCGCCGTGGCCACCCGGGCGGTCCCCGTGATGGCCGAAACCTCGCCGAACTGCTCTCCCGGTCCGACATTGCGGGTGATCCGGGTCCGGCTGCCCTCGTCCCGCCTGACCACGACGCGGCCGCTTATGACGAAGAAGGCGTCGCTGTCCAGCGCCCCCTGGCGCAGCAGGACGTCGCCCTGCACCGCGTTCAGCACCGTGGCGCCGACCAGGCACGCGAGGCGGTCCTCCGTGGGGACCAACGCGACCTCGGGGAGGTTGACGGCAAGCCTTTCGAGATCCAGGAGCGTCGCGGCTCGGCTCGGGATCACGCGGGGCGCCGCGGCCGGTTGCTCAGGCATCTGAAGGACGATGGCCTTGGCGGAGGCGCTCGTGCGGCGAACCACCTGGAGCGCCAGGATGACGAACGCGGGGCCGGCGGTGAACGCCGAGGCGAGGAAGCGGGGGCCCACGATCGAGGAGTTCCAGAACGGACGCCCGCCGAGGCCCACGTAGAGGAACGCCGTCACCGTGTGAATCGAGATCGCCCAGACGATGGCGGCGAATACGAAGGGTATGTAGAGCCACTTCGCCGGCTTTCTGTTCTGATAGCGGCAGTAGAGCAGGTAGCCGCAGATGTAGATGTTCAGCAGGAGGTAGCCGTTGAGGACGAGCACGTCCCAGCTCAGCATGGAGCCCGGGAAGTGAAAGACGCCTATGCCCGGGATCAGGTGCCAGAAGCGGTCGGGCCGCCCGAGGTCCACGGTGACGAAGGCGAGGCACATCAGGATCGCCGCGACCGCCAGCAGCTCGCCGAAGATGACGAGGTCGTGGAGGTCCTCGTTCTTGTAGATGTAGACGGGGATCACGAGCATGACGGCCGCGGCCGCCATGCCGACGAGGAAGGTGAAGTTGGCGATGTAGACGCCCCACGAGACCTGGTCGCTCATGCCGGTGATCTCGAGGCCCGCGACGACCTGCTTCGAATAGGCGTTGAGCCCGATGACGCACAGCGCCGCCAGGGCCCCGACCCACGTGTAGTACCGCCAGTCCCCCTCAAAGGACACCGAGGCGCAGCGGCGAAGAAACCTAAGGTAATTTCTCATGGCCAGGGTCAGACGTCAAAGTAGTAGAAGAACCGGGGCAGCGTCCCCAGTTCGGCCTTCAGGACGAGGACTCGCTTGTTCTTCAGGATGTAGGAGACCTCGCTGTCTGGATCCAGGATGTTGCCGAACTTGCGGGAGCCCGTCGGGCAGACCTCGACGCACGCGGGATAGCGCCCGGCGCGGGAACGCTGGATGCAGAAGTGGCACTTCTCCACCACGCCCTTGTACCTCGGGCGATTGCCGAGGTAGGACATGTTGGTGTTGAGCTGGTCGCTCGGGATCGAGGGGGCGGCGAAATTGAAGCGCCGGGCGAAGTACGGGCAGGCCGCCTCGCAGTAGCGGCAGCCGATGCACCAGTTGTAGTCCACCACCGTGATGCCGTCGGGCTCCTGCCACGTCGCCTTCACCGGGCAGACCTTGACGCAGGGCGGATTCTTGCACTGGTGGCACTGCACCGGCATGAAGAAGAACCCGGGCTCCGGCACGGACTTCGGCGCGTAGTTGTGGTCGCCCTTGTCGACGTCGAAGGTGCCGTCATTGGGCATCTTCAGGACGCGGATGTACTGGATCTCGGGGTTCCGGGACTGGTTGTTCTCCGCGACGCACGCATGGACGCACTTGCGGCACCCGACGCAGCGGGTCAGGTTCAGGGCGTAGACGAACTCGACGCCATTCACCGGCCTGTAGTCGCGCACGTGGGGCCGGATCCCGTACTGGCGCTGCACCTCGCTCTCGATCCGCTCGAGCACGACCTTCATCTCCTCCGGGGTCAGCTCCTTGTAGTATTTCTGCAGGAACTGGTCCACCGAGGTGAACTCGCCGAGCTTGCGCAGCGGCGCGAGGCCGGCGGCGACCGCGGCCACGCCCGCCGAGAGCACGGTGGACGCGCGAAGGAAGCTTCGCCGGGACATGCCTGATTCTTCGGATTCAGAGGGCATGGTCACCTGTCTTTGGGGGTTCCGGCCTTTTCTGGGGCAGGGGATGGAGCAAGTGGGGCCCGGGCATGGGGATCAGGCCGGTGAAGGCGGGCGCGTGGGGATCATGGCAGGAGGCGCACTCCTGCTTGGTGGAGGCGCCCGCCTTCCTGTCCCAGTAGCCGGCCGTGCGCCCGTGGGCCCCCGCCACCCAGTCGCGGTAGGTCGGGCCGTGGCAGGAGGCGCAAAGCAGGGTCGCCTGGTCAAACTTGAGCTTTTCCCCGTCGGGCGTGTGCAGCTGGTCGAGCTGGTCGCGGTCGTGGCAGTTATAGCAGTTCTCGTTGCGGAAATTGCGGCCGTGGGCCATCGAGGCCAGGCCCGCGTGCGCCTTCGGGAGGCGAACGTTCCCCGAATCGTCATATTCCAGTTTCACCGGGTCGTTGGGCGGGTGGCATTCGGCGCAGTTGCGCATGCTGATGATCAGGTCGGCGTGCTCGCGCGGCAGGAGGATCCGGTGGGCGGAGTCGAACTTCACCTCGGGAGGGCTCTCCTTGTGATGGCAGGCGTAGCAATCGAGGCCGGAAACGTCGCCCCCGCTGCGGATGAGCTGCGCAGCCGAGATGCGCACCGTCTGAGGCGCGATCGCCAGCGCGTCGCGGGGAACGATGGGCGGCCGGGCAGACGCGCCGGGCTGAGCGGGAACCAGGGCGAAGCCGACCGCGAGCGTGGCAAACACGGCGGTCAGGATGGCCAGAACAAATGGGGTCTTTGCGTCCCAATTCATCACGTTGTCCCATCAGTCTATAGGATGGCGCAGTCCCCGTCTTGCCATCCCTTGGCCTATACCGCGCATTTCTTGACGTTCCGGGACAGGGGGCGGGGCAAGCCTCGCGCAACGAATCGCAAGAATTGCATATACTTTCCCTTGGACAGGCCGATACTGTGCCTCAACCATCGGCATGGTCCGCAGGCGATCCGCCTGGGGACGAAATAGCAGAACAGCATGAAAAAAATCACGTTAACCCTATCCGCGGCCGCCTTCCTCGTCCTCCTCGGGGGCGTCGCCCGCTCGGCCGAGATTCCCGAGAACTGGAGCAAGAACTGCGCATCCTGCCACGGGCCCGATGGCGCCGGACACACAAAGGCGGGCCGGATGGCCCAGGTGAAGGACATGACCAGTGCGGATTACCAGAAGACCTTCACGGACGAACAGGCGACGAAGCAGATTAAGGAGGGCTTCAAGGACTCGTCGGGCAAGGAGAAGATGCGGGCGTTCGCGGACAAGCTGTCCGACGACGACGTCAAGGCCCTTGTCGCCTATGTCCGCTCGCTGTCGAAGTAGCGCGTGCGCGGGCCTCGTGCTCGCGCTGGCCGGCTGTTCCGACAAGGATATTGCGAGCTACCGCGTTCCCAAGGAGCCGGGTGCGGCGAGCCCGGCCGCCCTGGTCGCGGCAAGCGCCACGGGAGCCCAGCCCGGTCTTCACTGGGAGGCTCCCCCCGGCTGGCAGGCGCAGGAGGCAAGCGGGCTGCGCGCCGCGAGCTTCCTGGCCCCGGGACCGGGCGGGGCCACCGCTGATGTCTCGGTCGTGACGTTCGGCGGGCCGGGCGGCGACACCCTGGCGAACATCAACCGCTGGCGCGGGCAGCTCAAGCTGGCGCCGATCTCGGCCGGGGAGCTGCCGTCCCAGGTGAGCGCCCTCGAGGGGCCTGCGGGGCATTTCTCCATCGCCGACATCCGGGGCGAGCCCGCGCAGGGGAAGGCAGCCGTGCGGATCCTTGGCGCGTGGCTGGTAGAGCCCGGCCAGGTCTGGTTCTTCAAGATGATGGGCCCCGAGGACGTTGTGGAGGCGCAGAAGGATGTCTTTTACGGGTTCCTGAGATCCGTCGCGCAGGGAACAGCGGCGGCCGGGACGGCCCGGGCGGAGCCGGGCGGCGCGAAGGCCGCGGCCAACACGAATGACCTTCCGCACGCCAACTTTGCCGTGGTGCCGACAAAGGAGGGCGGCGAGAACACGCTCAGGTGGGAGGCGCCGGCGGACTGGAAACCCAAGCCGGCGACCGCCATTCGCAAGGGCAGCTTCTCGATAACCCGGGGCGCCGAGGCGGCGGACATGTCCATCACGGCCTTCCCGGGCGACGTGGGGGGCCTGTCGGCGAATGTGAACCGCTGGCGCAGCCAGGTGGGCCTCCCGGCCCTTGATGATTCGGCCATGGGCACGGTCACCGAGGTGTTCGATGCGAACGGGCTTCATTTCACGATGGTCGACTTTGCTGGAACGGAACCCTCTGGGCAGCAGCGGATTCTGGCTGCGTTCGCCCCTTGGCAGGGGGGGACATGGTTCTTCAAGCTCACGGGTCCGGCCGCCTTGGTTGAGGATGAGAAGCCCGCCTTCGCCGCGTTTCTGAAGACGGTGAGGCCAAAGTGAGCCGGGCGAAACCGACGCGACCGATGAATCAGGAACCCACCGCATCCAGACCCGGCACAGGCGGCCCCTCGTTCGCCCGCACGGTCGCTGCGTCTCTGGCCTCGCTGCAGCTGACCGTCGCCCTGCTCGGGTTGTCCCTTGCGATGATCTTTGTCGCGACGCTCGACCAGGTGCACCTCGGGGTTTGGGGCGTGCAGCAGAAATACTTCCACTCCTTCTTCGTCATGGCGAAGGTTCCGGGCACGGATTTCACGCTCCCGGTCTTCCCGGGCGGCTATCTCCTGGGCGGCGCGCTCCTTCTCAATCTCGTGACGGCGCACGCCAGCCGCTTCCGCCTGTCGTGGAGGAAGTCGGGCATCTGGCTGACCCACGCCGGCCTCATCCTTCTGCTGATCGGGGAGGGCCTCTCGGGCCTGATGCAGCGCGACGGGCAGGTCCGCATGGATGTCGGGCAGACGCGCCGCTACGTCGAGAGCTTTCGCGAGAGCGAGCTGGCGGTGGCGGACGTGACCAACGCCGGCTACGACGACATCGTGGCGATACCCGTCGACCGGCTGACGGGCCAGAACGTCATCCAGCACCCGAAGCTTCCCTTCACGCTGAAGCCTGTCGCCTATTTCCCGAACGCGACCCTGCGCATGCGCAGCCAGGTTCCCAATGCGCCCCCCTCCATGGCCACCATGGGCGACGGCACCGAGATGGTCGCCGAGCCGGCGCCGATGACCTACAAGCCGGACGAGAGCAACTGGCCGACCGGCTACGTGGAGCTGGCCGGGCCCGAGGGCACGCTGGGCACCTGGCTTGTCTCCGCGTTGCTCGATGAGCCGCAGACATTCACGTACCAGGGGCGCACGTGGCAGATCGCCCTGCGCGCCCGGCGCGATTACCTGCCCTTCACGCTGACTCTCGGCAAGTTCACGCACGACATCTATCCCGGGACGGACATCCCCAAGAACTTCGCGAGCACGATCCGGCTGCGCAGCGACGACGGCCGCGACGACCGCTCGGCGCTCATCTCGATGAACAATCCGCTGCGCTACGGCGGCTTCGCCTTCTACCAGGCGGGCTATGCCAACAACGACCACACCTCCGTTCTGCAGGCCGTGCGCAACCCAAGCTGGCAGATCCCCTACGCCTCGTGCGCCTTGATCGCCCTGGGCCTCGTGCTCCAGTTCGGCATCAGCCTGTTCGGGTTTTTCCGCAGGCGCGCCGGCCCAGCGCCCAGGCCGGCTGCGGCCCGTTCAGCCCCGTCCTCCCCATGAAGAGGCACCTTCCCCTCATCGCGCTCGCCCTAGCCCTGGCATGGGTGGCCTCCACCCTGGTGCCGCGGGGCAACCCGGGGCCCTTCGACCTTGGGGCCTTCGGCCGCCTGCCCGTGCTCGCGGGGGGGCGGATCAAGCCCCTCGACACGATCGCGCGCACCGGCCTCCTCATGCTCCAGGGGCGCCAGCGGGCGGTCGCTCCGAACGGCAAGCAGGTGACCCCGGAAGAGTGGCTTCTCGACGTCTTCTTCATCCCGGACACGGCGGACGCCTACCAGGTCTTCCGCATCGACAATCCCGACCTCCTGTCGATCTTCAGCCTCGCCCGCGCCGACGGCGACGGCGGCGTGCGCTTCTCCTATCGCCAGATGCAGGCGGGTTTGGACGAGCTCGACCGGCAGGCCCACCTGGCCGAGCCGGTGGAGAATGCCGAGAGGAGCGCGTTCCAGAGGGCCGTGGTCGAGCTGCGAAGCCATGTTGAATTCTATGTCCGCCTGAAGTTCGGCCTTCAGGCCCCGGGGATCGCGGACCTCGCGGCGGAGCTGTCCGACTCCAGCCGGATCCGGGCCCTGCATGGCGCCTTCGAGTCCATGGACACCTTCAGCTCGCTCCGCGCCATCCCGCCCGGCAGGGCGTCGGCCGACCCCGCGGGCTGGCAGAGCGTGGGGCATTCTCTCCTGGGGGCCGCATCGCCTTCCGACGTCGATCCGCATGCGCTCATGTATGCCGCCCTCGGCAATGATTGGCGCGGGTCGCAGCCGGCGGCCTTCGATGCCGCGGTTCGCTCCTACGGCGACGAGCTGTCGCTGCGGTTTCCCGCGGCCGCGCGCCGGGCGCGTGCCGAGGCTTCCTTCAACCAGGCGGAGCCGTTCATCACCAGCCTCTTCCTCTACGTGGTCGCCTTCCTTCTTGCCGTGATATCGTGGCTGGCCTGGCCCGAACAGCTCGGGCGCGCCGCGTTCCGGATCATGGGTCTCGCCTTTCTAGTCGCTACGTTCGGCATCCTGGCGCGGATGTGGCTCGAGGGCCGCCCGCCCGTCACCAACCTCTATTCCTCCGCCCTTTTCATAGGCTGGGGGTCGGTCGTGCTCTGCCTCGTGCTGGAGCAGCTCCACCGGAACGCCGTCGCGAGCGCGGCGGGGAGCATGATCGGGTTCGGCACGCTCGTCATCGCCCACCACCTCTCTCTGAGCGGCGACACCCTTGAAATGATGCGGGCGGTGCTCGACTCCAACTTCTGGCTCTCAACCCACGTGGTGACGGTCACGACGGGCTACGCCTCGACCTTCCTGGCGGGATTCCTGGCCATCATCTACATCGTTCGCGGGCTGCTGACGCGGTCGCTCGACCAGCGCACGGCCGACGCCCTGTCCCGCATGGTCTACGGCATCGTGTGCTTCGCGACCCTCTTCAGCTTCGTGGGGACAATGCTGGGCGGCATCTGGGCCGACCAGTCCTGGGGACGGTTCTGGGGATGGGACCCGAAGGAGAATGGCGCGCTCCTGATCGTGATCTGGAACGCCATCATCCTTCACTGCCGCTGGGGCGGGCTGGTCCGGCAGCGCGGCATGATGGCCCTCGCGGTCTTCGGGAACGTGGTCACCGCCTGGAGCTGGTTCGGCACGAACATGCTCGGGGTGGGGCTCCACAGCTACGGTTTCACGGACGCGGCCTTCTATGGCCTGATCACATTCGTGGCGAGCCAGCTGGCGATCATCGGGCTGGCCCTGATACCGCTCGGCAGCTGGCGCAGCTTCCGGGGCTCGAAGGCGTGACGCGGCGGCAGGCCGGGATACACGGCCTGCGCGGTGGCGGGGAGGCTACCGGTCCTCGCCCAGGTTGTGGCGCAGGATCGCGGTCAGCGCGTCGGGACTCAGCACGGTGACGGCCTTCGCAGCCACCGAGATGATCCGCCTGTCCCGGAGGCGGCGAAGGGTGCGCGAGAGCGTCTCGCTGCTGGTGCCAAGTTCGGCGGCAAGCACGCGCTTCGTGCCGGGCAGAGCGACCGCTCCCGGGCGGCCGTGGCAGCTCTTCACGAGCCAGTTGACGAGGCGCGTCTCCACGTCCTTCAGCGTGAGGTCGTCGAGCATCCCGACCAGGACGCGCAGATGGCCGCTGAGCGAGCCAAGCATGCGCAGGGAGAGGTCGGGCCTGCGTCCGAGCAACTCGAGGATGTGGGCCTTCGGGAGCAGCAGCACGGAGCTTGGCTCGACGGCGCGCGCGTCGGCGGGATACCCGGTGGGGGAGGCGAGCGCGGCCTCGGCAAACGATTCGCCCGCGCGGAACACGTGGATGACCTGTTCCTTCCCGCCGGCGCTCACGCGATGGACGTTCACCGCTCCGCTTTGCATGACGTAGAATCCCCGCGAATGCTCGCCCGAGTGGAACAGATAGTCTCCCTTCGCAAGGACTAGGGCCCTCGCAAACCCTGCGATCTCCGCGAGGTCCTCGGTGGGCAGCCCGGTGAAGAGCTGGCAGCAGCGAAGCGTTCCGATGAGGCCGGTCAGTCTGGCGTCGCCCGTGCGCGGTGTCGTAGGCATCGCGCGGAGGATACCACGCGGCGGGCGGCCTAGTCCCGCAGATTCTCGGAGGATGCCCGGGTGGCGGCGCCTGAATCCGGCGTTGGGCGGCGCCGGGAATCGTTCACGGCGCGCCCTCCCGCCAGAAATTGACCGCCCAGGCGCCGTCGAGGCGCCGTTCCAGGGTCGATTGGAAGCCCTCGCTCTTCAGCAGCTCGATGAGAGGCGCGGGCATGAAAGGGGCCACGACGGTCAGTCCTTGGCCGGGCCTGAGGGAGTCGACCCTGGCCCTTATGAGGGACAGCGGCTCCTCGCCGCGCGCGAGGTGCCCCCTCACGTCAAGTGTCTTGAAGGTGGCCACGGCCATGGTTCTTGGGGATTCGAAAAGGGGGAGGACGCGAGCCTTGGGCCATGGCGTGATTCCCGGCGCCGCGGCCTACTTGCAGGCTGCGACGAGCGCGGCGACGGTCTCGTCGATGCCGCCGTTCAGGCCGAGCCGCTGGTAGGCGATCTCGCCCCGGGGATCCAGCACCGTCATGACGTTCGAATGGGAGAACGCCCCGTCGGCCTCCTGCCGGTACTTCACGCCCAGGAGCGCTGCGAGCTCGCGGATCCCGTCATTGTCCCCGTGCAGCAGCCTCCACTGGGCATCGAGCGAGCGCTGGATGCGGTATTGCGCCAGGCTTGGGGGCGTGTCTCGGGCCACGTCAAAGGACACAAGCACGAAGGCCGTGCGCTCGGCCACGCCCGGCGGGAGCTTTGCGCGGATCCTCTGCATGTCGGTGACCTGCAGGGGGCACGCGTAGCCGCACGAGGCGAAGAACATGGTGAGCACGACCGGGCGCCCCCGCAGGTCGCCTAGCGCGAACGGCCGGCCCGAGTCGTCGGTGAAGCTGGCGTCGAGCTGGTAGATCGAGTTGCGCGTGTAGGCGCCCGGGGTGGCGGATGCGCCTTCCGCCTTGCAGCAGGCGCAGGACGCGCCCTTCGCCGGCGCCACGGCGGCCGGTGCGCCGTGGGCTAACGCAGCGCCGAGGAGGAGCAGCAGTGGGGTGGGGTGGATTCTCATAAAGGTACTCCGATCAACGCGCCTCGTCCCGCGCGCACCGGAACCCGAGCGACAGCGTCGTGTTGTTGGCCCGGAGGGAGGAGCGCAGGGCCATGCGCATGAATGCGGCGTAGTCGCTCGTGTCCTTGGCGCCCGCGGACCCGGCGCCGCAGAAGAGGTTGCGCTCGAGACCGGAGTCGGCCCGCGACTCGCCTGTCACCATCGCGGTGTTGAAGTCGTCGACCCACTCAAAGACGAGCCCGGAGAGGTCCCGGACGCCGTAGAAGTTGGGGCGGGTCAGCGCGACCGCGGGCTGCACCGCGGGCACCGGGTGCGCGAGCCAGGCGTAGAGGTCGAGCTGGAACCGCTCGTCGTTCTTCCCGTCGGCGCGGGTGTACCCGGCCCCCGCGGCGAGCTCCCATTCCGCGGTGCTTGGAAGGCGCTTGCCGACCCACCGGGCGTAGGCCCGCGCGGCGAACCACGAGACGCACACCACCGGGGCGTCCGGCGGGGCGCCCGGGCCCGGGTTGAGGTCATCCTTCCACGTGTCAAGGTACGAGGCGTCCGCGAAGAGCGGGCTGACCCTTGACCTGCGCCACTTCTCCGTGCCCGTGACGAAGGCGAGGAACTCGGCGTTCGTGACAGGCCGCTCGTCCAGATAGAACGCGGGGACCGGGGTCCTGGACGGGTCCTTGACCGTCCGGAAGAGAGGCAGATAGACGCCGTCGGGGATCCTCACCATCCCCGCGGGCGCGGCGGCCCCCGCCCCCACGGACGACGCCCCGCGCGCCTCGGCGCCGGAAACCGCGAGTAGCGAAAGGAGGACCGATAGGGACCGGGCGATCACGGGATGGCGGACTGCAGGGACGCCTCAGCGGACCTCGTCGCGGATTGCCTTGACCTGCTCGGCCGTGAACGCGTCGCCCTTGTTGCCCCAGCTGTTGGAGACGAAAGTGAGCGCATTGGCGATCTGCGCATCGGTAAGAACGGCCTCTTGCGGCGGCATCGCGCTGTTGAAGGTCTTCCCGGTGACGGTGACCGGGCCGCTCAGGCCCTTCAGCACGATGCGGATGGCGCGCTCCCTGTCCGCAAGCAGGAACTCCGAGCCCGCGAGCGGCGGGAAGGCGCCCGGCAGCCCCTTTCCGTCAGGCTGGTGGCAGGCGAAGCAGAGGCCCATGTAGACCTGCTTTCCCTTCTCGATCTGCGCCTCCTTCGTGAGGCCCGCGATGGCGGGGTTTGCCTTGATCTCGGCGGCCAGCTGGTCCTTGAGCTCGGCCTCCCGTTTCGCGGATTCCGAGCCCGCATCGGCCTGGGCCCCGAGATAGACGGCGTCGATCTCCTTGCCCGAATAGATCGCCCGGTTCCTCGGGCCATTGACCTTGAGCATCCCCAGCGCGCCCTTGTTGAAGGCCCGCGTGATCGAGTGATCCACAAGGACGAATGTGCCGGGCACCTTGACCGTGAATTCGACGATTGTGGCCCCTCCGGACGGCACGAGCGTGGTCTGCACGTTCTGCTGCATCAGCGCCGTCCCGGCCTCGGGATAGATCCGCTCGAATATCTCCCCGATGACGTGAAAGGATGAGACCAGGTTCGGTCCCCCGTTCCCGAAATAGATTCGCACGGTCTCTCCGACCTTGGCCGCAAGGGCCTTGTCGCCCACGAGGGAGCCCACGGCGCCGTTGAAAACGACGTAGGGCGGGCGCTCGTCGATCGCCTTGGCCATGTCGAACGACTGGAGCCCCTCCTCGCCGTACCGCCCCGTTGTGTAGAACTCCCCCTGCATCACGTAGTATTCCCTGTCCACGGGCGGAAACCCGTCCTTCGGCTCCACCAGGATCATGCCATACATGCCGCTGCCGATGTGCATCGGGACCGGGGTGGTGGCGCAGTGGTAGACAAACAGCCCGGGATTGAGGGCCTGGAACGTGAATTGCGAGCTGTGCCCCGGGGCGGTGAACGCCGATGCGGCGCCGCCGCCCGGGCCCGTCACGGCGTGAAGATCGATGTTGTGGGGAAGCTTCGACGACGGGTGGTTGTTCAGGTGGAATTCAACCAGGTCGCCCTCCCGAACGCGTATGAACGAGCCGGGGACGGTGCCCCCGAACGTCCAGAACGTGTAGTCCACGCCTTCGGCGAGCTTCCCGACCACCTCGCGAACCTCGAGGTTGACGACGACGCGGGCGGGGGAGGTCCTGGTGATCGCCGGGGGCACGTGGGGCGGCGCGGTCAGGATCGCCACCTCCACGGGAAGGGCCGCGAGCTCGCGCGGAAGCGCCACCGGCCCGTTTGGGGTCCCGGGGGATTCGTCTTCAGCCCGCGCCGGGGCTGCCGAGAGAAGCACGGTTGCGAGAACGGGCAATAGGAGGCTGCGGGACATGTTCATGTTGGCGGGCGAGGGTTGGTCTGGTTTCCCGGGAATCGTAGCCTAAGCCGCGGTCGTGGGCGTTGATCTGGATCAAGAAGCACCCGGAAAATGCCAGATGCGGTAGCCCAGATAGGTCCCTGCGACGTAAAGCACGCCGAGAGCCGCCTCGATGGTCCCGATCCTCCGCGCCGAGAGCCTCATCCCCGAGGGGGCAGCAAGAAAGACAGCGCGGGCGACGAGCAGGAGGGCGAGGGCGGCGGCGATCCACGGGACAAGCGAAAGGGACGCCAGGGCAGCGAGAAGAAGGAACGCGGCGGCTGCCGCGGCCACCGGCGCCGTTCGGCTGACATCCTGGAGTTTCTTCAACCGCACCGTGTTTCGCACCGCGATCACAGTGGGAACGGTACGTGCAACCATGATTGCAACAAGGGACAGCGAGCTTATCGGGGACCAGCCCGCGAGCGTGGCGATCGCGGCGGCCAGCAGGGCGAAGGCCGTGGCGCCTGCCAGTTCGGCGGACGCAGCCCTAGCGCTGTTTTGGAGGTCAAAGAAGAGGTAAAGGCCTCCGAGTGGGGCGGCAAACAGGAGCGGCCAAAGAAGGGCGGGGCGGCCGAGAACCATCGCTTCGGCGATTCCAGTGGCGGCACAAAGCGTGAGCAGGGTCGCGGCAAGGCGCGATCCCACGGGCCCGCGGGTCGCCTCGGCGAGAACCGCCTTTGACGGCCGCCGGGCAAAGAAGACCGAGGCCGCCGCCACGGCCAGAGCGGTGCCGGCAGCCGTCGGCGCAACCAGGAGCCCGAGGGTGAGGGGCTCAAAGGCCAGCGACCAGGAGCCGTGTTCCTTCGGCAGAAACACCGACGGCCTCGCCTTTCCGCCCGCCCGGGCCGGCTGCATGGCAAGGGGAACTTCCAGCGATCCGGCGGAGACCATTTGCGCCTAGAGTTTGGCCGGAGCCTCGGCGGGGCAGATTCCGGCGCCGGGCGCCTCTGCGACGCGCCGGATTCTGACGTGAAACTGCTCGGGACCCTTCCTCAGGTACTCCCAGGTGAATTCGCCCGGGAATTGCGCGCTGAACTGGAAGCGCAGCGGCACGGGATCGTGGTCGTTGATCAGCACGAAGTGGGCTCCCACGGGCAGCTCCCTCCAGCGCTGAAGGATCCTGGCGTGCTTGACCCGGCAAGGGATGTCGCGGACGTCGAATTGGGCCGGGTCTGCGCTGGTCTCGTCGCTGTGCGGTGGGATCATGGGGTGGGTTGACTGCGGGTTTCGGCTCCCAATGTCAGGAGCATGGAGAAGGGCCCCGTGGTGGCGCGGACCGCGTGGACGTGTCCGGGGGGCAGGTGCAGCAGCGCGCCGGCGGCGAGGCTGTGCCATTTGTCCGAGTAGAGGAACTCGCAGGCGCCGTCCAGGACCTGGATGAGCGCCCGGCGGCGGCTGGAGTGCGCCGTGAGCTCCTGCCCCTCGGCAAAGGCGAAGAGCACGACTCGGAGCTCTTCGGTTTGGATGACGGTGCGGCTGACGATTCCTGAGCTTGATGTCTCAGCCGCGTCGGCGAGAACCAGGCTCTCCGGCTGATCGGAGGCGAGCAGGGTGTGTGGTCTCATCGGCCGCCAGCATAGCGCGCCCGGGCCCGGCCGGCTTTGACCTGGGTCAAGGGGGACAAAGAAACCGTAGCCAATGACTGCCTGGCGGGATGATCCTGCGCGAACGCGCGGCCAGGTTCATAGATTGCCTAAGATATTACAGGACAATCGGTAACAGAAACATTGAATTCATGCGAACCGGCGCCCCGTCCGGAAGAGCTCACGTCCCGCTTGCATAAGCGCGGGTGCCGAAGACGTTACCGCCATGAAGATCGGAATCATCGGTTCGGGAGACGTGGCAAGGACCCTGGGCAGCGGCTTCATCAAGCACGGACACGAGGTCGCGATGGGCACGCGCGACGGCGCAAAACTGGCGGAATGGGCAAAGCAGAATCCGAAGGGCCGCGTCGGCAGCTTCGCCGACGCCGCGAAGTTCGGGACGGTGGTCGTGCTCGCGGTGAAGGGAACAGTGGCCTCGGAGGCGCTGCGCGGCGCCGGGGCTGCGAACCTGGCGGGCAAGCCGGTGCTTGATGCCACCAATCCGATCGCCGACGCCCCGCCGACAAACGGGGTCCTGAAGTTCTTCACGAACCTCGACGAGTCGCTCATGGAGAAGCTGCAGCGGGAGTTCGCATCGGCGCATTTTGTGAAATGCTTCAATTCGGTCGGGGCGGCCTGCATGGTGGATCCGAGTTTCAAGGGTGGCAAACCGACCATGTTCATCGCCGGCAATGATGCGGCGGCGAAGAAGACCGCCTCGGGCATCCTTTCCGAGTTCGGCTGGGACGCCGAGGACATGGGCGGGGCCGAGGCTGCCAGGGCCATTGAGCCGCTCTGCATGCTATGGTGCATCCCGGGCTTCCGGCAGAACGACTGGGTCCACGCGTTCAAGCTCCTGCGGTAGCCTAGGCGAGCCGCGATTCGGGCGCGTGGCCATCGCGCCTCACGGGCGGAGATTTCCCTTAAGGGCTTTCTTGACCCAGACACCGAAATTGGGCGTGGGAGTGTAGCTCCAGTCGGTGATCAGGCATGGCTGCGCCGTGGGATTGAAATCCCACGCCACCCAGTTCCAGCGCCGCGCCTCGAGGACCCGGATCATCTCGCGGTTCCATTTCTGGTCGTCGTAGTTCCACTCCTTGGGGAACGGCCACCATGCCTCCATCGAGCCGAACTCCGCGGCGATGATGGGAAGCCTTGCCGAGAAGGCCTCCATCCGCGCGGTCCACTGCGAAATCGTTTCCTCGCCCAGGCCCGGATAGCTGTGGGGGTAGGGGTGCACGGCGTAGACGACGCCGTCGCCGCCCGGGTCGGCGAGCTCGCGGCCTTCGAGTATGCCGCCGACCTCGTAGGCCCAGTTGATGCCGCCGGCGACGATGACGTTCCTGGCCCCGGCCGAGCGGATCGCCCCGACCAGGCGGGGCATGCCGACGGAAACGTAGTGTAGCGTGGCCCCGGTCTTCTCGTCCTGCTCGGTCATCGAGCCGCCCGCGAACCACTGGTCCCAGTTGATGTGCGCCGGCTCGTTGTAGAGGTCGAAGAGCACGGCGGGGCTGCCCTTGAACAGGGGCGCAATGTCCTTCCAGAAGGCGAGGCTGTTTCTGTCCGGCATGTTGTGCTGGCCGATGTTCCTGCCCCATTCCCCGGCGTCGGACCAGTGCAGGTCGAGGATGATGTAGGCGTCGCTGGTCTCGCACAGGGCCACCAGCTGCCTGACGAGGGCCCGGTAGCCGGCGCCTTGGTCGGTCTGCTCGGGAGCCTTGCCGAACCACCGGTCCTGAGACAGCGGCAGGCGGATGATGTTGGCGTGCCAGTCCCTGATCGCGACGCCCACCGACTTCACCATGTGGCCGTCGCCGTCGCTTGACCATTCCATGCCGGCGCAGTTGACGCCACGCAGCCGGACTGGCTTGCCATCCGCTGCGAGCAGCTGGTTGCCAACAACCCTGAGCGGCTGGGGCGCGGCCGACAGGCGCGGGAGAAGGGCCAGGCACAGGGTCAGGCCGGCGGCGATTCTGCGGGGCATCGCAGCCGTCGTCTTCATCGCGTTCCTGCGGAGGCGGACGGGCCTAGCCCCAGACCTCGTCCCCAAAGTCCCAACCCCTGCGGGCCGGCTCGCGCACGTAGCGCTCGAAACCCCGATGGTTCGTGACGCGCATGTTGGCCGCGTCCCACTCGATGTCCTCGTTGGACCGCTGGGCCATGACCCCCACGAGCGCCATTTCGGTGAGCCGGGCGGAGTAGTCGAAATTGGAGCCGGGAAGCGGACCCTCCCCCTTGATGGCGCGGATCCACTCGCGGAAGGGCCCGCCCTTGATGCGCGGAATGGTCTTGGCCGGAAGGTTCTTCTTGAAGTCCTCCCAGACGGCGTCGTCCAGGAGCCGCGGGCTGTCCGGGCGCTCGCCGGTCATGAGCGTGTGCTTGGAGCCGATCATGAGCATCCCGGACTTCGGGAACGGCTTGGTCCTGTCCCAGTCCAGCGGCGGTGCGGGGTGCTGGCCCCCGTCGTACCAGTGCAGCGAGACGGGCGGCTTGGCGCCGCGGGCGGGAAAGTCGAACTTCAGGTGCGAGGAGCGCGGCACGAATCCCTCGTGGATGGGCTCCAGGTTCTCCACGGACACCCGGCTCGGCGCGTCCAGGTCGAGGGACCAGAACGGGGCGTCGAGGGTGTGGCATGCCCAGTCGCCGAGTTCGCCGCAGCCGTAGTCCCAGAAGCCCCGCCAGATGAGGGGGCAGTAGGCGGGGCTGTAGGGCCTCTTCTTCACCGGCCCGAGCCAGAGGTCCCAGTCGAGCGTCGCGGGCACGGGGGCGGTCGGCGGCGGAAACGACGGGGGTATCCGGAAGTAGGGGGCGGTGACGAAATCCGGGCCGTCAAACCATGCGTGGACCTCGCGCACATCGCCGACCACGCCCGCGTCGACCCACTCCTTCACGTATCGGATGCCCTCGGTCGTGTGGCCCTGGTTGCCCATCTGCGAGATGACCTTGTAGT
>CAYVKH010000025.1:0-48618 GCA_964451965.1 uncultured Opitutaceae bacterium
TCCCGAATTTCATCATTCATATGTGGATGGCGACGCGCGACAACGGGCTGGCCGCGACGCTATACGGCCCTTCAGTGGTCGCAGCGAGGGTCGGCGCCGGAACGCCGGTCAAGATCGTCACGACGACGGATTATCCGTTCGGGGAATCCATCCGGATGAGGGTGATGCCACAGGCGGCGGTGGAGTTTCCACTTTATTTGCGCATCCCCGGTTGGTGCGGGAACGCAGGCATAACCGTTGACGGAGCCCCGTTCCCGGCGAAGCCGGACAGCAGGGGTTTCGTAAGAATCCTTCGCACCTGGGCCGGAAGCGCCGTGATCGACGTCACGTTGCCTATGCACCCCGAAGTTGTCCGCGGATACGAGACAGAGTTTCCGTCGGCCAACCGCGAATACTTCAGCTTTGAGCCCGCGCAGGTCTTTCAATTCCGGCGCTTGCCCTACGCGAGTGTGTTCTATGGCCCGCTGCTCTTTGCTCTGCCGATTCCGGAGGTCGACTCCAACACGCCTGTGAAGAACTCGAAGTGGCAATATGCGATCAATACGGACGCGCGAATAAGGGACGGCGGCATCAAGGTCGTTCGTCAGCCGATGCCGGCGCATTGGGATTGGTCCCTGGACGCTCCGGTTGCGCTGGATGCTCCCGCCCGGGCCTTTGACTGGCAACCAACCGACGCTCAAGCCTTGCCGGACAGGCCGATTGAAGGATCTGGGTCCGAGACGATTCGCCTTGTCCCCTACGGCTGCACCAAGTTCAGGATCTCAATGTTTGCTGTGACGGCGGGCGCTTGGCGTATTGGCTCTCACTGACTCGAGATCATCGTCATCGCGGCGTCCGCTGCCGATCCACGTTTGGGTTTCTCCCAGGCAGTGGCAACGTAGTGTGGTGTCTCGAAACCGACCGTTCTTGGAACACGGGCGACTCTAAAGTGTCGCAAACACGCCAGCATGCATGAAGCCAAAGGCTGCGAGGCAGCTTTGTTCGACCCCATGAGATCCGCGGCACTTGTGCTGCTGTTCGCCTCCATCTGGCCTCTTGCGGCCGCCGAGGCGCCTGACGCGGGGTCCGACGTCCCGCACACGAATATTCGCAAGGAACTGCTCGCTGAATACCAGTTTGTGGCGCCGCCGAAGATCCCGACGCTACCGGCCCCATTCCTGACCGATACCTCGACCGCGCCCCAAACCTTCACGTTTATGCCACAGGATCCGGATATAATGAGAATGGCGCCTTTCACGGTCCGCGAGGGTGCAAATATGGACACCCTTCACGCGGGCATTGTGCGGCAGGAGGCCAACGCTCGCTCGGATGCAATGACGGGCAAACTAGGCATCGGTGTTCACGTAGCACGCCTGGGCCCTGTGGGATTCTACGCAGTGACAGTCTTCTTTGTACCCGTTGCCGTCGGATTCGGGTTCTCCTTTTAGGAGGCGAGAGTTGTCAAAGCTCTGGCGCGCCTCAAGGATCGCGAAGCAGGTGTTTGAAAAGGGACCGCTTGTGAAGCACCTGACTCCCCGTTTACGTATCAATCCTTCAGCGCGATGCGGCCGTCCCCTTCCAATGTGAACTCTTCATCCGCGACCCCCTGGGCTTCGATGCGATGTGCGTTGGCAGTGTTCGCAGCACCCCTGGCAGTCCAAAGCCCAGCTGCCGAGAGGCTAGGCTATCACGAGATAAGAACAGATGCCTCGGGCAGGATCGTCCCGTGGTATGGCAATGGCCCGCCCCAGGCCTACGACCATGTCATCAGGTTGGTCTGGAATTTCTGGGTGGCGATGAGGAATTGCCCCAACGGTGTCCCTTACTATCTGCTGCATCAGGTTTGGAAGGCGGATCAGGACGATCCCCGGGGGCTGGGAGGGGACCAGATCAGCATGGCCCTGTCGTCTTGGAACCTCCTCTACGGATACCTCGGCGACCCGGCGGTGCCGTCGAACATGCGCCTTATCGCCGACTATTGGATGATCCACGGAATTGCCCCCGAGGGCCAACTCTGGGGCGATCTTCCCTATCCCTACGACCTCGACGTCCAATCGGGCCGATATGACGGCGACATGAGGGCCGGCCCCAACTTCCTCCAGCCGGACAAGGCGGCGAGTTTTGGCGCGGAGCTTGTCATGCTCTACAAGATGACTGGGGAGCGCCGCTACCTTGAACGGGCCATAAGGATAGCGGACAGGCTTGTCCGGAACGTGAAGCCGGGGGATGAAGCAAACTCGCCCTGGCCCTTCCGCGTGAATTCCCTGACCGGGCAGATACCCGAGGAACGCAACGACCGCGACCATCTGTTATACCGGGCGTCCTACACGACAAACTGGACCGGGGCTCTGAGGCTCTTTGAAGGCCTGGCCGCATTGAACGAGGGCCAGCCGGACAAGTACCGCATCACGGGCCGGCTGGTGACGGAATGGCTCAAGGCCTACCCGCTGAAGAACAATCGATGGGGCCCGTTCTTTGAGGATGTCAGCACAAAGGACTACTCCGATACCGAGATAAACGCCGACACGCTCGCGCTCTATATCCTGGAGCATCCGGGCTGGGACCCGGAGTGGAGGGCAAAGTCACGGGGAATTCTCGACTGGAGCTACCGCACTTTTGCGAACCACGAAGCGGACAAATGGGGAGTCGTCGTGATCAACGAGCAGACCGCGTATGCCGTTCCCGGGAACAGCCACACCTCACGCCATGCGTCCGTCGAGCTCCTCTATGCGGAAAAGACCGGGGATTGGTCTGCAAAGGACGCGGCAGTCCGGAGGCTCACCTGGGCCTCATACTGGGTGGACTCGGACGGCAAGAACCAATACCCGCGGGACGACAACTGGCTCACGGACGGATACGGTGATTTTGTCCGCCACTATCTCCGCGCCATGGCCTCGGCCCCCGAACTCGCCCCGGATGACCAGAATCACCTCTTGAGGTCGTCATCGGTCATACGGTCGATCGCGTATGGAAAGGCCGAGATCCGATACGACAAATTCGACCCGTCCTCCGAGGAAATGTTCAAGCTGGGTGCCGGCAGCCCGGTCCGAATCGACGGTGCCGCAATGAAATGGGATCCCGCCAGCCGGATTCTTCATGTCCTGTCTCATGATCGGAAGGTCATGATCTCGCTTGCGAATTAGGGCAGTTCCGGGTTCCTCCCCCGCACGGGAACAAGTTGCTCCTCGCCATGGTGGACGCGCAGCTCGAATTCGTCCGCGGAGCCGCAGGGGCCCCTTCGGGGCCGGCGGGAATCAAGCCGCCGCGCTCAGTCTGTCCCGAACGCGACCGGTGGAGTTGAACGGTATGATTTCGGCCCTGATCGCGAGCGGCTTGATGGAGCGGCCGTAATCGGCGACGAAGACCGCGAGGATCCCGACCACCACAAGGGAAATGCCTGCGGCTGCCGGGCTCACAGGCAGGATTGCAATGGCCGCGATGACGGCGAGGACTGAGCTGATTGTAAGGGCGTTTGAGTTCATGCTGGTTTGAGGTTTGTGTTACTTTCAAGAACACGCTTTTCCGCCCAAAGTTGCGGCCATCGTCGCGCAAATGTACCTTGATGCCGCCGAGTGCCTGACCCGTTGACCCGGCACAAGTGCCCATGAAGGGGTGGGTATTGGAACACGTTTAGACTCAATTCTAGCGAAAATGCCGGCTGAGATACCGGGTGGTCGGGTAGTCTTTTTTCCTGTTCGCAGGGAACAGTGGCCACCGGCGGTGCACTGTAGTTGAATGAATGCGTCATTCAAATCGCACGCTGCCACCCTAGAGCGTCGCGTGCTCCGGTGGCCGAGGCCCGTCCTTTACATCCTTATGGCTCTTGTTGCGCTAGCCGTCGTCGCACGGCTGCTCGCTCCGGGTTATGTCCACAGCGCGATCAACCGCCGGCTCAGCCAAATACCCGGCTATTCGGGCCATGTGGGCGACATCAACCTGCAGGTTTGGAGAGGTGCATACCGTATTGACGATATTGAAATCGTAAGGAGCAACGGAAAGGTCCGGGAGCCGTTCTTTGCCGCAAAGACAATCGACTTCTCGGTCGCATGGCGGGAGCTATTCCGAAGACGATTTGTCAGCGACATCTATATTACCGACGGGCGCCTGGTATTTCTCCGCGGCCCTACCGATGAATCGAGCCAGCTCACCGTGGACCGCCGTTGGCAGGAGGTCATTAACGACATCTTCCCAATCAATATCGCCCATCTCGAGATAAGGGGCGGCATAATCCGCTATGTCGACACGACCATGGAACCGCATATCGACATCGCTGTAAGGGATATGGAGGTCATCGCCACGGGCCTACGCAACCGCCCGTCTGCGGACGGCGAGGTCTTCCCCGCGAAGATCGACATTTCGGGCAGGTCGATTGGAAACGGGGAACTTCGCCTGAATGCGAGATTGGAGCCCCTTTCCGACCAGGCGCACTTCGAGATCGCGGTCGAATTGAGAAAGGTCTCCTTGCCCGCAATAAACGATTTACTCAGGGCCTATGTCGGCATCGACGTCTCGCGGGGACAATTCGACGTATTTGGACAGATGGCCATGCAGAAGGGACATTATGAGGGATATCTGAAGCCGTTCCTGAACCGCGTCGACTTCAAGAATCGCGACGATGTGGACAAGAATTTTGGTGAGCGCCTTTGGAAGGGCGTCGTCGTTGCGGTGATAAAATTATTCGAGAACAGTGACACCAAGCAGCTGGCTACCCGAATTCCGTTCTCGGGTGACGCCCAGGGCATGGATGTCAAGACCCTTAGAATGATTGTGAACGGGCTGCGCAATGGCTTCGTTAAGGCATTGCCGCACGCTTTCGAGGGAACCACGCATCCGGACGCAGCGAATTCCAAATTGCCTCCCATGGACGCTCCGACTTCCAAGGCGGTCTCCGAAATCAAGCCGCAGCGCTGAATGTCAGGACTCGCGGGCTCTATGAATAGCTCCTGAATGGCGCTCGCGATTGGCGGCCTGTTGGCTGGCGAGGCAAGCTACCTCGAAAGGCCGCCCCCTTTCGGCTCGCTCCGGCTAAGATTGAGCTTGACGGCTCTTGTTTCCTGAAGGGTGGGTTCTTGAACATATGGTTGTCCATGGCGTGGGATTTGCGTTTCGAGTTCGGCACGAAGCCAAGCCAACGAGGTTAGGTAAGAATCGAAACAGTTTCCCGACGGCGAGACGGTAGAATCCTAGCCTCCTCGAGAGCGATTTCCCCGAATCTAGCCGTTGTCAGGCCCGACCATTGAGGATGGTACATTTTGTTCGGCAATGCAGGCGCTTTGCGGAGGATCCCCAGTCGGCCTCGACGAATGCCCTCACCCAATCCAGAAACGTCCCGAAGGAACGTCCTTGTGCGGATCTTTCGTCTCATGGGGCTCGGCGTGATAACTGGCGCCGCCGAAGACGATCCGTCCGCCATCGCCACCTACTCGATTGCCGGAGCGCAGCTCGGCACGAGCCTGCTGTGGACGTCGCTTGCCACCTGGCCGCTCATGGGAGCGGTGCAGATGATGTGTGCGCGGATCGGAATGGTGACCGGTGAGGGGTTGGCAAGCGGACTGCGCAAGAAGATCCCACGCCCTGTTTGCATCGCCTTTGTCATTGCCCTGCTAGCCGCCAACACGATCAACGTCGGGGCGGATCTGGCTGGTATGGCCGGCGCGGCGGAGTACCTGACCGGCTGGAATTCACATCTCTTTGCTGTCGTATTCGGCACCGCCATTGGCGTCGTCACGGTGAGATTCCGCTACTACCAGATCGCCCGGATCCTAATGTGGCTGGTCCTCAGCCTTGGAGCCTATGTCGTGACCGCCTTCCTTACGCGGCCCAACTGGGCAGGCGTTCTCCACAATACACTTGTGCCGCACTGGCCGGCCGATCGCGGAACCTGAGGCGTCATCGTCGCCATCTTGGGCACGGCCATCAGTCCCTATCTGTTCTTTTGGCAGGCGTCGCAGGAGGTGGAGGAGGGAAAGTCGAGGGGCCGCCGGATGATCGTCAAGGGTTACGGGACAAGCGCGAATGAGATATGGACCCGCAAGATCGACGTCGGGATCGGGACCTTCTTTTCCAAGGCGGTGATGTTCTTTGTGATCCTCGGATGCGCCACGACCCTCCATCGGCACGGCATCACGCAGATCACGACGACAAAGGAGGCAGCCGAGGCGTTGCAGCCGCTTGCCGGTCCATTCGCGGCGCTTCTATACGCCCTTGGCCTGATTGGCGTCGGCTCTCTCGCGATCCCAACCCTCGCCGGTTCGGCGGCCTATGCCGCTGCCGAGACCTTCGACTGGTCCGAGGGACTCGACCAGCCCTATAAGGGAGCCCATGAATTCTATATCGTGCTCGTCATCTCGATCGCCTGCGGGATCGTCATGGATTTTCTAAGACTGTCGCCGATCAAGATGCTTTACTGGGCGGCGATCATCAACGGCCTCCTGGCGCCATTTCTCCTGGTCGGGATCTACCTCGTCGCGGCGGACGCGAAGCTCATGAAGCGCCAGCCGAGTTCTGGCCTGAATCGTGCCACCGTGCTTATTGCGATCGTCGCCATGTTTGGAGCTGGTGTGGCGTTGTTCGTTGTTTAGGCTCCCCGTGACCTCCTGGTCTCGGCTTGCGCCGGCGACATCGAGGTGATTCGTCTCCACGCAGAGTCATGCCTGAGTCCGCCTCCGAACGACTGATTGCCGATGTTGTGCGCCTCTATCCGTCCTACATCACGGATCCTCTGGACGTACAATGGAACCGCGGCAACGCGGCTGCAGTCGTCGTGGAGCCCGACGGCGACTTTCGGGGGCACATATTCGGGGACGACAAGGAGATCGGGCAGAAATGCTACCAGATCGCGACGAGAAAGGTGCTGCAGGTGTGGCGGACCGGCTACCACACCGGGCGCTTTGAGGAGCTTGTCTATGCGGGGAAGCTCAACGAGGCCACCTTCGGCTTGCAGCGGCCGGACCTTATCGGCTGGGAGGGGGGAGTCCCGATCCTGGCACCCGACGGCCGGCTCATCGCCGCGGCGTTCTCAGGGTTCAGGGGAATAAAGGACATCGAAATCCTTGAGCGCGCGGCCGAGGCCGTCGGCCTGCGGGTGAAGCGCGTTTGAGGAGGCGGGGCGGGGCCCGCCGCTCAGGCCGGAGTCCGATGGCCTTCGTGCCGCAGTCGACGGGAGGGCCCCGCGAGGGTTGAGCGGCTGACAGGCGTCCTTCTCGCCGTCCGAAATTGGGCGGGTTGTGAAGCGTCCCTTTTTCAGACAGAACAGCTGTCAATGATTGCGGGGACCGGAGCGGCGACGTAGTGTTTCAGAGGATTCCTTTGGGCTTGAACCCCTCATCATGCAGGTAGGGCACGGATCGCGAACAGTCCTCTTGTGCATTCTGTGCGCACTCGCGGGGTCATGGTTGTTGACAAAGGAATTCAGGTCAGGGACCGGGGTGGATTACCGAAAGGACGCCAGGAGGAGTACTGCCGCAACGGCGGCGCCAGTCGCACTGGCATACTCGGCAAGAAGCCGATCCTATGAAGAGCGACTTCGGGAGACGCAAAATATCGACTGGAAGGATGTGGCCGCCCGGGCCCAGCGGGCAGCTGTTCTGATCGAGTGGCTTTCCGCCGACCGCGGCGGCGCCCTGCAGTTCATAATGCGCGTGGGCTCCAAGGATATCTGGCTTCCGGGAGTGACCAAGGCCATCGGCGAAAAGGCGACGTCATCGGAGCTCCTCGCCATTGCAAATGGGGCTGAGGATCCCGGAAACGCGGTTTATCAGGTCGGACGGTGGGCGAGGCCCGAAGTCGTCAACGGACTCGCGAACCTGATGCCGTCGGTCGGCATCGCCGCGGCCGGTCCCACTGCGGGCGCCATCGGCGGCCTTCTTGCGGTCCTGAACGTCGACAGGGCGGTTGCCTTCGCAAAGGAGCAGGCAAGCGACCAGGTGCGCGCCTTTGCGTTCAGCGGGATTTTCGGCGAGCTCACCTCGACGCCAAACGGCGGGACGACGATTCGTTCCATGTATGCCGCGTTGCCGCCATCGATACAGACGGATGACTCGGTGCTCTTCTCATATGGAAACGCGATCTGGGGATCAGATCCTGCGGGCGCGCTTCAGGCTCTCGAGAGCATATCGTCGCCCAAGCAGCGCATGGTGGCGCTCATCAGCCTGTCTCGCGCCGCAGCGAGCGCGTCACCTGAGACCGCGATTGCCGCCATCTATGCATCGGGAGTATCCGATCAAGGCGTGTACAATCACGTCAGCCGAATACTGCAGAATTGGAGCGCGGTCGATCCTCAGGCCGCAACCAACTTCCTCTCGACAACCCAGATTATTCCGAGCGCCGACATGCCGAAGTACACCCCGATAGTCGTCCCGCCCGGCGGGGGCAAGGGATAGGTTGCCAAGGATACTTTGAAGGGTGGGTTCTCGGACAGATGCGGATCCCATATGCGACATCTGGAGCGCAACGGGGCACCCGGGATATCGGAGCCTGGGCTTTGCTCTGGCCAGAACCCCACGACCCCTCCAGCTTCGGCCCTGCTCCCGCTTCATGCCAGACAGTGCCCATACCGGAACCCCCCATGGGGCCGTCTTTCTAAGCTACGCCTCCCAGGACGCAGACGCGGCCCGACGGATCAGCGAAGCCCTGCGCTCGCACGGCGTCGAGGTATGGTTCGACGCCGACGGGGGGCTTGAGCACGGCGACGCCTGGGACAGCAAGATCCGCCAGCAAATCAAGGAGTGCCTGCTGTTCATCCCCATCATCTCGTCGTCCACGCAGGCGCGCCACGAGGGCTACTTCCGCATCGAATGGGATCTCGCGGCCGAGCGCGCCCGCGGCATCGCGTCGGGGGTTCCCTTCATACTTCCCGTCGTCACCGACGAAACCTCGCAAGCTGAAGCCTTGGTGCCGGACCGCTTCAGGTCGGTCCAGTGGACGACCGTGCCGGGAGGAGTCGTGACGCCGGATTACCTTGCGCGCTTCTTGAAGCTGTGGTCCCACCGCAGCGGGCTCGCAGCGGCAATCTCGGCCCGTCCGACTGAGGCGTCTGCCTCGGGCGGCGTGGCGGCGGGCCCCCCCCAGTCAAAGCCCAAGGGCATGATCGGGCGGGTTCTCATCGCGCTGAGCGTGGTGATCGCCGCGGTTGCGTGGCTTACGCTATCCCGTCGCGGCCCGGATGCCCCCAAGCCCCCGGTGGCCGCCGCGCCGGCGCCGTCGCAGCCATCGGTGGGCCAGAATTCGGTTGCCGTCCTCGCCTTCGAAAACCTGAGCGACGACAAGGGGAACGAGTATTTCTCAGACGGCATCAGCGAGGAGCTCCTCAACGTGCTCTCGAAGATCCCGGGCCTAAGGGTGGCGGCGCGCACGTCGGCCTTCTCCTTCAAGGGCAAGAATGCGACGGCGCAGGAGATCGGGGCTAAGCTCGGCGTTGCCAACCTCGTCGAGGGCAGCGTGCGCCGCGCGGGCAGCAGTGTCCGCATTGCGGCCCGGCTAAGCCGGGCGGAGACGGGCGAGCAGCTGTGGTCCGAGAGCTACACGCGAGACCTTGAGGATGTCTTTGCGGTGCAGACCGAGCTCGCGCAGACCATCGTTGAGCAGCTCCGCAACCGCTTGGGCGTCAGCGTGACCAAGGAGCAGATCCTGGCCCAGGTAAGGGAGGCCGAGCGCGGCGGCACAAGGAACGTCGAGGCCCATCAGCTTTACCTTCAGGGCAATTACCTGCTGCACAACTTCTCGCTGGAAGGATTTAGGCGCAGCACCGAACTCTTCAAGAAGGCGGTGGAGCTCGACCCCAGTTTCGTGCTCGGATGGACCCAGCTCTCCATCGCGGCGGGCCTATTGAGCGGGTATGCGCCGACGGCCGACGAAGTCGCAAGGAATCTGGCGATCGCCAGGGATGCGGCCGAGCGCGCGACGACCCTCGACCCCGGCCTTCCCGCGGCGGAGCTCGCGAAGATGGGCGTCCAGATGGCCGGTTTCGACTGGAACGGTGCGCTCGAATCCATCGGGCGCGCCAAGGCGGGCGCGCCGGACAACGTCGACGTGATCCGCAGCGAGGCAAAGCTTCTCTTCCAGCTCGGCCGCCTGGACCAGTCGCTCGAGCTCGCGCGCCGGGCTGAGGCGGTGGATCCGGTCGACTCGGAGGCTCGGGTCTACATGGGCTTCATATTCCACTCAAAGGGCCGCTTGGACGAAGCCCTCGAGCAATTCAGGATGATCCTCGAGCTCTCGCCGGATGCCGTGTGGGGCCACGCGGGTCTGGGCCAGACCTACGTCTATCAGGGACGGTTGGAGGAGGCGCTCAAGGAGGCGCTGCTCGAAAAGACGGAGTGGACCCGCTATTTCCTGCTGGGCCAGATCTACTGGGCTCTTGGACGAAGGGCGGAGGCGGATGCCGCCTTGGCCACGTTGACAGACACGAGCGCAAACGTTGCGGCGTACCAGATCGCCGAGGTTCATGCCTTCAGAGGCGAGGTGGACCAGGCGTTTGAGTGGCTGGACAGGGCGTTTCGGCAGAAGGATCCCGGGCTCGGCTGGATGAAGTGGGACAATCTCCTCGATAAATTGAGGTCGGACCCGCGCTGGACCGTGATCATCCACAAGGTGGGGCTGGCGGACGACCAGCTGCACTGAGGCGAAGGCCCCTGGGCCGCATTCCGGCGCAGCCTCACCACCTGACGCGGACCAGGTCGATCACGAGCCTTTGTATCCCAACATGGGGTGCCTCGGAAATGAGGCTCTGATGCTTCCATAGGCCCAGTTCGATGTTGATTCGTCCCATTGAAAATGAGGCCAGCCGTCCTCCGGAGACCGGATGAAATGCCTCGGCTTTCATCAACCTCTCCATGGCGTCGATCCCCTCGGCCGTCTCCCGCTCCCTGGAGCCCAGCACGCTGATCGGCTCCAGCATCGTGACGGAGCCCTCGCTCGGGCGGGGTGTCATGCTCGACACGGCGTTGCCGCCCATGCTGTAGGAGAACTCCTGCACAATGGCCCGGCTCAATGCCCCTCCAGCGGGAGCCGGCATGGCCGCGGGACGCGATGGAGCCGGGAAGACGACGTCGGTCGTGAATATCCCGACGTTGCCCGGCAGGCTCGGCTTGGCCTCTCCCCCGGCTGCCGGGGGGCTTGGCTCCGGCATGGCCTCGAACGGCGAGTTCGGCCCGGAATCAACGTGCCCCTTTGGAAACTCCGCCTGAGGAACCCGCCCGGCGACAACGGGACCCTGCATCAGTATGAGCAGAACGCAAAGGCGGTGCTTCATGTTGTCGGATTGACGAGGGCCGGTCGCGAAAGGTCTGTGAACTCAATGTGGGCCGGTTCCAGTGAATAGCCAGCCGTCCAAACGGGGGGTCCGCCATTTTACAGTTTTTGGATTCTTGGCCGAGAGGGCGCCGCAGGTGCGAAGGGAACGGGGCCCAGTCCAAGGAAGAGGGGACCGCGGCGGGTGGCGACCGCGCGCCGGGGACCGAGCTTCTTCAGGTCAGCTGGCCGGCGTAAACCTCTGTCTTGTACTCTATTCGGACGGCGCCGGCCCTCTGGCAGCTGTCAAAGAGGACCGTCAGGGCGGCGATCATTGCGTTGAATCGGGGATGCCCCGCTTTCGGCGCGTACGACGACGAAAGCAGCCGCCCCCTCAGGCCCTTGAGGTCAAGGGTCTGCGAGTTCCCGAAATCCTGCCGCTCCCAATTCCCGGGTCCAAAGAATCCGTCAAATCGGCCGGTCTTCTCGACGGTCTCATGCCGCACCCTCTTGAAGTCGGTTCCGAATTCCTCCTTGAGCCTCTCATAGCCGATGGCGAAGTCCGATCCATCCACGATTGCGGTGTTCCAGATCATGGAGCACCACCCATCTCGCGCCAGGATGCGCCTGAACTCCTTGCGGGACCCGGACGGCTCGAACCAGTGAAAGGCCTGGGCGCAGGTGATGAGGGACATTGAACCGCCCGGCAACCCCGTGGCCTCCGCCGTACCCTTCACGCTCCTGAAATTCGCGCGACCGCGGAACTCGGTCTCCGCCGCGCCTCGCATCGCGTCGTTGGGTTCCACCGCGGCCACCATCGCGCCGGTGTCCAGGAGCATCCGGGTGAAGATGCCGGTCCCGGCTCCCACGTCGGCCACATTGCTCCCTATTGCCAGCCCCGCCTTGGCTCCGAGAAACTGGGTGACCCCCGCCGGATAGCCCGGGCGGTAGCGGACGTAATCCTCGACGCGGTCGGAGAAGCGCCGCAGCGGGTCAAGATCTGTCGTGCCGGAGGCCATCGGGCTCACCGATCGTCTCGGAAAGCAACCGGTCGCCGCAACCTTGGAGTGTCGAGCGTCCGTGTCCGCCGGCCAGTTGGGCCGCCCATCGCCAAGTCCCCTGGTGATGGGGTGGTAGGGTTAGTCCCTTTGGATTGGGCCCGAAGGCAGGGTAGCATCTCCTCGAAGCTAAACGTCATGGATCCAACCCGTTAGATTCAACATATGGCAAAAAAAGGCAGGGGCGGCAGAATAACCGCCGCAAAGAAACGCGCAGCTAAGTCGGCTGGCGGCAAAGGTCTAGTAAAGAACAGGCCAGCCGGTCGAAACTTAATGCGGGCGTAACGCCGCCTGCGCCGACTTGCTCCCTTTGCCCACCAGCCCTACGGCGCCTCTCGGGCCCACCTCGTCCAGCCTCCAGTCACCCGACCGACCGAGGGCAGGATCGCTATGCGATCCGAAGCAAGACCGAGGTCCGACCCGCGGCTCCAGCTCTATCCATCGCACTTCTCCTCATCCATTCTTCGCTGGATTCACATCAATGGTATTCCGATACGTGGCCATATTCATAACCGTTTGAGGAAATTCCAGATTACGCCCCCGCTGTTCGGTTTGTCTTCCTTCCGGCAATTGCCCTATCAAGATTTGGGACGTGGAAGGGCGTCGCCCTTCCACGCCTTATCTCGAAAACAAGCGGGCTGATCGGGTCAACTCTTCACACGACAAAGCATCAAGAAGGAAACCTCATGAAAGGCGTCAAAACAAACAAGGAGTTGTCAGCAGAGCAACGTGAAGAACTGCTCAGGACGCTAAAAGTCCGTTTTGAGAAAAACATGAACCGCCATGAAGGTCTGGAATGGGCCAAAGTAAAAGCAAAGCTGGACGCTACTACCGGAAAACTATGGTCACTCAATGAAATGGAAAGAACTGGCGGTGAGCCGGATGTTGTTGGTCATGACAAGAAGACGGGTGAATACATTTTTTTTGATTGCTCGGCGGAAAGTCCTAAAGGCCGCGTAAGTATTTGCTACGACCGTGAAGGGCTGGATTCAAGGAAGGCATTTAAGCCCGAAAATAACGCTCTCGATATGGCAGCTGCCATGGGCATTGAGCTTTTAACGGAAGGACAATATCGAGAACTGCAGAAGCTTGGGAATTTCGATACGAAGACGTCGAGCTGGGTGAAGGCACCTGGTGATATTAGAGAACTCGGCGGTGCCCTCTTTGGTGATCGCCGCTTCGGGCATGTCTTCGTGTATCACAATGGTGCGCAGTCTTATTATAGCGGCAGGGCGTTCCGTGGCTCGCTAAGGGTTTAGAATCTCGCGCCGAAGGCGCTGGCTTACCCACGCCAAATGGAACGTAGCCTCATCGCAACGCTCCCTCTGGGACGCACAGGATCCGCAACGAACCCTTTTGATGCTTGGTGCGTCTGAACTTGCGCCAGGGGCCGCGCCCGAAACCGTGCGCCTACCTCGAGAACAAACCCTCTAGAACCGGCGTGCCTGATCCGTCATGTCTGCGGACGCCAAAGCTGTCATTGTAGTCCCATACGGCCCAGCCCCAGCCCCGGGTTTCCGCCTCCGAGCGGACCGTTGCGATCCAGCGGCGCTTTGAGGCCGCGTCGGCGGGCTCGTAGACTCCGAACTCGCCGAGATACACCTCGATCTTCGGGGCATGACCCGCGAGCCAGGCGGACACGCCGGCAAATGTCGCCTGGATCTGGGCGACCGTGATCTCGTCGCCCGCGTGCAGGTTCATGTGGGCGTTCGGGAGCGTGAAACCTGTCACGTCCGGCACCGTCCCCGGAAACGTGACGGGGGGAAGCGTGTTCTTGAAGCCGGCCCAGGGCGCCCGTTGGTGGGTGAACACCATCGGCTCGTAGAAATGGATCGTCAGGGCGATGTTCGGGTCGTCGGGCAGGACGACGTCGCCAACGGTGTGAAAGCTGCTCCACTTATTCGAGGTGACGTAAACGATGCGCGTCGGATTGCTCTCGCGGATGACGGCGAGCATGCGGTGCATGAACGGATTGAGCTGCCTGTTCTCAGCGGCAACGGGCTCGTTCAGGATCTCGAACCGAAGATTCGGGCCCTCGCCGGCGAAGTGCCTTGCCATCTGGCGCCAGCACTGCGCCGCCTTCTCCTGGATCGCCGCGTCCGTGTACGCCCGCTTGTCGCCGCCCACCGAGTTGAAATCGGCGCCCGGCAGGAAATGGGCGTCGAGCACGACCCCGAGGCCGCGGGCCCGGGCCCACAGGATAGTGTCGGCAATCGGCTTGAGCTTTGCCTCGTCCAGCGAGCCGTCGGCCGCAAGGCAGAGCCGGAAATCGACGGGGAGGCGGATGTGGTCGAATCCCTGCCTGGAGATCCACTCGACGTCGCGTTCGCCGAACCAGGGCGCGCCATAGGCCTGAGTGCGTTCGTTCTGCGAGAGCCAGTGGGAGATGTTCACGCCGCGCTTGAACGTGAAGCCCGGCTCGGTCGCGGCGCGCGTCGTCGAAAACGCGCCGGAAAGAAGAGTGCCGATGAACGGTATGAGAAGCGAGCGGAGCGGCAGGGGGATGTACATCGTCATAAGATGCGTGGGCCGGGGGTTGGCTTGTGGTACGAAGGTCAAGAGCCCGTAGCCGGCGACGGCGCGGGACTAGAAGCACCGGAAGGGGGTGATGCTAGTTGCGCGCGTGCGCCGTGTAAAGTCCGGTCCCCGCGGCCGGGCGAACTCGCCGGCGCCCGCCATGTCGTGCGGTCAAAGCGAGGCTGGACCGAGCGGTCGCATTTTCGCAGCCTCGGGAAGGCTCCAATTGCCAATTATGTCCACTCGATCATCAATCCGCTTTCGCCCGCTTCGAATCGGCGATTACAGGCAGGTGTACGCGCTCTGGAAGGCCGCCGAGGGCATAGGCCTAAATGAGTCGGACGGCCGGGCGGCCATCGGGCGATTCCTCAGGAGGAACCGCGGTCTCAGCGTGGTCGCCACGTCAGGCGGACGGGTGATCGCCACGGTGCTGTGCGGCCATGACGGCCGGAGGGGATACCTGCACCACCTTGCCGTGGCCCGGAAATGGCGGCGCCGGGGCATCGGACGGAAGCTGGTGGAGGACTGCCTCGAGAAGCTCCGGTCGGAGGACATTCCCAAGTGCAACCTGTTTCTCTTTGCCGACAACTCCTCCGGCAGGGCGTTCTGGCGGAGCCTGGGCTGGAGTGTCCGCTCCGACCTGCGGCTCGTGCAGCGCGGCACTGCGGCCGCCCCGGTGTCTTGTCGCACGAGCTGCTGAGGGGGGGCGACACCGGAGGACGCGCATATTGGGTCGACGCGCGGGTGCAATTCACGCATTCGATCTTCACAACCCATTTCCAGCGACTGAACGACCATGAAATTCGAGCGCGAAGGAGTCCTCATCAGCACGGAGCCGGAATTGCTCGACATCGACTTTGTGTGCCGCGGCCTGAACAACACCTATTGGGCCAGGGACAGGAAGCGCGAGGTCGTCGAGGAATCGATCCGCAATTCCCTCTGCTTCGGCGTCTACGAAAAGGGCAGCGGCAGTCAGATCGGTTTCGCGAGGGTTGTGACAGACAAGGCGACGTTTGCATGGATCTGCGACGTCTTCATCGACGAAGCCCATAGGGGAAGGGGGCTGGGAAAGTGGCTGATGGCGTGCGTGACGGAGCATCCCTGGGTGAACGGCTCGATGAGCATCCTGGGGACGCGCGACGCGCACGGCCTTTATGAGAGGTACGGCTTTACGCGGACGGAGCTCATGAAGAGGCCGCCGGGAAGGCGGATGGCGGACTGGCCGCCGGACCAGGCGGCGCCCCGCGGGGCACGCGAGCCCTGACCGAAGCCGGGTCATGATCGTCTTCGACGCAGACGGCACGCTGATTGGCGGCGAGTCCACGGACCGGGAGAGCTTCGAGGCGGCCTTCGAGGAGGTCGCCGGGTTTGCGATGGTTGAGTCCTTCTTCGCCAGCCTCGAGGAGGTCACCGCCCAGGCCATTGTCCACCAGGCTCTCGGCGCCCTTGCCCCGGACGAGAGGAAGTCGAAGGAACGCGCCGTGTGCCAGGGATACCTGCGGCGCCTGAAGGACGCCCACGGGAGCAATCCCGCCTCCTTCTCAGCCATGGACGGGGCATCGGCGCTGCTGAAGGACCTGAAGGAGAAGGGGATGCCGGTCGCCATTGCGACCGGCGACTGGCGGGAGACCATTTCGTTCAAGCTCGGGGCGGCCGGCATACCGTTCGACGACATTCCCATGGTGACATCCTCGGAGTTCTACAGCCGCGCCGAAATCATAGCCGGCGCCGTGGCCAAGGCCGGCAGGAAGCTGGACGAGGCCGTCTACGTGGGCGACGGCCTCTGGGATCTCCGGGCCTGCAGGGAGCTCGGCATCCCGTTCCTGGGTGTCGGCGGCAGGACGGAGAGGCTCCGAAAGGCCGGCGCCGAGTACATCCTGCAGAATCTCAGCTCGGCAGAGTTCTGGCGCGTGAGGGAAACGGTGAGGATGCCGCACCGGGCGCGGTAGCCGCCACCCGCGATCCCGTTGCGGCCGTGGATCGCCCGGGGCGGCGCTGGAACCGTCAGGTCTTGTCCGTTTGCGGTCCGGGCGGGGTGAAGACAACCGGCACGTCGGCCTTTGCCTCGACCGGATAGCCGTTCTTCACCATTGGGAGGAAGCGCCAAAGCTTGACCGCGGCGAGCGCCGCCTCGCCGAAGGCCGGGTCCGTAGCGCTCTTGACCACGGGATCGAAGACAGCGCCGTTGGCGCCGATGCGCACGGTGATCATCGCCTGCCCCTTGGTGTTCTGCTTCCTCAGGGCAGGGGGATACTCCGGGCCGAGCCCCATGAAAAGTTTCGGACCGGCCTCTTGGACGTCCTTGATCCTCGCGGCGACCATCCTGTTGAGAGCCACCTCGCGGTCCCCGAAGGAGACCAGGGATTGCAGCACCTCGGCGCCGCCGGAGAACAGATGGAATGTGTACCTGCTGGAACCAATTGCCGAATCCATCGGCACGATGATGTGGACGTTCCTTCCCTTTTTCGGGACGAGCTCGCCGACCTCCCAGAGGAAGAGGGCCCGTCCCCCCTGCTCCGTGTCCAGCGCGAGGACGACGAAGACGTCCTTCAGGTGGTAGCCCGTCTCGAACTCCGCGTCGAAGTGGAAGTCATTGTTGAACTGCCCTCCCTGGTGCGTCGACGTGAGGTAGGTCGTGCGCACGTTCACGTTCCTCACCGTGACGAAGACGGGCAGGAACTCGGGAACCTCCTTCAGGGCGAACTTGTAGCCGTTGGTCGGCACCACCTTGCCCTCCTTTTCCACGCAGGGGCTCGTGCCGGTCGCGGCGCGCACAAGGGCGAACTTTCCGCCGTCGTCCACGAGGAGCACGTGCTGGGCGGCGAGGGAGGACGGCAGAATCAGCGCCAGCAGCAGACCGGGGGAGGGGAGTCGGCGAAGGCTCGTGGGGCGGGTCACCCCACCGATTTGCCTCGCGGCGGACCCTGAGGCAACACCATTGCCCGGGCAGGACGCCGGTCCGCCGGTCCTACTTTGACGGGAAGGTGGCAACCTGGGACAGCAGCCACTCGCCCGAGGCGCCGCGCACCCAGCCTATCTCAAACCGGCCCGTCGCCTCGAATTCCTGTCCGTCCGGAGACCGAACGCGCTGGCGGTAGGTCCCAAGCTGCTCCGCGGTGTCGCCGTCAACCACGGTGCTCGACGCCTCGTCGGCGTTGGACACGACGTGGAAGTCGGAGAAGCCGGATAGGAACTTCTCGATCGCGGCGCGGCCCCGCACGGGCGGCCGCTTCGGGTTCACCATCTCGCCGTCGGGCGCGAACATGGCCGCGATCCCTGCGCTGTCCATCGCGAGCGTGAGCGCCGAGTAGCGCCGCAGCCCGGCCTCGACGTCCGCCTTGTCCGCCTTCAATCTCGCGGCGCGCGGGTTCTCGCACGCGAACAGGAGCGCGCACAGGAGAAGGGCCGCGGTCCTCGCCAGGCGCCGGGGGCGGCTCGGCATGTTCTCAGTCCGCCAGCGGCCCCGAGACGGCGTCCAGGTCCCGCATGACCTGCGGGGTCAGCCTTTCCAGGACGTCGAGGGCCGCCAGGTTCTCGGTCAGCTGCTCGACGCGGGACGCCCCCAGGATGACCGTGCTGACGTTGGGGTTCTTCAGGCACCAGGCGATCGCGAGGCACGGGAGGCTGGTTCCGAGGCCCTTGGCCACGGCCGCGAGCTTTGGAACGGCGGCAAGCTTCTCATCGATCCCGGGCTTCTTCAGGATCTCGGTCTTCAGCCACTCCATCCCGGGGGTGCCGAGGCGCGTGCCCTTGGGAACACCCTTGTTGTACTTTCCGGTGAGCAGGCCCGAGGCGAGGGGCGACCAGATCGTGGTCCCGAGCCCCGGGCTCCGGTAGAGTGGCGCGTACTCCTTCTCCACGCGAAGGCGGTGGAAAAGGTTGTACTGGGGCTGCTCCACCACCGGGTGGTGAAGCCCGAGCCGGTCGCACACCGCGTGCGCCGCCTCGATCTGCGCCGCGCTCCACTCGCTGGTGCCCCAGTAGAGGACCTTCCCCTGCGCGATGAGGTCGTGCATGGCCCTGCAGGACTCCTCGATCGGGACCGTCGGGTCCGGGCGGTGGCAGTAATAGAGGTCCAGGTAGTCGACCTGGAGGCGCCGGAGGGCGTCATGGCAGGCCTCGACCATGTGCTTGCGCGAGAGCCCGTCCTCGTTGGGCCGGTCGCCCACCGCGCCGAAGAACACCTTGCTGGAGACCAAGTAGCTGCTGCGGCGCCATCCGGACTTCCTGAGGATGGAGCCCATCACCACCTCGGCCTGCCCGTCCGCGTACGATTCGGCGTTGTCGAAGAAATTGATCCCGGCGTCATAGGCCGCGTGCAGGAGCCTCTTCGCGACGGGATCGCCGATCTGCTTTCCGAAAGTGACCCATGCCCCGTAGGACAGGGCGCCCACCTTGAGGCCTGATTTTCCGAGCTGCCGGTATTGCATGTTCATTGGGTGAAAGGGGGTGACGCGGAAACGATGATGCGGGTCCCGCCGATCTGCAAGGGTGGGGCGCTTGACTACGGGGCGCCGTGAGGGCACCTCTGTCGAATGCCGCGGGCGGTCGTGAATCGGCATTCCACCTTTGAAGAATCTCTGGAACAGCGCTGAGGCAGCGGGATTTCCCGGGGATCTGGGCCAGCGGGTCTATTCATCGAGGCTGCTGGGAAGGGACGATTCGCTCGTGCTCCACGGCGGCGGCAACACCTCGGTCAAGACACTGGAAAGGAATATCTTCGGGGAGGACGAGGCCGTCCTCCGCGTGAAGGGAAGCGGCTGGGACCTTGCGACGATCGAGGCGGCCGGCTTTTCGCCGTGCCGCATGGCGCACCTGCTCAGGCTCGCGGGACTCGCATCGCTTTCCGACCTGCGCATGGCAGCCGAGCTGAGGGGCTGCATGACGAACCCGTCCGCCCCTGCGCCGTCCGTGGAGGCGATCCTCCACGCGGTCCTGCCGGCAAGGTACGTGGACCACACCCACGCCGACGCCTTCATCTCGGTGACGAACACGCAGGGCGGCGACGAGCGGGTCCGCAAGCTCTACGGCGACCGCGTGGTCGTCGTTCCCTACGTGATGCCGGGATTCAGGCTTGCCCGTGCGTTCGCGGAGCTTTTCCCGAGGCGATCGTCCCCGCGCACGATCGGAGTGGCGCTGCTGAACCACGGCCTCATCTCGTTCGGCGAGACGGCGGAGGAATCCTACGGGCGGATGATCGAGCTGGTGACCCTGGCCGAGGACTACCTGGCGGGGCACGGGGCCTGGAACGTCGAATGGCCGGCCGCTGCCCCCCGGGGACGCCCCGTGCGCGCCGAGGTGGCGGCCTTCCGCCGCGACCTGTCGGCGGCGATGGGCGTCCCGGCGATCCTTTCCTCGCGGCGCGATGCAAGGTCCGCGGGCTTTGCCGCCCGGCCCGACGCCGGGTTGATTTCCCAGCAGGGGCCGGCCACGCCCGACCATGTGATCCGCACCAAGCGCCTGCCCCTGGTCGGGCGCGACCTTGCCGCCTACCGCCGCGACTATGAGGCCTACTTCAACGCCTGCGCGGACAGGGCGGGCCCCCGGCCCGTGATGCTCGATCCGGCGCCCCGCGTGGTCCTGGATCCCGAATGGGGCGTGGTGGCCGCGGGGCGCACGGCCCGGGACGCTTCGATTGCCGGCGACCTGTACCGGCACACGATCGACATCATCATGCGCTCGACGGCGCTCGGCGGATGGAGGGCCCTGCCGGCCGGGGACATCTTCGACTGCGAATACTGGGACCTGGAGCAGGCGAAGCTGCGCCGGGCGGGCCCGGAGCCCCTGTTCATGGGCGAGGTGGCCCTTGTGACAGGCGCCGCATCCGGAATCGGCCGGGCGTGCGTCGACGCCCTCCTCGAGCGGGGTGCCGCCGTGGTCGGGCTGGACGTGAACCGCAGCATCGTCGGGATGCACGGCCGGCCGGACTTTCTGGGCATCGCATGCGACCTGACGGAGGAGGCCGGCGTGGCCTCGGCGCTCGAGGAGGCCGCAGGCGCATTCGGGGGCCTCGACATGCTGGTCCTGAACGCGGGCATCTTCCCGGAGGGGAAGGGGATCGGGGAGCTCGGGACCGACACGTGGCGCAGGGTCATGTCGGTCAACCTGGACGCGAGCTTCGTGATGATGCGCGAGTGCCACCCCCTCCTGAAGATGGCGCCCAGGGGCGGGCGCGTCGTGGTCATCGGCTCGAAGAACGTGCCGGCGCCCGGCCCGGGCGCGGCGGCCTACTCGGCCTCGAAGGCGGCGGTGAACCAGCTCGCCCGGGTCGCAGCCCTCGAATGGGGGGCCGACCACATCCGGGTCAACACGCTGCACCCCAACATGGTCTTCGACACGGCGCTCTGGACCCGGGAGATACTTGAGTCGCGGGCCCGCCACTACGGCCTGAGCGTCGAGGCCTACAAGACGAGCAACGTGCTCAAGGTGGAGGTGACGAGCCGGGATGTCGCCGCGCTCGCGGCGGAACTCTGCGGCCCCCTCTTCGCCAAGACCACCGGCGCGCAGATCCCCGTCGACGGCGGGAACGAAAGGGTCATTTGAAGGTCAAGGGCCAGCCCTACCGCACCATCTGGCCGGGCGCCGACGGCGCCTCGGTCGAGATCATAGACCAGACGCGCCTGCCCCATGATTTTGCGGTGGCGAGGCTTCGGACGGCCGAGGACGCGGCCCACGCCATCCGCGCGATGCTCGTGCGCGGCGCGCCCCTCATAGGGGCCACCGCCGCCTACGGAATCTGGCTTGCCCTCAGGGTCGACGCCTCGGACGCGTCCCTGCGGAACGCGGGGTCCATGCTCCTTGCCACGCGCCCGACCGCCGTGAACCTCCGCTGGGCCGTCGAGCGGGTGACCGCGTGGCTTTCCCCGCTGCCGCCCGCGCTGCGCGCCGCGGCGGCCTTCGAGCGCGCCGCCGAGATCTGCGACGAGGATGTCGGCATCAACCGGGCGATCGGCGCCGCGGGGCTGGCGATCATCCGAGGGCTCGCGGCGCGAAAGCCGCCGGGGGGCGCCGTCAATGTCCTCACCCACTGCAACGCAGGCTGGCTTGCGACGGTCGACGTGGGCACGGCCACGGCCCCGATCTACGCCGCGCACGACGAGGGCCTGCCGATCCACGTCTGGGTGGACGAGACCCGGCCCCGCAACCAGGGCGCCAGCCTGACGGCCTGGGAGCTCCTCAACCACGGGGTCAGGCACACGGTGATCTCGGACAACGCCGGCGGCCACCTCATGCAGCACGGGCAGGTCGACATGGTCATCGTCGGCACCGACCGGACGACGGCGACCGGCGACGTCTGCAACAAGATCGGCACGTACCTCAAGGCCCTGGCGGCGCGCGACAACGGCGTGCCGTTCTACGCCGCGGTTCCGTCGCCGTCGATCGACTGGAGGGTGCGCGACGGCCTCCGCGAGATCCCGATCGAGAACCGCTCCGAGCGCGAGGTGACCCACCTGTCGGGCAGGCTCCCGGACGGGACGGTCGCGACGGTCGCGCTCACGCCCGAGGGAAGCGGCGCCGCAAACCCGGCGTTCGACGTGACCCCGGCGCGGCTCGTGACCGGCCTGATCACCGAGCGCGGGGTCGCCGAAGCTTCGGAGGCTGGACTGGGGCGGCTCTTCCCCGATTATCAGCGTCCCGACCCCCATGAATGACATCGACCGCCGCGACTTCCTGAAAGCCTCCCTCGCAGCCTCCGCGACGGCAGCACTCGCCGGCCTCGCGTCGCCTGCGAAGGCGGCGGAGCCGCCGGCCCGGGGGGGCGAGCGCCTTGAGCTGCGCGCCTACCGCCTGAGGCCCGGAGCGTCGCATGCCCTTCTCGACCTGTACCTGGAGAAGGCCTTCATCCCCGCCCTGAACGCCCGCGGCGTGGAGGCGGTCGGCGTCTTCACCGAGCCGGACGCGAAGGACGGCCCCGCCGTCTGGGTGCTCATTCCCCATCCGTCGCTCGAATCCGTCGCGGCGGTCGCCGCCGCGCTCAACGCGGACCCGGCGGTCCAGGCGGCCGGCGCGGAGTACCTGACCTCGCCGACCACGGCCCAGCCCGCGTTCGACCGGATCGACAGCTGGCTCTTCCTGCCGTTCGCCGGGCTTCCCAGGCTCGCCGTCCCGGCGCTTGCCCGCGCGCGCAGCCCGCGGATCTTTGAGATGCGCACCTATGAGAGCTACAGCGAGGCCAAGGCGCTCAAGAAGGTGGCCATGTTCAATGCCGGCGAGATCGGCGTCATGCAGGAGCTCAACCTCTCGCCGGTCTTCTACGGCCAGGCGCTCGTGGGACGCGACCTGCCCCAGCTCACCTACATGCTCTGCAGCCCGGACCTGGCGACGCACAGGAGGAACTGGGCCGCGTTCGGCGCGCATCCGGTGTGGGTCAAGCTGAAGAGCGACCCGCAGTACGCCGATACGGTCTCGAAGGTCACGAGCCGGTTCCTGGCCCCGGCGGGGTATTCGCAGATCTGACTAGGCTTCCCGGCCTTCTGCGGCTATCCCGGCCCGCGTGCGACGGGTGCCGGCGCCTGGCTGCGCGGCCGCAGCAGAAAGCCGTCCGTGAACACGAAGATGGCCATCGCCAGCATGATGAAGAATGCCGCGACCCAGAAGAAGGGGCTGCGGTGCGCGCGCCTCCAGTATGCGACGCGGGGCCTGCTGGCGTCCGCATGGGGGCCGCCGTGGTGTCGCTGGATGCGTTCGAGGTCGTTCATGGGTCGGGTGGGTTCGCCGGCTGCTGTCCGTTGGACACCGGCCGGGGCCCAATGTCCCATGCGCCGCCCGCCGCGGCGCGGCCGCGGGCCCCTGGCGCCCCATGAGCCTGTCGGGTTACACCCCATTCCCGGCGGGCGGGCGCCGGGGTATATTCGGCGTCGCAGCGGGCAAGAACCCGCTCCAATCAAGGACCCATATGCCCCTCGTAACCGTAGTGCTCACCCTGATCGTCGTCGGAGTGCTTCTCTGGCTGATAAACACTTACATCCCGATGCAGTCGACCATCAAGTCGATCATCAACTTCGTCGTGGTGGCCGCGGTGGTCCTATGGCTCCTCTACGGCTTCGGCATCATCTCGCATTCGGGTGAAGTCCATATGCCGGTCGTGAAATAGGGCCGGCGCCATGCCGCCCGAATGGCCGCGATCCCGCTCCCCGGAACCGTGCCGGCGCCCTTTCTTGGGGCGCGAGTAGCGGCTTTGGGGCGCCAGGTTGTCATCTGTTGGCGTGAACCTGGCGACGAATCAGGTCAGCGACGCCGAGCAGGGCGTCGGCCTCTCCGAGTTCGAGCGGGACGGATGCGCGTCCCTGGAGGGCTTCTTCACCCCAGGCCGGGCCGACCGCGCGGCCTCGGCCATCCGGAGGGTTCTCAGGGAGAGGCCGCAGGAGGTCGTCGCCGACTGCCTGCAGAGCGGCCGGCGCACGTTCTGGGCGCAGGCATCCCGCCCCGAGACGCGGCACTTCAGGTTCAATGATCTCCACCTGATGAGCGAGGAGGTCCGGGACCTTGCGCTCGACGGCGGGCTGGCGGCGGTCCTGGCGGACCTTCTGGGCGACGCGCCGGTCCTCTGCGGCAGCATGAGCTTCGAGAAGGGCAGCTCCCAGCCGAAGCACATCGATTCCCTGTGCATGACCCCCCGGACACCCCATTCGCTGGTCACGGCGTGGATCGCGTTCGAGGACGTCCACCCGGACTCCGGCCCCCTGGTCTACTACCCGGGCAGCCACAAGATCCCGCTCTACACGTTCAACGACGGCAGCCACCATGCGTCCCGCGACGAGATCGTGGACTGGTTCGACTACATCGACGTGCAGCTTCGGCTGCGAGGCCTGAGGGGAAGGAAGCTCCTGGCGGAAAAGGGCGACGTGTTCCTCTGGCATTCGGACCTTGTGCACGGGGGCAGCCCGATCGCGGACTTCAGCCGCACCTGCTGCTCGCTGGTCTGCCATTACTTCAGCGCAACCGACTGCCTCGAGCGGGGCATGGACATCGTGCCCATGAACGGGGGCCATTGGCTCCGGCGCCTGCGCCCGCCGGTCGCCGTGGATCCGGCGGACTTCGGGCCGGGACTCCCCTTTCCCGAGGAGTCCTACCTCCGGCGCTACCCGGACGTTCGCGAGGCCGTCGACGCGAGGCTCTGCCCCTCGGGGGAGTCCCACTACCGGCTCTATGGGTTCGACGAGGGCCGCGGCGTATAGGCGGGGGCGGCTTTTCGCCGCCGCTCAGCCGCCGAAGCTGTAGTCATAGGGCGCGCGCATCGCCCGCGACAGGTAGCGGTTCCCCTCCAGGGCGTTGTCCCCGACGAAGATCTCCGTCTCGGAATCCCACGCGAGCTTCAGGCCGGTGCGAAGCGCTATGGCCCCGAGGTGGCACATCGTCGCCGAGCGGTGGCCGGTCTCGACGTCGCAGATCGGCGCCTGGCGCGAGCGCATGCAGTCGAAGAAGTTCCCCATGTGGTTCCTGCTGACCTGGAGGCGGTCCTTCTCGTCGTCGACGGGGGTGTGCAGGAGCGCGGGGTCGCTCGCCTTGATCTCGTGGCGGTTGACCCAGATCCAGCCGTCCGAGCCCACGAAGCGGATGCCGTTGTGCTGGCCCTTGGCGTTCACCGGGTCCTTCACCGGGTCCCCGAAGATGTCGTCTTCCTTGGTCGTCCGGACATGGAGGCCGACGCCGTTCGCGTAGGTGTACCTCACGTCATAGTCGGCGAAGGCGGTGAAGCCGCCGGCAATGGGCTGCGACAGCGCCTGCGCCTCGACCTCGCGCGGCGCGACCAGGCCGATCGCCCAGTAGGCGATGTCGTTGTGGTGGGCGCCCCAGTCGGTCATCGTGCCGCCTGAATAGTCGTACCAGTAGCGGAAATAGGTGTGGCAGCGCTGCTTCACGTAGGGGACCGCGGGCGTCTGGCCCTGCCAGAAATCCCAGTTGAGCCCGGCCGGCACGGGCGAGGCCGCGAACGGGCCGTCGCGAAGGCCGGCCGGCAGCCACACCTCGGCGACCTTCAGCGCGCCGATGCGCTTGTTGCGGACCAGCTCGGCCGCCAGCCGGAAGCGCTGCGAGCTGCGCTGCTGCGTGCCGGTCTGCAGCACGACGCCATGGCTGCGAACGGCCTCGATCACGTGGCTGCCCTCGTCGATCGTGAGCGTGAGGGGCTTCTCGGCATAGATGTCCTTGCCGGCCCGGGCGGCGGCGATGTTCACCAGGGTGTGCCAGTGGTCGGGCGTGGCGTTGACGACAGCGTGGAGGTCCTGCCGCTCCAGGAGCTTGCGGAAATCCGTGTACTTCGCGGGCTTCCTGCCGTTCACCGTGAACTTCACCGCGGCCTCCTCCAGGCGGTTCTCGTCGACGTCGCAGACGGCGATGATGTCGCCGAGGTTGGCCGCGTTGGTCGCATCGCCCTTTCCCTGCCCGCCGCAGCCTATGAGGGCGACGCCTGGGCGGTCGTTCGGGGACGGGGCCTTGGACGCCTCGGCGGCGCCGAGCGTCTGGCGCTCGACGAACCAGGCGGGCAGGCCGGTCATGGCCGCGACCGTGGCGACTCTCCTCAGGAACGACCGGCGGGAGACCTGGAAATCCTTGATCGGCGGCCGGGCCGGCTTGCGGGGTGGGAGGGAGGGGTGCATGGAGCGGGTCGTTGCCCCGTTGTCCCGGGGGCGGGACGGCGGAGGATGAAGGAGCGGGGTTGGCCCGATTGCAAGCCGCGGGGAGCGCCGCGTGCCGCCGGGGCTAATCACCATTATCAGCCAGCGCACTATTGCAAGTGCGGGCGAGCGCCGGAAAATGTTTCGGGTGGATCAGGGCCCGCGCCCCGCACACGCTCCCAAAAAAGTTTGTCACGCCTCTTGCCCCAGCCGCGGCATTTGGCAAAGTTGAGCCCCTCCCACCCAATCATGAATACCCCTGAAATGAACCGCCGCACGTTCCTGAAGACCGCCTCGCTCGCCTCCGCCGCGGTATCGCTGCCCAACATCCTGCGATCGCAGGGGCCCGGCGGGCAGGCGCCCGCCAACAAGATCAACGTCGCCTGCTGCGGCGTCGGCGGGCGCGGCTATGACGCGGTCCAGGGGATGAAGGGGGAGAACCTCGTCGCGTTCTGCGACGTCGACGACGACCGGGCCGCGAAGACGTTCCAGGAGTTCCCGGGCGTCCCGCACTTCCGCGACTTCCGGGTCATGCTCGACAAGCTGGGCAACCAGATAGACGCGGTGACGGTGTCGACGCCCGACCACATGCACTTCCCGATCGGCATGGCGGCGCTCTCGCTCGGCAAGCACGTGTTCATCGAGAAGCCCATGGCGCACACGGTGACCGAGGCCCGCAAGCTCGGGGAGGTCGCCCGCGAGAAGAAGGTCGCCACGCAGATGGGCAACCAGGGCCACGCGGGCGAGGGAGCCCGCATGCTCAAGGAATGGGTCGAGGCCGGCGTCCTGGGCGACGTCAAGGAGGTCCACAGCTGGACCAACCGGCCGATCTGGCCCCAGGGCGTCAAGCCGTTCGACCACACGAAGATGATGCCCGTCGTCCCGTCGACGCTCGACTGGGACCTCTGGCTCGGGGTCGCCCAGCCCCGCGAGTTCGACCCGGGCTACCTGCCCTTTGTCTGGCGCGGCTTCTGGGACTTCGGCTGCGGGTCGCTCGGCGACATGGGCTGCCACATCATGGACGGCGCGTACTGGGCGCTCGGGCTGACGGCCCCGACCTCCGCCGAGCCCATCAGCGCCAACCAGACGGAGGTCAGCGCGCCCACCGCATCCGTCACCCGCCTGCACTTCCCGGCCCGGGGCAAGATGCCCGCGGTCAAGTGGACCTGGTACGACGGCGGCATGATGCCGTCTGTGCCGGCCGAGCTTGAGGAGACGCGCAAGCTGCAGGACAACGGCACGATCCTTGTCGGCTCGAAGGCCACGGTGGTGTGCGACACCTACTACGACAGCATCCGGATCATCCCCGAGGCCAAGATGAAGGAGCAGGTCTCCAGCCTGCCTCCGAAGACGCTGCCGCGGGTGGTCGGCGGGCACTTCGCGGAATGGCTGCGCGCCTGCAAGGGCGGGATCCCCGCGGGCTCGAACTTCGAGTACGCCTCCCGCCTGACCGAGAGCGTCCTCATCGGAAACGTCGCGATCCGCGCGAAGCGCAGGATCGAGTGGGACTCCGACGCGATGAAGGTGACGAACCTGGCCTCCGCCAACGAGTTCGTGACAAAGCACTACCGCCCCGGCTTCGGCGTCTAATCCTGACCGGCCCCAAAATCCCATGAGCGAATCCACCCCGTCCTCCCCGGCGGCCTCGCGCTGCGAGTACACCTGGGCATTCCTGATACTCCGGCTGTTCCTCGGCCTGCGCACGTTCTTTGAGGGCGTTGAGAAGTTCGAGAAGGGCGGCACGTACTCGTTCGCCAACTACTACGAGAACATGGGGCGGATGGCCCAGGGCATCACCGGGGCGTCCTTCCTGCCGCTCTGGGCGACGCGCAACTACGCGCACTCGCTCGGCTACATCCTGCTGGTCCTCGGCGCGGCGCTCCTCCTGGGCGTCAAGACGCGCGCGACCCTGATCCTGACGGGCCTGCTGTACGTGAGCCTCTCCTTCGGGCTCATGGCGGTGCAGGAGAACGAGGGGGTCGCCTGGCTCGGCGTCTACATCGGCATCATCGCCGGGGCGCTGGTCCTCGTGCGCCACGACCGCTTTGCGCTCTGGCGCGGCCGCTCCGACTGAGGTCAACCGGCCCCGCCACCATGCCAACCCCCCAGATCCCGGGATTCACCCGCCGCGGCTTCCTCGCTACCGGCGCAAAGCTGGGCGCCGCCTTCATCGCGGCCCCCTACCTGGCGCGCGCGGCGTCCCTAGGAAAGGGCGCCGACAGCCTCAATGTCGGCCTGGTCGGCTGCGGCGAGGAGGGCCGGGTCCTCCTTAGCGCCGCGCTCAAGATCCCGAACATCCGGTTCCGCGCCGTCTGCGACATCTGGCCCTACAACCGCAGGTACGGCGAGCGCCTCCTCGAGAAGTTCGGGCACGACCCGAAGCCGTTCGAGGACTACCGGGAGATGCTCTCCGCGACCCCGGACCTGGACGCGGTGATCGTGGCGACGCCGGACTTCGTGCACGCGGAGCACACGAATGCGGCGCTCAAGGCGGGCAAGCACGTGTACTGCGAGAAGCTCATGTCCAACACGGTCGAGGGCGCGCGCTCCATGGTGCGCACCGCCCGCGAGACGGGCCGCCTGCTGCAGATCGGCCACCAGCGGCGCAGCAACCCGCGCTACATCTACGCGCGCGACCGGCTGGTGCGCGAGGCCCGGCTGCTCGGCAGGGTGACCAACGCCGCCGCGCAGTGGAACCGCTCGGTCACGGAGGACCTGGGCTTCCCGGCCAAGCAGGCCATTCCGGAGGACGTGCTCCAGAGATACGGCTACGCCAACATGCACGAGTTCCGGAACTGGCGCTGGTTCAAGAGGTACTCCGGGGGCGTGATCTCGGACCTCGGCGCCCACCAGATCGACGTCTTCAACTGGATGCTGGGCGCCAACCCGACCTCGGTGCTCGCCGGCGGCGGGCGCGACTACTACCCGAACCACGAGTGGTACGACAACGTGTTCGTGATCTACGAGTACCCTACGCCGACCGGGACCGTCCGGGCCTCCTACCAGGTGCTGACGACCACGAGCGCGGGCGGGGGATACTACGAGTACTTCATGGGCGACGAGGGCGCGCTCAAGATGTCCGAGAACCCGAAGTACACGAAGCTCTACCGCGAGGCCCGGGCCCCGGAGTGGGATCCGTGGGTGTCGAAGGGCCTGATCGCGCGGCCGGGCTCGGGCGAGGGGGCCCCCCCTCCGGTCAAGCCCTGGGAGAAGCCGCGGGCGCACCTGCCCATGATGTCCAAGTCGGACTCCGTGGTCGACGTGCGCGAAACCGCCGAGCTGTCGGCCTGGGACATCCCGGTCACGCTCGACAAGGCCATCCACCAGCCCCACCTCGAGAACTTCTTCGACGCCGTGCGCGGCAAGGCGACCCTCAGCTGCCCCGGCGAGGTCGCGCTCGCCACGGCGGCCACCATCCTCAGGGTCAACGAGGCCGTGGCGGCCCGCAAGATGCTCACGTACGCGCCCGGGGACTTCACCACCTGAGACACGACCTTATGCTCCGAATACTCGCCATGCTCCTCACCCTGGGTTCGGTCGGCGCCGCGCAGGCCGAGAACCTTGTCCCGCTGAAGATAGAGCTCCCGAAGCCGCTGTTCGTCGGCACCCCGCGGCCCATCAAGGTGTCGAACCTCGAGCCGGAGCAGGCCGCGAACGCCGGGCCGCTGATGGTGCCCGCCGGGACGGCGCTGCTCTCGCTCAACAGGCCCGTCTCCTCCAGCGACACGTCGCCGGTGATCGGCGAGCTGACCTGCGTCACGGACGGGGACAAGTCGGGCGACGAGGGCTCCTATGTCGAGCTCGGGCCCGGCGTGCAATGGGTGCAGATCGACCTCGGCGCGCCCGCCCGGATCGCGGCGGTCGCGGTCTGGCATTTCCACGCCCAGGCGCGGGTCTACCACGCCGTCGTCGTCCAGGCCTCGAACGACCCGCAGTTCAAGGCCGGCGTCACCTCGCTCTTCAACAACGACGACACCAACTCGGACGGCCTCGGCAAGGGCAAGGACTATGCCTACGTCGAGACCTACAAGGGCCGCGTGATCGACGCAAAGGGCGCGAGCGCCCGCTACGTGCGGCTGTACAGCAACGGCAACACCTCCGACGAGCTCAACCACTACACCGAGGTGGAGGTTTACGGCAGGCCCGTGAACTGAAGCGTTCCCGCGTGGCGCATGCTCACCCGCCCGCGATGCCCAAGATTCTCTCCCGCTGGCTGCCCCTGGTCCTGCTGACCCTGGCGGCCTTCTGGTGGCGGAGCTGGGGCCTCGCCTCCCGCCCCATGCACGCGGACGAGGCCAACCAGGCGGTCAAGGCGGGGGAGCTGCTCGAAACCGGGCGCTATGCCTTCGATCCAGGGGACCACCACGGCCCCGTGCTGTACTACGCGGCGCTCCCGATCGCCTGGATCCGCGGCCAGCGGACGCTCGCCGGGCTGGACGAGGTGACCGTGCGCCTGGTGCCCGCGATCGCCGGCGCCGCCTCCGTCCTCCTGCTGGGCCTCCTGGCGGCCCCGCTCGGCCGGTGGCCGTCCCTGGTTGCCGCCGCATTCCTGGCGGCGTCCCCGCCGTCGGTCTACTACAGCCGGTATTTCGTGCAGGAGACGCTCCTGGTGACCTTCACGCTGGCGGCCTTAGTATGCGCGCGGCGATGGTGGTCCTCGGGCCGCGCCCGCTGGGCGGCGGCGGCGGGGGCCTGCGCGGGCCTGATGCTGGCGGCGAAGGAGAGCGCCCCCCTTTTCGCGCTTGCCGCGCTGGCGGCGCTGCTCGCGACCCGGATGAGGGCGGAAGGACCCGTTGCCCGGCGCCCCGCGCGCGACGCACTGATCGCCACGGGCGCGGCGCTCGCCGTCGCGGCCCTGTTCTACTCCTCGCTTGGCACGCACGTGGCCGGCCTTCGCGACGCGCTGGGAGCCTACGGGGCACAGGCCGCGCGGCTTGGCGCGGGCGACACCGGCCATGAGAAGCCCTGGTGGTACTTCATCCGGCTGTTCGCGTGGCAGCGCGGCGGCGGGCTCGTCTTCGAGCAGGCCGGGTTCGCGGCGCTGGCCCTGGCCGGCCTTGCGGCGGCGGCGGTCACTGGGGCGCCGCTGCTTCGGTGGGCGGCGGCCTACTCGGTCCTGCTCCTCGTCGCGCTGTCGTCGGTCGCCTACAAGACGCCCTGGCATGCCATCCACCTCGTCCCGGGGCTCTCGATCCTCGCGGCGGGAGCCGTCGCCGTCGTTTCCAGGAACGGGGCCTTCCGGCCCGTCGCAGGCGCCGTCGCCGCAGGCGTGCTTGGACTGCTGGTCTTCCAGGCCGACCGGGTCTCCCGCGCCTACGCGTCCGACGCGCGCAACCCCTACGCCTACGTCCACAGCTCTCCGGACGTCCTCAAGTTCAGGCCGATGGCGGACGCCGCCCGCGCCGGCTCACCGGGCGGGCTCGTGCGCGTGATCAGCGAGGAGTACTGGCCGCTCCCGTGGTATTTCCGCGGGATGGACAATGTGGGCTACTGGAGTCGGCCGCCGGCGGACTGCGACGGGGCGATGGTCATCGCGTCTGCCGGCCAGGCCGACGCGGTCCGCTCGCGGCTTCACGGGGCCTACGATCAGTCCTACCTCGGCCTGCGTCCCGGCTTTGTCTGCGTCGTCTTCACACCCCGGCGATGAACCCGCGCTATTCCCTCGTCGTGCCCTTATACAACGAGGCCGGCAACGTCACCCCGGTGGTCTCGGGCGCGGTCGAGGTCCTCGCCGCCCTTGGGGAGCCCTTCGAGGTCGTCCTCGTCAATGACGGCAGCACCGACTCGACGGCGGCCGAGATCGGGGCCGCGGCGGCGCGCTGGCCCGAATGCCGCGAGGTGCGCCTGTCAAGGCGCGGGGGCCAGGCGGCCGCGCTGCTGGCCGGGCTCCGGAGCGCGCGCGGGGAGCAGATTCTCACGATGGACGGCGACGGACAGAACGATCCCCGCGACTTTCCGGCGCTGCTCGCGCTGGCCGAGTCGGGCCGCTTCGACCTGGTCTGCGGGTGGCGGGTCGACCGGCGGGACGCATGGCTGCGCCGGCTCATGTCGCGCATGGCAAACTCCGTCCGGCGCGTGGTCCTGGCGGACCGGGTCCACGACGCCGGCTGCCAGATCAGGGTCATGCGGCAGGCCGTCCGGACGGCGCTGCGGCCCATGGACCTGCTCCAGTCCTTCGTCCCGGCCCTCGCCGTCGCTGCCGGCTTCAGCGTCGGGGAGTTGCCGGTGAGCCATCATCCGAGGCGGCACGGCCGCTCCAAGTACGGCCTCGCCCAGCTCTGGTGGCGGCCCGCGGCCGCGATGCTTCGGCTGCGCTGGGCCATGTGGAGGCACGCGCCGCCATGAGCCGCGCCGTCTTCCGGCACGAGGCCATGGCGACCCATTTTGAGGTCACGGTCGCCGGCCAGCAGGAGGCCTACGCCCGGCAGGCCGCGGGCGCGGCCTTCCGGGAACTCGACCGGCTTGAGAGCGAGCTGAGCCGCTTTGTCGAGTCGAGCGACATCGCCCGCGCCAACCGCCTTGAGTTTGAAGGGACGACCGTGATCGGGGAGGATGCGCTGGAGTGCCTCCTGATCGCGGCCGCGATGGCGCAGGAGACGCACGGGGCCTTTGACCCGGCGTACGGCTCGGAGCGCGGGCCGGGGAACGCCGGCGATTCCCCGGCCTTCACGCTCGATCCGGCCGCGCACGTGCTTGCCTCGCGGGTGAAGCGCCTCCACCTGGACCTTGGCGCCGTGGGGAAGGGATACGCTCTCGACAGGCTGGCGGGCGTGCTGGCCGAGTGGGGGATCGAGTCGGCCTGCCTCAACAGCGGCGGAAGCACCGCCCTCGCCCTGGAGCGCCCGCCGTCGTGCGACGGGTGGGCTGTCGGGCTCGGAGAGGGCGCCGCGCGGCGCGAGTTGATGCTGGCCGGGGAGGCGCTCAGCGGATCGGGGCTTGCCGTGAAAGGCCCGCACCTGGTTGATCCGAGAACCCGGCGGCCGGCGACACGGACATCCCGCGCCTGGGCCTCCTCGCCAAGCGCCGCCGTGGCTGACGCCCTGTCCACGGCCTTCTTTGTCATGAGCGACGCGGAGGTCGCCGCGTTCTGCGCGGCTCATTCCGAGGTAGGCGCGGCCCTGGCGCGGCCCGACGGGCAACTCGACCTGTACGGGACGCTGGGGACCAGGGGCGCCGGCACATAGCAGGGCCGACGAAAAAGGCCGGCCCCTCGCGGGGACGGCCTTGGGACCAGACTAGGGGCGATGACTACGGTTTTGCCGCAAGGGCCGGTACCTTGATCTTCCTGGCCTTGCGGGGCTTCATGGCGGCAGGAATCGCGGCGACCGGTGTCGGCTGCGGCGCCGACCCGGCGATGATCGGGGCGGCAGGGGCCTGTGCCGATGTGGCGGTGGGCGTTGCGGCAGGAACCGCAACAGGAGTTGGAGATTCAGTATTCATGATGATTTCTGTTTTAGAGCTATCCACTGTTCTGGCGCCGAAACTTAGGGATCGGCGCCGAATACAGGCTACGCCGTTGGCGGGGCTTGTTCTCCGCAATTGTTGTCCATTTTCGCGCATTCCTTGCATGCGGCCGCGCCATTGATGATTATGCAATCTATTTTTATTAAATAAGTTATGTGCTTATCTATCGTGGGATCCCGGCGGCCTGTGAGTCATTTTTGCCCACTTGAATTCGCCGCCAACCAGACGCTTGGCGGGCGTTGGGACCAGCCTGCAAACCCCGATCCCGGGGATCGCCCACGGGCGGCCCAGTCCCGAGGGCTCAGGAGCCCGGGGGCGGCGCGGCCGAGGATGGCGCCGGAACTCCGTCCACGGTGGCCGCCTCCATCACTTCCGCCCGGGTGCCGTCCGGGTCGTAGCAGTTGATCTGCCTTTTGCGGTTGATCCCGGTCCTCAGTGGGGCGGGCGTCCTGCAGCCCGTGGGAAGGGTCCGGCTCTTGAGCGTCGCCTCGGCCGCCGCGGCGTCGGGGACCTCGAGGCAGAAGTGGTTCAGGATGTGGAGCTGATCGGAATCGGGTGAGGCTCCGTACAGCATGAGCTCGATGTAGTCGTCGCCATCCGGCACGCGGAGGGTGACCCAGCTCAGGGTCCTTCCATTGCTGCTTCCCCTCCAGGTTTCCCTGAATCCCAGGATGTCCCGGTAGAACCTGAGGGACGCCTCCAGATTCCCGACCACAACGCCCGCATGGCTCAGCCTCCCCGCTATGCGCGTCCCCGCCAGGAACCGGCCCTTGTTCTCGAGCGTCCACCCTCCCGGCATGTATTGGACGAACTCGATGATATGCCCGTCCGGGTCCTCCGTGAAATAGTTGAGGTTGCCTATCCGCCCGGCCTTGGCGGTCGCGGGAAGGGGCATCCCTCCCGGGCCCCTGACGCCCCTGGAGACGAGGTAATCCAGCATCCGCTGGGCGTCGTCGGTTTCTAACGCGACATGGTAAAGGCTGTCGCCGCTCGCGGGGGTCGCGTCGCTCACGGGGAAGAGCTCCAGCGACTGGCGGTCATTGATCTTTATCCACGTGAGGAGGACGCCGCCGTCCTTGCGCCTGAGCGTGTAGGGTTCGTCAAACCCCAGGTAGCCCTTGTAGAAGGCCCGCGACCGGTCGAGGTTTGAGACCCAGAGCGCAACATGGGAGATGCCGGTCACCTTGGGCCGCCGGGGAAGGGGAGCGTCCCCGGCCCCGGAGGGGGCGGGTGGCATCGCCACAGCGGCGATCGACGCGGCAAGCAAAAGGAATCGCTGCGGCATGGCGTGGGGGTTCGGGGGGCCTCCGATTGCGCGCTAGCCCTCCTGCGCCGCCTCGGCGGACTTCCTGAGCCTGTACCTTTTCAACACCAGGCTGGCCACGTAGACGAGGATGACGGCGTTGATCAGGAGGATCGAGAGCCTGAGCCACGTGAAGTGCCGAAAGGTGGCGAGGCATTCCTCCGGAACGAACAGTCCCGAGGACACGACGACCATGTACTCCGCCCATCCGGCGCCGAGCCACAGCCCGAGCCCCTCGACCAGGAGCACGGAAGCGTAAAGCGCCGAGAGGATGCCGAGGCGCATGAGGGTGGACGGCTCGACCAGCCCGAGCTTCTCCAGAAGCATGACCACAAACCTGTTCTCTGGGGAGATGCGGAAGACCTGCACGAAGTGGAGCGCCACCGCGGAGAGATCCTTGTGGATCAGGTCCAGGATCCCAAGCGACAGGAAGGAAAGGATGATGCCCTTCACAAGCTTCGCCGTGGCGATCAGACGCAGCCCAAGCGGGGCCTTGATTTCGATATCAGGTTTGGAAGCCGGCATCGCGAGACATCGATTCGAGCATCGCCCGACCATAAGATAAAGCAGCATCCGCAATCCCTTGCCCGGCGGGGGCCTTGTGCGGTCCGGCGGCGACAGGCTCGCCTCCGCCCGGCACGGGAACGCGGCCGCGGCGCCTTCGGCCACGAAATTCGGCCCTGCGCCGTCGATGCCGAGGCCGGCGGAGATCCTCCGGTCCCTGCGCCTGAGGCGCGGTTGACGCGGGCTCCCTGCAAGATATGCATGGTGTTCGCCCATAAACGCGGAGCCGAAACACGCGTCCGCGGTCACAATTGGGGTGGAAGCTTTGCCCATGCGCGCGCCTTTACAGGATACCCGGGGCCACGGTCCGTTCTCGTCCGAGGCCTCGGTTCGCCAGCGCCTGGCCCGCCTGTATCGAAACGACGTGCGGGCGTACCGCCGCGAGCTCACCGCGTGCCACCGGCGGCTTTCGCGCCACTCGATCCATGAGCTGCGGATTGCCATCCGTCGGCTCCTGGTCTGCCTGAGGCTCCTGGGCGCCGCGCAGGGCGAGCCCCCCGGCGCCCGCGCCCTGCTGCAGCGCGAGCTGAAGTCCCTTGGGGAGGTGCGCGACGCCCAGGTCCAGCTTCAGCTGGTGGGAAAGGGACCGTCCCGCGGCGCCGCCGCGCTGGAGCCCCTTCGCGAACATCTTCGCCGGCGGAAACGCCGCCGGGCGAAGGTCGCCGGGCTCGCGCTTGATTCGGACAAGGCGCTCCGCCGCCTGCAGGGATGGAGCCCGCGCCTCGCGGGGAAGGTCCCGGGCATCATCCCGCGCCTGCGCCGGCTGATCGACGGCAGGCTGCACGAGGCGATCGACTCCCTTTCGTCGTTCTCGGGCTCCGCGTCCGCGGGTTGCGCCGCGCGGCACCGCACCCGGGTGCTCTCGAGGGAATGCTGCTACATCGTGGATGCGCTGCGGCCCTGCTGGCGGGGCGACCGGACCGACACGCTGCTTTCCATGCTGCGCGGCCGCCAGCAATGCGTAGGGCAGATCCACGACCGTGAATTGCTCCTTCGCCGGATAGGCCGGTTGGTCGCGCACGGGAGCCTGGATGCCGAGTCTGCCCGGACGCTCTGCGCGGTCCTCCGATCGGAACGGGCCAGGCGGATGAAGTCCTGTTCCCGGAGGGATTGGCGCAGGGTCCTCGAGGCGCTGCTTGGCCGCCGAGAGCCTGGGGGCGCCGGGCGGGGGGATTCGCATCCCGCTGCGATCGGGGGAAAGGCCGGCGGTTGCCTCTGGACGGCGGCGTTGCCGAGGTAGGTCTGGCGCCTGCAGCGCGGCCTTTGAAGTTGTGCGCGGGCCCCGGGCGTCCAACGTGTTCCAGTTCGGGTGCCGCACGGGAAGGAAGGCCTGCGGCAATTCGATGCCATTTCCCCCCCTTTCCAAAAACGACACCGATGCAGCCTCCGCCCCCCCCGGGATCCGCCGTTCTTTGCCCGCCGGATCCCCTTGCCCTTAGATGATGGACAAGACCGCCCTCTCCGCCCGGGAGAAGATCGGATACGGACTCGGCGACGCGGCCAGCCATGTCGTCTTCGACAACGTCATGTTCTACATGATGTTCTTCTACACGGACGTCTTCGGGCTCCCCGCGGCGTTTGTCGGCGGCATGTTCCTTGTCGCCCGCGGCCTGGACGCGGTGAGCGACCCCATCATGGGCTGGTTGGCGGATCGCACCCATTCGCGCTGGGGAAGATTCCGTCCCTACATCCTCTGGGGTGCGGTGCCGTTCGGGCTCAGCTGTGTGCTCGCCTACAGCACGCCGGACCTCGGGCTCGGGGGGAAGATGGTCTTTGCGGCCGTGACCTATCCGCTGCTCACCCTGATGTACACGGTCGTCAACATTCCCTATTGCGCCCTGGGCGGCGTCATCACCGCGGACGACACGCAGCGCATTTCCCTCCAGGCCTATCGCTTCGTGCTGGCGACCGCGGGCGGGATGCTCAGCACGGTCCTCATGGTTCCGCTCGCAAGCTGGATCGGGGGGGCCGACAGGGCCGCGGGCTACCGGGGCGCGATCGCGGTGCTGGCGCTGGCCGCGGCGGGCATGCTGCTGGCCTGCTTTGCCATGACAAGGGAGCGGGTGTCGCCCAGGCGTGAGACGGAGGGCTCGTTCTGGGCCGACGTGAGGGACATTGCGAGGAATGACCAGTGGCGCATCGTCGGCGCCCTGACCGCGCTCAACATCCTCGGCGTTGCGACCCGGGGCGGGGCGATGATGTACTACGTGACCTACATCATGGGGCGGGCGGGGCTCTTCACAGCGTTCCTGGCGACCTACTCGGTCGGGAACATCGCGGGCTGCCTGCTGACCAAGCCGCTCACCGATCGCTTCTGCAAGGTGAGCGTCTACGCATGGACCAACCTCGCGCTGGCGGCGCTGAGCGTGGCCATGTTCTTCGTGCCGCTCGGGCAGAATGTGCCCATGTTCGCCCTGATCCTGGTCATCGGCCTGATGCACCAGATGATAACCCCGATCCAGTGGGTGATGATGTCGGACACCGTCGACTACGGCGAATGGAAGCAGGGCAAGCGCCTCACCGGGATCAGCTTCGCCGGCACGCTGTTCGTGCTGAAGCTTGGGCTTGCTCTGAGCGGGGCCGCGATCGGATGGGCGCTGGCCGCCAGCGGCTACGTGCCGGGTGGCGAGACGCAGGCGCCCCGGACCCTTCGGTGCATTGTCGCGCTCTTCACCCTGTTTCCCGCGGCTTGCTACGCCCTGAGCGCCGTCGTCACCCGCAGTTACAGCCTTCGCCGCGCCGAGATGGGATCCATCGCCGCTGCGCTCAACGCTGGTAATTAGGCGGTTACGGCCTGTGCGGAACGGGCCGTTGCGCCGGCCCGGGAAAACGGCCCGCCGGGGGAGATTCTGGGCCGGGCAAATGGCAATAAGTTCGGATTGCCGATGCTGCGGAATCGTGATTTTTGATCCTGCAAATGCATTCACAAGACACTCCCGCAGGCTCAACGTTTCTAATGAACGACGATCACGACAAATTCATGCGCCTAAGGAAATATGAGAACAGGGAGCGGAGGCACCGGGTCGCCGGCGTTCTCTTCAATGGCCTGGTTCTGTTTCTGGTCTGGGTATTGTACCGTGAGGATTTTGACCGGAACCAGTTCGCGGTGAGGGACGGGTTCTACCGGCTGAAGTTCCTGTTCGTCTCCATGGGCCTCCTCTCCGCTTTTGTAACCACACTGATCCTGGTGTTCCGGCTGAACAGGGTCGAGAAGGCGCAGGACAAGACAGAGCCCGACCTGTAGCGGTCTCCTGCAAGGGCCCGCCGCGCGACGCCGATGAGGGCGCCGCACGCTGCCGTCGAAGCCACACCATGACCCGCCGACCAACTGCCGAGAGAAACGGCGCCGCGCCTGCCGCGAGGTCGGTGGTGGGCGCATCGATGCTCGCGCTCCTCGCGGGTTGCGCGCTGGGCCAGGGAGGAGGGGCGGGTTCGCACGCCGCCGCAGGGGCGGCGGCCAAGGGCCGCCCACCCGGGTTCGTCCTGGGCGCGGACATCTCGGCGCTGGACTCCCCGTGGCGCCGCGGCCCCGCCGGCGGTCGCGCCTACCAGGACAACGGCGTCCCGGGTGACGAGATGACGATCCTCAAGAGCCACGGCTGGACGGCCTTCCGGGTGAGGGTGTTTGTTTCGCCTGTCAGGAACGCCCCGGAAAACACCCTCGAGGCCGCGATCCCGCTGGCAAGGCGCATCAAGGACGCGGGAGCGACGTTTCTGCTGTGCATCCATCTGTCCGACACGTGGGCGGACCCCCAGCACCAGGAGATACCGGTCGCATGGAGGGGCCTTGATATCGGCGGCCTCGAGCGGCAGGTTGAGTCCTACTCCTACGACACGATCAAGCGCCTGAAGGACGCGGGGGCGATGCCGGACTGGGTGCAGGTCGGCAACGAAATCACCCGCGGCACGCTATGGCCGCTGGCGCAGCTCAAGGTCCCCGGTTCGACGCAGTACAACCCGCCGGAACCCTATGACGAGGCGAGGCAGTGGGACCGCCTTGGGCGGGTGCTGAAGGCCGGCATCCGGGGCGTCCTTAGGGCGGCCGGGGACACGCCGCCGCGGATCGCGATTCACATCGACAAGGGAGCGAACTGGGCAGTCACGCAGTGGTTCCTTGATCACCTCGACGGACAGGGCGTCAGGTATGACATCATCGCCCAGAGTTTCTACCCAGAGTGGGGCCACGGCACGCTGGACCAGCTCTGGGAGAACATGAACAGGTGCGCCGAGCGCTACAGAAAGGATTTTCTCGTCGTCGAAACCGGCTACGGGAAGTCGAGGATTCCGGACAACAAGTGCATGCTCTGGCCGGAGACGCCCCAAGGGAGGCTGCAGTTCATGGCCGACATCGTGAACACGGTGAAGAGGGCGCCGCGCGGGGTCGGGGTCATGTACTGGGCGCCCGAGTGGGAGGCGTGGAACGCCGACGGGAGCCCGGGCCCTGTCGTCACGGTGATGGATCACCTGGCCGACCTCAGCGGCCGCCCGGCCAGCCACGCTCCGGCCGCCGTCAATCCGTGATTCCGCGGACCCAGGTCCTGACACGGGTGCCTGCTTCTGGCTGTCAGTCAAGGGGTTCCCGGGCGTCATAGAGGCTTTTGCCTGGCGGAATCCGGGCGTGCGCCGGCAGGTTCGTGACCGGATCCAGAGGTTCCGGGGCACTCGGTTCAGGCGGAAGCCCGTTCCCGCGGACGCGTTCAGCCTGCAAAATATGCCGGTCTTCGTCCAAAAAACGCGGAGCCGGGAAGGGCCGGCTTGGCTACAATTGGCATGCCGAACTGGCGGTGCGCGCGATCGTTCCCGACAGGCGGCCGCAACCCTCCCAAACCCGATGAAGCTCATTCAAAGTTGCGGTGCACGCGTCGTCGCGGCGCTTGTCGCCGCCGGATTCGCGGCCGCCGCCGTGGCCGCCGACCCCGCCGGGCCGGTGTTTGCGACCGCGTCAATCGCCGCGAACCAGCCGATCGGAGCGGCCAAGGGCATCTTCCCGGGCAGGGTGGTCTGGGTCCACGATCCCGCCGCCGTCAACCAGAACTGCGTCGTCGACGCCCCCGGCCACGGCTGGTTCCTGAGGGAGAACAACAACCAGGCCGTCATTGACGGCATGGTGTCGATTGCGCTGCGGAATCTGGCCGGAAGGAACAGCGACGCCACGGCGTGGGATGCGATCTTCAGGTTCCACAACGCGGCCCGGGGAAAGGGCCCCGTCGGCTACTCCAGCGGCGAGAAGGTCTTCATCAAGATCAACGCCACCAGCTCGTGGGCCGGGAACTTCAACACGGCCGACCTCACCCCCGACGCGTTCATTTCCGAGACGTCGATGGGGCCCGTGCTCTCGGTGCTCCGGCAGCTCGTCAACGTCGTCGGCGTGAATCAGGGCGACATCTACGTCGGCGATCCCCTGAAGCACATCTACAAGCACCTGTACAATGTCTGGCACGGGGAATTCCCGAATGTCCACTATCTCGACAACGGGGGCTACACCAGGCTCGGCCGGGAGTCCGTCGTGCCCAGCACGACCGCCGTGATCCACTACTCCGACCGGGGGGCGATCCTGCGGACGGACCCCGGGGCGGATCCCGTCTACCAGGACTATCTCTACACCGTCTTCGATGACGCGGAATACCTGATCAACATCCCGATGCTCAAAGGGCACAAGCGGGCGGGAATGACGATGTTCGCGAAGAATCATTTCGGATCACAGACCCGGTTGGACGCCTCCCACCTGCACGGCGGCCTGGTCGCCCCCTCCGAGGCTCCGGATGTGACCCGGGGCACGTACGGCCTGTACCGCGTCCAGGTCGACATCATGGGCCACTCCCTGCTCGGGGGGAAGAACCTCCTCTTCCTGATGGATGCGCTCTGGGCCACGGACTATGAGCTCGACGTCCCGCTCAAGTGGCAGATGCCGCCGTTTGACAACGGCTACTCGGCCTCCGTCTTTGCGTCCCTGGACCCGGTGGCGATCGAGTCGGTCGGCTACGACTTCCTCCGCTCGGAGTTCACGGCGGACCGCGTTCCCGCGGCGGGCACCTACGTGCAGATGCCGGCGGTGGACGACTACCTGCACCAGGCCGCGGACTCGGGCAACTGGCCGGCCGGGATCCTCTACGATCCGGACAATTCCGGCCTGCCCGTGGGAAGCCTGGGCACGCACGAGCACTGGAACAACGCCACGCGCATGCAGTACTCGAGGAACCTCGACCCTGCGGGAACGGGCATCGAGCTGATCCTGGCGGGCCAGAACACGCGGACGGAGACCCTCAGTGGACAGACGGTCCTTTCGAACGGCACGGCGACGTTCACCGTCGTGGCCATCGGCGCGACCCCGCTGTCCTACCAGTGGCAGCGGCAGGCCGCCGGGAGCCAGGCGTGGAGCGACCTGGGCAACGGCGCGGCCTACGCGGGCGCGACCACGGGCACGCTGACGGTGACGGGAGCCACCGCGTCGATGGACGGCGACCATTTCCGGTGCGTTGTCAGCAGCGCGGCGGGCCCCAGCGTCACGTCGAATTCGGCCGTCTTGAACGTCGTGATCGTGCCGCTCATCCTCATCCAGCCGGCGTCCTCCACCGTCGGCACGGGGGCGCGCGTCGTGTTCTCTGTGCTCGCGACAGACTCGAGCGCGCTCAGCTACCAATGGCGGAAGGACGGGGCGGACATTGCGGGAGCCACGGGGGCCGAGATCGCGCTGCAGGGAGTGACACCGGCTGACTCGGGAAGCTACTCGGTGGCGGTCCGCAACGCCCAGGGAGGCACTACCATGACCAGCGCGGCGGCCCTCACGGTGAGCGCCCGGGCCTTTGTGCCTCCATCCTCGACGCTGATCAACCTTTCCACACGCGCCCAGGTCGGCACGGGAGCAGGCACCCTGATCGCCGGCTTTGTCGTCGGTGGCTCGGGTGCGAAGACGCTCCTCATCCGCGCGGTCGGACCCACGCTCACGGGTTTCGACCCGGTGGGCCTGGGCGCCGGGGTCGTGCTGGCCGACCCCATGCTCGAGGTCACAAAGTCGGACGGGACGGTGCTTCTCTCGAGCGACGATTGGGGCGGCGATCCCGTCATCGCCGCGGCGGCCGCCAATGCGGGCGCCTTCGCCCTGCCGGCGGGCAGCAGGGACGCCGCCATGATCGTCACGCTTCCGCCTGGCGCCTACACGGCCCTCGTCACCGGCAAGAACGGCACCTCCGGCGTTGCCCTCGTGGAGATCTACGACCTGGACACGTCGGCGGCGTCGCGCCTGATCAATATCTCCACCCGTGCTCAGGTGCAGACCGGCGCGCAGTCTTTGATTGCCGGGTTCGTGGTCGCCGGTTCCGGCCCGCGCGTCGCTCTGATTCGGGCCGTGGGCCCGTCCCTGACGCCGTTCGATCCCGTCAACCTGCGGGCCGGCGTGGTGCTGCCCGATCCGCTGCTCGACCTGCACACGCTCGGCGGCCCGGCGTTTGCTTCCAACGACGACTGGTATGTGGGCAGCGGCGCGGCGATCATCGCCGCGGAAAACGCTGTCAACGCGTTCGCACTGGTCGCGAACTCCAAGGATTCCGCCTTGATCGCCAGTCTGAACGCCGGAACCTACACTCCTGTCATCACAGACAAGAACGGAATCTCCGGAATCGCCCTCGTCGAGGTCTACGAGGTCCCATGACCTGGGCTGGCCGCCTTCCATGGCGGACGCCGTGCGATTCGAGCCGATAGGACAGCAGCTCGTTGGACGATCGAATCATTTTCCTAGCGGGCGGGAAGGGACGATGAATTTCCATCCCGGGCTAACCTGAATCTCGACTTCTTGCCCCGCGCGCAGCCGGTCGCAATAGATATGCCATTCGAAATAGCCTCGCTCGACATGGTGTCGCGTGAAATCGGGAGCCTCGACATACGGGACCATGGAAACCGCGAACAGGCCCGCAGCCGCCGCGGACAGAGCCAAAGGATAGCTCCGTTTGCCAACCCTAAGGAGGCAGCTCGAGACAAGCCAGATAGCCAGGATCCTTGGAATGTAGAAATACCTGTCGCCGTTGATCATGTCCCTGTAATCCCACAAGTCGTCCCTTATTCTCGCGACGCTCGATACGACAATAGCCAGGCCAATCAACAGCATGCAGACTCGCTCCTTCCGGAACCCATCCTTCAGGAATGCCAATCGCGCGATCGCGGCGAAGCCGACCGCGCCGGCGACGAGGACAAAGGCCCGGCTGACGCGATAGGCCCAGCATTGTGCGCCAAATAGCGCCAATAGAACGCGCGAGGAAAGCACGGCCGCCAGGTTGCGAAGCTCGAACGGCCCGCGAGGAAAGTCTGGAGGCATCACGAGAGGGTTGCTGTAGATCAGCCATCCCTGGACAAGCGCCGTAGAAAGCGCGAGCAGGAGGATCACCCATGAAGCCCGGGTCGAGCGGCAAAGGGCCCGGAACACGAAAAAGGGAAGGAGAAGCACGCTGAAGGGTCCCGTCAGACCCGCGAGGAACAGGACGACGAGGTCTCCGACCCAGTCCAAGGCATCGCCCGGATCACGGAGCAAGAGGGTCAGAACCAGGGAAAGCGCCGCGATCCACTGGAGGTCGGCCAGATTGAGGTAGACTTCGTTCGTATGGGGCACAGCGACGATGGCGAGGGCGATCAGCGGCTTGCCGGGGAGATCGAGGCGGGACGAGAAGACGCGCGCGACGACGAACAGCGTGAACGCAAACGAAGAGTAGACGTAGACAGCCGGGATGAGGCATGGGTCGACCCGCTCGCCCAGCCACGCGATCAGGCGGGGAACAAGGTGGAGATATCCGGCGAAGGGAAGCAGGAGGGCGGAAGCCCCGTCGCGATGGGCTGCGAGAAAGAACTGGTTGCCGTCCTCAGCCCACAGCCGGGGCCTCACGAACCAGTCGGGCACCCGGAGAAACAACATGACCCCGGCGAGCGCCACCCAGAGAGCGGGCTTCTCGGTCATCGGCAGCCGCGGGGTTGTGGGAACTCTCTTCATCTGGCGGATGATCCCTATCCAAGAAGGCTCAAACAAACAACCAACGGTGGGGGATCATGGATCGGCGGGCCCAGAGGAACGTTTGGGACAAGCACAGGCAACCACATCCGCACGCCCGCAGGCTCATCGGCCCTCTGCCTTGAATGCCCGGTTGCTGTTTGGTCTCCGGAGTGAAGCAGGCGGGTTGGCGAGCCGCGGCGGCGGGTCACTTGTTGAAGCGGAAATTCACGAGGTCATAATCCTGCATGACGTAGGCCTTGGTCTCAATGCGCAGCTTGTTCGCGTGCTTCGCCTGGGTCTCGCCACCCGCCGTGAGGAAGTCGGCAAAACCGATGATCTCGGCGCGAATGAAGCCCTTGTGAATGTCGGTGTGGATCGCGCCGCCGGCTTCGGCCGCGGTCGAGCCCTTCCTGACGAGCCACGCCCGGTTCTCAGAGCCGCCCACGGTCAGGAAGCTGATGTAGCCGGCCTCGCTCACGACGCGGACCAGGAAGTCGTCGAATCTTTCCACATCCGGCGCCTCGGCCACGACAACCGGCTTTGTGGTGAAGAAGGCGTGCGCGTCCACGGCCTGCGATTCCTCCGGCGTCAATCCGGCCTTGGAGACGTCTTGATCGGCCTCCAGGCATGCCTTGACCTTCTGGAACATCGCCTTTTCCGCCTCGGGCGGATTGCGCTCCAGGCGGGTCTCCGCGAGCTCCAGGTCCCGGATGACCAGCTCGAGGCGGCCCTCCGGCGACGCCACGATTGCATCGGCCGTCAGGGCCTCGCCTTCTCCGACGACGTCCACGTGGGCATAGACCTTCTTGTCCGCCTTGACCAGCTTGTCGGCCTGGTCCAGGCGGGAGTCCTTGACTTTGTGTATCCCCAACGAGACGCCGGCGATGCCGACCACGGAGATTTTCATTGGATTCTAGGGGGCCGGCTTGATTAGGCGGAGGAGGGGAACAGGAATGGTGGACGCTACAGGAGTCCAGCTTCCCAGAGGGAGCGTAACGGTTGGTTGCTGTTTGGTTGCGGCCCTCTGAGGGCCGTCGCACCAGATAAGGGAAGGGGTAAGCAATCTGGGTGCCGGTTCTAGGCGTGTGCAAGGCGCGCTTCAGCAACATCAGAAAGCGTTTTGTGGTTACGTTCGGCTTCCTTTCGGAGCGTGGCTATGACCTTTGGGCTAAGACGCAGAAGAACAGCTTTGCGTCCCGACGACTTACGCCCCGCGCCAACCCGCGCACCTCCGTGCCTAAGCGGCCGAAATTCAAGCTTTCCAAGATCGGGCAGTGGTTCGCCATTCAGATCCTTGATGTCAATCTGATAGCCAGCGCTGTTGAATTGAGGCTTTTCAGAGATTTTGATTTTCTTGTTCATAGAGTTTAGCTCCCTTTTCCCAGTATCCTGCACCGATGATGCGGACGACTCCACCGGACCGGTGAGTATAGCGGACCAACATTACGCGGTTTTCAACCTTTCCCAGAAGCCACCAGCGAAGCTCGTGATCTCCGCGCGGACTGTGCGCTTCATCGAATGCCACTATCGCATTCAGGTCGTCGAATGCGTGTTGGGCCTCAGAAAAGCGTACTTCGTGTTTTGCAATGTTTGCGGCCTCCTTCCTGGAATCCCAGGTGAACTTCATCGAATGACGTTAGTCAAGACGTCTTGAAAAGCAATATTTACTTTCAAGAGGCTTTTTGCGCACCTGTTGAGAAACGGACAGGCCCCTACCTCGTAATCAAAGAGTTCCTACGGGAACTGACTAGCGTATCAAGATATACAAGAATAGTTTAAAGAAGATGGTGGACGCTACAGGATTCGAACCTGTGACCCCGTGCGTGTGATGCACGTGCTCTAACCAGCTGAGCTAAGCGTCCGACAAGGGGAACGGCTTTTTGCCCCAGGCCGCCTGTCTAATCAAGGCTATTGGGAAAGGCGGGAAAGATTGCCGGCGAACCGCGCCGCGTGCCTGTCATGCGCTCCGGCGCTGGTCCTGAGCCCGGTACGCCTCGGCAAGCAGGACGACCGGGTGCACGACCCGGGGCTGCGGCGCCGCGTCGCGTTCTCCGCCCGCAAATCCGTTCTGTATCTGAAGCTGGCAGCCTGGATTCGCCGTGGCGACAATGGCCGCCCCGGTGGACCGGATGTGCGCCACCTTCCGGCTTCGAAGCCATTTCGCGGTCTCGGGCTGGGTGAGGGAATAGACGCCGGCGCTTCCGCAGCACACCGTCGCCTCCGGGCATTCACGGAGCTCCACGCCCGGGATCGAGCGGAGGATCTCGCGGGGCTGGGAGGTGATCTTCTGGCCGTGGCAGAGGTGGCAGGCCTCGTGGTAGGTGACGGAAACCGGAGACGCCCCCGCGGCGGGAGGAACCGGTCGCCTGAATCCGATCTCAACAAGCCATTCCGAGATGTCGCGCACCTTGGACGACCAGGCGGCGGCCCGCCCGGCGTACGCCGGCTCATCGGCGAGGAGGTGCCCATAGCGCTTCAGGTGGGAGCCGCATCCCGCCGAGTTCGAGATGATCGCGTCGTAGGAGCCGGGATCCATCGAGTCGAGCTGGCGCCGGGCCAGCGCCCTCGCCGTCTCGAGGTCGCCGTTGTGGACGTGCAGCGATCCGCAGCACGACTGCCTGCGCGTCGTCGTCACCTCGCAGCCATTGGCAAGGAGCACGTCGACCGTCGCCCGGTTCACGTCCGAGAACGCGATGTCCTGGATGCATCCGGTCAGGACCGCCACCCTGTGCCGGGTCCCGCCGCGCGGCATCTCGAGCGGCGCGATGATCTCGTCCGAGAACCTCCGCCGGACCGGAAACGCCTGGCGCTCGAGTTCGCTGATTCCCCGCGGCAGGAGCGCGAAGATCCCCGACCTGCGCAGCAGCTCTCGCAGCCGGCTCGCCTCGTAGAGCCAGAGGAGCCTGCCCTGGAGGCGCAGGGCCCACGGACGCAGAAGGAGGAATCGCAGCGTATAGAAGCGGAGGAACGAGCGCGCGAGACCCGAGGAAGCGCCGCTGAGCTCGGCCTCCGCGCGGGCGGCCTCGAAGAGCGTCCCATAGTCGACGCCCGCGGGGCACGCCGTCGTGCACGCGAGGCATCCGAGGCAGTACGACATCTCGTCCGCGAACGCCCGGGTCGCGCCAAGCTCGCCGTCGGCGATGGCCCGCATGAGGGAGATCCGTCCCCGGGGCGAGTTTCGCTCGCGGCCGGTCTCGAGGTACGTGGGGCAGGCGGGAAGGCAGAGCCCGCAGTGCATGCACTGGTCCACAACAGGAAGGAGTTGCAGATCTCGAAGCAGGCCTCCGAGGGAGGATTTCATGGCAATTGCATGGCAACGGCCCTGAAGCCGCAAATCGCGGTTGATCCCGCCGCCATCGGTTTGCCCCGTTCCTGCAGGCTGTTCATTAGGGCGAATGTATCTGGGGTCGCCATTCCCAGCAACCTTTCGCTTGGGCCGGATATCGCCCCATCTCGCCCGTCCCAGCGCGAGCATAATGGGAGAGCGGAGGCCGGGTTCACAGGAGCCCCGCGTTGCGGAAGGAGTACCAGCCGCTGCCGCTGGGGTCGCTGTCGGGGGCTCCGATGATCAGGTGGTCGGTCAGCCCGATGCCGAGGATCTTGCCAGCGTCGCACAGCTGACGCGTCAGGGCCGTGTCGGCGGCGGACGGCAAAGGACAGCCGCTCGGGTGCGTGTGTTACGTTGCGTGCCGAATTATGTGAAGCGCGACGGCAGTGTCCCCTCGTGTTGAGAATGAAATAGACGGGCGATCGCTGCACATAGCTAGGAAGAGTAGGCAGGAGCCGGTAGACGGACAAGCCGTCGACAGGCGCTCCTGCCTACTCTTCCTAGGAACAAACCAGCCTGCGCGAACGTGATGATCCGAAATTCCGTCGACGCGAACCTGAACAGCTCAAAAAACCACCGTCTAT
>CAYVKH010000026.1:0-47369 GCA_964451965.1 uncultured Opitutaceae bacterium
GGATGCCCTCGGTCGTGTGGCCCTGGTTGCCCATCTGCGAGATGACCTTGTAGTGGGCGGCGGCCTTCCGAAGGGTCCGCGCCTGCCAGATATTGTGGGTGAGCGGCTTCTGCACGAAGACGTGCTTGCCGAGCTGCATCGAGAGGAAGGCGGCGGCGAAATGAACATGGTCGGGGGTCGACACGACGACCGCGTCGATGTCGCGGCCCATCTTGTCGAGCATCACGCGAAAATCCTTGAAGCGCCTGGCGCCCGGGTACTTGGCATAGGCCTCGGCCGCGCGCTGGTCGTCCACGTCGCAGAGCGCGACGAAGTTCTCGCCCTCGCAGCCCGAATAGGCGGCGTCGGCCTGGCCGCCGGCGCCGACAAAGGCGATGTTGAGCCTGCGGCTCGGAGGCTTGCCCTCCTGTCCTATGGCGAAGCGGGGCAGCGCGAGGAGCGAGGCGGCGCCGAGGGAGGTTTTCAGGAAGTCCCGGCGGGAGAAGGCGTGGCGTTGGGGCATGATGAATGGGGCTTGGTCCCTGTCCAACGTGCACGAAGGGCGCACGAGAACACAGGGTGCATCGAGGGGATTAGGTTCACGGGGGAACCGGTCGGCTTCAAATGTCAAATGCGCCGACATGGATTTTTTTCCGAAAATGAAGGGGAGCCGGATTCTGGGGTGTTATACCGGGCAATCGACCCCCGTCCCATGAGATCCTCTTATCCTGAGAATAAGTTTTCTGCCGTGCTCGCACGCCGGATCCTTAGATGGCTTGTGCGCGCCGCGCGCCCCGTTCCCCTGGTCATCAGTCTGGCGGCTTCAGGAGCGGAGGCGCCCGCTGCCCCCCAGCCCGACGTCAAAGGGGAGGCCAGTGAGGCCGTCGCAGTGATGTCACGGGTGAGCAGCGACTACGCCCGCCCGAGGCTTGCGGACGGGTCGCTTCGGAAGGAGACGTTCGCATTCGCCAAAGGGGGCGTGTGGCGGGGCGCCGAGGCGGGCGCGGCCGACATGCTGGATTTCATGGACGTCGCAAGGACGATCGCGAAGCCGCTGGCGGGCCAGGGCTACGTCTCGAGCAGGGACCCGAAGGCAACCAGGCTCCTCATCATGGTCTACTGGGGAACGACCCGTACGCCCGAGCACGCCACGGACTCCATCTCGAGCCAGAACCTCCAGATCGCGAACGCCGCGGCGCTCGCGGCGAACACCCCGCAGATCGCCCGGTTCAATCCCAACGACAGCTGCGCCCCGATACAGGTGACGCAGGCGACCACGGCCAGCTATGCGATCAGGACCCCGGACCAGATCGACCTGGACAACGCGATGACGGGCGCAATGGCCATGGCCGCGGCGGAGGACGAGCAGCGCAACCAGCTGAACGCGACGAATGCGAGGATGCTCGGCTACGACTCGTGGTGGGCCGAGACCGCCCAGTTCGACGGGACGCCGCGGGAGTACCGCCGCAGGGACATGATGGATGAGCTCGAGGCACGACGCTATTTCGTCGTCCTGATGGCCTACGACTTCCAGATGATGTGGAGGCAGAGGAAGGCCAAGCTGCTTTGGGAGACCCGTTTCAGCATCCGCGAGAAGGGCAACGATTTCAGCAGGGAGCTGCCCGCGATGGCGGGGAGCGCCGCCGCCTTTTTTGGCAATGACAGCGGGAAGCTGATTCACAAGCCGTTGCCTGAAGGGCACGTGGAAGTCGGAACGATCAAGGAGCTCGCTTATAGCCCGCGGAATTGAGGCCGCGTAGCAAGGCGTGCGCGAGCAGGAGGAAGGCTACAGCGAGGCGACAGCCTCCTCCACGTTTCACCGCGTTTCAACCGGAAGCGTGGCCACATTCCCTCGTGCTCTGTCTTGCCCAAAGAAACATGATATATCAACTTCGTCAAGAATAGGTTGCAATATCAGCTCGGACCTATTTTAGGGGGACGTTTCTCCTGGGACAGGGCGGGGTGTATTGCTTATTGCAAAGACTTCGCACCGGCAGCATACTTCCTTATGCCCGAAAGGGTGCATGAAGACATCCCCCCCATTCTCTGAAAGGCCTTGTATCTGCGTGCCCTCGCATCGCAGAGCCGGTGGCGTGGGCGTTGCATGGGATGCGGGCAGGTTCGCAAGGTTCGCGCGGGTGCTTGCCATGGTGGCAGGATGCCTGCCGCTGGTCTCCGTGCATGCGGCGAGCGACAATTGGACCAGCACGACTTCCGGTCTGTGGGGAACCGCGGGGAACTGGAGCGGGGGTGTCCCCATCGCCACCACCGCCGCCAGATTCAACCTGACGAGCCCGCTCCAGACCTCGATCACTCTGTCGAGCGCCTCGGTCGCGAAGAATCTGACATTCCTCGGCAACGGCGGGGCGAATGCCTTCACCTTCGACACGGCGCTCACTCAGAACGCCAACACGCTGACCCTTTCCACCGGCATCTCGAATGCCGACGCGGCCACGCAGACCTTTTACAACAAGTTCATCCTGGCGGGATCCCAGAGCTGGTCGTCCGCTAGCGGGACAATGGTCTTCAATGGCGATGTGGACCTTGGATCAGGCGCCACGTCCTTCACGCTTACCGTCAGTGGGGCCATGGATACCAGCATCTCCGGCGATATTGCGGACGGGAGCACGTCCGCGGGCGCACTGGCGAAGTCGGCGGCGGGCAACCTGACGTTGACCGGCAACAATACCTACACGGGCGGGACGACGATTTCCGCAGGCACGCTGACGGCAGGATCCTCAAACGCCCTGGGCTCCGCTACCGGGGGGACAACGATCAGCGGCGGCACGCTAGCGTTGACCAACGGTATCTCTCTTGCAGAGGGAATCTCCGTCACTGGAGCGGGCGTGTCGGCCAACGTGGGCGCGATCTCCAACACGTCCGGCACGAATACGATCACGGGCAACATCGCCCAGACGGGGGCAACGACCTACAACGCCGCCGCCGGAACGCAGCTGACACTTGCCGGAAACACGACGGGGAACTTCGCTGTGACCTACGGAAAGGGCACCGGGAACGGCACCGTTGTGCTGACCGGCACGAATTCCTACACCGCCGCCACCTCCGTTGCGGCAGGAACGGTGCTGGTCGGAACCAACACGGGCCTCGGCACGGGCACGACCACCGTCGCAAGCGGGGCGACCCTGGGATTCCAGGGCGGCGTCACGGACAATCAGGCCATAGGCATCAGCGGGGCGGGAATGGCCGGATCCGCCGGAGCCCTTGAGAGCTTCTCCGGGACCAACATCACGTCCGGAACCGTGACTTTGAACGCCGCATCCACGATCGGGGCGATCACGGGCCAGACCTTGGATCTGAACGGAACGCTGGCGATAAAGACCTTCGCCCTTACCCTCGGCACGTCGCCTGGCTCCGGCAATGTTAACATTGCCGGCCAGATCACGGGCACCACCGGCACCATAACGGACGCGTTCGGCACCGCCGTGTTCTCCAACAGCACGAACAGTTATGCGGGTGGCACAACCATCAACTCCGGGGCGACCCTGATAGCCGCTGCGAACAGCGCCTTGGGAACCGGCGTCGGCGGGACCACGGTCAACAGCGGCGGAACCCTGGGATTCCAGGGCGGAATCAACTATTCCACGGTGGAGGCCGTGACGCTCAACGGCACCGGGGTCGGCGGCAACGGCGCCATCAAGAATGTCTCGGGGACCAACACCTTCGCCGGGGGCCTGACCCTCGGGTCGACGTCGACAATCAGCGCGGCAGCGTCCTCCCAGCTGAACCTTTCGGGCGCGATCGGGCTCGCTGGCCACAACCTGACCCTTGGCTCGGCCACGTCCAGCGGAACAGTGAACACGACGGGCGTCATAAGCGGCTCTGGCAACATCACCGCCGCGGGCGGGACAGCCGTCCTCGGGAACGCCGGGAACACCTTCACGGGAACCAACCAGGTCATCACCGGGGCGACCCTGCAGGTCGGCTCGAGCGGGGCCCTGGGCAATGCGGCAAACGGCGTCACGCTGAGCGGGGGCACCCTCCAAGAGACGTCCTCGTTCACGGTGGCGTCCACGCACGGGATCACGCTGGCCAACGGGGGCGGGGGCGGCACCATCGACACGCAGGCCAACAACGTCACCTACAACGGCGTGATCGCAGGGACGGGAACCGACGCGCTCACCAAGGCCGGGAGCGGCACGCTGTCGCTCGGCGGCGCCAACACCTACGTCGGCGCCACGAACATAAACGGCGGCACGCTCTCGACGTCGGTGTCAAACGTCTTCAACAACAACTCGCTCCTGACGATTGGCTCCTCCGGCACGTTCTCCCTCCTTGGCTCAAGCCAGAAGGTGGGCGCCCTGGCGGGCACCGGTGCCCTGGCCTTCGGGAGCGGGGGCAGTCTCACGCTCTCCAGCGGGTCGGGGACCTTCGGGGGGTCGATCAGCGGGAGCGGCACGCTCACGATCGGCGCGGGAGCCACGCTCACGCTCGGGGCCAATTTCAACGACGCCAGCCTCAACCTGGACCTGGCGGGAGGCTCGCTCTTCCTCAACGGCACGACGTCGACCCTCGGCAGCCTCACTCTGACGGGGAACTCGATCATCGACTTTGGAAGCCCGAGCGCCACGACGCTCAACATCTCGAACCTCAACCTGAACGGCTTCACGCTGACGGTGCAGGATTGGACCAAGGCCCTTGACTTCATGTACACGCAGACCTTCACGGGGGCGACCCACGACACCTTTGGGACAGCCCCGGAGAATAAGATCACCTTCAACGGCTACACGAACAACGACACGAGCTGGCAGTCGTTCGACAACCAGGTCACCGCGGCGCCGGAGCCTGCCTGGTACGGAGCTGTGTTTGTCTCGCTGAGCCTGGGGATCGTCGTCTACACGGGCCGTCGGCGCGCTAGGTTGGCCGCCTGCTAGGAAAACCGGCAGCGATTGACGGGGCGCCGGCGCCGGTGCGAAGGTACCGGATCCCCAAGGCTTGGGGAATTCAAGCAGACCGCTGGGAATCCGGAATCCAAACCACGTGAAAAAAAGCGCCCTCATTGTCCCGTGCCACCTGATCGCCGTCGCCGTGCTTGCCCTGCAAACGGCCGGAGCGCAGCCCGCCGATGCGCCGCCGCCGGGATCATCATCCCTTCCCGCAATGGATGTCTCCACGATGCCGCTCTGGGAAGGCGCAGCGCCCGGCGCCCTGGGCGGCGCCGACGAGGACATCCCGACGTTGACGGCGTTCAAGCCCGCCTTCGACGAGGGCAATGGGACCGCCGTGATCGTCGCCCCAGGGGGGGCCTACAAGTTCCTCGCGATAAATCATGAGGGCAGGCAGGTCGCCGACTGGTTCGCGGCGCGCAAGGTGACGGCTTTCGTCCTCAAGTACAGGCTGGGCCCGAGGTACCTCTACCCGGTTCCCCTGCTGGACGCCCAGCGGGCGATCCGCCTGGTGCGGTCGCTCCAGAAGAAATACAAGCTGGATCCGGACAGGATCGGCATCGCCGGCTTCTCGGCCGGCGGGCACCTGGCGGCGATGGCGGGAACCTCGTTCGACAGCGGCAGGCCCGATGCCCCCGACCCGGTCGATCGCCTCAGCAGCAGGCCGGACTTCCTCGTGCTCGGCTACCCGTGGCTCAACGCGATGCAGCCGGCCAAGCCGGGCATGATAGACTCGTACCAGTCGTTGATGAACATCCCGAAGGAGAAGCAGGCGGCCTTCGGGGAGCTGTACAACCCGGCAAGGCTCGTGACCCCCCGGACGCCCCCGGCCTTCATCTTCATCACCTCCGACGACGGGGTGGTTCCCGCCGAGGCAAGCGTCGAATTCTACAGCGCGCTCAAGAAGGCCGGCGTCCCCGCGGAGCTGCACATCTTCCGCCACGGGCCCCACGGCGTGGGCCTGGGGGGAGGCGACGCGGCATTGGACCAGTGGCCGGGGCTCCTGTCGGAATGGCTGCGCAGCCAGGGCTGGCTCAGCAGGACCCCGCCGCCGCAATAAGGGGTTCTCGATTGGTCAAGGACGGCTCCAATTGCGGGTGACAATGGGGGATCGCGCGCCTTGGCTTGTCATCAGGTACTAGGAACCCGCGTGCTGTCGGGTCCAATCTGACTCCATCCCAATCCCCAGTGTCATCGTCCTCCGACCGAATCGATCGCTACAGGAATTCGTACCAGCTGCACTTGGATCGTCTGCGCAGGGAATTGGGGGATGAGGACAAGGCGATCGCCGCGGCGGTGGGAGGTGAGATCAATGTCTTTGGACAGCTCGAGTTCGATCTGCTCCGGTCGCTCGGCCTGAGGGAGGACCATTCGGTGATCGACGTCGGGTGCGGCTGCGGGCGCCTCGCGTTCTTCCTCAGGGAGTCCACGCGGGCGAAGTACACGGGAATCGACGTGATCCCGGAGCTGGTCGCCTATGCGAGGAAGATGGCCGGCCGCGGCGACTGGGATTTTCTGGTCGGCGACGGGACCTGCATACCTGGCAGCGTCGCCCCCGCAGACGTCATCTGCTTCTTTTCCGTCCTGACACACCTTTCCCATGAGGACGGCTATCGGTACCTGCGGGACGCCTCGAGGCTCCTCAAACCGGCGGGCCTCCTGGTATTCTCCTTCCTGGATTTCACGATTCCGTACCATTGGCCTCACTTCCTGGCCAGTGTCGGGAGCCAGGACGACGAGAGGGTCGCGGTCCAGTATCTGAGCCGCGACACCATTGTCTCTTGGGCATCGAGCCTCGGGCTGAAGGTCTGCGCGGTCTTCGACTCGGATCGGCTGACGATCCCGATATCGGAGCCGCTCAGGTGGCAGAGCGGGGTCGTGACGACGGGTTCGATTAGCCTCGGCCAGTCGGTGGCGGTGTTGAGCACGATTCCCGGCCGGATTCCGGCGGCTGTCGTCAAGGACCTTGGCGACAGCCTGCATTCCATTGGCCCGGGCACAACCCGCGACCTCCTGGAATCGGTCCAGGAGGCCGCCAAATCGAGCCAGGAAAAGGCGGACGCGAAGATCGAGGAGCTGACCGGCATCTGTGCGGCGAGCGCAGGCTACATCCAACGGCTGCGGTCGGATCTTGAGGGCCTCCATGGCAAGATCCGGGCGCTTGAAGCCGAGTGGGCCGTTGAAAGGGGGCGCCGGATCGCCCTGGGGCAATCGTGGCTGCCGGGCAGGTTCCTGGGACCCCGACTGCCGAGTGGCGGGTACTTCCACGGCCAATCTTTCGGGGACAACGGGGCCGACCTGCCGGGACCGCCGATCACATACTACCTATTCACGCCGCCTTACCGGATGTTTGCCCCCGGCAGGAATTTCCTGAGCGGGTGGTGCGCCTGCGAGACCGCATCGATCACCGGGGTTCGCGTCCGGCTCGATCGGCACGAGTTTGTCGGCGTCTACGGCGTGGCGACCACGACGGTCACCGGAGCCGAGCCGGACATGTGCGCGGCGCCCCGAATGGACGGATTCGTCGTGGACTTCGAAATCCAAGGCGCCGGCCGCCATTTTCTGAGGCTGGAGGCGAACATCGCCGGAGCGGGTTGGAGCACGTTCCTCTCATGCCCCATTTGGGCATCTTGAGGGTGGGGTGGGCTTGGGGGATGTGCCGCCGCTCAGGGATGGAACTGCTCCGAGACGATCTTCCCGTCCTTGACGTCGTACACACACAACTCGGTAATCGAGGTCCGTCCCCGGCCCTTCATTTCCGCATCCAGGCTCATGATACAGGCGAACGAGCTGGTCGCCACGATCGGATCCGAAACGGACATCGAGTGCATCTTCTCGACCATGGACATGAACATGCGGCCCTTCTCAATGATGGCCTTCAGGCCCTTGGTCTCCTTTGGCGCCATCGGGGTGGCCTCTGGCTCCATGCTGGTGGCGTCGGTTGAGAAGAGCCCCTTCTGGGCCTCATCGAATTTTCCCTGGCGGCAGTAGGAGACGAGTTTGTCGGCGATTTCTTTGGTGGTCATGATTTTGGGGGTTGATGGGGAAACATGATCACGTGGAGCGGATCGGCAACCGGGACCGGCTCAAAATCGAGGTTGTGACCCGAAGATCACAAGGCCATCGAGCCGCGGAGATCGGATTTGCGGCCCACAATACGGACCGCCCGCAAGAACGGACGCGGTGGGTCTTGGAACCTGGATCAGAGCCCTTTGGGAATTGAGGATCGCGGAGAATGCCGGGTTGGGCATGATGCCATGCCTCCGATGAGAACCCGCCGCCGCGTTCGCCTCCCTGCTGTCGGGTGCCTGGCGCTGTTTGCGTTCACCGCCGCTTGCCAGGCCGAGTCCGCCGGTGCGGCCGACAGGATGCCGCCACGCGTCACCGATGTCCTGTCGCCGCTGCCGCCAGGCGCGGTGCACATCGGAGGGTATCTCGGCGCGCAGATCGACCTCGGCCTGCGCGCCCGGATCGCCGCGCAGGACGTCGACGAGATCATCGCGCCTTTTCGGGAACGCCGCGACCAGACCGAATGGCGAAGCGAATTCTGGGGCAAATGGATCACGTCCGCAATCGCCGCCTGGCGCTATTCCGGCGATCCCGGCCTTCGCGCCCTCGACGAGCGCGCCGTCGCCGACCTGGTGCGGACCCAGACGCCCGATGGCTACATCGGCGCGTATCCCGACGGCGGGCACCTCCGCCGCTGGGACGTCTGGGGCCGCAAGTATGTCCTGCTAGGCCTGCTGGCGTGGCAGGACGCGACCGGTGATGCCCGCGCGCTCAACGCCGCACGGCGTGAGGCGGACTTCCTCCTCAGCGAGGTGGGGCCGGGCAGGGCCAAGCCGTTCACCGACGACATGTGGAACGGAATGGCGACGAGCTCGGTGCTGGAGCCGATGCTCCTGCTTTATCGCCGCACCGGGGACGCGCATTACCTTGAATTCGCCAACTTCATCGTCGGCGAATGGCCGACTCCGGAGGGTCCCGACCTGCTGCGCAAGGTGCGCGCCGGCATCCCGGTCTTCCAGATGTTTCCCGGTCCGGCCGCCGTGGTGGGGGACTATGCCGACGGCGGGCACTCGAAGGCCTACGAGATGATGTCCTGCTTCGAGGGGCTCGCCGAGTTCTACCGCACGACGGGGAATCAGGACTACTGCGACGCCGTCACCAAGGCCTTTGCCAACATCCGCGACACCGAGATCACCGTGATCGGATCGGGCTCTGACTGGGAGCGGTGGCACAACGGCCATACGCGTCAGACCGAGCCGTGGGTCAAGGGAATGGAGACCTGCGTCACCGTCACGTGGATGAAATTCGCCGGCCAGCTCCTGCGGCTCACCGGGGATCCAGCCTATGCCGACGAGATCGAGCGCACCACCTACAATGCGCTGCTCGGCGCGCAGTCCCAGGACGGCACGTGGTGGTGCAGCCACACCCCGCTCGCCGGGACGAAGGAGCGCGCGCCCGAGCAATGCGACCTCCACCAGAACTGCTGCGTCGCCAACGGACCGCGCGGCCTGATGCTTATCCCGCAGCTTGCGGTGATGAAGGGCGCGGGCGGACCGGTCGTGAATTTCTACGGGGCGATGAAGGCCCGCGTCCCGCTGCCGGTCGGCGGCGACGTCACGCTCGAGCAGGCCTCGGGGTATCCGATAGACGACACGACCCGCATCACGATTGGCCTGAACTCGTCCAGACGGTTTGTCCTTCAGCTGAGGATCCCCGCGTGGAGCCAAAGGAACACGCTGACGGTCAACGGTGCCGCGCAGCCGGCCCCCGTTCCGGGCACCTACGCCTCGCTCGATCGCACCTGGCGTGACGGAGATGTCGTGCTCCTGCGGCTCGACTTCCGGGCCCGTGCCGTGAGGGCGCCGGGCCATCCGGAATACGCTGCCATTGTCCGGGGACCGCTCGTGCTCGCGCGGGACACCCGGCTTGAAAATGGATCCGACATCAACGCTCCCATTGCGCTGGTGACCGATGCCGACGGCTGTGTCGAGGCCGGGCTCGCCGGGGGCACGGCGTCCAAAGGAATATGGCAGGTCTTCAAGCTGCCGATGGGAGGGAAGGCGGCCACGGCGGTCCTCCTCTGCGACTGCGCGTCGGCCGGCAATACCTGGGATGCCTCATCCGCGTATCGCATCTGGATGCCTGTGGCCGGCTTGAAGGCACCCGTCGGAAAGGATTCGTGAGGTTTTGACCGGGATCCCTTGCCGGGGCCGGATTCTCCCTCGGAGAATCGCACAATATACATGTTGCGCTGCGAATCGCGTAACATAACTCGGGAATAGGTCCGTTGACAGCGGGGTTATGCTGCGTATCCGCACGTGGCATACCTTCTCGAAACACAATCAAACGCTCCGCTCGCTGCGATTCAAGCGTCATGTCTGCCGGAGATGGTATGGACGTATGAGGCGACCTCGGCGGCGTTCACGAGTAGCCGTCTAATGTATCGGGTGTTTCGAGCGTGGAATTTTGCGAACAAGCACGGCTTCAAACTTCACGATGTGCTCTATCAGGGTGAACAACTCACCCTTCGGGAAATCGAGTGCTTCAATCTCTGGATTCAGAGCGGAGGCGCGATGGCCGCAGCGAATATGGATCATTGGGAGGCGGTCAAGCTTTTCGAAAGGATCGTGGGGAGCGGGGCTAGGTGAGGGATGTTTGTTAATCCCAAGAAATAGAACTGTCGGGGTTTCTCGGGTAGCTCGGTGAGATCTGTTCGCATGCGACATCGCGACCGTTCTCGCGAAGGACCTGATTGGCGTACTCCCATTTGCCAGCTACCAATTTCATCCGCAGTTTTTGCATGAAGGGACCGTTCCTTGCGATGAAGAATATATTCCATGTGCGGGTGTCGCCGTGGAGATCAAAGGTGAATGGGAGGGTTGTTGAACACTTGGGAGGTAATTCGGGAATTTTGTAAACGAATGCATCTGCCTGGCGGAGAAGTAAACGGCCCTCAGGAGTAGCCGCGAGACGGGTAAAAATCTGGAGATCTGTTACGCGAATAGACACGTCGTACAAAGGGTAATCGCCGTGAGTGCAAAGGATCGAGCCGGGGCCAACCCAGCCATAGGGGATGAGGTAGCAGACTGTGGGGCCGCCAGTGACTGCATTAGCGATGTGCTGGCTTAAGCGTGCTATTTCCTCGTTCTTATCGCTCAGTGTGGCCGCGTCTCTGTTTTGTGAATAGTTGGCCCAAAGGCCGCCAAGAGCTGAGATGGTGGCTCCGGCGATGACGAGGACTGGAGTGTGCGCGAAAATAGCGATCATAGCTCCACCTAGGACCACAAGAGGGGCTCCACCGAGCAGACGGGCGTGCCGTTGAACTGCGGAGATGAATTGAGCAGTGACGATAGCCTGCGGGGTCATGAGCTTTCCAATACAGTTCACCTTTTTGCGTAGCGGGAACTCTTGCAATGGAATTTTAGGGCGGGGCGGCGCCCCGGGGTAGGTGTGCGGTGGTAGAGCGACGGGAGGGCACGTTGACACGGATCGTTGGAAGGGGATGATCGTCATCTAATGCCAATGATTGATCGAGTCCTAGGAATCGTCGGGATAGCGCTCGCGGTGCTGTCGCTCATCATGCCTTATAAGTGGCCAAAGGTGCCGGTGGCGGTGACGAACGGTGGTCTCTATTTGGCCATTGCGCTGATTGGCATAGCGATTGGCCTTTACTGGGGAAGCAAGCGAGAGAAACCGGAAGAGGAAACTACGGATCACGCGGCATTGTTTCTACAGTTTACTGACGACCACACCGTGCCGACCGAAGTGCGGCAGAAGAACATTCAATCTTGGTATGCCATATACACCGAGAGCATTTACGTCGACACGAAGAATGGTGCTGGCGCATCTATGGGCGGCTTCTCTGTCCCGCCGCGGTGGACGGTGTTTCTTGTGTTTAAGAAACGGACGATTTATCGGCAGTTGTTAGCGGAGTGCCGTGGGCCGAAGAGTCCAAAATGCTCGGTACAGACGAACAACGACCGTTATGCAATCATTACGATCGCCGGATCGCCGGAGCTCGCGACATTGGACATAACGACTCTTCGGAACGATCAGGAGTGAGCGGACAATTCGGCGGGCGCGGCGCCTCGGGACGGGCGCGCGAAGCGCGCCCGCCCGCGCGCCCGCCTATACTTGATATTCATTGACCAACTGCGGGAGGAATCGGTTGACGGGTGGTGTAGGCTTCACGCCAGCACTCTATCATGGCCTACCACAGAATATTTACGAAATCGGAGGCGGCGTTCCGTTTGTCCTTCCGCGAGTTGGTGCGGCGCAATCCGGTCATCTATTTTTGGAGTTTCACTGCTGCTGAGCCAATGTCCGATTGGGAGTTTGCTGATGCCTGGCATAGATTCTGGAGCGAGGTATATCGGCACGTAAGATTCGATTTCGAGGGCTTGCGGACGTTCGAGCCACACATGGGAAGTGGGGAACGGCATGGGTTTTTGCACGCTCATATGGTGTGCAACGAGCGTCTGCCGGTAGCCGATCTTCGTGCCGTGGCGCGTGGCACCGGTATCGGTCCGATGATGAAGGTGGTGCGAGCGGATGCAGGATTGGAGGACTATCTATGCAAGTATCTGACGAAATCTTTTGGCAGAGCGGGCTCGCATTGCTGGGCTAAGCTAGGCGACTGGGAGCACACGCGTAAGTGCGACATCGTCGTGGAATCCCGTGAGGCAAATTTCTTTCGTGCGTGCTACAAACTCACTGGGCGTTGGGATTTGGCGCGAGTGTTGGCTTCCAAGTATGATTTGTGGGAGCGGTGGAATGACCCAAAAGTTACGTTGCGTAATTGGCAGGATCGTCTGGCAACCGATCCGGATTGGGCAAGCCTTGCGGCGGCTATGGCGGGTTTCCCAAAATTCTCCAAAAACGAGATTTCCCTCTGAGGGAGAGAGGTTGACTGGCATGTTAGGGTTGGGGCGTGAGCTCTCTCGGCGCGTATCGCAGAAACAGTTACAGTCGTTTTTTTCGGGGTGATTACTCCGAAAGCGCCTGTTTACGCGGCATTGCCCCGGCTCTGGGTGGGAGTGGGAGGGTCGAATCCACTCCTGCCCGGGGTAAGTCTGCTGACGATGAGGTCGTGGAGGGCGACTCCCTGACAGTACGGGATGCCTTGGTGGCCCGCTGGCCGGTCCTCTTGACGGATGCTGAGGAATTGCCGTATGCGGCCCGTGTAATGGCTAGGATTCGCGAAACATGACGAATTTTGTGCGAGATGCGCATTCGGCCATGATGGCGCGCCCGGTCCGAGCGGGTAGAATTGGGCTGGTTACACAGCGTAACTTTCGAGGGTTTGGCGAAGTGGGTTCCCGATCACGGGACACGCGAGGAACCGGCCTCAATGCTTCGGGGATTCCACGGCAATCCCGGTCTGGGCAGGCTCGGTTGGCACGTTGTAGGTGGGTGGGTCCGTACATTGTGCGAAGCGGGTTCTCGGGGGTCTCCCTAGGGAAATTCCCTCTGGACATCGCACAATATACATTATGTTAAGTACGGAATATTGCTCGTGAATGGACCCTGATGCGAGCTGTGTCACCACTTGTGAAGGTCCGATATCCCCTGCCTTCCTAGGTAGGCCCGTCCGGATCGTTTCGAGGATTTGGAAGAAATCATGCAAGCGGAGCGTTTGCGGCTGCCCGTCCTTTGATGCGTCCAGCCAAGTTCATTAGCGGCCCAGTGAGAAGTGTGGTTACCAGAGCCATCAAGACCATCATCGTGAAGATGCGTGGCGGCAGAATTCCTAGATCGTAGCCGATGTTCAGCGCTACAAGTTCTACGAGGCCTCGGGTATTCATTAAGGCGCCAAGCGAGAATGCGTCATTCCAGCCCATTCCCGTTAAACGCCCTGCGAGCATCGTGCCACCAAGTTTGCCAATGGTGGCAACTCCGATGATGATGAAGCATACCAGCCATGCTGAGGGCTTATCCAACAGCCCGATGGAAGTACGAAGTCCGCTGAATGCGAAAAATATCGGTAGTAGAAAAAGGGCGCTGAAGTGTTGCAATCGAACGGCGACATGCTCGCGGAATGCGTGGCGCTGCGGCATTATTACTCCGGCGATGAAGGCGCCGAATAAGACGTGAACACCGATCAATTCCGTCGCGAGTCCAGACGTGAGAACGAGGAGGAGCACAGCGACCACGGCGCCTACGCTTGGCGTATCTGCCTCTTTCTCCCCTGAATCCAGCAAACGCGGAAGTATTGGACGCACGACAAAAAACATCAGCCCTACGTATACGAACACCATTCCGACCCCAAATATCGTGGAAGAAAGGCTGGTCGAGTGCGCGATGGCTATGACGAAAGCGAGGATGATCCAGGCGGTGACATCATCTACGGCCGCGCAGGCGATTGCTGTGGTGCCAAGAAATGTCTTTTCGATGCCGCGATCTTTTAGAATCCGCGCGAGCACCGGGAACGCGGTGATGCTGAGGGAGATTCCCATGAACAGGGCAAAAGAGGTAAACGAAGTTCCAGGCGCGGCATAGCGGGAGTAAAGAAACAGAGCCATTGTCACTCCGAGCGAGAAAGGGAAGACGATGCCGGCGTTGCTCACCATGACTGCCGTTTTGGCCATCTTCTGCAGCTGCCCGACCTCCAATTCTAAGCCCACCACAAACATAAAAAGACATACGCCCAATTGGCTAAGCAGATTCAATCCGCCCAATGATTCTCTAGGGAAGACAAAGCTCTGCACACCCGGCCAGAACCAGCCGAGGAGCGATGGTCCAAGTAAGATTCCGGCAACAACTTCTCCCACGACTGACGGCTGACCACATGTGGCGACAAGAGAACCCACTAAACGAGTGGCCAGCACGATAGCGATGATCTGAATCAATAGCCGGCTGATCGGCTCCCTCACCCTATCTTGCAAGGGCGACCAACTCGAAGGCGCCGGCGCCGCCGGGGCTGGCGCGCTTGCTGCCAAGGCGGTTTCCCTCATGGCTACGGGAAGACGATGCCCGCGATCGAAAATGAAGAAAATCTCCGTTCCGAAGAAAACGAGAAGAAGTAAATAGATCAGAATCGTGCTTTTCACAGCGCTGTTATGCCCAAAGAAATCTTCACGTGCCGAAGCAAGATTCGTCGTGTATCGAAATTACCTCGTCAACCAGCATATTCCGGATGTGGAGCGATTCAGGATAACGGAACTTCGTCTGGAATTAGTCGGTCGAGCACCTGTAGAGTCATTTTTGACTGGCGGAATTTTACGACTCAGCGCGCAATCTGCGAACGCAGGTGGGGCCGAATTCCGACCGGCAGCTCGATTCTGGCGTCCGGTATGGAGTTACGAGGATTCATAAGACATTCTTAGACGGAACGTTAAAAAATTAAGGGATCCAAGCTGATGGGTGATCCGCATTTGGTCGGACAGCCCCCTGCCTTGCCGCAGCTTGCGCGGGGGCGCGGGCACGCTAGCTTGGCGCTGTTATGGCTGATCCTGCGCCCGTAAAACCCCAAGGTGAGATCGTGATCCGGGCGCTCGCGATGCCCGCAGACACGAACTCGAACGGAGACATCTTTGGCGGCTGGATCGTCTCCCAGATGGACCTGGGCGGCGCGGTCCTGGCCCGCACGCTCGCAAAGAGCCGCGTGGTGACGGTCGCCATCGAGGCGATGAGCTTCGTGGCGCCGGTCAATGTGGGAGACACCGTGACCTGCTATGCGCGCCTTATGGCCATAGGCCGAACGTCGATGAAGGTGGAGGTCGAGGTCTGGTCGCAGCATTACTCCGGCGGTTCCGAGGAGCGCCGTGTGACCCACGGAATCCTGACCTACGTGGCGATCGACGAGGGCGGCAAGCCCCACCCCGTCAAGCGTCCGGGGTGACGCGGGTCCGGGGGCGAGGCTCCGCCTGGCCTATTGAACCTCGTAGACTTCGATGAGCGCGACGCCGGAGTCGTTGCTGGCCCCGGCGATCTGCGCCGTGTAGGCGCCCGGCGGCAGTGTTACCAGGATGGCCGAATCATTGCTCGATGGGTTGCCCCAGCCAAACGCGCCGACCTTAGCAGCCGCAGCGATGATCTGCGCGTTTCCACCCCACCCGAAATTCGTGCCGAGGAGCGTGTTTCCCGCATACAGCGAGAGCTTTGGATCCGGAAGGGTCCCCGGGACCCCGAATGCGTTGAGCGCGGGCCCCGAAGCGCGGATGAGGACGGTTTCCGACGTCGAGCCCTCGATCACGAAGCCTGCGATCAGGATGTTGGCCCCCGTTCCCACCTGCACCCGCGTCGAGATGTTGACCAGGCGCGGAGAGGACGGGGTGTACGTGCCCGCCGGCGTGGCGTCATACACCTCGACAAGCGCGACGCCCGTGTCGCCGCTCTGCCCCGCGATCTGGGCGGTATAAGGCCCCGTCGAAAGGGACTCGATGAGAGCAGAGTCATGACTTGAAGCATTTCCCCAGGGGAATGCGCCCACTGCGGAAGCCGTGCTCGAGATCTGGGTGCTGCCGGCCCAACCGTTGTTGGTGCCGAGCACCGCGGGGCCCGAGTTGATCTGGAGCTGCGGGTCCGGAAGCGTGCCCCCGACGCCGAAGGCGGCGAGCGCCGGGCCGGATCCCCGGATTAGGAGCGGCTCCGACCCGCTGGTTCCTGCCCCGCCCACGGCAAATCCGGCTATCAGGATGTTGCCCCCCGTCCCGACCTGGGCCCGGCACGAGATGTTGATCAGCCGGCCGATGTCGGTGGTGGTGTTGACCGTCAGGCTCGCTGAATTGCTTTGCACAGAGCCGAACGGATTCGTTGCGGCGCAGGCGTAATTGCCGGCGTTGGCCGAGGTGGCCCCGCTGATGACAAGCGTCGAGCTCGTCGCGCCGGACACAACGCCGCCGTTGGAAAGAGGACTGCCATTGAACGACCACTGGTAGGTGGGCGAGTTGCTAGCCGGCGCGTTCAACGCAACGGTGGCGCCGGTCGCAACCGTCTGCGAGGTCGGCTGGACCGTGAATTCTGGAGGATTCGAGGACGCGCTGCCGATCGTGAGGGTCACCGTGTGGGTCTGCACGTACGGCCCGCTCCCGGTCGTCAGGACGGCGAAATAGCTGCCGGCGTCGGAATTCTGTATGTTATTGAGCGTGAGCGTCGGACCGCTCTGGTTGTTGTTGTTGTTCAGGCCAAGGGGGATGCCATTCTTGAACCACTGGACCTGCACGTTGCTGCCGCCGTTGAAGTTGACTTGAAATGTGACATTTGATCCCAGGGGCGACGTCTGGTTCGTGGGCTGCTGGGTGATCGACGGCGCACTCGAGGGCGAGCCGGAGGTGACGAGGATAAAGCTTGTCTTCGCCGTGTAGACGGTGGCCGCAGTGTCGCCCGCCACCGCCGTTGTGTTGTCCGCCGGAACCGTGTCGTACTCGAGCTGGCAGTAATAGATCGATCCAGGGGTCAATGTGCCTGCCGGAATGGAATAGGACGTGAACGGCGCCGGATTCGTCGGGGTTATGTTGGTCTGGGAGAGCGACACCGTGTTGCCGTCGAAGGACTGGATCTGGACCTGCATGTGGCTCAACACTCCAGCTGTTCCATAGCCCGTGAATGTGTTGAAATTGAGCGTGATGTTCTGGGTCGAATCGACGACGAGCTGTCCTGAGGAGTTCCAGTTCCCGCCGTTAACCTGCGGCGCATTCGGATACAGGTTGCCCGACAGGCTTAGCGAAAAGGTGGGGCCTCCCGAGATCGAGAATGTGTAACTCCCGTTGGGGAAGGCGGCGTCCAGCGCCGATTGGGTGCCGTAGCCCTTGGAGTAATCGAAATTGGTGCTTCCGTTGCTCTGCGTCAGAGTGATGCTCGATCCGCCAGGCGGCGTGATGCTCATCGCAACCGGGCCGTTAGAATTGAAGGTGAATGGTGCGAATGGGTCGGCCACCGACCCGCTGGCCGCCATCTGGTCGAATGACTCGGACTTGCCGGCGGTGATGTAATTGTTGCCACCATTCCCACCGCCTGCTCCGAACAATTGGGGGCCCGCAATTGCGATGATTATCGCAGATACGGACGCGTTACCAAACACATGCGCTAATTTCATATATTAAGGGATTTTCTGTATTCGGAGCCTCTTGCGCAAACAATTTGCAGTCAATGGTTTTCGACAGGTTTGCCTCACGCCTTCCTGTCGGCGACGCCATTACGGACCCGCGAACGCGGCCCACCCGATCAGAACTCCCATGGTCGCGAGGGTTATCGGAATCCCAAGGCGGGCAAAGGCCCAGAAGGAAATGACGACCCCCTGGCGGCGCGCCTGCTGGACCACGATGATGTTCGCGACACTCGAGGTCACGATCGCGTTCCCGGCGAAGCTATTGGCCACCGCCATGATGTAGGCGTTGGAGGCGTGCACGAGCGGGACGAGCTTTATGAGGAGCATCACGGCGGGAGCGTTGCCGATCAGCACGGAAAGGCCGCCGGTGAGGACCGCCTCGTTTGCCGGGCGGCTTGGGTCAAATCCTATTCCCTCCATCCACCGCACAAGCTGCTCGCCGTATCCGGTCGCCTGGAAGGCCGCGCTGACGACAAAGAGCGACATGAACATGAGCAGGATGTGCCAGTCGACGAGGGCCAGCAGTTGGTCTGTTCGGAATTTCGTGCTCATCAGGTGGATGCCGGCCGCGACAAGCACGATGACCTCCCGGGGAACCGAGGTGAAGAAGAGCGCGATCACGATCGCGAGGATCACCAGGCCCTTTGCCGCATGATAGCGGTCGAGCTCGTAGGTCTCTGAGACCTCGGGCTCCGCCTCCTCCTTCTGCAACTTTGCAGGCCTACCGCCCAGTCCGAACCTTGCGAAAAGAAAGGTGATGCCGACGCCGGCAACCACCGGAACGAAGCTCCAGACGATGTACTTCAAAAATCCGAGGCCGGCCAGCGTGGCGATCACCATGTTCTGCGAGTGGCCTATCAGCGTCGCGGCGCCCCCGATGTTGCTTGCCGCCGCGAGCGCGATCAGGAACGGGACCGGATCAATCCCCTTCCGCACCAGGGCCGCGGCGACCACAGGCGTGAGGACGTAGCAGACGATGTCGTTGTTGAGGACCGCGGAGAGCGCGGCGGTCACCACGACCAGGTAGAGGAGAAAGTGCGTCGGGGCATCGAGTCGCCTTGAGATTCCCCCGGCGACCCGGTCGTAGAAGCCCGAGACGCGGAGCTGGGCCGATATCACGAAGAAGCCGAACAGCAGGAATATGGTCGGCCAGTTGACGCTGGACGCGGTCTGGAGGGTCGAGCTGCCCGAGAAGATCATCATCCCGATCGCGCCAAGGAGCGCGATGCCCGTCCTGTTGAGCCGCAGGCCGGGGATGCGGCCGATCGCCAGCCCCGCATAGGTGAGCACGAAGATCACCAGGACAGCGGGCCTTTGTTCAATCGGGACGTTCATGGGGAGCGGGGCGCCGGCGGATCGACCTTGATACCGCGACCGACGGTGCACAATCTCCTAGCATGGGTACAGCGACAAAAATCCTCATTGGCTTGATCGCCCTGGTCGTTATCGCGGGGCTCATGGCGACGTCGGTCTACAACCGGCTCGTCAGCCTCCAGCAGGGAACGGACGCCCAGTGGGCGCAGGTGCAGAACGTCTACCAGCGCCGGGCCGACCTCGTCCCGAACCTTGTGAGCACTGTCTCGGGCGCCGCGAATTTCGAGAAGTCCACGCTGCTTGCGGTCACCGAGGCCCGCGCGTCGGTCGGCCGGGTGCAGCTGCCGGCGGGCGCGGCACCGACGGACCCGGCCCAGCTTGCCGCCTTCCAGCAGGCCCAGGGCCAGCTGGGCGGCGCCCTTTCCCGCCTGCTCGTTGTGGCGGAGCAGTATCCCGAGCTGAGGGCCACGGCGGGGTTCAGGGACCTGCAGGCGCAGCTTGAGGGAACGGAGAACCGCATCTCCGTCGAGCGCGGCCGCTTCAACGATGCCGTCCAGGCCTATGACACGGCCATCCGCCGGTTCCCGGCCGTCGTGCTGGCGGGCATGTTCGGCTTCTCCTCCCGTCCCTATTTCACCGCGACGGCGGGCTCCGAGACTCCCCCGAAAGTCCAATTCGACTTCAACAGCGCGGCCCCGGCCAAACCTTGAAACTTCGCGCCATAGGACTGGCGGTCTTGGCGTTCTCCGCCGGGGGCGCAGGAGCCACGGAGGTCATTCCCCCGTCCCCGCAGGCTCATTTCAACGACTACGCCTCGCTGGTGAGGCCCTCGACGGCCGTCTCGCTGGACGCCAAGCTCGCGCAGTTTGAGCGCGACACCTCGAACCAGATCGTCGTCGCCATATATCCTGCGATGCAGAGCGACTCCTCGATCGAGGACTACACCGTCCGGGTCGCGCAGTCCTGGCATGCCGGGCTCAAGGGCAGGGACAACGGGGCCGTCCTCTTCATCTTCGCGCAGACCCACAAGCTCTACCTCCAGGTCGGCTACGGGCTCGAGGGTCCCCTGCCCGACGCGCTGGCCAAGCGGATCGTCTCCGATGAGATCGTCCCGCGGTTCAAGAGCGGGGACTACGACGGCGGCGTGACCGCCGGCGTGAACGCGATCCTGGCGGCCACCCGGGGCGAGTACCGCGGTACGGGTCGTACGGTGGCCTCCCAGCGAATCCAGGGCATACCTCCGGGGCTGATCTTCGCCGTATTCTTCCTAATCGTGGTGCTTTCGATCTTTAGGCGCGCGGCGTCCGTCTACCATGGCGGGGGGCGGCGCGCCGTCGGCGGGTTCGTTCCCTGGATATTCCCCGGCGGGGGCGGAGGCTTCGGGGGCGGAGGCGGCTTTGGAGGAGGGGGAGGCGGCGGCTTCTCCGGCGGCGGCGGAAGCTTTGGCGGCGGCGGCGCAGGGGGGAGCTGGTGACGCCATGAACCTGCCCCTCCTCATGCCGAGGATCTCCCACCAGAGGGTTGTGGACGCCCTGCGAAAGGCGGAGGCCGGGACGTCCGGGGAGATACGCGTCCTGGTCGCCCGCCACAAGTCGGTGGATCCCGTCGCCTCGGCGCAGTCCTACTTCAACCGGCTCGGCATGGCGAATTCACGGCACCGCAACGGGGTCCTCATCTTCGTCGCTCCCAGGTCCCGGCGCTTCGCCGTGATCGGCGACTCGGGAGTGCATGAGAAATGCGGAGACGCGTTCTGGGCGAGCCTTGCCAAGGCGATGGGAGATCACTTCAAGCGCGGAGATTTCACGGCCGGCCTTGTCCACGGGGTTGAACGCGCGGGCGAACTGCTCGCGAGGACGTTTCCAAGATCAAAGGACGATCCTTCCGCGGCGTCTCCCGGGCCGACCGAGGTCGACTGAGGGCCGCTGCGGCGCCCGGCGGACGCCTACTTGTGATGATCGTCGGACTTCTTTGGGGGGCTTGCTTCGCGGCGGGCGGGCGGGCTGTCGTGGCGCACTTCGCGGCTGTCGTTGCGACGTGCATCCGGATGGACATAGGCGTTGTCGCGGTGCTCCCCGTACCATCCGCCTCCTCCGACAACCACGACATCGGTCCGAACCCAAGGATCCCCGCCGTAGTATACGGGTTCGCCCGCCTCCACATAGCCGCCGACGCAGCCGGTCGTCGGGCCCAAACCGAGGCCGGCAACGACGAGGAGTCCAAGAATCGATTTTGAAGTGTTTTTCATGGGGTTTTCGCGCTTTCGATGTACTGAACCAGGCCGACGGTGCCGCCCGTGGAGTCCTGAATGATGGCGAAGCGGCTGCCGAATTCGGCCGGGCGGGGCTCGACCAGGACCTTGCCGCCGAGCGCGGGAACCTTCTCCAGCGTCTTGTCGATGTCGGCCACGAGGATGACCCCCAGCCAGCTTGGCCTGTAGTCCCCGCCTTCCGGAAGCGCCGCAATTCCGCCGCGGGAGCTCCCGTTGCTTGAGAGCACGAACTCGCTCTTGCGCCCGGAGCGCGTCTCCTGCGCGACATCGTATCCGAGGGCCTTGTGGTAGAAGGCCGACACGGCCTGGGGATCCTTCACGTAGAGCTCGAACCAGTTCCATTCGCCGGGCACGGTCTTGTCGTCAACAGGGTCGCCGGAGGCCGACTGGAGGAGGCCGATCGGGTTCTTCTCGTTGTCCCAGATGATGGCCTGGTGACCGCGGTCGGGAAAGTTCTTCGCGGGCGCGCGAACCGAGCCGCCGTTGTCCATTGCCGCTGCAAGCGTGGCCTGCAGGTCCGCGACGGCGATGTATCCGATCCAGTGCGAGGGCCTGTTCTCCTTGCCCGCGGAATGCGGGGCGAGGCCCGCCACAAGCTCGCCGTCGTTTCGGAAGACGATGTAGGACTTGCCCTTCTGATCGATCGTGGTCGCCGTCCATCCGAGCAGGCCGCAGTAGAACTTTGACGCTGCGTCGGGATTGGAGGTGAGGAGGTCCACCCAGACGAGCTTTCCGGGAAGGTGCTCGGTCGTGGGCGGCGTGTTGAGAGGAGGGAACGGGTCGGCGCGGACAGGGGCTGAGAGCCCGAGCGACATCAATGCGACGGCGGCAAGGAACGGGGCCTTTTGGGCAATGGGTTTCTTTTGCATGTATAATTCTGGATCGTGGCGTGGCGGAGCCTACTCCTTGGACCGGCTCAATAGAATGGGGTGTTTCCCTCCCGAGGGCCTTGCGGGCCGCGCCGGAGAACGGGGCCTCGTCCCCTGCCCCGCGCTGGCGCCCGCGGGGCGTCAGCGGGCCAGCAGCCGCCCGGCAAGCTGGGCCTCGAAGCCGTCCATGTTCCTCCAGCGGATCGCAACCCGGGCCTTGAATGGCCCCGCCGGCGAACGGCGGGTGAAGCCGTCGTCTGTCACCTGGAAGGAGATCGTCTCCGTCTCCACGAGGTCCTCCGAATACGCGAGGTACACCGCGACGCAGTCGAACAATGTCGTGGAGCGGGTGGAGAAGAAGTCGCATGCCATCCAGTTCTGGCGCGGCGCGAAGACGCAGTAGCTCTCAATGAGCGCGCGCAGCATGGGGTCGGAGGTGGCGCTCCAGATGGCGTGGTAGCGCTCGCCGGCGAGGCTGACGAGGCCGCAGGTGTCCAGCGGGGTCAGCAGGATGTCGCGCCACGGGGCGGCCAGCACGGCGCGAAGACCGGCGGGCTCCACCCGCACGTTCGTCTCGGCGGAGGGCGGCCCTCCGCCGTATCCCGCGTCGAAGCTCCCGTACATCCCCACGAAGCGGCACTTCGGGGCAATCTCCGGCGCCCGCCCGAGGGCCAGCGCGAGGCTGTGGACGGGCCCGATCGCGACAATGGTCACCGGCACCGGCGACTTCTCGATGAAGTCGATCAGGGCGCCGACCCCGTCCTCGTAGACCTTCCCCGGGTACTTCCCGATGTCGTACCCCGCGATCCAGGGTGTGAGCGTCATGAAGCTGTCCCCCTTCGGGCCGCCGTTGTCGCCGATCGCGATGGGCACGTCGCCGCGCCCCGAGGCCTCCAGGAACTTTGCGGCCACCCTGGCCCTGTAGGGCGTGTCGGCGGGGTCCGCGACGACCAGCTTCACGTCCAATTCCGGCGAGCGCAGCGCGAGGGCAAGCGCCCAGCTGTCGTCAATGTCGGTGCCTATGTCGGTGATGAGCACCACGGGCGTGCGCACGGCCGTCGCGGCCGTCGCGCCGCGGGCCGGCGCGAAGGGCGCCAGAAGCGCCACCATGACAAGGGGGATTCGGGGCGGTTTCACGGGCGGAGCATTGCGAGGATGTCCTTGCGCGCGGGTATCGACGGCTGGGCCCCGGCGCGCGTCACCGAGATGGCGGCCGCGGCATGGGCGAAGCGGACGGCCTCGAGCAGCGGTCGGCGCTCGGCAAGCCGGACCGCAAGGGCCCCGCTGAAGACGTCGCCGGCGGCGGTGGTGTCGACCGCCTTCACCTTGAAGCCCGGCACCCAGCGCTCGCCGGCCTCGTCCGCCACCAGGGCCCCCTTTGCCCCGAGCGTGACAATGACGGTGCGGACCCCCCTGTGCTGCAGGGCCCTCGCGGCCCGCGCCGCGGAGGCGACGTCCCTCACCTTGACTCCCGTCAGGAGCGAGGCCTCCGTCTCGTTTGGCGTGAGCACCGAGACAATTCGCAGGAGCCTGTCCGCGAGGGGTTGCGCCGGCGCAGGGTTGAGGATCACCGGGATATTGGCACCGTTCGCGATCCTCGCGGCGGCCTCGACCGTCCGGAGGGGTGTCTCCAGCTGAAGCAGCAGGACCTGCGCCTTCGCTATCAGCCCGCGGGCCGCGGACACGTCTCCCGGCGAGAGCGCCTGGTTCGCGCCCCCGGCGACGCCGATGCTGTTCTCCCCGTCCTGGCCGACGAAGATGAGGGCGACGCCGGACGGCCGCGTCGGGTCGCGCACGACGTGCGACACGGCGATGCCCTCCCTGCGGAAGCCAGCGAGGGCCTCGTCGCCCAGCGAATCCCGGCCGAGGCGCGCCACGAACGCCACCTGGCCTCCGGCCCTGGCCGCGGCGACCGCCTGGTTCGCGCCCTTGCCGCCCGCAGCGGTGCTGAACGCGCCGCCGAGCAGCGTCTCCCCGGGCCTCGGCACCCGGGCAACGCGCAGGATCATGTCCGTGTTGGAGCTGCCGACCACGACGACGGCGGCCCTGTCTGCGCGTGGATTCTTGTTTGGCACCGGCCGGGTCCTTCAGGACTTTGAAAGGATGAGGAGGCCGAGACCCGCCACGTAGCACACGAACATCGCGGCCAGCAGGGCCGGGGTGCCCTTCGGCGCGCCCTTGAACTCCCTCCAGACAAAGACGCCCCAAAGGGCGCCGACCAGCGTGGCGCCCTGGCCCAGGCCGTAGGAAAGGGCCGCGCCCGCCCTCGTGCTGGCGATGATGCTGAAGGCCATGCCTGTGCTCCAGATCGCCCCCCCCAGGATGCCGACGGCATGCAGCCGGACGCTTCCCTTGGTGAGGTAGTCGGAGAACGGCACCGGCTCTCCCGTGAAGGGCTTCAGCATGATCGCCGTGTTCCACAGGAAGTTCGAGAGCAGCACGCCCGCGCTGAAGAGCACCACCGCGGTGTAGGGGCTAAGTTTTCCGGCCTCGAGGATCGGGATCAGCCCGAGTGTCTCAATGTGACCCATGGACTGGGCCACGAACTTGTAGAAGAAGCCCATGAGGGCGCCGGCCGCCACAGAAAGCAGGATCCCCTTGGCGGACGCGCGGCTGTTCGGGCCCGCAAGGCGCCTGTAGGCGAGCGCGTCCAGCACGATCGCCGCGACCACGAAAGCCACCCCGGCCGCCAGCATGGGCACGTTGCCGTCCCTCGTCGAGAGGTAGGTGGTCAGCACGCCCAGCACGAGCGCTAGGCCGACCCCGACCGGGAAGGCGACCGCCATTCCAGCGATGTCGATCGCGGCCACGAGCAGGATGTTCGACAGGTTGAAGACGATGCCGCCCACGAAGGCCGAGACGAGCCACCGGGACTGCGCCTGGGCGAGGTCCGCCGCAAACGGCCGCCCGCCGGCACCCGAGCTTCCAAGCGTGTACGCGAGCACGAGGGACAGCAGAAAGACGCCGATCGCATAGTCCCAGTAGAACAGCTGGAAGCGCCATCCCTCGCGGGTGAGCTTCTGCGTGTTGGCCCACGATCCCCAGCAGAGCATGGTGACCACGCAAAGGGCTACGGCGAGGGGGTATGACTGTACGATGAACATGCCGGCACGGGCCGCCACCGGCGGCACGCTTGGGTTTTCGGGGCGAATTCGAGAATGGTGCCTTCCAATCCGGGATCAAGCCTCCTCTACCCTGCCGCGGGCCGAACGGGACCAGGCGCCACGCCGCCGCCGCCGGGAATCGCCTACCCGGTTCCCCGGGCCAGAAAACCCACGAGCCTCTCCCGGATCCCCCCGCGCCACTCGTCGTCCGTGATGCTGTACATCACGGTGTCGCGCACCGTTCCGTCGCGACGCACCGCCTGCCTGCGGACCACGCCGTCCTTCTTGGCACCGAGGCGCTCGATTGCCGCCTGGGACCTGGCGTTGAGGTTGTCGGTCCTCAGGCCCACGACAATGCATCCAAGGGTGTCGAAAGCGTGCTCGAGGAGCCTCAGCTTGCACGCGCCGTTCACGTGCGTGCGCTGCCAGCTCCTCGAGTACCATGTGTACCCTATCTCGACCCTCCTGGCCGCCGGGATGATGTCGTGGTAGCTCGTCGAGCCGATGATCCGTCCGGTCGTCAGCTCGCGCACGACCCAGGGCACCCGCACCCCCCTCGCGCAGTCGGCCAGGGCCGCCTCGATGTAGGCGAGCGTGTTCTCCGGCTCGGGGACGGACGTGAAGGTCAGTTTCCAGAGCTCCCCGTCCGCGGCGGCGGCCCTGAGGTCGGCCTCGTGCTCGCGGCGCATCGGCTCAAGCCGGACCCCGCGGCCCTCCAGGGTCGCGCCGGGATCGACTCGGAACATGGCACCCGGCATCAGGACGACGGGAACGGGGTGACTCTGCGGACAAGCTGGAGCGGAACGCCCCAGGGGTCCCGCACCATGATGAGGAAGGAGCCGTCCGGGAGTGTCTCCTCGTAGGCGGGCGTCGCCCCCGCGGCCACGAGCCCAGCGCGCACGGCCGCCGGGTCCTCCGCCACGAAGGCGACGTGGAAGCACAGGGGGTGGGCCGCTTTGTAGTCGGGGTACGGGGCGGCCGGGTTGCTGTAGACCTCGAAGATCACCCGGCCCGTGTCGTCCGCCAGGAACGATGTGAAGGGCGAGTCGTCGCGGGTGCGCGCGACCCGCAGGCCGAGGTGGGCCACATACCAGCGGGCCGTTGCCTTGGCGTCGGGAACGTTGAGGGCGAAGTGTTCGAATTTCATGGTGTCGGGCCTTTCGTTAGGAAGTCGCGGATCCGCGCGCGGGCGTCGGCTCCGGCGTCCTCCAGGACGTAGTGACCGGCCCGCTCGAAGCGTTCGACCCGCGCATCGGGGAAGATTTCAAGCCAACGGGAAAGGAAGGTGTCGTCGAAGCAAAAATCGCGGCCACCCCAGACGATCATCTTCCGGTGGCCCGAGAGGCGCGACAGGCCCCGCGAGATGTCCTCCAGGATCCGCCTGCTCGGGTGGTCCCGCTCCAAGGGGATGTCCCTCACAAAGCGGTGGACGCCGATCCGGTTCGCCCAGCTGTCATAGGGGTGCAGATAGCCCCTCCTCTCGTCCCAGGAGAGCCTCCTCGAGGCCATCGCCATCCACGTGGCCGGCTCGGCAAACCCGTTCAGCCCCCGCACCAGGAACTCGCCGACGACGGGGATCCGGCAGAGGGCGATCCGCGCGGGGATCCGGTCGCTCGGAAACGCGGCGCTGTTCAGGATCACGATCCTGCCCACCCTCTCGGGCTGCTTGACGGCGAGGCCGAAGCCGATGGCCCCGCCCCAGTCGTGAAGCACGAGGTGGATGCGGCGCAGCCCGAGGCCGTCAGCCAGGGCCTCTATGTCCGCGACCCTCGAGGCGAGGCGGTAATCGTAGCGTCCGGGCTTCTCGGAAAGCCCCATCCCGACGTGGTCCGGCGCAACGCAGCGGAGGGAGGGTGACAGCTCGCGGACCAGGTCCCTGTAGTAGAATGACCACGTGGGGTTTCCGTGGAGCATGAGGGCCGCCTCGTCGCCCCGCGGCCCCTCGTCGACGTAGCTCATCCTCGCCCCGGACGGGGTCTGGAAGGAGCCGGGCGAGAACGAATAGAGGGGCGCGAGCCAGCCGGGGATCCCGGGCGGTTGTGGGGCGGTCACCATTCGAGTGCCAGCATCAGGCAGTTGAGCCCGCTTCCGATCCCCATCAGGGCGACGCGGTCGCCGTCGCGCACCGCGCCCGCGTCGACCGCGGCCGAGAGCGTCGCGGGGAGGGAGACCGACCCCATGTTGCCCAGGGTCTCAAAGGTCGAGTAGTCCTTGGCGACATCGAGCCCGAGGGTCTCGAAGAGGCGGCGCCGGTGGGCGCTCCCGACCTGGTGGCAGATGGCCCGGTCCACGGTGTCGCGGGTCCAGCCGGTGGCGGCCGTGAACGCGTCCCAAGTCTCCTTTGCGAGCGCGACCCCGGCCTCGAGCATCCGCTCCGAGTCAGTCTGCATCGCGAGGCCCCCGGCCTCCGCGGTGTTGCCCTGGCAGAGCTCGCTGTGCTCGGTCGCCGAGCGGCACACGCCCCCGAGGATCCTGCGCGCCCTGCCCCTTACGAGGTCGCGGTGGCAGATGACCGCCGCGGCGGCGCCGCAGCCGATCGTCAGGTTTGCGAAGAACGGCTTGATGGCGTTCCGGTCAAGGGATCCGGAGAGGAGGGTCCTCACCGTCTCCTCCACCAGCGGCCGGCCGTTCTCGCCGGCGGCGATCAGGGCCGATTGGATCTGGCCGCTCTCGATCATCGCCCCGGCGATCACGATCGAGTTGAGGAAGCCGAGGCACGCGTTCGAGACGTCGAAGACCTGCGTCGAGGCCGGAAGCCCGATCTTGTGGTGGGCGAACGAGGCGGAGGCCGGCTCCAGCATGTCGCGCGAGACCGCCGCGTGTATGAAGAGCCCGATCTGCTCCCTTTTCAGGGAGGACATGCCGAGGACGGCCCGGCCCGCGGCCGCGCTGGCCTCCGAGGGCAGCGTGCCGTCGGGCCACATCCGCCGCTCCCGGATCCCCGTCATCAGCTCGAGCCGCCCGAAGGGCAGGCGCAGGCGCTCATAGAGCGGCCTGAGCTGCTCCTCGATCTGGGCCGAGGTCCATATCTCGCCCGGCAGGGCCACGGCGATCGACTCCAGGCAGACGTTCTTGAAGCGCATGGATCCGGGCGGGCCCGCTCAGCGATCCGGCCTCATCGCGAGCCGGACCACGTCCTTGTCGAACATGTTGCACCCGAGGCCCGCGTCGACCGTGAGCGTCGCGCCGTTGATCCCGCTGCTGCGCCCGCTCAGGAGGAAGAGGGCCGCGTTCGCGACCTCCTGGGTCTCCAGGTTGCGCTTCCTGAAGGTGAGCTTCTCCGCGAACAGGTAGCTCTCGAGGTACCCGGGTATCCCGGCCGAGGCGCTCGTCTTCAGCGGCCCCGAGCCCACCACGTTGAACCTGACCTCGGAGGCGGCGCTGAAGGACTTGGCCAGGAAGCGCGCCGTCGACTCGAGCGAGGCCTTGATGGGGCCCATGTAGCCGTAGTTGTCCGGGGTGACCAGGAGCGACGAGATGCCGATCGTCACGACGGAGGCGTCGCGAGCCAGGTGGGGAGCGAAGGCCCGCGCGATCTCGACCAGAGAGAAGGACGAGACCGCGGCGGCCTGGAGGAAGTCCTTGCGCCTGGTCTCATGGAAGGGCTTCAGCCCCTCCGAATAGTTCGCGAAGGCGATCGAATGGACGATCCCGGCAAGGGGAGCCTTCGCGGCCGCGGCGACCTCCGCGGCGAGGCGCTCCACGTCGCCCTCCCGCTCGACGTCGCACACGTGGGCCTGGCGGTCGCCGAGGAGCGCCTTCAGCGACCCGCGCCTCTCGTCGGAGCGCACGCTGTAGATCACCCGTGCGCCCTCGTCCTCAAGGGACCTCCCGATGGCCCAGGCCACGCTGCGCTTGTTGGCGACGCCGAAAACGGCGAAGGCCTTGCCCTCTAGGCCGAGGAAGCTCATTTCGATGCCTCCGGTGTCCTCCAGGCCACGGAGAAGTCAACCGTCATGATGCGGGTCTCCCCTCGCTTCATGGCGCCGGACATGATGTAGAACCCCCCCATGGTCTCCTTCCTCCTGACCTCGATCGTGACGGTGTCGCCCGGGTACACGGGGTTTCGGAAGCGCACGTCTGAGATCTTCACGAGGAGGGGCACCCCCTGCGGCGCGCCGCCGCCGGCGAGGGCGCGGGCCAGGTAGAGGGCGCCCGACTGGAAGACCGACTCGCACAGGAGCACGCCCGGCGTGATCGGCGCGCCCGGATAGTGCCCGGTGTAGAAATCCTCGTCGGCTCGCCACGTGCGCCGGGCGACCAGGCCGTCGGGCGCCTCGGACACGATCTCGTCGACGAAAAGGAACGGGGGGCGGTGGGGGATCCTCCTGAGGACCTCGGGGGAGACGTTGCTCATGCGGCCCTCCCCTGCTTCTGCGCGCAGACGTAGCGGTCGACCTTGTTGGCCGTGATGACCCCGTAGTTGATGGTCCCCAGCCATCCCGACATTATGATTCCGACCGAGCCCGCATGGTACAGGCCCGGAAGCTGCTCGGAAAGGTCCATCGAGACCTTGAGGCCCTCGAACTTTGTGCCGAACGACGTGCCGCCGAAATGGGTCGTGTAGCGCTCGATCGTGCGGGGTGTCGCCGCCTCCTTCCAGTCGATGAGCCCTCGGACGCCCGGGATGAACTTCTCCAGCGCAGCGATGGATTCCTCGACGAGGCGCTCCTTCTCCGCGGCGTACTCCGCCTCCGAGAGGCGGCTCCAGTCCGAGTAGAGCCCGTTGATGGACGCGACGACGGTGTACCGGTCCGAGCCCGGGCGCGTGTCCGGATAGTACACCGAGAACGTCCTGCTTGTCGTGCGCAGGTCGGTCAGCTCCTCGCTGCTGAACCTGGGGCTCGCGGACGTGAAGACCAGGTCGCCGATGTGCGGGATGGACTCGCCCTTGCGTATTCCGAGGTACACCTGGCACGAGCTCGAGTTGATCCGCACCGCCTGGGCGGCCGCCGCGTACTCCGCCGAGAAGTTCTCGGCGCCCGCCAGGCGGAAGATCGTGTTCTTGATGTTGGCGTTCGAGAGGACTGCCTTCGCCCTGATGACGCGGCCCCCCTTGGCGACTATCCCGCAGGCGAGCTTCGCGCCACCCCGCTCCTCGACAAGGATCCTCTCGACCAAAACCTTCTTCCGGAGCTCGACGCCGTTCCTCTTCAGCTCGGCCGTCATCTTCCCTACCAGCAGGTCCGAGCCGCCGCGGAACGTGTACACGCCCGAGCCCATGAAATTGGAGAACACGATCCCGTAGGTGATCGCGGGGTCGTCGAGCGTGGAGCCGTTCGCGTAGGCGATGGGCTCCATCAGGAGTCGCTTGACGTCGTTCCTGCCCGGGAAGAACCGCTCGAGCATCTCGCCGGTCGTCTCGGTGCTGTTGTCGTAGAAGTTCATGCCGCGCAGGTGCTCGTAGAACCGCTCGACGTGCGCCGGCTCCAGCCCGAACTTCTCGACCAGCACGCGGGTGTAGTCCTCCCGGGTGAAGGTCGTCCAGACGTCCATCTCCGGGTTCACGAAGCGGATGTCCTTGATCTGCACGATCGAGTCCGCGATCTCCCGGGTCCAGTACTTGCGGCACGACTTGATCATCCCGACCGGGAAGCCGTGGAGCGAGATGTCGAAGATGTGGCCGCCCTTGCGCGTGAACCAGGTCGCAAGGCCGCCGTACTGGTAGTGGTGCTCGAGGAGGAGCACGCGGTGGCCCGCCTTCGCGAGCACGTTGGCGCCCGTCAGGCCCCCCAGGCCGCTTCCGATGACGATCACGTCGTACTCGTCGGCGACCCCTTTTAGCCAGTCATAAGCCATGGAGGTTCAATGTTGGAGCAGCGTCCGGGTCCTCGGCAACTGGTTTCGGGACGGCTAGGCCGCGGGAACGGACGCCTGCAGGATGTGCTGGTTTGCCATCGAGATGCCGCTCAGCATGGAGCCGACGATCCCGAGCATTCCCTGATCGGTGCCGCAGATGAAGAGGTTGGAGAGCGCGGTGCGCCCGTCGCGGTTCTTCTCCGGGGCCCCGTAGATCGCCCCCCGGAAATGCCCGGTGTACTTCACGACCGTCGTGGGCGTGAACATGTCCCTGGCGACCGTCGCCCGCTCCAGGGCATCCGCCGGCTCTATCCTGGGAAGGAACCGCCTCGCCGACTCCTGGATCTCCCCGAACCAGCGCGCCTTGTCGACCCGGTACCTCTCCTCCGGAAGGTTGGACCAGGAGTCAAAGTTGGCGAGGCATGTGACCCGGAAGAACCCCTCCTTGAGCCCGCCGCCCGGGCCATATTCAAAGTTGTTCGGAAAGCAAATGACCCCGCTTCGCACGTCGACCTGGCCGGCCGGATCGCGGTAGCAGAAGCGATCGGAGTCGTTGAAGAACACGATCGTGTCGTCGCCCCATCCGAGCGCGGACGGCGGGCGGTCCAGCACCGAGATGGTCTCGACATAGCCAAGCGTGCGCCCGACCACGGGCGCCTCGCCCATCAGCGCCGCCGTCTCGGCCGCGCCGATCGAGGAAAGGACCTGGTCCGCCACGATCTCCTCGCCCGAGTCCAGGACGAGCGCGGCCGCCCTGCCCCCGCGCGCCACGATCCTCATGACGCCGCACTTCATCCGGCGCTCGCCGCCGGCCTCGCGGTATTTCTCCGTGAGGACGCGCATCATCACGCGAACACCGTCCCGGGGCCGGGCGAAGCCCTCAAGGTAAAGGGCCCGGAACATGATCGTGAACTGGGCGAGGTCCATGTCGTCCTCCCTCGCGCTGCCATAGAACATGAGCGGGCACAGCAGCATGTCCTCGAGCAGGGGGTCGCTGACCGACTCCCGTATGAACCGACGGGCCGAGGCCCCCGAACCCTCGCCCGTGAGCGGGGCCTCGCGCACGAAGCGGGTGATCCTCCCGAATCCCGCGGCCTGCGCCGGGAACTTTGAGGCCACCTCGGACTCGAGGAGCGCGAAGTCGTTGTTGAACCTGAGCACACGCTCGCCGCCCGGACCGAACGCTACCCGCGAGCCCTTCTGCGGGCAGAGCGCGAACCGCTCCCGCTCGATCCGCAGCTGGCGCAGGATTTTGCCGAGCGGCGTCCCCTTGACGCCCGGCGGCACGAAATTCGTGACCGCGTGGAGCCCGACGTCGTACTTGCGCCCGTCCAGGCTGTAGAAGCCGTTCAGTCCGCCGACGGCGTTGTGGCGCTCAAAGATGCAGACCTTCTTTCCGAAATGCGCCAGCCTTATCCCCGCTGCGAGCCCGGAGAGTCCGGCTCCGATGATGGCTACGTCATACTGCGAGCCTGAATTCAACTCTTCGCCGCAAGCGCGTTGAATTTCGGCGTCAGATATTCCGCGCTGCTGTCGAGCGACGCCAGGCGGATGTAGTCGGCCTCGGGCACCTCGATCCCATGGCGCTTGCGCAGCTCCATGACGATGTCGAGGAAGTCCATGCTATCGAGCTGGAGCTGGTCGCGAAGGCGCACGTCCGGCTTCACGTTCGATAGATCCTCGTCGGGCGCGATGTCGGCGATGATGTCCAGCACCACCTTCTTGCATTCTTCGTTGGTCATGGGTGAGTCAGCAAGGCCCTTTATGCCACGAATCGCCTCACAATCAACGTGGAATTTATCCCCAGCATCCCGAAGGAGTTGTTGAGGATGGTGTCGATCCTGGCGGCCTTTGCCGGCGTGTTGAGCACAAGGCCCGGCAGCGCGCACGCCGGGTCGAGGTCGTCGACATTGATCGTCGGGTGGACCATGAGATCGTCGAAGGACGGCAGGTTGCCCGCCAGCTCCAGGGCGCCGGCCGCGCCCATGCAGTGGCCGATGAAGCTCTTCGTGTTGTTGATGTAGGTGTCCGGGCACCCGCTGCCGAACACCGCCCTGATGGCCTCGCATTCCTGGATGTCTCCCAAGGGCGTCGCCGTGGCGTGGGTGTTGACGATGTGGATGTCGGCGGGCACCAGGCCCGCGTGGGCGATCGACTTGCGCACGCATTCGGCCTGCCGGATCGGGTTGGGAAGGACGTAGTCGCTCGCGTCGCTGTTGACCCCGTAGCCGGCGATCTCGCCGTAGATTCGGGCGCCGCGGGCGAGCGCATCGTCCAGCCGCTCGAGCGTGTAGAGGCACCCGCCCTCGGACACCACGATCCCGTTGCGGGCCCTGTCGAACGGCCGGGACGCCCTGGCCGGGACGTCGTTTGTGGCAAGGGCGCCCTGCGACTTGAACCCCGCGAAGATCCCGAACGTGTGGATGCTCTCGCTGACCCCCCCGCAGATCGCCACGTCCACCTCCCCCAGGCGGAGCATCTGGGAGGCGTGGATCAGGCCGAGGTTCCCGGCGGCGCATGCGGCGCCGATCGTGTAGGCCGGACCCGTGATGCCGAGGTTCAGGGACGCCTCGCCCGCGGGGTTGTTGGCGACCGTGCGCGGGTTGTGGTAGTGGGACCAGTACTTCGTGTCGTAGTTGAACTTCGAGATGGCGAAGATCTCGTTCTCCGTCTCGACGTTGCCGTGCTCGGTGCAGCCGATGTAGATCCCGATCCGGTCCTTGGGAAATGCCTCGAAGCCCAGCGCGCTGTCCGCCAGGGCCTCCCGCGCGCACCAGATGCTGATGCTGCCGGCGCGCGTCCCGACCCTGACCTCCTTCTTCTTCTGGTGCCTCAGGGGGTCAAAGTGGCATACCCCCGCCAGGAGCCGGCCCATGTAGCGCACGTCCAGCCACTCGATCCCGGCCACCCCGCCCAGCAGGTTCCTCCGGAACTCCTGCAGGGAATTGCCGTTCGGGGCGGTCAGGCCGACGCCTGTGATGACGATTCGCGATAGTGTCATTGGCTGCGCAAGGAGGAAATCGCTAGCCAACAGCCGTCGGAACGCAATAAAACCTTCCTCTCAATGAACGTTCTTGTTGTCGGGGGCGCGGGTTACATCGGAAGCCATTGCGTGCGGCAGCTTACGGCGGCCGGCCACAGGCCTGTCGTTCTGGACAGCCTTGTCTACGGCCACCGGGGCGCGGTCGCGGGCGGCGTTCCCCTCCACACGGGGGACCTCGGCGACGAGCGGGTCGTCTCGGACCTCCTCGCCCGCGAAAAGATCGACGTCGTCATGCATTTCGCGGCGTTCTGCTATGTCGGAGAGTCGGTCACCGACCCGTTGAAGTATTACCTCAACAATTCGGCGGCCACGCTTCACCTACTGAGCGCGATGCTCGGGGCCGGGGTCCGCAAGTTCGTGTTCTCGTCGACATGCGCCACGTTCGGCGTCCCGGACAGGCTGCCGATAGACGAAACGCTCCCCCAGGCGCCGATCAACCCCTACGGGCAGACCAAGCTCGACGTGGAGAACGCCCTGAAGGCGCTCGCCCGCGCAGGGAAGGTCTCGTTCGCCACGTTCCGGTACTTCAACGCGGCGGGGGCCTCCGAGGACGGCTCGATTGGCGAGGACCACGACCCGGAGACGCACCTCATCCCTCTTGCTATCGACGCCGCCGTCGGCAGGCGCCCGTCGCTCCAGCTCTTCGGCACCGACTACCCCACTCCGGACGGCACGTGCCTGCGCGACTATGTCCACGTCGACGACCTGAGCCGCGCCCACATCGCGGTCTTCGAAAGGCTGGCCGAGCCCGGCGCCGCGCACTTCTACAACCTGGGGACGGGGAGGCCCTCCTCGAACCGCGAGGTGATCAGGGCCGTTGAAAGGGCCACGGGGAAGAGCATAAAGGTCATCGAGAGCCCGCGCCGGCCCGGCGACCCCCCCGCGCTCTACGCGGACTCGGCGAAGGCGAAGAGGGAGCTCGGCTGGAAGGTAAAGTTCCCCGACATCGATTCGATCGTCGCGACCGCCTGGAACTGGCACCGGACCCACCCCGCAGGGTTCGGCGGGCGCTAGAGGCGCTTTCGAAGCGCCGCCCTGGTGAGGCCGAGACGCTTCGCGGCCGCCGCCTCGTCCCCTCCCAGCGCCCTGACGACCCGCCTTGCGATCTCTCGCTCGAACTGCGGCAGCAGCGGCTCCTCCGAGGACTTGAGCTGGTCGGCCAGGAAATCGAGGGCCGAGTCCACGGTGATCGCAAAGGGCGAGGCGGACTCGCCCGACGGCCCCCGGATCTCCGGGGGCAGGTCCTTCACGAGGATCGCGTCGCCCTGGGCCACCACGGCGCTCCGGTAGACGACGTTCTCCAGCTCGCGCACGTTTCCAGGCCAGACGTGGCGGGTGAGGACGGCCATCGCCTCGGGCGATACCCTGGAGGTGCGGGCCTTCTTCTGCTTCACGAGGTTCTGCACGCAGAAGTCCACGATCTGCGGGATGTCCTCCATCCGGTCCCGAAGGGGCGGCATCCTGATCCGGACGACGTTCAGGCGGTAGTAGAGGTCCTCCCGGAACGCCTTGGACTTCACGATCGCCTCGAGGTCCTTGTTCGTCGCCGCGATTATCCTGACATCAACCTTGATCGTATCGGTGCCCCCGACCCGCTGGATCTCCCCCTGCTGGAGTACGCGCAGTATCTTCGTCTGGGTGGCGAGCGCCATGTCGCCGATCTCGTCCAGGAATATCGTGCCGCCGTCGCAGAGCTCGAACTTGCCGATCCGCTGGCCCGTGGCCCCGGTGAACGACCCCTTTTCGTGCCCGAAAAGCTCGCTCTCGATCAGGTTCTCCGGGATCGCCGCGCAGTTGACGGCGATGAAGGGCTTGCCGGCCCGGTGGCTGTGCTTCCAGATGGAACGCGCGACGAGCTCCTTCCCTGTCCCGCTCTCGCCCGTGATCATGACGGTCACGTCGCTTGCGGTGACCTGCCCGATCACCTTGAAGACCTCCTGCATCACGGGCGAGGATCCCACGATCCCCTCCTTGTAGTCCTCGGTGTTGATGGTCGGCTTGTACTCGCCGACGGCCCGGAGGTCGGCGTGGGTCTTGAGCGCGTTCTCGGCGAGCGCCAGCACCTTCTGCGGGTCGAACGGCTTCATGACGTAGTCGAGGGCCCCGAACTTCATCGCCTCGATCGCCGTCTGCGCGGTACCGAACGCCGTCATCAGGATCACGAGCTGCTTCGGGTTGGCGGCGCGTATGTGCTGCAGCGCCTCCAGGCCGCCCATGCCGGTCATCCGGATGTCCAGGTAGATCAGGTCGGGGAATGGCCCCTTCTTGACCATGGCCACGCCCTGCTCCCCGCTGGGGGCTTCGGAAACCTGGTAGCCGCGCGATGAAAGCACGCGCGAGAGCGAATAGCGTATCTCGGCGTCGTCGTCTATGACGAGGATGGTGGGTGTCTTGATGTTTGGTTCCAAGGTTCGGCTCGCGATTTCGCGCAACCGCGCTTCATTAGATGCCATGCTTGGATGGTCAATCAACTTGTTCCGGATACGCGGCATCAGAATATCCCTGCACTTCAGCTTCCTGCTGATGCTGGCCTACGTATGCGACGAGGGCTGGCAGGAGGGCGGGATGACGGGGCTCTGGTGGAGCGCCGGGACATTCCTGGCCTTCTTCACCTGCGTCGTCCTCCACGAGCTGGGGCATTCCCTCACCGCGATGAGGTTTGGCGTGCATGTGCGCCGCATACTCCTGATGCCAATCGGGGGGATGGCGGAGTTCGACCAGATCCCGCGGCGGCCGAGCCAGGAGTTCCTGATCACCATCGCCGGCCCGGCCGTCAATTTCGTGATCGCCGCCCTTCTGTGGCTGGCGATCGATGTTCCGGTTGGGTGGACCGCGGATGCGGCGAGTAACTCGCTGCTGGATCTCGCGAGGACTTTGCTTGTCTGGAACCTGTGGATGGGCCTGTTCAACCTGCTGCCCGCGTTTCCAATGGACGGCGGCCGGATCCTGCGCGCCCTGCTCGCGATGCGCCTGCCCTATCTCCGGGCCACCTACTGGGCCGTGACCATCGCGAAGGTGATCATGGTCCCGGCAATCATCCTGGAGCTGTACCTTGGAAGGTATCTGGTCGTAGCGATCTTCATATTCATATATCTGGCCGGCGAGGCGGAGTACCGCGCCGTGAAACACCGCGAGTACGATGAGGCCCAGTGGAGGGAAGCTCTGCTCCGGCAAATCGCGACTCCGCCAGCGGACCCGCCCGTCCTTGAGCGCTAGGACGCAGCCGCACTGCCCTTGGCGGGTCCCAAAAACTCCTTGCCTTCCGTCTCGGAAAATCGATTTTTCTTATCCTCGCACACACGAATGGGCCCGTAGCTCAGTTGGAAGAGCGCCTCAATGGCATTGAGGAGGTCGTCAGTTCGAACCTGATCGGGTCCACCAACTTATTGATAGACAATAAGTTATGTAATATTTTGAAGTGTTTTTTGATGGGCCCTAAGGGGTCCACGAAACCAGAGTTTATCGGCGGATGGTGGCGCGAACGTGCCGGCCGCCTTCGCCTTCAAACAAAGACATCTGCACTCACACCGAAACGGTTCCTGAGCGCCTTCACGTGCGCCGTGGTCAAGCCGCGTTCCCCCTTCAGGATTCGGTAGGCGACTGAACGATCGACATCAAGGATCGTGGCTAGGTCATCACCCGTGAGCCTGTTTTCCTCTAAAACGAACTTCAACATCGCGAGGCCAGAGACTGGACGAGGGGAAGGCAGCGTCTCTGACTCATATCGCTCAACGATCCCCGAGAGGACGAGAAGGTAATCCTCCTGGTCTTCGTTGACCTGCTGGCCGGCGAGAGCGTCAATGACCTCCACGGCGTTCTGATACCCTACTTCATCGTGGATCGGCCGCGGAACGTGAAATTTGATCAGCTTATCGTAGGTTTTCGGAAGCTTCCCGAAGGACACCTTGGAAGTCGTTTTCATAGGTTCTTTTTCCAATGAGGTTTATCGTAATCGCCGTGAGTAAGTAACAAAAGGATGAAGACGATTTGGTGGTTATAATGAATGGCGGTTATTAGCCGAAAGTGGTCCTTGATATTGAAAATTGTTACTGTTTTTCCGCTCCTAACCTTAGCTTGATCCGCAGTCGGAAGCACCTTGCGGATTTCTACTAGGTTCGCGAATTGCCCCCTTCTTATGAGTACTTCCCAGTGTTCCAGGGTTGGCGCGATTGTTGGATGTAGAGTGGCATATTCGCGAAGGCGTTTGACCGTTACGATTCTCACAATGTACTGGACCAAAGAAGTCGCCAAAAAGGCGACTTGTCAAGGGTCACGATATGCAAACGATCCAACGGCAAATCCTGAAAACATCCCTGGCGACGCGAAACAAATGCGAAACAGAATCCTCCATCATAGTGAGAGGATGGACCCTGATCGGGTCCACCAATTTACAAGTGTCTCCATGGTAGATAATTAGGAAGACACTTGCGGGCCTAACTTAGCCATGGCCGATTATTGGATCGCTAAACCCACTCGGCTCTATGCTCCTAATGATTAAGGGATTATACTCCTAGTTCCGCTTTGGGCATACTGGGGCGGCGTTGATATTTGCCCCGTGTTTCGAAGCAAACGCGAAACAGAATTCGCTCCCATCTGGTAACCAAGATGCGGTCTTTGTTGACCGGGAGAGGCTTCAACTCGAATTCATCAAAATAGGTCATTCACTTGACCTATTTCCGGTCATACTTTGAACTACTTTCATGAAGATGCTCACAGTTTCAAAGGCCAAGGCTACTTTTAGCGGAATCGCGCGCAATGTTGTCCGCTCGAAAAAGCCCGTCATTGTGCGCGTTCCAAACGGCTTCATTCAGATTGCCCCTTACGAGCTCCCCGAAGAGGTGGCTGCATTTCCCGCCGGAAGCCTGGAACTCCTGCCGCGTGAACTCGAACTCCATAACGCGTTCGGCGAGTCCTTATGAACCACCATCGCTGGGACATCGTTTTTCTTCGGACCGATGAGAAGGACCCCGTTGGACACCCTGCAGTGGTCCTTTCATCGGACGACACTATGGCCGATGCCAGACAACATCGGTTTAATGTTGTAACGGGTACGAAGAAGCAACCGGGCGAAAGCGCACGGAATCACCAGGTCATCCTTGATGTAGCCGACGGGCTGGAATTCCCTACCCTGGTTGATTGTTCGCTCGTATACGTTGCAAGGAAAGCGTCGGTTCTTCGCTCAACGGGTTCAGTCACCAGCCACAGGCGACAGTTTATCCAGCGTGCGGTTCGCGGCTATCTCGGCTTGGGGTAGCAACTTCACTGACCCAAACCCAACGCAATGAAAGCAGTCACCGCCAAAGTCTTCGATTCTGGGGGTTTCCAGGCCATCCGTTTGCCGAAGGAGTTCTGGGTCAAATCCAGCACCGTGAAGCTGTCGAAGACTGCTGCCGGATTCATCGTCTACGAGATGAAACCTTCTGCTCGTCGGCTGAAGGCTTTTAAAGCCCTTGCAGGGAGCTGTGTAGATTTCCCGAAAATTGCGGCAAACGCCTCGCGAAATGTTCGCCGCGATTGGGAATAGGCCGAGCTTAGGCTCCCGCCTAGCGAGTTGCCGTTAGGTGTTTGCCGAAGAATCCGTCACAAAATCCCGAAAACATCCCTCGGGACGCGAAACAAACGCGAAACAGAAACTTCTGTCATAGTGAGGGGATGGACCCTGATCGGGTCCACCATTTTCAAGTTTTTCTATGGTAGCGTGTTAAGAAACTCTTACGAGTCTAACTTACTCAAACCCGTTGATATCATCCATAGACTATAGCGCGTTCTATGTTGCTACTAAGTAAGGGAATAACTGCATGACTCCTCTTGGAGAATCCTGCGTTCGGCGATCAATATTTGACCTTTGTTGCGAAGCAAACGCGAAACAGAAAGTTTTCTCATAGCGATAGGATGGACCCGAATCGTGTCAACCAACTTATTGATAGGAAATCAATTACGCTATTTAGGGGGCGACTATCAAACCTCCCTTTGGGGACTGCCTTACGCCCGAATTCACCCCTTGAATCTCGACGAGCGAACAAACAGATTGGCTCGCCAGAGAACCTAGTCCGCACGACCGCTGAATCGAGGTACGTGCGCCTTTACGAAGTAAACCTGACAGCACGAAACGCATGTCTGATAACCAAAGTAACGTGTTCAGCCGTCGTGAACTGGCTCGGGCTGCCCTAATCGGCGGGGCTTCCGCTTTCTTGGCAAATGCTGCCCTCGGGGCCCCCACCTTGCATACTGGCGGCGAATTCCTTGACGCCCGCAAACTTGGTGCTGCTGGGGACGGCAAGACGGACGACACCCTGGCCCTACAGCGATCCTTTGACACGGCGGCTGCTTCAAGTTCCGGAGTTCTTATTCCTCCGGGAGTGTACCTCACCAAGGAACTGCATGTGCGTCCGGGCATAGCGGTCATAGGCATTCCTGCGTGGAACTACAGCGGGCCTGGTGGGAGCGTACTGCGTTTGGCGAATGCTGATTCCACTTGCCTCCTCAATCTCACGGATGCTCGTGGCTCATCGATTGAAGGACTTGCGCTCGATGGCGGGAATCTGGGGACCAACATTCACGGGATCTTTGTCAATCGGACTCACTATGCGGAGCATGAGGACGGATTCCGGATTGAGCGCTGCCAGGTGGCCCGCTTTAGTGGAGACGGCGCGAGCCTCTCCTGTGTTTGGTGCTTCAGTGTGCGCCACTGCATGCTGGCCTTCAACAAGGGAGATGGCCTCAACCTGCGCGGCTGGGATGGTTTCCTGCTGGATAACTGGTTATCCGGCAATCAAAGGGCGGGTTTCGCGGCGCGCCTTGAAAACGCGTCCGTGACGTTCACCGCCAACCGCGTCGAATGGAATGGTGAGGAGAACATGCTGATCACGGGAGGCGACGGCTATCAGATTACGGGTAACTTCTTCGATCGCGCAGGAACGTGCGGAATTGCGCTCAGAAGAGGCAAGTCAGCGTGCACCCAATTCACCATCACCGGGAATTATATCAAACGTAGCGGCAAGCTGGCCCCCGAAGAAAGCTACGAGTCATCGCAAATCTACATGGACGGATGCCAGGGCGTCACGTGCACGGGGAATAGTCTTTGGTCGGGTCGCGACGACGGTAATGTGGGAACCTACACTCCCTCCTACGGCATCGTGTACAAAGACCTTAGGAACTGCGTCATTCGCGACAATGTCCTGCATGATGGAGCCCTGAAAAAACTAGTGTTGGACCTGGGCGGGCTTGAGGAGGGGGTCATCGTAGGCGACAATCCAGGCCAGTTGTTTACCACCGGTTGATTTAGCCCCGTGTTCGTCGATGGCCTCAGCATCCTCTGGCTCTTCGAGCGAAAGGTGTTTGGCAAGAAACTACAGTGTGCTTCGGGACGCCATTCCCTAGCTGCGACCGTTCTTTTGCAAAGGTACAAAGCAACATGCTGAGGTGCTCGTTTCCCTCTGAAGGATCCGAGCCTGATCGGGCCGCCATTCTGGGATCAAAGGCGCATTAGCCTCCATCTCCATAGGTTTCGACGGGGGGCGCGACCTTAGGAAGGCCGATCTTCCAATGAAGGGCCGCGACCCTGATTCCGAATGTGGCCGTGACAGCCAGTGGGAACAGGTAGGGCGCCGGCAGTCCGACCTTCCTAAGGACCGCGAAGATCACTGCGCCTGACAGGGCGGCCGTGGCATACAGTTCCCCTCGAAAGACGACAGGGACCTCGTTGCACAGCACGTCGCGGACTATACCGCCAGAGACTCCGGTCACGACACCCATCACGACCGCGATCGGCACGCTCTGCCGGAAGCCGAGGGTCATCTGCGTCCCGATGACCGTGAAGAGAGCAAGGCCCAGGGCATCGGGCAGAAGGAAGGCCCTTGCGCTGATCTGGACCCTTCGGGTGACAAGGTAGGTTCCGATGACGGTCAGGGCAGCTACGTAGAGGTACATGGGTTCCTGGATCCAGAAAACCGGCAGGCGCCCGAGGAGGAGGTCGCGCAGTGTCCCGCCTCCCAGAGCGCACGCGAAGGCGATCACGGAGGCGCCGAAGAGGTCCATCTTGAGCCGGCCGGCCTCAAGCGCGCCTGTGATGGCGCAGACTGCCACGGCTGCCATTTCGAGGAGGAGAAGCATGGGATCCAAACGAGCGCAAAAGCTGGCCCCCGGCAATTCTAAGTCTAGGGTGCTACGCACTGCACCATTGCCTTATTGGTTCCCGACTAGAAGCTTACAGCGGGGAATCCGGGGATATGGGTGAATCTGGAAACGAATATTACCCCAGCCCCGAACGATTTGGCCCTTATGGGCTGATAATTGAATTCCCGACTGTTGCCCTGCCGCTAGGCTCCAAAACGAGTCCGTCATGTTAAGCGAACCCTCCATCGCAAGAGTTAGCTCGAGAAACCTCCTTCGAGGAGCGCGCAGTCTGGCTTTGGTGTTCGTCGCGCTGGGACCTGCGTTCTCGCTTATGGCGGGGCCTCCTTTTCTCACGGACGATCCGGAGCCGGTGGATCTCAATCACTGGGAATTCTATGTCTTCGGCCAGGGCGAGCGATCCGCCGGATCCGACGCGTTCTCGGGCCCGGCGATCGAGATGAATTACGGCATCGCGGCAAATACCCAGCTTCATCTGGTCGCCCCGGTCGCGAATCTTTCATCCCCGGGGACTGGATGGACCTCCGGATACGGCGACACCGAGCTCGGAATCAAGTACCGCCTCATGGAAGAGACCGATTCGCGCCCCCAGGTCGGGATCTTCCCCATGGCGGAGCTCGCCACGGGAAGCAGCGAGCGGGGGCTCGGCAACGGGCGGACCTGGTATCGGCTGCCCGTCTGGATCCAGAAGAGCTGGGGACCGTGGACGACCTACGGAGGAGGAGGCCTGGCGCTCAATTCCGCGCTCGGCCAGCGCAACAGCGGGTTCGCGGGCTGGCTCTTGCAGCGCGATATCGGCAAGGTCCTCACGCTCGGGACGGAGCTGTTCTGGCAGGGGGACGATTCGAACAGCGGGCGGGGCGTCGTGGATGCGAACCTCGGCGGCTATCTGAAGTTCTCCGAGAACTTCAGCCTGCTCTTCTCGCTGGGACACTCGATTTCAGGCGAACGAAACGCGATCTGGTACCTCGGCCTCTATTGGACCGGGGGTCCCGGCGGCGCCGAAAAGAAATAGGAAATCCCGGCCATGAATGTGAAGAAACTCGTCTCCGCTGTTCCCGACCGCTCGATCATCATCATCCGCATGATGATCGGCGCCGTCTTCCTGTCCGAGGGGCTGCAGAAGTTCCTCTTTGCCGCGGAGCTCGGCGCGGGGCGCTTTGCGAAGCTTGGCCTCCCCTACCCCGGGTTCCTCGGTCCCTTCGTGGGGGCCACTGAAATCGTCTGCGCCGTCGCCGTCCTTCTCGGGGCCTGGCTTCGCATCGCTGTCGTGCCGTTGCTCGCCGTGATTTCTGTCGCGATAGTGACCACGAAGTGGCCGATGCTGCGCGCCCACGGCTTCTGGGCCGCGGCGCACGATGGCCGCGCCGATTTCTGCATGCTTGCGGGCCTCTTGTTCCTGCTCTTCACGGGGGCGGGAAGGTGGTCGGTCGATCGCGCCAGCTCCGGGGAGGGCCGATCGAGTGAGCGCGACGGCCCGTGATTCGCCGGGCCTTTGCGCAATTGTAATTCTCCGCGGGCAGCCCGATGGTGGGAGCGTCGATGAACGTTGACGCGAATGGGGAAGGTTCCGTGCCCTCTGGGGGATCATACTCGAAGGCAGTGGCTGCAGTGACGATCGCCGGTGCCTGCACCTTTCTGAACGTCTACTGCACGCAGCCGCTCCTGCCATACCTGCAACAGTACTTTCACGCGACGGAGGTCCAGGTCAGCTTTACGGTGGGAGCGGTCACGCTGTCCGTCGCGATCATGGCTCCTTTCATCGGCATGATCGCGGAATCGGTTGGGCGGAAGAGGGTCATCGTGCCTTCGCTTTTCGCCATGGCGGTTCCCACGCTTCTGGCGGCCACCGCAAACAGCCTGTCAGGGCTCATAGCCTGGCGGTTCATGCAGGGGCTGTTCGTCCCTGGTGTCATCGCCGTCATAATAGCCTACATAAACGAGGAATTCGCGGGGCGCACTGGTGCCGTTATGTCCGCCTATGTGGCCGGAACCGTCTTCGGGGGCTTCCTGGGACGTTTTCTGACCGGCGTGATCGCCGCGCACTGGAACTGGCACGTCGCATTTGTCGTGCTGGGCATTCTGGACCTGCTCGGCGCTCTGGCCGTGCGGCGGTGGCTGCCGCTGGCGACGCACTTTGTCCCCGCCAGGCACATGTTGAAGTCCCTTGGCGACACCTGGGGGCATTTGCGGAACCCGCGGCTGCTGATGGTGTGCGGGATGGGTTTCTCGGTTCTGTTCTCGCTGGTGGGCGTGTTCACCTACGCAAATTTCTACCTCGCCCGCGCCCCGTTCGGCCTTAGCACTGCCGGTCTCGGCAGCGTCTTCTTCGTCTACCTGCTCGGATGCGTCGTCACACCGCTTTCGGGGAGGTTTCACGACCGAAACGGGTTTCGCCGGACCGCGCTGGCGGCGGCGGTGATGAGCCTTTGCGGGCTGCTCCTGACGCTTGCGGGCTGGCTGCCGGCCGTCATCGCCGGGCTGGCGGTCTTTTCCTCGGGAATCTTTGTCTCGCAGGCGTCTGCGACGGTTCTGACGGGCCAGGTGGCGGGCCGGGCGCGCTCATCTGCAGCCGGCCTCTATGTGACGTTCTATTACATTGGCGGGAGCGTGGGCACCGCCCTTCCCGCGTGGTTCTGGCTTAAGGGCGGCTGGCCGTGGTGCGTGGCCCTCTTCGCGGCGATGAGCCTCGTGACGCTCGCGCTGGGGTTTGCCGGGGGAAGATCGATCGAGGACGGCGCGCAGTTGCCGGGCGAAATCATCGACACGGCCATCTGACGGGCCCGGGGCGCCTCACGGGCGCGTGGCCACCAGCCTCAGGGCCGAGCCGTTCGGGTTGGATTCGAGCTCCACGATCTGCCGCGAAAACCCGAAATGCGACAATGCCGCCAGTATCTCGTCCTTCTCCATCCAGTTTGAGAACGGCTGGGGGCCGCCCCAGAACGAGCCGTAGTCCACGCCCTCCCCGTAGTCATGGCGGTGGAGCGTGTGCGGGAAGCCCGAGTGCTCCGCGCGCTGCAGTCCCGCCGTTCCGGCGGGGCGTTCCGGATTCGCCTTGGTGAACTCCGCGTCCCAGTAGACGGTCCACAGGAAGAGGGCCCTTGTTCTGCGGCAGAGAAGGTCCAGGGCCTCCACGGGATTCGCCATGTGGTACAGGAAGCCGCTGGCAAATCCTATGTCATAGGTGTGGCCGATCGACTGCAGGAACGATATCGCGTCGCCATAGAGGAAGTTCACCCGTTCCAACCCGAGCAGCTCCTTCAGCACCAGGCATTTTAAGAACGCCTCGGGATGGGCCTCGACGGCCGTCACGGACTTGGCGCCTGCGCGGACCAGCCCGTAGGTGTGGCCCCCCTCCAGCGGGCCCAGTTCCAGGACCGTGCTCTCGCCGATCGGGAATCCGATCTTCGAGAGGTTGCTCACAGCCCAATCGACGCGCGGGTCGTCGAACAACGCGGCTTCGCCGGCCTCGACGCCTCCAAGTCTTGCCGGCATTCGCGAGGCCCACTTGTCTCGGAACAGATCGAGAGTCTGCTGGGCCGAGGGTGCCTTCGTCGCGTACGGTGAACTCATTTTCTGCGGGAAGGATATTCGTCTGGAATCCCCGGGGTAAACAGCGAAAGGCCCTCCAGCTTCAACGGAGCGCTATCGGCGGTCCGAGGATCTCGCGGACGAGAATTGCCCGGCGGGCGGAGTCGTGCGACCGAAGCTCGTCGAGCCACACGGCCCCGGCGGGCCGGGCCTGAAGGCCGGCTTGCGGGGCGCCTGCCAGCGGGGCAACCGGGGGGATGGCCGGCTCGGCCGGAATCGTCGCCGACGCCGCGGGGAATCCCGGCTTAGGGTATCCGCCGACCGGCTCGCGTCTCTCGTACGCAGACTTGATGATGCTCCGCAGATCGCGAGTCGTGGCTGCCGGGTGGCGCTCGGCGATCTTCCGCAGAATCTCCTCCCGGACGCGCCGGGCGCGCTCCTCGGCCTCCGATTCCTGCGCGACCGGCTCAACCGGACCGCCCCTGTCCGGCTCCCCAGGCGTGGCATGCCCGGGAGCCGGGCCTGGACGCGAGGCCTTCGCGCGGGCCAGGATATTGACCAGCCAGACGGCGCCTGCGAACAGCAGGAAGATGAACTGCGGGTACGAGGCCAGGCCCGATGCTGCCAGGAGGGCCATGGTCACTTCTTGTCGCCCGGCTGGGCGATGCTCTGGCGCATTGAGGTGTCGGACTGGATGTTCTCCATCCTGTAGTAGTCCATGACCCCGAGCCGGCCGCTGCGGAACGCCTCGGCCATGGCCAGCGGGACCTGGGCCTGCGACTCGACGACCTTCGCCTGCATCTCCTGGACCCTGGCCCTCATCTCCTGCTCGAGCGCCACCGCCGCGGCGCGCCGGATCTCCGCCTGCGCCTGAGCCATGTTCTTGTTGGCCTCGGCCTGCGCAACCTGGAGGCGGGCGCCGATGTTCTCCCCGACGTCGACGTCGGCGATGTCAATCGAGAGGATCTCGAACGCGGAGCCCACATCGAGCCCGCGTGCGAGGACCGTCTTTGAAATGCTGTCGGGGGATTCCAGAACCTGCTTGTAGCTGTCCGCCATGCCGATGGTCGTGACGATGCCCTCGCCCACGCGCGCAATGATGGTCTCCTCCTTGGCGCCCCCGACAAACCGGTCGAGGTGGGTGCGGACCGTCACGCGGGCCTTCACCTTCACCTGGATCCCGTCCTTCGCCACGCCGTCGATCGTCGTGCGGCCGCTCTCGGGGTTGGGGCAGTCGATCACCTTAGGGTCCACCGAGGTGCGCACCGCCTCGACGATCGACTTTCCCGAGCCCTTGGTCGCAAGGTCGATGGCGCAGGCGCGGTCCCAGTTGAGCTCGATCCCCGCCTTCTGCGCGGCGATGATCG
>CAYVKH010000027.1:0-45199 GCA_964451965.1 uncultured Opitutaceae bacterium
AGGCCCGCGTCAACGTGGGGGTGCGGCCGACCGACATCGCTTTCTGTCAGACGCGTGACGGCGAGCGCCTTGTCGTCACAAATTCCGGCAGCGACGACATATCCGTCCTATCGCCCTCGCCGCTGGCCGAGGTCGCAAGGATCGCCGGGGGGCGTGAGCCCTATGCCGCCACGGTGACCGACGGTGGCCGCAGCGTTTATGTCGCGAACCGCATGGCCGTGCATGACGGGGTGCTCGTCGCTCCCGCCTCCGAGGTCACGGTGCTCGACCCGGCTAACGGGCACATCGTGAACCGACTCGCGCTCGACTCGGCGCACATGGCCGAAGGTATCACCGCCGTGCCCAAGAAGGGCTGGGTCCTGAATTCGATGATCCGCGTGCGCAATCTGGTCCCGATCACACAGGTAAAGGACGGGTGGGTCATGGCAAGCGGCCTGGCAATCTCGCAGGCGGACGGCGCGGTCACCCAGGTCCCCCTGGACGAGGCCAATGCGTATTTCTCCGACCCCTCCGGCGTCGTCGCGAGCCCCGACGGCCGGCGCGCCTTCGTCGCGTCCGGCGGCTCGGACGTGGTCACCGTCGTCGACCTCGACTGGCTGGAGTCGTGGCTCGCACATGCCAGCGCGGCGGACCGGGGCGACGCCATCCTGGACATGGCATTCTCCTATCACTACGTGCTCGCGCGGATCCCGACCGGCTGCAATCCCAAGCACCTGGCGCTTTCCCCGGACGGCAGCCGGCTCTTCGTCGCCGAGAGGCTGGACGACAGCGTCCTCGTCGTCGACGCGGCTAGCCTCAAGCCGCTGGGCCGGGTTGTGCTCGGCGACGGAGGCAGGAACGATCCGACCCGGCAGGGCGAGCGAGTCTTTACACGGGGGCGCTACACCTTTCAGGGCGGCTTCGACTGCAGGTCGTGCCACGCCGACGGGCATGTCGACGGGCTTTCCTACGACTTCGACGGGAGCGGCGTGGGAGACAATCTCCTCGACAACCGCAGCCTATGCGGCGTGGCGGGCACCGAGCCGTTCAAGTGGAACGGCAAGAATCCGACGCTGCAATACCAGGACGGCCCCCGGTTTGCCCGGGTGCTCATGAGGACCGACCCGATTCCGGATCCGCAGCTCGACGAGCTGGCGACGTTCATCCTGCACCTGCCGCCAACCCGCACGATTCCCTGGGACCAGGTTGGCAAGCCTCTGACCCCCGCGCAACAGCGCGGGCGCGACCTCTTCTTTGCGACAAAGCGGCCGAACGGCACGCCGATTCCGCGCTCCCGCCAGTGCCAGGTCTGCCACCGGCCCCCGCTCTACACGAACCGATTGATAGCCTCGGTCGGCACCCAGGGGCCGCGCGATCCAAAGCAGGGCTTCGACACGCCGCACCTGATTGGAGTCGGCGCCTCGGCCCCCTACCTGCACGACGGCCGTGCGCGGACGCTTGAGGAGATCTGGACCGTCTACCAGGTCAACGACCTGCACGGCGTGAGCAGCTATTGGACCAAGCTGCAGCTCAATGACATGGTCGAGTATTTGAAGACACTCTAGCAATCCCATGAAAACCCATCGCAGTCCAAAGTTTGCGGTCATCCTCGGCCTGGCGTCCGCACTTTCGCACGCCCAAGGCATGAACGCCCCCGCGCCGGTTCCCGGCTCCGGCCCACTGACGATTCCGGTCATTTCGCGGTTCGAGAACTTTGGCGAGAAGGACGGCCTTCCCTCCCACAAGGTCCATTGCGTTCTGAAGGCGAGCGATGGGCGTCTTTGGATCGGCACCCCGAATGGCCTGTGCGTCAGGCAAGACAACGGCACGTTCCGCCGCTATGGGACTGAGGATGGGCTGAGCCACCTGACCGTGCTGAGCATTGCCGAGGACCCCGCAACGGGGGATCTGTGGATCGCCACGCTCCAGGGGCTTACCCGGTTCAGCGGGGGAAGATTCACGGCCTTTACCCAGACTAACAGCGGTCTTCCCAACAACGTGGTCTACGGCGTGGCCGTGGCGGAGGGCACCGTTTGGGCCGCGACTGCGGCGGGGACGGGAGCCTATGATCTGAAGGCCAAGGCCTGGAAGCCCTACGACCAGACCAACACCGTCATGAATGAACCCTGGTGCTACGCGATCGCCCCGGGGAAGGGGGTCATCTACCTTGGGATCTGGGCCGGCGGCGTCGTCGAGCACGATCCGCACGCCGGAACGTTCAAGGCCTATCGGGATCCCGACGGTGAGTTCCACATCGCGTTTGCGGCCGACAGCGGGCCCATCGTCGACGTCACGTCCTGGGTCGCCTACGACCAGGGAATCCTCTGGCAGGCCTCCTATTTCGGCCTCGCCCGCTACAACACGAGCTCCGCGACCTGGCGGACCTGGGTCCAGGACAAGACGCCCCTGGTCTCCAACTTCATTAACACCATCTTTGCCCACGGACGCCTCGGGTGGGCTGCCACCGACCGCGGGGTCTCGGTCACGGACGGGGATAATTGGGTAAACTACCTTGTGGGCAAGGACGGCCAGGGCGTGGTGCAAATCTACCGCCCGGGCAAGCCGCCCGAGACGCGGACCATGGCGACGGCGCTTCCCGACGGATTCGTAATGGCGGTGTGGGCGGACGATCACGAGGCGTGGTTCGCCACTTCAAACGGTCTAGGCCACGGCGTCTTCACGATGTCGGCCGATTCACCGGCGCTAACCTCAAACCCGTAGGCGCTTCCATGAAAAACACACTCTCTTGTCTTCTTGTCGCTTCCTTCGCCGCGTCCGCGGCCCTCAGTGCTGACGCTCCCACCGTTTGCTCGGCTGGAGGCAAGGACGATATGGTGCCCGGTGCGCCGCCGGCGGCCCAGGCTCCGGCCACGGCGGCACCCGCGGCATCCCGTTTCATCTATGGCACGCCGGGGGAGGAGTATCCGCCCTACGGCGAACTGCCCAAGGAGCTCTGGCCATTCGCCAACACGGAGCCCTATTACAGGTATTTCGTCACCCGCATGCCATTCCGTGGACCGGGCCGCGACTACGCCCCGGAGTCCGATCTGAGGTCGCTTAAGATCGGACTTGTGGATGCCCCGAAGGTCGGGCCGAACTGGGAGCGGAGCGTCCGGACGCGGGAGGGCATCGTCCTTGCAGTAGAGGAGGCGAACCTTGAACGCGGGCCGCGCGAACTGCCCTTTGATCTCATCGAGCACGAGGGCATCGCCCAATGGGGCGGGGCCGCCAACCTGGCGGCGCAGCTCGCCGACGAGAAGGTGCTTGGCTACCTAGGCACCATTGACGGAACGGATGCGCACGTCGCCCTGCGCGTCACCCTGAAAACCGAGATCGTCATGGTCAACACGTCGGACCCGGACCAAACCCTCACGGAGACGCAGATACCGTGGCTCATCCGGGTCCTCCCGGATCATCGGCAGGAGGAAGGAAGGCTCGCCGAATTGATGGTCCGCAAATGCGGCTGCACCCGCATCGCCGTCCTTCGCACAGGCGACAGGTATGCCCGCGTCGGGGCGCACCAGTTCAACGACTTTGCGCGCCGGCTGGGATGTCCTGTGGTGCAGGAGCTGCTGTTCAGCCCGGGCGCGCCCGACATCTCGTACCAGATCGCTGCCATCAAGGAGTCGAAGCCGGATGCGATCTTCTTCCTCGGCGAGCCGAATGACTTGGGCCGATTCGCCAAGCAATTCCGCCAGGCCGGAGTGAATGCGCGCTTCTTCGGGACAGACCTCCTGATGGAGGACGGATTCCTGAAGAACGCAGGCGATGCCGCGGAGGGCACGACGTTCACGTTCTATTCGGATCCTGACCGCCCGGACCCGCTCTGGACCGATTTCAAGGCCCGATTCAAGAAACGCTGGGGCCACGAGCCCGACGCCTACGCCGCTTATGCCTACGACGGCGCCGAGATCCTCCTTCATGCGATCCGCCTCGCGGGTCCCAACCGGTGGCGCATACGCGACGAGGTGTACAATCTGGACTATTACCAAGGTGTCACCGGCTGGATGAGGTTTGACGGGACGGGCTCCAACACGGCACCGGTGCGCATTGTGCGTTACGAGAAAGGCCGCCGCGTCTTCGAGCCCCAGGACGAATTCGCGCCGCCGTCCAGCGCCGGCAAGCTGACCAGCTCCCCTTGAGGTCCGTGCACCCCGGCGCCTGGTTCTCGCCGGGCTTTAGGCATGCCGAGCCGGAGCTTGACGCGTTCAAGGCCGGCCACACGGTGCTGAAACGCCGTGATTGTGTCGATCGTGCATAGACAACCTTTAAGGGCTGGATTGCGCGTGATGGTGTGGATGCTCCTTGCGCCGCTTTCCTGCAGCGCGGGGCTGCGCCAGCTCAAGCTCGGAATCATCGCACCCTCCGACGAGGCGGATTCGCCCGGCATCCTGCGGGGGGCCCGCATGGCCGTTGCCGACGCGAGCGAGGCGCCGGGAGCTGCGGTTGCGCTCGAGGTGCGCAGCGAGGCCGGCCAGTGGGGAACCGCCGGCAACGACGCCGTCGTTCTGATCGGCGAACAGCATGTCGACGCCATCATCGCGCCTTCCGACGGGGCCGCCAACCACCTCGTTCTCCAGGTGTCGGGCCGGATGAGGGTGCCCGTTGCCAGCCTTAGCTCAGACTCGTCGGTCATGGAGACGGGAGTCCCGTGGGCGGTTTGCGTCGTCCCGAGAGCCGACCTCGAGATCGAGGCCTTGTTTAGGGCACGGAAGCTGGACCCCAGGTCGCCGGATTGGTGTGCGATTGTGCCCCCGGGGCACCCGGGGCGCGCCGTCCGCCACGATCTTGCAAGGGCCGTCCGCTCGACCCAGGTCCGGCTGGGTCGCACGCTTGAGGCGGATGCACCCGGCTCGGACTTAGCCTCTATGGTGCGGCCCATTGTCGCCGCGGCTCCGGGCGGTGTGCTCGTTTGGTTGCCGCCCTCGCAGGCCGGGGCGTTGGTCGCCGCCTTGCGCCGTGCAGGTTACGGCGGCGCGCTGGCCGGACCCTGCTCGATTGATTCACCGGACTTTGTGGCGGCCGCGGGCGCTGCGGCCACAGGGGTTCTGGCAGCGGGGTTCAAGTTGGACCCCGGAAGTCTCGGTCGAGCGAGCCGGTTTGAGGAGCGATTCATCCTGAAATACGGGATGAGGCCGGATTTCAGCGCAGAGGCGGCGTACGACGCCGTGTGCGTGCTTGTTGAAAATCTGCGCCAGGCGGGCGAGGATGCCGGCTACCGCCAGTTCCCGCCGGCACTTCCCACCGAAGGGACCACGGGCGACATTCATTTCGACCGATCCGGCAACCGGACCGACAGGCTGCAGGTCCTGTCCTGTCAGGAGGGCCGGTTCATCCCCCTTTCCCCCAAAGCCCCATGACCACGAAGGCACGAAACAGGGTCGCCCTGGCGACCGTCATGGCCCCCATTGCGCTGCTGATAGTCGTCGCCCTGTCAGGCAGGGGAGCCCGATCAAATCCAATGGCGGGCTCCGGCGAATCCCCGGCGCCGCCCCCTTCGTCCAACGGGGCCATCAGCCCGCAGGACCAGGCCGACGCCCTGCACTTCGTCATCGCGGCGGACCGGGAGATGTACTGTCGGGAGTACATCGCGCACCAGTCAGAGGGCGAATCTTCACCGAACGCCGCAGCCGGCCCGAAGCCGAGTGAGTCATGGCCTTTGCCGTCCGAGATGTTTCGGCGCGCGGCCGAGTCGATCCAGAGCAAAGGGGCCGAGTTCAGCTATGCCCTGCGCTCCCTTCATCCTGTCGATCCGCGAGACGGACCACAGACGGAACTGGAACAACGCGGGCTGGCTTTCGTCACGAGCCATCCCACCCAGAACTACTATGGCCAGGAGATGCTGGGCGGCCGGCGATACTTTACCGCCGTCTATCCGGACATCCCACCGGTCGCCGCCTGCGTTGATAGCCATGACCAAGGATTCGCATCGGCCCCGCAACGCCGCCAAGATGGCGACGTCCTAGGTGGCATCGTGGTGCGCGTCCCGCTTGAATTCTGATCTCAGGCGGCGCGCTCTCCCTAGATGCTCCTGTCGCCTAGGACGACCTTGCCCCGGGGCTGGCCCGAATCGTGAGCGGAGGCGTCCTCGGCGGTCACGAAGAAGTCCAGGCGGCCGGGCTTTGCTCCCGAGGCCGGCGCAACGGAGAAGAAATAGAGCCCGCGGGTCGGTTCGGTGACCGGCAATACGCCGGCATCGCGGATCTGGCCCGAGATGGTGTCGAGCAGCCAGAGGTGGTAGCGCTTGCCCTGCTCGATTGCCGGGAGCCGCTGGATGGCGATGAAGCCCTGGTTGCTGCCGGGATCGAAGAGCGCATAGCCGCGCCCGCCCTGGCCGGCGGGACCCATCTTGACCGGAAGGTCTTCGGGTTTTTCCCAGAACTGCTCGGCTAGCGAGGCGAGCTGGATAAAGCGGGCATCGGCATTCTGAGGGGGCTGGTGAAAGGGCAGCTCGGCAAGCGTGCTCTGGCGCGAGTCGAGCCCGACGATGATCACGAACGGGCGGACTGAATCGGCGGTCCGCCGCAGGTTGAGGAAAGCGACCGTGCCGACGCTGGCCGCGATGACGGCGGCTATGCCCCAGCGGGCGCCCAGGGCCCAACCCGGAGCGCTGACGGGCGCGGGTGATGCCGTTCCGCAGGCGGGCAGTCGGTTGATGCGGGCCTCGATGCGAGCGAGGAGGCTGGATGGCGGCTCGCGCTGTGGAAGGGCGCGTATGCGCCGCGCGAGCGCGGACTCAAGCCCCCCCACGAGCGCCGCAAGCTGGGGGTCATTCTGGAGGCGGGCCTCAAAGGCGGCGCGCTCGCTGGCATCGAGCCGGTCGAGCACATAGAGGCAGGCGAGTTCTTCAATTTGCGAATTCATGGGGCGGAGTCGTTGAGGGTGGTTCGCAGGTCGAGCAACCCGCGTCGGATCCAGGATTTCACGGTGCCGACCGGCTGTTCAAGGTGCTGCGCGATCTCGGACTGGGTCATCCCCGAGAACAGCGCGAGCTCAAGGGCCCGTCGCTGGATCGGAGGAGAGTCGGCAAGCGCCCCGAGCAGGCGCTCGGAGTCCTCGCGGGCCTCGGCCTCGCGGCGGACCGTCTCGCCCGAGGAGTAGCCCGGAAGTGCCCCGGCATCGGCCGCAAGCGGCGCCGTCATGGGGAGGCGCCTGCGCTTGCGCAGCAGGTCGAAGCAGGTGCGGCGCATGATCGTCACGGCCCAGGTGAAAGGGCGCGACTTGCGCGAGTCGTAGGACGCGGCATGGCGCCAGATCTTCACGAATGCGTCCTGGAGCATCTCCTCGGCGTCGCCCACGTCGCCCACGAGGCGTATGGCCAGCGAGAACAAGGGTGCGCTATACCGGGCGTAAAGAAGGCGGAATGCCTCGCGGTTACCCGCGCCGACCTGCGCAAGGAGGCAGGCCTCCTCGATTGCGGCCTCGTTCTCAGGGTGGGACTCCACGGCCGGATGGGGCGGAATCGAAGGGTCAGCGCCGCGGCCCGTCCGCCTTGGGAAAGAGGGCCGATTCGATCTTTGAGGCGGCGACCTCCGCCGCGCCGCGGACTACGCGCTCGAGGACGTCCTCCTCCGGCTGGGCGGGGCGTGGATTGTAGCGGTACCGGACGATGCCGAAATCCCGTTTGACCCCGTGGTCGTAGAGCGTCATCCACGCGTGGAAGGTCAGGTCGCCAGGGGCTTCCTCATAGATGCCCTCATAGAAAACCCGCAGCTCAATGTCGTGCGCCGGCGTATTTGCTGCAAAGCGCTCAACCGTGATCTTCACCGGCCACTTTCGCCGCTCGAACACGTCCGCGAACACCATTCTGATGCGGTCGAAGTCGGCGATCCTGCCCGGGCCCCGGATGAGCGACTCCACGACGACCACCGTGAGCTCGCGCGGGGCGCTGGCCGCGGCCGGCGCGGTTTGCGCCGGGCCGGGGACCCCGGTGGCTACGAGGAGGGAGAAGAGCAGGGAACCTGCTGTGAAGCAGGTCTTTAAGGGGAAGATCTCCATGAGTCGGATGCTACTCACTTCTACGCAGGATTGCACGGGGCGGATGCGGGGTTGGGGGTTATTTGGCGCGAAGGCGGAGCGTGGGGGACCCTCTCACGTGGTTGCCGCGGCCTCAAGGGCCCGGCGCTCCTTCAGGTCCGCGGCGATCTGGGACATTCTGGCCTCGGTCAGCGGGTAGAAGAGCACGAGGACGATCGCCACGGCGCCGATCGACGCCGGAAGCAGGCTCATCAGCAGCAAGAGGCCATGCAGGGAAGCCGGGGTCTGGGCGACGTTCGCGACAAAGCCCACGCTCTGCATCAGGGCGAGAGCGACCCAGGCCCCGATCGCCCAGCCCTGCTTCTGGGAGAAGATCGACGCGGAAAAGATGAGGCCCGTGGCGCGGCGACCCCTCTTCCATTCCGCATAGTCCGCTGTGTCGGCGTACATGGACCAAAGGAGGGCGGCCAGCGGGCCGCTGGTGACGGAGATGAGAAGATTGATCCCGTAGATCAGGCCGACTTGGTCGGGCCCGAGGAGATAGAAAGAGGCGGTTGACGCGATCGCGACGACGAGCAAGGCCACGACCGCAGCCTTCCTGCCCATGATCCTCGCGATGAACGGAATCATCACGACGCCCACCAGGGAAGCGATCTGGTTGCTGGTGGTGAACACCGAGACAAGGCTTTCCCAGCCCCAGGCCTGGGTGCCGGCGACGGACCTGGGCAGGAACGACGGCAGGGTGAGCGTCTGCGTGCCGACATAGTATTTGAAGTAGTGTGCCGTCACGCTGGACCTGAGGGCCCCGGAAACGATGAAGGTGATCGTCGTCCCGAGCACTATGAGCCACGGCCCGTTGGTCACCAGGTCCCCGAGGTCGCGCAGCACCGACGTCTTTTGGGCCTTCGGAGGGCTTACGCGCTCGCGCACGCCCATGAATGTGGCCAGGAAGAAGATCACAGCTGCGATCCCATAGAGCGCGAAGGCCATCTGCCATCCGCGCTCCACGGTCCTGGCGCCGAGCCAGCCGCCGGCCTTCGACATCGGAAGCAGCGTTGCCGAGACGATGATGCCCCCGGCAAAGGCACCCACGAACTGGATCGACGAGAGCTCGGTGCGCTCGCCCGGATTCGGGGTGATGACGCCGAGCATCGCCGTGTAGGGGATGTTCACCGCGGTGTAGAGCAGCATCAGGGCGTTGTACGTTGCGTATGCCCAGACGAGCTTCCCGGAGGCGCCAAGGTCTGGAACGGTGAACGTGAGCACGCCCATGACCGCCAGGGGCACGCAGAACCAGAGGAGGAAGGGCCGGAACTTGCCCCAGCGCGACCTGGTGCGGTCGGCGAGCATGCCCATGACGGGGTCGAACAACGCATCCAAGCTCCGGCTAAGGCCGATCATCGTGCCGGCTGCCGCGGCCCCTATGCCGAATATGTCGGTGTAGAAGATCGTCAGGTACACCATGAACGTTTGCCAGTAGAGGCAGGACGCCAGGTTGCCGAAGCCGTAGGAGATCTTCTCGCGAATACCGAGCAGTCCGGGAGCAGTTGTCGTTGGGGGCATGGTCTGACCGCTTTGGATCTGTGACGCGACCGTCGACGCACAGTGCCGTGGTGGCCATGGCTTGGCACGGAAATTCACGACGAACAGGAGCCAAATCGGCGCCGGCCCTCGGAGGACCCTATTCGACCTCGTAGATCTCGATCAAGGCGACACCGGTGTCGCCGCTCGCACCAGAAACGTTGGCGGTGTACGGCCCTGGTGAAAGCGTGACCAGGAGCGCCGAGTCCGGCGTTGCGGAACTGCCCCACGAGAATGCGCCAACCCAAGCCGCCGCGGTGGCTATCTGCTCGTCGCCGCCCCAGCCGGTGTTCGACGCCATCATCATGCTTCCCGATTCGGTGCTGTAGAGCTGCAGTTCGGGGTCGGGAAGCGTTCCGCCGACCCCAAACGGGATGAGCGCCGGTCCTGAGGCGCGGATGAGCACGGTCTTTGGGGCGCTGCCTCCTATGACGAACCCTGCGATCAGGCTGTTGCTTCCGGTGCCGACCTGCGAGCGGGCCGAGATGTTGACGAGGCGCGGCGATGTGGCCGTGACCGCCCCGGGGTAGCTTGCATCGTAGATCTCGGCAAGCGCGACGCCGGTGTCCGCGGTCGTTCCGGAGATGTTGGCTGTGTAGGACCCGGGCGTCAGGTTGTTCAGGAGTGCCGCGTCGTGGCTTGCGGGATCCGCCCAGGCAAAGGCCCCCAGGGTCGCCGCCGCCCTCGAAATTTCCGAAGCGCCCTTCCAGGCTGTGTTGGTCGCGATCAGGGTGCTCCCCGAGGCGGTGCTATAGAGCTGAAGGGTGGGGTCGGGGAGTGTGCCTGAGACGCCAAAGGGGACGAGACCCGGGCCGGAGCCCCTGACAAGCAGGGACTCGGGTCCGGAGGCTCCCTCGCCGCCGACGACAAACCCGGTGATCAGGATGGCGGCGCCCGTTCCCACCTCTGCACGGCAGGACAAGTTGACCAGCCGGCTGTCCGGCGGCTGCGTCGACTGGAGAATGGTCTCGTTCTCGCCGACAATGCAGACGGAGTCTCCGATGGCTGCGCAGGCCATGAGGTTGGCCGTTGTCCCCGATGAAAGCTGTGACCAGGTGCCATCCTTCGGCCAATGGCCGAAGTAGGAGGGCGCGGTCACAATCGTGCCGTTCTCACCCGCCACGAAGAGTGCGCCGCCTCCCTGGGTCAGGCCGTTGAATCGTATGGGCATGACGATCGAGCTTTCCGCGTACCCGCGGTCGCCGAAGACCAGGGCCCCGTTCGAGCCCACTGCGACAAAATCATTCCATTTTTGGAAGTACAGGCCCTCGAGGTCGTCGCCAAAGCCCGCAGATTCCTGGCTCCATGTGATGCCGTCCGCCGAGCTGACAAATGCGCCTCCCTGGCCCGTTGCGAGGAAACGCGCCGTTACCACAGCGGTGCCGTAGTCCGACGGGTACACCGCAAAGTCCGCATAGGCCAGCCCGCGCAGCCATCCGGTCACCCCTGCGTCGCGCACGGTCCAGGCGAGGGCGTCCGGCGAGGTGATGATGGCGCCGCCATCGCCGACGGCGACGTATTGGCCTATTGCATAGGCCACGTTATTGAGACGCTCGGTCGTTGGCGGCTGGACTTCGAACCAGGCGACGGTGTCGGCGGAGTGAAGCACGCGGCCCCCGTCTCCGACGGCAACGTACTGGCCGCCTCCATAGGTGACGCCGTTGAGGCTGTTGGTCGTGCCCGACACGCGGCGCGTCCACGTGGCGCCGTTGGTCGATGTGAGAATCGTGCCTTGGTCCCCGACGGCGACGAGGCCGGCCGGACCGGCGGCGATGCCCCGGAGGACGTTGCCGCCTTGGCGGGTGTTGCGGATGGCGAAGGAGGGCTGAGCGGACAAACCGGGGCCGATCATAAGCGTGCCCGACGCGGTTCCTGCGTAGTTGGGGTCGCTGATCGCGGCAGTGACCGCATAGGTACCGATGCTCGTCGGCACGGTCAGGCTCCCGTTGTAGGAGACGACGGTCGCTAGCCCCGCAGGGCTCGTGCTCACCGAGACGCGTTTGGGGCTTCCGTCGTAGGATTGGTACAGGTCGGCCAGGGCAACCGTCGCCTGGGACTGCGGATTGGCGGGATGCCCGATCCTGATCGTGTCGTTGCCTGAGTCGGCGACGTACAGGTTGCCGCCCGAATCGACCGCCAAGCCGGTGGGCGAGGAGAAGAGCGAGGAGGGGCCTGTTCCGTCTGCGCCGCCCTTCACACCGGGCATTCCCGCCACGGTCGTCACCACCCCGGCCGGGGTGATCCTCCGGATCGTGTCGTTCCCCTGGTCTGCAACGAACACATTGCCGCTGCCATCAACGGCGATTCCCGTTGGCGACGAGAAGAGCGCTGCCGGGCCCGTGCCGTCCGCGCTGCCGCCTACTCCCGGCTTTCCCGCCAGGGTTGTCACCGCCCCGGCCGGCGTGATCTTCCTGATCGTGTTGTTGCCCTGGTCCGAGACGTAGAGGGTGCCGCTTGCGTCGACCGCGATTCCGGTGGGAGACGAGAACTGCGCCGCGCCGCCCGAGCCGTCCGCGCTCCCATGGACGCCCGCTATGCCCGCGAAGGTCGTCACGGCTCCCGCCGGCGTCACCTTGCGGATCGTGTTATTGTCGGTGTCGGAAACGTAAAGGTTCCCGCTCCCGTCTGCTGCCACAAAGCTGGGATAATAGAACTGGGCCGCCGGGCCCGTGCCGTCCGCGCTTCCCCGGGCCCATGCGGTGCCCGCGATGGTCGTCACGACCCCTGCCGGCGTGACCTTGCGAAGCGTGCAGTTCATAAGATCGACAACGTACAGGTCTCCGCTTGCGTCCACGGCGGCGCCGCAGGGGTAATAGAACTGCGCGGCTCCGCCCGTGCCGTCCGCGCTTCCCTTCATTCCAGCCATCCCTGCCAGGGTCGTCACGACGCCGCCCGGTGCTATGGCGCGAACCGTGCAACTGCTGATCTCGGCAACATACAGGATCCCGCCTCCGTCCGCTGCCAATCCCTCGGGGAACGTGAACCGGGCGTCCGAGCCGGTGCCGTCCACGCTGCCGGGAACTCCCGCGGTCCCCGCAAGTGTTGTAAAGCGATAGGACGTGTAGGTCGTCTGTGCGTCCAGCGACTGTTGCAGGCCCACCACGAGAAGGGAAAGGAGCGCGATCAGACCGAGCATCCGCGAGGCGGGATTATGGGGATTCATCCTGTCATCGTTGTGTCCGCTACCGCCCCGACGCGGTGCGCGCATTTGCGCAGCCACGCCAGCAGTGCCGAACTGGGCGTCAGCATGCTCATGGGCCGGTTGGCTTGTCTGGACGGATGTTACAGCTGCCATCCACATGCTACGACAATCCAGAGGCTGCCTGCCTCCTCTTAAACATCCGCGCTCACGTCGTATTAGAGGGGTTGCTCATGCCCATTAACGACTTACGGCCGATTTAGCCCATCATCGAGGCCCATGCAAACGCGCCGACCCGCCCCCGTCGTGCTGGATACTGGGAGCGCGCCGCCTCAACCGGAGTTGTTGTCCACGCTGAGGAGGGGCTGCTGCGCATTCCAATCACGGCGCTGGACAGATTGCGAGCGGCGTTGGTGACGCCGGAGGTCATCGATTCCGAAGTCATGGGGTTCGTCACGGACCTCTCCCGCGACGGACGCCGCGTGCTTCTGACCTCGTTTACCAACGGCTTCGTAAAGATTGCCACCCTCGGCCGGTCGCGGCCTGCGGTCCGCTGGGAGCTCAGGGATTCTCGGCGGAGAAGCCCGCCAAGGACCACACGGATCTTGCCGAGCCGCGCCGCCTCACTTGAGCCCTGCCGTCCATTCGATCGCGCCCTTCAGGTGCGCCCGGTACAGGGGATCCGCCCACATCTCCTCCGTATGGCCCAGCGCAGTCTGGAAGACCCGGCCCTTCTCGTGCTGGGAGCACCAGACGAGGGGGTGGTCCCCCATCCGCTGCTTTGCGCCGGCGAACCACCGGTTGTCGTCAACGTTGTAGGTCGACTCGTCGATCGAGATCAGCACGTGCACATCCGGGCGTGGATCCCGGTCGAAGCTGTACCACTCATCGGTCGTCACCCATTCCGCCGAGGGAAAGAAGCTCGTGGCCGGATGGCTCCGGTCCTCGATCACGAGGCGGGCCTTTTGCGCCGGGGGGTGCCCGAGGAACTTGGCGCCGAGCTGGTGGTTGTACCACGGCCAGTCGTACTCGGTGTCCGCGCCCGTGTGGATGGTGAGGAGACCCTTGCCGCCCTTGACGAACGCCTCGATCGCCGCCTTCTCCTGCGCGGTGAATATGGTCTTCGTGGTCATCAGGAACACGATGACGTCGAAGTGCCCGAGGAATTCCGGTGTAACGAGAGACGTATCCTCGGTCGTGGTCACTCCCCACTTGGCCTCCTGGGCAATCTCGACCAGGGCCTTGATCCCCGTTGGGATCACCTGGTGCCGGTATCCGGCCGTCTTTGAAATCACGAGGAGGTTGATCTTCGGGCCGGGGGCTGGGGCGGGTGCGTCAGCGGCGATGGCGGCGCCGACGAGCAGGAAGGTCGTCAGGAGGCTGAGAATCATTTTCATTGGGGTTTGGAGAATGGCGCGACCGGTATCTTTCGACTGGCGAATGACGGGTGGAGATTGGTCCTGGGCTCCACTGCAAAGGCTAATCCCAATTGGTGCGGTCGCCGAGAGTCGAATCCGGTGCGCGCTTTTTTGCAACTACTCTACCGGACAACATGACCCCGTATCCCGACGAATGTCGCGTATCCGCTTGGATTGCACGACGCGGCAGGAGCTTGCACAAAGCGGCACCAATGTTGGCGGGAATCGGACAGGAACCGTGTCGTAGAATATCGGTTAAGAGTAGTGGGCCCACAGGGATTCGAACCCTGAACCAAAGGATTATGAGTCCTCTGCTCTAACCGTTGAGCTATAGGCCCCTAAAGAAAATGTGGAGGGTCATGTCGAGATGTCGCAAAGCGACAGCCCATGGTGACCAAAAATGGTACGACAGCCTGTAGTGACCGGCTTTTCAAAGAAAAACGCGACAATCTACGGGTCCCGCAGGAGTCCCCGCCATTTGGCTCGTCCTTCAGGCGTGCACAAGAGACGCGCGATCCAGAACGATCGGGACAGACACTTGAGGGCGAGGGTGTGACATTGGGGGCTTGGGGCCGCGAAAGAGCCGATTGCTGGTTGCCACCCCATATCGGGTCTGCCCGAATCGCATCCATCCTAAGATGCCTCAAATGACCGGGATAGGCCGCGAGAATCAACGATGGCGGATGTTCGCCCTCTCGTTCACGGCGCTCTTTCTCGAGCTCATGGTGATACGGTGGGTCCCGTCGGTGGTTCACCTCATAGCGTTCTACGCGAATTTGATGCTCCTAAGCTCCTTCCTGGGACTGGGCGTCGGTGCCGTTGCAGGGAAGGCGAAACGGCAGCTGCTCGGCCTGTTCCCGACCTTCCTGGCGATCGACATTGGGATTCTGGTGCTGAGCCGCCACGTCGTGTTCGGGACTTCGGCAGGGGAGGCCCGGCTGTCGAACCTTAACCCGACGGTGCTGAACACGCTGGTCCTGATCACGATCTTCGTGGCCAACACGCTCCTCTTCGTCCCGCTGGGCCAGAGGATCGGCGCGCTCTTCGACACATTGCCGAAACTCTCGGCCTACGCCTGGGACCTTGCCGGGAGCCTCTTTGGGACGCTGTGCTTCGGCGTGTTCTCCCTGCGATATTTTTCCCCCGTCTGGGGGATGGTCGCCGTGATGGGCATGTATTTTCTCATATCCTCGCGGAGGCTGTGGCTGCTGGATGCGGCCGTCTTTGCGGCGGTGCTGAGCGCCATGTTCCTGACGAGCGAGCGGGGGGCGATCTGGTCGCCCTATCACTATGTCACCGTGACCAAGTTTGACACCCCGGACGTGCCTGAATCCGCGCCCCCCGCCGACCTGCTTACGATGGTTGATCCGCCTATTTACTCGGTGCACGTCAACCACTTCTACTACCACTACAACCTGTCGATGGACGTTGCGAGGTATACCCCGACCTCCAAGGAGGGGGCCATGGCGACGGCGATGCTGCCGTATTACACCGCACCCTACAGGCTGGTGAAGGCGCGCGACCGCGTGCTGGTGCTCGGCGCGGGCGGGGGCGCCGACGTGGAGGGTGCGATCATCTCTGGCGCCCGGCACGTCGATGCCGTCGAGATAGACCCGATGGTGGTCCAGGTCTCGCGGCGCTTCAATGCGGGGGCGCCCTATTCAGACCCACGGGTGACGGTCCATGTGGATGACGCGCGCGCATTCCTCGCCAGGGCGAAGCCGGGCTATGACCTGGTGGCCTTTGGGCTGCTCGATTCCCACGCGTTGTTCAGCAGCATGAACAACGTGCGCCTGGACGGGTACGTCTACACCGTCGAGGGAATCCGCACCGCATACAACCTGCTTAACGACAGGGGGACGCTGTCGCTGGCGTTCGTCGCGGAGAAGAGCTGGCTTGCCTACAAGCTCTTTCAGCTGGTGGCCGAGGCCACCGGGCGCGCCCCGGCGGTCTATGTGTTTCGAATGACGGTGATACTCTGCGTGCCGAAGGATCCCAGCGTGAGCCTCCCGGCCAAGCTGGGTGCGTTCGTCCGCTACGACCACGATCTGTCCCGTCCCTACGTTGCGCTGCCGACAGACGACTGGCCGTTCCTCTACCTGCTGAACAAGGCGGTCCCTTCGGATTACCTGATCGCGATCTGCAGTCTGCTGGCCATCTCGGTGATCTCCATCGTGGGCATGGCGGGCAGGTCGTTCGGGCTGGAGGACCTTCACTTTGGGCTCCTGGGCTCCGGGTTCCTGCTGCTGGAAACCAAGAGCATCACCGATTGCTCGCTCTATTTTGGCGCCACGTGGCTGGTGACGGCCGTCGTTGTGAGCGGCGTGATCCTGATGGTGATGGCCGCCAACCAGGTGGCCGTGCGTCTGAAGGCGTTCTCGCTGTTGCTGTACGCTCCGCTCTTTCTGACGCTTGTCGTTCTGTTCCTCGTGCCGCGCGAGGCCATTCTCGGGTTCCCGCTTTCCGTGAGGCTGCTCTGGACGCTTGTCGCCGTGCCCCTTCCCATCTTCTTTGCCGGGGTCATATTCTCCACGACATTTCGCGACGCGGTGGTGCCTTCGGTGGCAATCGGAGCGAACCTGATCGGCGCCATGGTCGGGGGATTCTGCGAGTATCTCGCGATGTCGGTCGGGAGCCACCGGCTGTCATTGCTGGTGATCGTGGCTTACCTTGGGAGCATGCTGACCCTTCTCGTCGCAAGGCGGGTGCGGTCGCCGGCGTAGCCGGCGGGGCCCGTTGCGAGGGTGGTCCTGGAACCGTGTCGAAAAAATGCTGATATCTGCCGGGGAAATCCTCACGCCCCCGTGCCAATGCGTCTAGAGTGGTGCGCAGCCACCTCACCCCACGTGCGATCCGTTTCATTTCTCGGTTGAGCAGGATAGGGAGCGACACCAGCCTATGCCTCGCCGTGCCGCCCCTTGTCACCATCTGGACATCAACGCCGGCGAAGGCGGTTGCGGACGCGGAGAACCCGTAACCGTGCGAAACCCATGAGCCTCAGGATCTGCATGATAGGCTGTGGCAGCTTTGCGCGGCTGTGCCATGGGCCCGCCCAAAGGCAGCTGCGCGCCTCGGACCCGGAACTGGAGCTTGCGGGCTGCTGCGACGCCGACATCAACCGCGCGCGGGAATACTGCGGGGCGTTCGGGTTTGAGCGCAGCTATTCGGACTTCGCGGCGATGCTTTCGGCAGAGAGGCCCGGCGCCGTGATCCTGGCGGTCCCGCCCGCTGCGACGTGCGGCGCTGCCAGCGCGGTGCTCGAGCGGGGGTTCCCGCTGTTGCTCGAGAAGCCTCCCGGGCTCGGACCGGACGAGCTGGGGCGGCTGATCGCCGCCTCCGGCAAGGGTGGGGCGGGAGCGCAGGTCGCCTTCAACAGGCGCCACATGCCGGTGATGCGCAGGGCAAGGGAGATCCTTGACGGTGCGTTCAGCCCGGAATCCGTGGGGCGGATTGAATACGAGATGGTCCGGTTCGACAGGTGGGACGCCGACTTCTCGACCGCCGCCATCCACGCGCTCGACGCCGTGCTCTTCCTTGCGAGGAGCCCCGTGCGCTCGGCCGAGCTGCGCTTCCAGTCGCAGAGGAGCGGGGACCTGGAGGCCACGAATGTCACCGTCGACGCGGAATGTGAATGCGGCACAAGGGTCGCCCTGAATATCCTGCCCGTTTCCGGCGCCAACCTGGAATCCGCGGCGGTCCACGCGCTGGGCCAGTCGTTGACAATCAGGATACCGGTCTCCCCGCAGTCCAAGGGCGACGGCTGCGTGGAGCTCTGGCGCTCGGACTCCCTGGTCTCGTCCTTCTCGGACCGCGGCGTTGGCGCCGTGGAGAGGCTTGGCGTGCTTGCCGAGACCGAGGCGTTTCTCAAATCAGTTCGGTCGGGATCCCCTTTCTTCCCGCGACTCCAGGACTGCCGCCAGCAGGTGGCGCTGATGGAGTCGATCCGCATCCGAAGGTCCGGGCCGATCGATTTCGGGCCGTGCTGAGCCGGAACACCCCAGGCGCATGCACTCCCTGATCCCCAGATTCCCGACCGCCGGGTCGCCGCTCGGGGCGATAGTCCTGCAGGACAAGGCGACGGTCTTCTATGTCATCGGCGGCTACCTGCTGATGCTGATCCTCGTGGGCTTGGTCTTCCGGCGCTTCAGCAAGGACACGAGCGACTACTTCAGGGCGGGCGGCAAGGCCGCGTGGTGGCTCATCGGCGGCAGCGTGTTCATGCGGGGGTTCAGCGCATGGACGTTCACCGGTGCGGCGGGTGCGGCGTTCCAGGCCGGCTGGAGCCTGCCGCTCATGTTTGGGGCGAACGCCCTGGCGTTCGTGACCGTCGCCGCCGTCTCAGGCGCCTGGTTCCGCCAGCTGCGGTGCGTGACCTCGGTCGACATCATACGCCTGCGTTTCGGGGCCGGCCTTGAGCAGTTTGCCGCCTATCTCGGGATGCTGACGGGGCCGATCTATGGCGGGATACAGCTTTACGGCCTTGCGATCTTCACATCGATCCTGCTGGGAACGGACATCTACTTCACGATCATACTGCTGGGCCTTGTCGTGCTGTTCTACGCGGGGATCAGCGGCGCCTGGGCCGTGATGGCCGCCGACTTCATCAAGGCCTTGGTGCTGATCCCGATCACGGTCCTGCTTGCGGTCATCTGCCTGCACGCGGTCGGTGGAGTCGGTGGTCTGCTGGACGCGATCAGGCACGCCGGCCTGACGACGGCATTCGAGCCCGTGAAGACCCCGGAGGTGCTCGCCACGATGAAGGGGGTCAACCCGGGGTGGTTCACATGGGCGTTCTTCCTCGCCTGGTACGGCAACGCCATCCTGCTCGGCAACGAGCCCTCAAGCGCGGGAAGGTACCTGAGCGCCAAGGACGGCGGCGGGGCCCGCCGCGCCGCGCTGCTGGCCGCGGGGCTGTTCGCGCTGGGGCTCTTCATCTGGTTCATCCCCCCGATGACCGCGCGCCTGTTCATCGCGGATGAGGTGGCGGCCATGCCGCTTCCGAAGCCCGCAGAGGGCGCCTACGCCGCGATCGCGATTCATTTCCTCCCGGTGGGCCTCGTGGGGCTGGTGCTTGTCGGCATGTGCGCCGCGACCATGAGCGCGCTCGACGTGGGACTGAACCTGCTGGCGGGGAACATAACGCAGAACGTGTACCCGGCGGCGTGCCGCGCGCTTGGGATTGCCCCGGTGGAGGGTCGGGCTAGGCTTGTTCTCGCCAAGCTGGTCACCCTCTGCTGCGCCTTTGCCGTCATCAGCTGCGGCCTGACGATGGCCAAGTTTGGCCGCGGCGGCATCTTCAACATCCTCATTGACGTCATGGCGACCATTGCGGCCCCGGTCTCGGTGCCCCTCGTGCTGGGCCTCTTCGTGCGCCGGGTGCCCCTGGCCGCCCCGTTTGCCTCCATTGGCGCCGGGCTCTGCGTCTCGATCTCGATCTATTTGGCGCCGCTCCTGCTGGGCACAAGGCCGTGGGTGTTCCAGGGGCAGGTCGGGGCGGTCGTGGCGGTGAGCCTGGTCAGCTTCTTTCTCGTGCGCGCGCTGGTCGCACCCGACGAGGAGACGCTCGCCCGGGAGCAGGAGTTCTTCTCGAGGCGCGACCGCCCTGTTGATTTCGAGGCGGAGATCGGCGAGGGCAATGACGGGCGCCAGCTGCTCATCGTTGGCGCGTTTGGCGCGTCCCTCGGGCTGGCGATCCTGCTCCTCCTGATTCCCGCGAGCAGCGCGGGCCACGCGGGGAAGATATGCGCGGTGGCGCTCTTCACCTTTGCGATCGGCGCCATGATGACGTGGCTTGGCGTCAAGTCCGGCCGGACCAGCCGGTCCGGAGGATAACCCGGGAAGACGTCCCGCCTCCGCCGATGGCTTCAATGAGAAAAGACTATCCAGGGCTGGCGCAGCAGTACCGGGGCGCGCTGCTCGGCGATGTCCTCCCGTTCTGGGAGGCACACTCCGTGGACCGCGAGTGCGGCGGGTTCTTCTCCTGCCTCGACCGGAGCGGGTCCGTCTACGACACGGACAAGTTCGTGTGGCTTCAGGCAAGGCAGGTTTGGACGCTCTCCATGCTCCACAACCGGCTTGAGAAGCGTGATTCGTGGCTCCGGCTCGCGCGGCACGGTGCCGAGTTCCTGGCTCGCCACGGGCGCGACGGCGAGGGGAGCTGGTACTTCAGCCTGGCGCGCGATGGGCGGCCGCTCGTGCAGCCCTACAACATCTTCTCCGATTGTTTTGCCGCCATGGCGTTCAGCCAGTTCTCCATCGCCGCAGGCGACGAGCATGCCAGGGAAGTGGCGGCCAGCGCCTACCGGGGCATCCTGGCCCGAAAGGCCAATCCCAAGGGGAGGTACTCAAAGACGGTTCCGGGCACACGCCCCATGGCCTCGCTGGCGCTTCCCATGATACTCGCCAACGTGACGCAGGAATTGGAGTGGCTGCTCGATCCCGGCGTCTTCAACCGCACGCTCGACGCGTGCATTGAAGAGGTCTTTTCACTCTTCCTGGACAGGGACAGGCAGGTCCTTTTTGAGAATGTGGCCCCTGACGGCGCCAAGCTGGACTGCCACGAGGGGCGCCTGATCAACCCGGGCCACGGCATCGAGGCCATGTGGTTCATCATGGATATCGCCGAGCGCCGAAAGGACCAGGCCCTGGCCGAGCGGGCGGTGGAAGTCGCCCTGAAGACCCTGGACGCGGGCTGGGACACAATCATGGGGGGGATCTTCTACTTCCTTGATGGGCACGGTCATCCTCCGCAGCAGTTGGAATGGGACCAGAAGCTGTGGTGGGTGCACGTGGAGACGCTCGTCGCGCTTCTGAAGGGCTACCGCCTGACGGGGAGGGAGGCATGCTGGTCGTGGTTCGAGAGGGTGCATGCGTACACCTGGGGGCATTTCCCGGACCCGGAATTCGGGGAATGGTACGGGTACCTTAACCGCCGCGGGGAGGTTCTCCTGCCGCTGAAGGGTGGGAAATGGAAGGGTTGCTTCCATGTCCCGCGAGGTCTCTTTCTTTGCATGAGGGAGCTGGAGAAACTGGGCTCGGGCCCGCAGGAAAGAGGAGCCTCATGAAGCGCGTCGCCGTGCTGCCCATGGATGACCGGCCGGTCAACTACGACTATCCGCGCTACCTTGCCCGAGCCGCCGGCATGGAGATCGTCCTGCCCCCGCGCGAATGGCTGGGGAACCCATGGCGCGACAGCCGGCACTCCGACCTTGTGGACTGGCTGGGGAAGTCGGCCCCGGAGGCGGACGCCGTGGTGGTCGCGATCGACACGCTGGCGTACGGGGGCCTCATACCCTCGCGCACCTCGTCGGAGTCGGCGGAGGCCGTGCTGGCGCGGCTCGAGATCCTCCGGCGACTGAAGGCGCTCCGTCCCGGACAGCCGATACTTGCCTCAAGCGTGGTCCTGCGGATCAACCGGTCGGATTCGAGCGAGGAGGAGAAGCCGTACTGGGCCGTGTACGGCAGCCGGATGTTCCAGCTCTCCTCGCTCGAGCACAAGGCCGAGCTCGGGGAGGCCACGGCGGCCGAGATCGGCGCGCGGGACTCGCTGCGCGCCGAGATCCCGGACGATGTGTACGGCGACTACCGCCGCGGACGCGCCCGCAACCACGCCGTCAACCGCGCGATGCTGGAGTGGGCGGCCGAGGGGGTCTTCGACTATCTCCTTCTTCCCCAGGACGACACGGCGGACTACGGATGGAACGTGGCCGAGGCGCGCAGCCTCCAGGCCCTCATCCGGGCCCGGCGCCTGGGCGACCGGGCCATCACCTATCCGGGCGCCGACGAGATCGGCTGCCTCCTGCTGGCGCGGTACGCCTGTCGGGAGGCCGGCTTCAAGCCGAGGATATGGCCGCGATACTCCGGGGTGACGGGCTCGATGGTGGTCACGGCCTACGAGGACCGGCCCTTCCAGGAGCTGCTCAAGGCGCACCTTGCGCCGCTCGGCGGGACGGTCGCCGCCTCGCCGCAGGAGGCGGACCTCGAGCTGTTTGTCAACGCGCCGGTCGAGAGGCAGGGAAATGGGGACAGCCAGTGGCTCATCCTGGAGGGGACAGAGGCCGTCCGGGCCCGGCTGCCGGAGAAGTTTCATCCGTGGCTGGAGGGGTTTGTCGGCACCGAGGGGTTCCGCTTGACGCGCCGGGAGATGCAGTCGCCCGGCCGAAGCCCCGAGGAGTTTGTCCGCGCCCTGGTCGGGGCGCTGGAGTCCGGCCGGCCCGTCGCCGTGGCGGACGTGGCCTACGTGAATGCCGCCGACCTGGTCCTTGGGGACCTGCTGCGCCAGCAGCCGCGGGCGACGGACCTGGCGGCCTATGGCGGATGGAACACGGCGGGGAACACCCTGGGCACGGTTCTCGCCCAGTCCGTGATCCGCGTGCTTGCGCTTCGCGCGGGGCCCACGCGGGAGCAGCAGGCCGCGCACCTCGAGTTCCTCTTCCTGCGTTTTCTCGATGACGACCTGTACCAGGGCCGCGAGCGCACGCGCTGCATGGTCCTGGACCTGCCGGCGGCGGGGGTGGCTCCTACGATGGAGCGCCTGCCCGGCGACAAGGCCGCCGGCATCGAGCGCAGCGTGGCCTCCCATCTCGCCGGCGGGGTCGCCGCCCTTCGCGAGCTCTTTGTGGGCGCCGGGAAGGCCCGGGACGTGCGCGTCAGCCACATCCATCTCCCGTGGCAAAGGCTCTTCGAGGTGGGCTTCGACGTGCGCGTCGACCTGGACTAGTCCCCCGTGCCCGGCACCGTGTGACCCGCCGCTCCTGATGCCGCCACGCTATCGCCGCGCCTTCTCGACCCTGGGCTGTCCGGACCTGTCGCTGGACGGGGCGCTCGCGCTGGCGGCCCTCCACGGCATCGACGCGGTGGAGGTAAGGACGCTGGAGGGCACGACGGACCTGCCGGCGCTCTTCGGCCGGCAGGGCGTCGAGGCCGTCCTGGACTCCCTGGCCCGCAATCGCGCGGTCCAGGTGCTGGCCCTTTCAACTTCGTTCAGGCTTGTGCGGCCCGGCGAGGCCGACCGCGCCGCGCTGCTTGCGTTTGTGCCCTGGGCCGAGGCGCTGGGGATCCCGTGGCTTCGCGTCTTCGACGGGGGTGAGGCCTCGGACGGCGGAGCGGTCGATCTCGCAGCGGACACGTACCTGTGGTGGCGCCAGCTGCGCAGGAAGAACGGCTGGAAGGTGGACATCATGGTCGAGACGCACGACGGGCTGTTGACGCACGCGGCAATAAGCCGGTTCTGCTCGAAGGCGAAGGGCGCCGCCGTGCTTTGGGACGCCCACAACACGTGGCGCGGGACCGGTGTCGACCCGCTCGCCCTGTGGCCGCGCATTGCGGAGCATGTCGTCCACATCCACGTCAAGGACAGCGTCAGCCGCCCGTCCGGCCGGTTTCCCTACACCTATGTGCTGCCGGGAGACGGGGAGTTTCCAATGCGGCAGCTCGCCGATGCGCTCGTGCGCGACGGGTTCACAGGTGCGGTCAGCCTCGAATGGGAGAGGCAATGGCACCCGGACCTGCCGCCGCTCGAACGGGCCCTGCAGGCGTCCGAAAGCCGGGGTTGGCTCTAGCGCGGCGCCCGCCCACCGGGCGGGGCGAGCCTTGCCCGGGCCTCCGCAAGTGTAATACCATTTATCTCCAACACCTTGAGGCGCGACTTTGCCCCCAGTGCAAGGGTCACCGCGCCCTTTGGAACTCCCAGTGCCTCCGCCATGAACCCGCAGAGCGCCTCGTTCGCCCGGCCTTCGAGGGCGGGCGCATGAACCTTGACCTTGAGCGTCTCGCCCATCCATCCGACGATCGTGTCGCGGGGGGCGTTGGGTATCGCCTTCACGGAGAGGCGGCACTTCGGGGACATGAAGGGAGTCTCCCCCGGGAAGGCGCCCCCGCGAGTAATTTCTCTTCCGACCGGCCCGCTCCTGAGCAATATGGCAGGCCCGGCAGGTGCCGCGAGGCCCCCCTGATCGCATGAAAGAAAACACCGCGGGTCTTGCGCGGCGCAACTATCCGCTGCTCCTCGTCGGGCAGTTCCTCGGCGCATTCGGGGACAATTTCATCCTGGCGGCCATCCTCGGCCCCCTGACCTACGCCCTCGGCACCGGCCGCATCACGGAAACGGTCGTCAACCGCGAGAACGCGCTCTTCGGCCTGGTCTTCAGCGTGCCGTTCATCGTGCTCGCGCCCCTGGCGGGCTTCCTCAACGACCGGATGCCTAAGACCAAATGGCTCGTCGGCGGGAACCTGATTAAGCTCGCGGGCACGGCGGCGGGGCTCGCCGCGGTGTGCTCCTTCTCGGGCGCCGTGAGCCATGCCCTCCAGGTTGGCGCCTACTGCGTCGTGGGAATCGGGGCGTGCGTCTATTCGCCGGCCAAGTACGGGATCCTTCCCGAGATCGTGCCGACCGAGCGCCTCGTCAAGGCGAACGGAACGGTCGAGATGCTCACGCTGGTGGCGATCGTCGGTGGGCTCGGCGGGGGCGGGATCCTCTATGACCGCACGCTTTCGCTGCCGGTCTGCTATCTTGCCGGCGCCGCGCTCTTCGGCGCCGCCTTCATGTGCAACGCGGCGATGGTCGCGACGCCGTTCAACCCGAAGGCCTCCCTGGCCCACAGCGCAGGGGAATTCTTCTCCAGCTTCGCATCCCTGGTCCGCAGTCCGAGGCTCCGGCGGATTCTCCTAGGGTCCGCTCTCTTCTGGTTCGCGGGCTCGACGCTGAAATCCGCGCTTCAGGGCTGGGGTCTCGGCGTGTATGCCCAGGCCGGCATCGAGAACGTGACGAACTTCAAGCTCGTGCTGCTGAAGGTCGGCATGGTGGCCGGCATCGTGTCCGGGGCGGTTCTCGCCGGCCAGCTCCACAGGACCGGGGACCTCTCCTGGGCCAGGCGGTACGCCCTGATCCTGGCCGCCGGGTTCGCGGGCCTCGGCCTTCTGGGAGGGACGTACGGCCTTGCTCCGGTTGTCCTGGTGCTCATCGTGACCGGGGCGTCGGCCGGCCTCCTCGTCGTTCCCTTCAACGCCGCCCTGCAGTCGGAGACCGACCCGACGAGGCTGGGAAAGACGGTGTCGATCCAGAACTTCACGGACTACACGGGAATCGCCGCCGGGGCCGCGTACCTGTCGCTCCTGTCCCGGTTCGACCTTAGCCCCAACGGGGACCTGATCGTCCTGGGCATCACGGTCGCCCTGATCACCCTCGGAATGGGCATGCTGACCAAGAAGCAGGGCCCCTGCTGAAACCGCGGGGGCGCGCCGTGGGCCGGCTCGAATCACGAATCCGCCGCGCGTCCGTGTTCCGGAGCGCGCAGCCCAAGAAGCTCCTCCAGCCGCTCGCGCAGGGCCCTCATGAGCGGATCCTCGCCTCCCCGGGCCCGGTCGGGCGGGACTTCGATCGCATCCCCCACCGTGACCACGGCGCGAAGAGGCGACACCGCGCGCACGCGGTCCGTCGTGTCCTCCTCGAACCGCTCGACGGTCTCGAGGATCCTTTCCGGCGCGGGGTCCGCGGCCAGGTAGCCTTCGGGATAGAAGGCGAGCTGCTGCGCGAGATAGAGCTTGCCGAGCAGCGTCCAGCGCTGGTCCCGCTCGGCCTCGGTGAGCTGGCCGGCCACCAGGTCGGGAAGAAGCGCGGTTCGAAGCAGCTTGACCCGCGCCACGACGTCCCCCTCGTGCCGGCCCCTGAGCCAGTCGTCCTCGATCGGGTTCAGCAGGTGGTCGATGAGGTTGCGGATCCGCCCGTTCAGGTCGCCCGCACCGGCGGCCCCGAGATGCTCGGCCTCCCTCTGCGCCAGGAGGGCCCCGCCGATCTTGGCCAGCCTGTCGACGAGCGCCATCCCCCGGTTTGGCTGCCAGGAAAGGCGCCTCTCGATGTCCGCGAGCATGGGCTCGATCGTTTCGACGAGGTTGCCCTCGAAATGGTATTTGATTCCGACCGGATGGACGACGACGCGGCCCGGGGGCTTCGCCGCCGCCCGCTGCCTTGCGGCGCCCCTGGCGATCATCGCGGTTCCCTCCATCAGGGGGTTGAGCCGGTCGTTGTGCCGCGAGATGACGCCCTCGGGAAAGATCACGAGCGGCCGCCGGGCGTCGGCGAGGATCTGAATCGCGCACTTGAGGGCCTCGCGGTCAAGGCCCTCGCGGTACACGCTGAACACGCCAGCGCGGGGCAGCAGCAGGCGCTGGATCCATCCCTGCATGAAGACATGCCAGCTCGCCATGATATGGACGTTCCGGCCCGCGGCGCGCCCGAGGGCCGCGATCACGAATGCATCGCCGGGCCTGCAGTGGTTCGACGCCAGCATGATGCCGTGTCCGGAGGAGACGGACGCGGCCAGCTTCTCCACGCCGCGGCATTCGACGGAGGCTATGCCCTCCCTCCGCAGGAACCATGGAAGCGCGGGCCTCAGCAGGGCCGGCCATAGATTGCCCCTGTGCGGGGGGACGAACCTGTAGGGCTTGGCGACAACGATCGCTTGCATCCCTAAGGCAGGGCCTCAGGCGGCCGGCTCCCAGCCCGGCTCATAGGCCCTGCCCCAGAGCTTCATCGCCTCGTCGTCGTGCAGGATGTGCCCGTCGGATGCGCTGCAGGCGAGGGTCCGGCCGACCCTCTGGGCGATGTTTCCCAGGTGGAGCATGGCCACGCTCTTGTGGCCCTCCTCGATCGGCGAATTGAGGGGGCCCCCGTTCACGATCGCGTCGATGAAGTTCTTCACATGCATGCGGTCCAGCCTGATTCCGTTGGCGCTGCGGGTGTCCGTGCCGGCGCCCTCCGGCGCCTCGGTGAGCTCCTTGACCTGCTTGTTCTTCTTGTCGAACACGGTGTAGTTGTTCCCCTCCAGGAGGGCGCTGCCGTCCGTGCCGTAGATGAACACGCCGCGCGACAGCCTCTCGGTCGGGAACCCGTTGCAGGACCGGCCCTCCCACGTGATCGATTTCTCGCCCGCGAACTCCCAGCCGATCATCTGGGTGTCCGGGGTCTCCCAGTCGTCCTTGAAGTGGAAGCGGCCGCCCGTCGACGTGACCTTGGTGGCAAAGTCGACGCCCAGCGCCCACCGGCAGACGTCGACCTCGTGCGTCCCGTTGTTCAGCGCCTCGCCGGTGCCCCAGTGCCAGAACCAATGCCAGTTGTAGGGTATCACGTTGCTCATGTACGGACGGCGGGGGGCGGGTCCCTGCCAAAGCTCGTAGTCGAGGGTGGGGGGGACCGGGACGGCCGTTCCGCGGCCTATGCTGGCGCGGTTGTTGTCGTACCATGCCCGGGCGTAGTACGCCCTGCCGATCACGCCCTCGCGGATCTCCTTGATGGCGGCCCGCATGTTCGGGAACGAGCGCCGCTGGTTTCCCATCTGCACGAGGCGCCCATACCTCGCGATCGCCTTCAGGAGGAGTTCCCCCTCCCGGGGGTTCTGGCTGCACGGCTTCTCGACGTAGACGTGCTTGCCCGCGGCCAGCGCCATGATGGCCATCGGCGTGTGCCAGTGGTCGGGCGCGGCGATCGTGACGGCATCAACCGACTTGTCGTCCAGGATCCGGCGAAAGTCCTTCACGGCCTTCGGCTGCGGCCCCGGCAGCTTCGCGGCCTGCCGCACGCCCTTTGCCAGCGCCCCGTCCTCCACGTCGCAGACATAGGCGACCTGGGCGTTGTCGATTCCGCCCAGGGCCTCGATATGGTCGAGGCCCCTGTTGTTGGTCCCGATGACGGCCAGCCGGACCATGCTGCCCGGGCCCGGCGTTGCGCCCGACCTGAGCCACGAGGGCAGCGCGGCCAGGCCGATGCCCGCGGCCGCGCTCTTGACTATGAATTCCCTGCGGTCTGTTAGCTGGTTCATGTTCGTTGGGTTCATTTTTTCTCGGACGCCGGGATACCGGTCCCGACGGGCAGCTCGCGTATCTTGATATTGCGGAAGGAAACCTCGTCACCGTGATCCTGGAGCAGGATGTGGCCGACGCGCAGCTCGCCGAAGTTCGGCCACACCTTGAACTTGCTGTCGCTGACCCTCTGCCGGAACTCCGGCGTGAAGCGGGTGTACTCGAGTATCTTGCGGCCGTTCAGCCAGTGCTCGACCCGGGGGCCGCGGGAAATGATGAGCGCCGTGTTCCATTCGCCGATGGGATTCGGCCGCTTGTCGGGCGAGGGTGGATAGAGGTCGTAAAGCGAGCCGAGCGTCCGGTTGCCGTCCCGGCCAAGCTTGGCGTCGGGGTGCCGCTCGTCGTCCAGTATCTGGTACTCCAGCCCGATCGACGATCCGGGACCCTTGTTCAGCTCCGGGTCCACGAAGATCTTGATGCCGCTGTTGGTCCCGGGCGCGATCTTGAAGTCGACCATCAGCTCGAAGTCGGAATACCGGTCGACCGTGATGATGTCCCCTCCGACCCCTCCCTCGCCGCCCCCCGACGGGAGCACGGTGAGGATGCCGTCCCTCATCTGCCACCCGCCCTCCGGAAACCGGGGCCCGCGCGCGCTGCGCCAGCCGTGGGTGGTCTTGCCATCCCAGAGCAGCCGCCAGCCGTCCCTTGTCTCCTCGGGCGTCAGCGGCCGCGTGCCCGCCTCGTCCGCGCGCGCTGTGCGCGCGAGCGCTGCGGCGGCGAGCGCGAGGCCCAGCGCGATGCGGATCGGTCTCATGAGGGCGCGCGCCCCGGCGCGAGCGCGGCAAGCATCCCGCGCATGTACCCGAACGACTGGGCCAGGCCGGGCACCGGGTCCGCGGCGCCCTCAACCTCGTCCTCAAGCCCCACCTGGCCCTGGAAACGGATCTCGAGAAGCGCCGCCATGATTGAGCGGATGTCCAGCCTGCCGAAACCGAGCCCCACCACCTTGTCCTTCATGTCGCCGGCCTTGGAAAGGGTGTCCTTGATGTGGACATCGTAGAGCCTGCTGCGGCACTTGAGGATCGCCTCGGTGGAATCGACCCCCGCGCGCGCCGAATGGCCCACGTCGATGCAGAGCCCGAGCCGCTCGTCGTACGGCTGCACGGCGTTCCAGACGTCATAGGGCGAGGGGAATATCTTGTCCTCCGGCCCGTGGTTGTGGAACGCGAGCCTCATGTCGTATTCCCTCACGAAGCGCTCGGTCAGCAGGAAGGTGTCCCTGTCCGGGGGGTTCGCATAGGACGCCGTCATCGTGGTCAGGCCCGCGGCCCGCCCGCACTCAAACGCCTTGCGCATCGTCCCCTCGCTCTTGTCGAGGTACACGACACCGGTGGCGGCGATCGAGATGCCCGCGCTCCTGAACTTCTGGGCCATCTCGCGGCACACCTCCGGCGTGCTCAGCTGGATGGGCACGTGGACCTTGAACACCGCGATCGAGGTGATCTGGAGCTCCTTGAGGACCGCGATCGCGGCGTCGGTCGGAAACTTCCTCAGGGAGTAGCCCGCAAGGCCGAGGGTCAGCCCGGGCGCGGCGGCCGCCGGCCGACCCTGGGGCTCCGCCTCTGCGGCGCCAAGTCCCGGGGCGGAACCCGCAAGCGGAAGAAGAAAGCCCGCGAGGGCCGCTTTCTTGATGGCATCTCGGCGTGTCAATAGTCTCTCGTCCATGGCGTTGGTAGGGCTGGCTCTTGGGTTTGCCTCGCGCCGGGCGCCGCTTGGCTTGACTGGGGCTTGCCTTCGGCCGGCGTCGGGAGTCTCACGTTGGCGCCTTGCCGCGGCATTGTCGAGAGTGGGCGCCGCGTCGCCGGTCAGCCCGGGCCAAGCGCCGCTTATGGTGGCGAGCAGCGTGCCAAATTCGTTCCCAAAATGCTTGCGGGACGGAGGCGCCGATTTGAGTGTCACCGGGAATGTCCCGACGGCTTGCCTCAGTCTCCCTGCTGTGCGCCTGGCTCTGCGCCGGCGGCGCGATGCTGGACGTCGCCCAGGTGGCCGCGTGGGCGCGGATGTTCGCCGGCTACGCGAGGACGGAGTCGGTCGTTGCCGCGGCAAGGGACACGTTCGATCCCCAGCGGCCGTGCGCGATCTGCCGGGTGCTCAGCAGGGCCCGGGAGACCTGCGGACATCGCCCCCCCGCCATTCCCTCCGCGGGCCCCGAGAGGATTGTCCTGATCCTGGAGCCCGCCATTCCCCTTGTGGTGCGGTCCGCGCGGCCGGAGTGGCCCCGGGCGCCGATCTCCCGCGTCCTGGTGCTTGCGGCGGATGTGCCGGTGCCGCCGCCGAGGCTGGCCCAGGCCTAGCAAATCGCCACGGGCGCCATCATTCCCAGCGGGACCGTGGCCGCTGGCGCGCCTCGCCATCGCCCGTTCCGGGCGTCTCCTGCATGCTTCTCAGATCCCAATCTCCATATCGTATCCAAATGACCCTTTTCCCATCTCACCAAACCGGCACGGGGGCAAGGAATCCCCGGGACGAATTCCCGCATCGGCGCCCTAGTCCCGCCATGCTCTGGGCGCTCGCCGCCGCCGTGGCGATGACACCCGCCGTCTGCCGCGCCTGCGCCTGCGGGTGCGGCATCTACGAGGTCGGCACGAGCTCGATGCTCCCAACGGGCTCCGGCGTCATGGCCTTTGTCGACTACGACTACCAGGACCAGAACCACAACTGGAGGGGAGGCTCGGAGGCTCCCGCCGCCGACAACGGCGACAAGGACATCCGGACCCGCTTCATCACGGTTGGATTGCAGGACATGGTGAGCAGAAGCTGGGGCATCCGGCTTGAGGTGCCCTACGAAAGCCGGTCCTTCACCACGGCGAGCGGCGCGATGATGGGCATGGGAATGGACATGGGCAACGTCACGCTGGATTTCAGCGGCCTCGGGGACGTGCGCGTCGAGGGCGTCTACACGGGCCTGTCCCCCGACCTGTCCAGCGGCCTGACGTTCGGCCTCAAGCTGCCGACGGGAAGCTACACGACAAACGACGCCGCCGGCGACATAGACCGCGACACGGAGATCGGAAGCGGCAGCACCGACCTCCTGCTCGGCGCGTTCAAGCGCTTCCATGTCGACACGGACTACGGCTGGAGCGGCTTCGTGCAGGCGCTGGTCGAGATCCCCGTGCTGACGCAGGTCCAGTACCGGCCCGGGTCGGAATTCGACGCGGCTTTCGGCCTCTATTACAACGGCTGGAGGGTGGGGAAGGCGCTCGTCTCGCCCATCGGGCTGGTCAAGGGCACCGTCCGTGGACGGGACACCGGCGCGAATGCGATGAACCCCGTGGCATCAGGGTACGAGCGCGTCATGGTTGCCCCCGGGATCGAGGTCGACGTGCACCCCGTCAGGCTGTACGCCGACGTCGAGCGCCCCGTCTACCAGCACTTCACCGGGAACCAGCTGGCGTCGCCGCTGCTGTACCGGCTCAACGTGAGCTTCATGTTTTAGGCGGCGGGACCGGCGCGCCGGCGCCCTGGGGCGCCTCCCGCTCGAGCTTCATGGCGCTCGCCTCGGGATCGCCGACGCTGACGGCGAGCACCTTGGCCGTGTCCGTGAACTGGAACTCGCACTGCACGTCGGTCGTCAGGGCGAAGAACTTTGTCGTCGACTGTGCGTGCATCACGAGCTCCTGGCCCGAGAGCGTCAGCGACAGGAGCCCGTCGGGAAGCCGGCGGACCTTCACGTGGTTCTCCTTCGCCTTCCCGTAGTCGCCCACGTACGAGTCCAGAAGGACATCGGGCAGCATGAACTCCTTGTGGCGCGGGCCGCCCAGCTCGCGCACCCAGATGTTGCGGAAGCGGACGGGGTTGCCGTGGTCCTGGAGCGCGATCGGCAGGCGCTCGGGATGCGCCTTGTAGGGGACGCGGCCGATCCAGCCCGTGGGCCCGGTGAGGTCCACGTTGCTCTGAACAAGGACGCCATTGTGGAGGATGGTCTCGCGCGCCGCGGAAACGAGGTTTCCCTCCGCGTCGAAGCGCGGCGCGGTCCAGATGATGTCGTAGGTCTGCCACTGGCCGGGCGCCCGGGTGGCGTTCACGAGCGGGGGATACTGCCCGTAGATCGACGCGGCCGAGCCGTCGGCGTAGGTCTTATTGCCGTAGGAATCGAGCACCTGGATCTCATAGCGGTCGTAGCCGAAGAAGACGCCGCTGTTGCCGCGGCCCTGGCTCTCGCCGTGCGCGGGGCTGGGGGATGTCCATTCGACGTGGAGCTGGCAGTCGCCGAACGACTCGAGCGTCCGGGCGTACCCACTGCCCGGGACGCACTCGAAGGCCCCGTCCTTGACGATCCACTTCGTCGGCTTCCCGTCCATCGCCACCCATTGGGACACGTCCCTGCCGTCAAAGAGGACAATGGCGTCGGACGGCGGCTTTCCCGGCTGGTCCTGCGTGCTCGGCGAGCCCGGGTCGACGACCGCCGGCTGGGGCCGGTCGCGGTCGTGGCCGAGCCAGTTTGGGTCGGGCGCCGCCCGAAGGGCGGCCGACGCGGCTAGCGTGAATCCAAGTGCCAGGGCTGCTGGGGTTTTCATGGGGGATGAGGCCCCAGACTGCCCGGGAATGTCGGGATTGTCCAATTTGATTCCCGGGATTCGGCCCCGGGGGCGCGGACTCTCGCCGCTCTTGCGATGGGACCGGCGCGGCCCTATGCTTGCGCCATGGTCAAGAAACTTCTCCATACACGCATGCGCGTGAATGACCTTGAGCGCACAGTGAAGTTCTACGAGGAGGTGCTCGGGCTGAAGGTCGGGCGCAGGCACACGTCGCCGAGGGGCGCGCAGCTCGTCTTCATCCGGACGCCCAACAGCGACGAGGAGATCGAGCTCTGCCAGCTTCCCGGAAGCCCGCCGGTGCAGGTTCAGCCCGACTTGATGCACCTCGCCTTCGAGGTGGACGACATCGCGGCGTTCCAGGCGCAGGCCGCGAAGAAGGGCTACAAGCTCAGCGACGGGCCGACCCGCACCGGCTCGGGCTCGGTCATAGCGTTCATAGACGCCCCCGAGGGCTACGAGATCGAGTTGATCCAGCGCGGCTAGGCCGCGCCGGCGCCGCCCCGCCTCTCCTTCCACAGGTCGAGGTCGAAGCGGGCCCAGTCGATGGCGGCCGCGCCCGAGCGGTGGCGGGCCGACACCATTCCGAAATACACGGTCTCCCAGAACCTGTACGCGCGGGGATCCTGCGGGGAGTGGCGCGGCACCGGCAGCCCGCGCGGGCCCAGGGACCCCCAGTGGTCCCTCATCCACCCGAGGACGTGGGTGTCCAGCACTCCGTGCATCTCGTTCGGGCGCGAGTGCAGGACGAAGAACTTCGCCGTCTTGATCCCGATCCCCGGGAACCGGGTCAGGTGCTCCCACGGGCATGTGGAAAGGTCCGCGCTCGACCGGGAGAGCTCCCGGAAGCTCCGGCTGAGGAGGGAGTACTTGCCGAGGCGCACCTCCCTCAGCCCGGACTCGAGGCGCCCCTCGCGGTCGCTCGAACGGACGAATGCGAACGGCCTGCGCCCCGCGAGGAAGAGCTCGAGCTTCCTCGCCTGCTGGTCGGCGTTCTTGCCCGCGACCACCACGCAGAACAGCAGGAACTCCTCCAGCTCGGCCGGCGTGCGGGCGGGATTGGTGACGTTGTTCGGGTCGATCATCAGGCCGGTTGAGCCCGGTCAATGCGCCGACTTCTCCCAGAGGAAGCTGGCCTTCCGGGCGAGCACGCTCCCGTCCGCCGCATGGAGCTCGAGCTCCCACGCGACCGGCTGGTAGCGGGCTCCCGGCCAGTCCCCGCCGGTCAGCCCGAGCTCGAAAAGCTTGCTTCCTTTGGGGACGTCCGCGGGGAAGCTGAACACCCTGACGTCGATGGATTCCGGCGATATCACGCGCAGGACGAATGCCGCGCCGGGCACCTGCGCTCCCGGGTTCTCGACACGGGTGAGGAAGTAGAGGCCCCTGCGCTGGTCCGGCTGGCTGCGCAGGACGATCCATCCCCCCGTGAGCTCGCGGCCCGTGTGGTCCTCGTAGAAGCTCTGGAACGAGTCGGCGTCATGCCACTGCGGCCAGACCCGCTTCAGCTGAAGGTCGGCCGCGCCCGCCACGCCGGCGGCCGAGAGGAGGGTGATCGCAGCGAGGAGGGACCGCATCGGAAGGCAGGCTAACCCCATGGACGGGCCCTCGACAATCCGATACGTCAGTTTCCCAGCCTCACGGTGGCATAGCGATGGTAGCCGAGGAGGGCGGGAGTCCATCCCTTGACGGAGGGCCGGATCAGGTACGAATGGGCGCCGAAATACAGGGGCGCCACCGGGCCCCTCTCCAGGAGGTACGCCTCCGCCCTCTGGAACACCTCGAGGCGCGCCCCGGGGTCGCGGGTGCGGGACGCCTCCTCGATCATGGCGTCGTAGTCCCTGTCTCCCCAGCCGGTCCAGTTGTTGCCGCCGTCGCTGACGAAGAGGTCGAGGAAGGTGACCGGATCAAGGAAATCGCCCGCCCAGCCGGAGGTGGACACGGCGTAGTTGAGGGTCTGCTGGTTCTGCAGCCATGTCTTCTGCTCAAGGGTCGCCAGGGTGACGCGGACCCCAAGCTCCTTGAGCCACATCTCCTGGATCGCCTCCATCACGGACGGCTGGACCTCGTCGTTCCTGGCCTGGACCTCGAACCGGGGAATCCCCCTTCCCCCGGGGAAACCGGCCTCGGAAAGGAGCCGGCGGGCCTCGGCGGCGTCGAGGCCGACCCGGGCCCTCGCGGTGTAGCCCCCGCATTCCGGCGGGGTGAACGAATGGGCCGGGGGATAGCCGCCCGAGAGGACGCGCCTTGAGATGGCGTCGCGGTCGATCGCGAGCGAGAGGGCCCTGCGGACCCGCGGATCGCCGAGCGGCGGGCGCCTGGCGTTGAAGCGCAGGAAGAAGGTCTGCAGGAACGGATCGACCCGCAGGAGGCCGGGCGCGTCGCGCCGGTAGGCCCCTATCTTGGCCAGGGGAATGGAGTACGTCACGTGCAGCTGGCCCGCCCGGAAGTCCTTTTCCTCGGTGTCCGGGCTCTCGGTGGGGTAGAAGGTGATCTGCCGCAGGGTCACCTTGTCCGCGTTCCAGTAGCTGGGGTTCCGGGCGACCTCGATCCGGGAGTTCGGGATCCACTCCTTGAGCGCGAAGGGCCCGTTCCCGACCAGGTTCCCGGGCCGGGTCCACGCCGTCCCGCGCGCCGCCGCCGCCCCGAAGCGCTCCAGGACCCTCGGGTTGACGGGATACCACGGGGGCTGCGCGACCAGCGCCGGGACGTAGGGCGTGGGCTGCTCGAGCTCGATCCGGACGGTCCACGGGTCCGGCGCCGAGACGCCCAGCGCGCCGGGATCCGAGACCGAGCCGCGGTTGAAGGCCTCGGCGTTCCTGATCGGGTAGAGGAGGTTCGCGTATTCGGCGCCGAGCGACGGCGAGAGCATCCGCCGCCACGACCGGACAAAGTCATCCGCCGTCAGGGGCTCGCCGTTCGACCAGCGCAGCCCCCGCCTAAGGTGGAACGTCCAGACGAGGCCGTCGGCCGAGGCCGCCCAGGCCTCTGCCGCGGCCGGGATGGGCTGCGAGGTCCCCTCGTCGATCGCCGTCAGGCCCTCGAAGAGCGCCAGGAGGATGTTCTGGTCTGTGTAGGCGGTGACGACCTGGGGGTCCAGGTCCCCGGGCTCCGCTCCGTTGCCAAGCAGGAGCGTCTGCGCGGCCGCCGCGGCATCCGCCTGCGTCTCCCTGCGCGCGCAGCCTCCCAGGACGGCCAGCCCAGCTCCGATGACCAGGACCGTTCGCAGGCTCCTCAACGGCGACGGCGGATAATGGCGGCACCGAGGGCGCAAAGGCCGGTGGCCATGAGCGCCAGCGTCGAAGGCTCGGGAACAGGCGTGAAATTGAGCATCAGGTCGCCACCGGTTTCGGAAACGTAGAAATGATCGGGGTCAGTCGAGTTCGAGAAGGCCGTCGTGTCGATGTTGAAAAAGCTCGGGTCGAAGGTGCCGGTGATCGAACCCGCGGAGACCAGCGTCCAGGAATAGGTGTTGGACGCGCTGAAGGTGGGGACCGGCCCCGGCTGGTTCGTGCCCGGATCGAAGGAGAGGACGTCGATATTGAACGGGTGGTCGGCCGACGCGGCGATTCCGAGCGTGCCTCCCATCAGGTCGACCGTGCTGTAGCCCACGCCCGGCGCACCGTTTGCGTCCGACATCGAGAACCAGTAGGCTCCGCCGGAGCCGAAGGTGATCGAGGTGCCCCCTCCGAACGAGAGCTTCCCGGGGGTGGGCGGCACGAGCCCGTTGTTGTTCATCCCCGCGCTTCCCGGGTCGAGTATCGAGGTGGTCGCGAACATGATGTTGCCCCCGGGCGAGAACGTCCCGTACCCGGCGAGGCCGCCGCCGGCGTTGAGCGTTATCGGGTTCGTCAGCGTGATTCCGATGTTGGTGACGAGCCCCGAGCCCGAGTTGATGGTCACCGGGCCCGATCCGAGGGCGTGGTTGTTGCTCGCGATCAGGAGGGCCTCGCCGTCGATGGTCGTCCCGCCGCCGTAGGTGTTCGAGCCCCTGAGCTCCATGCCGGATCCGCCGTTCACGACAAGGCTCCCCGTTGGTCCCGCGATGGTCCCGTGGAAGGAGGGCATGGAGTCCCCCATATCATTGCCATACACCGTGAGCTCGGTGCCGTCGCCCAGGTTGATGACGTTGTGCGAATGCTCCGGGTCCCCGTTCAGGCCGTCGATCTCCGCCGTCGCCCCGTTGAGGTTGAGCGTGGTCTGGGCCATCTCCAGATACCTGATGACCGGGTTGCCATCAAAGGTCGCCGTCACCCCGTCGGCCAGCGACAGCCCGTCAATGACGGGATTCGGGCTTGTGAAGTTGAGCGTGCTGTTGCTGGCGCTCACCCACCCGGATCCGAGGCCCCGGTCCTTGCCGATCGTGACGGTCGCCCCGTTCGTGCTGATCATGGTTCCGCCCTGATAGGTGTTGTCCGCAGATCCCTCGATGTCCACGGGGCCGAAGATCCCGAGCCTGCCGTAGGTGTCGAAGTGGTTGCTGATCGTGCCCGTCAGCGTGAGCGTGTTGGAGCTCCCGCTGTTGAGCGCGAGCCCGCTGCCGCCGATCTGGATGCTGTTGGACAGGGTCACCGGCCCTCCCGCGGTGCTGGAAATCGCAAGGGTCCCCGACCATCCGTTGCCCCCGCCCATGGGCACGATGAGGTCGCCGGTGCCGATCGAATTGGCGTTCGTGACGTACAGGTAGCCGCTGTAGAGGTATGTGCCGCCGCTGTAGGTGTTCTCGCCCGAGAGGGTGACGCTGGAGACCGTCATCTGGCCCGTCGACCGGTTGACGGTCTCGATCGGCGACTCCATCCCGATGGCAACGGAGCGCGGTGCCTCAAGTTCGCTGTCGTCGGAAAGCGCCGATGAGACCGTCACCTGCCCGCCCTTGACGCCGGAGAACATATACTGGTCCAGGTAGTTCGGCGTGATCTCCCCGGTGTAGTTCACGGACGTCGCCGTCCCGAGGAAGAGGTCCGTCCCGCCTAAGGGCATTACGATGGGGCTCGTCACGGTCCGCGTTCCCATCAGGTCGTCGAATCCGATGATCCCGGAATAAGAGGAGTTGAACCTGTCCACGAAATTCTGGACGTTCACGTCCAGGTAGCCCGAGTTCGCCGTGGCGCCGACGTATCCCCCGTACGTGTTTATCGGGCCGCTTGCCGGCGGCGTGTCGAAGATGAGAACCGCCGCGCCGTTGACCGTCGTCGACCCGGTGTAGGAAAGCGGGCCCGACAGGATGAGGGTCAGCGGGGCGTTCCCCGGATTCAGCATGAGGTTCGTGTACGACATCTCCGACAGGTCCGCGAGGGGGCTCTGCACGGTCAGGGTCCCGCCGCCGCCGCCGAAGGGGTAGGTGTTGTTCTCGGCCGGCGGCGTTATCACGGCGTCGGGGCCGAGGATCGCGCTCGTGGCCGAGCCCAGTCCCACAGAACTGCCGTAGGGGAAACCCGTGAGGTTGACCGGATCGTCGAACGTGGCCGCCGGCCCAGAGGTCGTGTCGAATCCCAGCGTTCCCTGGAAGTTCAGATCGGCTTCCATTGAGCTGAGCTGACCCAGGAAGCTCGTCACGCTTCCCGGGGTCGCGAACCCGTTTCCGACGCCAAGGTAGGTGTGGTAGCCGGTTGCCAGGCTATGCAGGCCGGCCACCTGCGAGGGCCCGGGACCGTCGAGGATCAGCGAAACACTGTTCTCCAGGCTGATTGCGTTGATGTTGGCGAGGCTGCCCTGCACGATCGCCAGCGAGGTTCCGTCCCACGCGCCCGAGAGGTCGAGCTGGAAACCCGGCGTGCTGGCCGTGAGGTCGCCCGCGAAGGTGATCATGGAGTTCGCGGCGATGTTCAGCTGCAGTTCGGGGTAGTCAAACCCGACCAGGGTCACCGGTCCCGTCAGGATGAGGCTCGTCGTCGGGGGATTGAGCTGGGTCGGGCTGCCGCCAAGCGTGACGGGACTGCCGCTCGTGTTGTCCCCGATGGTGATTGCGTTCGCGATCGCGATGGGGGTGCTGTTCTGTGTCGTGAGGGTGGTCCCGTCGCCCAGGATCAGCGGCCCCGTGCCGACCGGTCCGGAGGCCACCGAACCCGGGGGCCCGGAGCTGCCCGCGCCCAGCACAAGGGTTGAGCTGACACCGGTCAGCGTGGCGCCGCCGGTGAACGTGCTGTCCCCGGAATTGAGCAGGAACCTCTCGTGATCCCCGTTCCCGCTGAGGAAGAGCGCGTGGTCCCCTGAGACGGCCTTGTTCACCGTGATGACGCCGTAGACGCTGCTCCCCTCCATGGCGTCCCAGGTCTGGTCGGCCGACAGGACCACCGGCACGTCCAGCGTGATCGAGAAGAACGTCTCCCCGCCGCTGCCCGACATCGTTATTCCCCCCGGGCCGAGGGTGAGCGAATGGTGCCCGGTGATGTCGGCGTACACGCCGCCGTATTCAGGGTCGATCTGGAGGTTGATCCCGTTGAAGTACGCGGGCCCGTTCAGGCGCAGGGTCATGCCCGACATTTCCGTGAACTGGAGCGTCTCCGTGCCGTCGTTGAGCGGCCCAACTCCCCCGACCCAGTTCGAGTCCACGTTGAAGCGGCTGTTCGGGAACCCACCGCCCCAGGTGATGGTCGTCTGCGCGCTCGCCGTGCCGACGGACATTGTCAACGCAATGGCCAGTATGGGAAGTCTCTGCCGGAGCATTCCCGGTGGTTTTGTTCAAATGACTTGCAACGGCAAGTCCTACACGGGTCCCGAAGACATCCATTCCGCCATGTAATGGCGGTTATTAATCCTCCAGGCGCTAGCCGGCGTCAGGCGAAACCTGACCGGGGATTCAGCGGCGCCGGCGCCTAAACGCGGCGCCCAGCGCGCACAGCCCGGACGCCATGAGCGCAAGGGAGGTCGGCTCTGGGACCGGCGTGAAATTGAGCATCAGGTCGTTCCCGACCTCGGAGACAAAGAAGCTGCCGACCCCGGTGGAGTTAAGGAAGGTGGGTGCTCCCGAGTACGAGGTGTTTATGCTGAAATCGTTGGCGGCGAATCCGGTGATCCCCGTGGTCGTCGAGAGCAGGGTCCACTGGTAGGGAAGAGCCGGGTTGAAGTTGGCGGCCGGCGTTGCCTCCGGAATGTTGGTCCCGGGCGCGTACGAGAAGAGGTAGACGTTGAACGGGCTCCCGGAGTTCGTGATGGTGAGCCCGCCGCTGACGCTGACCGTGCTGTACCCGGTCCCCGCCGGCCCGTTTGCGTCCGTGAGGGAAAAGGCCATGTTGCCCCCGGAGCCGAAGGTCAGCGACGTGCCCCCGCCGAACGTCAGCCTGCCAATCGCAGGGATCGAGCCGTTCCCACCCGAGCCCGAGCCGATGATCACGGCGCCGGGGATCAGCTTCGATCCGTTCTGGAACGCCAGGCTGCCGCCCGGCGAGAACGTGCCGAATCCTGCAATCGTTCCGCCGTCGTTGAAGGTGATGCCATTGTGCAGGGTGACGCCGATGTTCGTGACGAGCGTCCCGTTCGAATCCACGACCACCCCTCCCGTTCCAAGCGCCGAGTTGCTGCTCGCGATGACGGTGGCGCCGCCGCCGACCCTGGTCCCGCCGGCGTACGTGTTGTTGCCGGAGAGGTTGAGGTCGTTGCCGTAGACGGCCAGGCTGCCCGGGCCGTTTATCGTGCCGCCGAAGTCGGGATCCCCACCCAGACTCAGCGTGAGCGCCGCCCCCGTGACGGTGCCGAGGTTGATGACGTTGCCCGAGGCGTTCGAATCGCCACTGAGGCCGTCGATCTGGGGAATCGTTCCGTCGGCAAAGTTGATCGTCGATTGTGCCATCTGGAGGCTGCCGATCAACGGACTGCCGAGGAAGTTGAGCGTGCTGCCCGAGATCTGCAGGTTATTCAGTTGCGGCGCCAGGCTCGTGAAGTTGATCGTGCCACCGAACGCCGTCACCGGCCCGTATGAGAGGCCCGTGTTGCTCCCGACGTTGATCACCGTGGAGGGGCTGACGCTGATGGTGGTCCCCCCCGAATACGTGTTGGCCCCGTTGAGGTCCACCGGCCCGAAGATTCCCAGCGATCCATTGTCCTCAGCATAGTTCTGGATTGGGCCGGTAAGCGTGAGCCTGCTTGAGGAGGCTGTGTTGAGGGCGAGCCCGCTGTTGGGAAGGAAGATGGGGTTGCTGAGCGAAACCGCGCCCCCAAAAGCGGCGAGGGTCGCGGCCCATCCCCTGTTGACAAGAGGATTCGGCACAACAAGGGGGCCCGTTCCGATCGAATTGGAATTCGTCACGTAAAGGTAGCCGCTTTTGAGCGTCGTCCCTCCCGAATAGGTATTGTCGCCGCCCAGCGTGACCGACGACTGCGAGCCGAAGGACTCCATCGGCTCGGGCAGGCCGATGACGACCGAGTTCGTCAGGAGGGAGTCTGAGGGGTTCGTGTAGTCGCCAAGGTTCGTGTCAACCGTGAGCCAGCCGCCCTTGACCCCGGCGAACTTGTACTCGATGCCGGCGACCGGGATGATGGTCGTGGTGTTGTCCAGGGTCGCCCTTGTCGCCGTGCCGAGGTACGTGTTGCTGTTGAAGGGGGCCAAGTTGCCCTGGGTAAGGTCGATCGTGACGCCCGAGAGCACCACCGGCGAGCCGGGATTGTGCGAGTCGAACCCGATGACGCCGTTCACCGAGCCTTCGTTGATCAGCGACAGGAACGTCGACGGCGTGAGGCCTGCGTTCTCGGTGTACCCGATGTAGCCGGCAGTCTCCCCGCCAACATAGAACGACCCGGCGCCGGAACCCGTGGAGACCGGCGTGTCGAAGACAAGGGCGCCGCCCTCCGACGACGTCGTGCCCGTGTACGTGAGGCTGCCCCGCAGGACCAGCGTAAGGGGCGAATTCCCGGGGTTCAGCTGGACGTTGTTGGACTCGGGGACGTAGACCTCGCCGTCATAGTAGCTGCTGTCCTGGAGAGGCCCGGCCACGTAGAGGGTCCCCCCGCCGCCTCCGAAGAGGTAGGAGGTGCCCGACATCAGCCCCAGCCCGCCAGGCGGGGTGATGGTCCCTGTCGAGATTGCGGATGTCGCCGAGCCGAGGCCCACGAAGGAGCCGCCCGTGAAGCCGGTCAGGTCGATCGCATCCCCGAACGTGGCGCTGGGCCCGGAGACCGTGTCCAGGCCGAGCGTGCCGGAGAAGGACGACGCGTTCAGGTCGATCTTCGACGCGGCCAGGAAGGTCGCGACGCTCCCCGAATAGGACGAGCCCGTCCCGACGTAGGAGTAGGGCTGGGTTCCGATGTTGTAGCCCAGGGTCAACTGCGACGGCCCCCCGTCGAAGATCACCGCACCGCTGTCCTCAAGGTCCAGCCGGGAGATGGACACAGGCCCCGTGACGATCGCCAGCGAGCCCGAGGCTGTGCCCTGGCCCCCGAAATCGAGGCAATAGGACGGGCCCGAGACGGCCCCCGAGAGGGTCACCCTTGAGTTCGAGCCCACGTCGATCTCCTCGTCCGGGAGGTACAGCGAGATCGGGCCCGAAAGAGTCAAGTTGACGTTCCCGGGGTTCGACCGCGTGGTGGATCCGCCCAGCGTTATGGGCGCGCCATTGCTGTCGTCGCCCAGCATGACGGAGTTGCCGATGGTGACCGGGTTGAACGTGTTTGTCGTCAGCTGGGTGCCGTCGCCCAGCGTAAGGTTGCCGGTTCCTAAGGGGCCCTTGGTGACGGAAGGGTAGGTTCCGGTGCTGCTGGCGCCGACAATCACGCCCGTGCCCATGCCCTGGACGGTCACGCCACCGGTGAAGGTGCTGTTTCCGGAAAGAAAGGTGAACGTGGCGAAGGAGCAGTCGGCGGCCGAGAGCGTGAGGGCCGGGGCCCCGCCGGTGTCGGTGATCGTCCCGACAACCGTCAGCGAGTTCGACGCCGTGCCCAGGTCCCAGGTCTGGGGCGCCGCAAGGATGACGTGCACGTTCTGGTTGAACTGAACGGAGCTGGTGGAGCCTCCACCGCCGTCCTGCACCTGGATGCCCATTGCCCCGATCGAGATGGAGTTCGTGCTCCTGAAGGTGGCGTCGGTGCCGAATCCGTAGCCCCCGACGACGCTGATCCCGAGAAAGTTCGCCGCGCTGTTGAGGAAGAGGCTTCCGTCGCTGTTCGTGTCGAACGCCAGGATCTCGGAGCCGTCGTTCAGGGGCGGGCTCGGGAGCCAGTTCGCCGCCGTGCTGAAGTTGTCATTTGGGAATCCGCCACCCCAGGTGACGACCGTCTGGGCGGGTGCCGCTCCGGCGGTTAGTAGAAGCGCAATGGTCAGGATGGAATTCTTAAGCCGAGGCATGGCACATTATTGATTCAAATCAGTTGCATCGGCAAGTTCGAATAGGGTTCGTGCTGCAAAGCATTAGTAATACTTACGTTCCGAGTGGTCATGGAGGCACGGATCCCCGGCTGCTCCCAGCCGCGAAGCCTTTGCGGCTACGGGCGGCGCCTGCGGCGGACAGCTGCCCCTGCCGCGAACAGCCCGCTCACCATCAGCATCCAAGTGGACGGCTCCGGGACGGGCGTGAAATTGAGCGTCAGGTCGTTGCCGGACTGGGAGACTAAGAAGTTCCCTCCGCCCGTGGGGTTGGAGAAAAGGCTGGTTGCGTCCACGGAGAACGCGCTTGAGCTGAAATTCGTGATCGAGCCTGCCGAGAGCAGCGTCCAGGAGTAGGTCTGGCCGGCGTTGAACGTGTTGGCAGTGCCTATCACCTGCCCGGTGGCGTCCACGCCCACGAGCTGGATCGTGAACGGGTTCCCGGAGTTCGCGGTGATGTTCAGGTTCCCCGCGACGTCGATGGCGCTGTAGCCCGTCCCCGGCGTCCCGCCGGCGTCCATGATCGAGAACTGCATGGCGCCGCCGCCACCGAACTGAATCGATGCGTTCGTTCCAAACGAGAGCGTCCCCACGGCCGGATGGGAGGAATCCCCGCCGCCCCCGAGCGACCCGCGTCCGCCGGTCAGCCCGGAGCCGTTTTGGAAGGTGAGGGTCTGTGCCGATCCCGGCGCGAAGGTGCCGTACCCGCCTACCTTCCCGCCGTCGTTCAAGTTGATCTGGTTCGCAATCGTGACCCCGGTGTCCACGCCCAGGATGCCGCCCGAGCTCACGGTCACGGGTCCGGTGCTGAAGGCTGAATTATTGCCGGCGACGACCAGCGCGTTCGATCCGATCGTTGTTTGGCCGGTATAGGTATTATTGCCCCCAAGGTACAATTGACCGGACGAGGCCGACGTCACGTTCAGGCTGCCGACGCCCGTTATCGACCCATAGTAGGAGGGATCGGTGTCGACCTGAATCGTCAGAAGGGTAGAGCCTTCGCCTCCGCCGAGGTAGATCACATTGGTCGATCCCGGGTTGTCGCCGTTCATGTCGATGATCGTCGGGCTTGAGCTCGCCGCAAAATTGATCGTCGAGCCGCACATGAGCGTGAGGCCGGTGAGGGTCGGGCTGCTGCCGAAGAAATTGACTGTCGACGAGTTGAATGTCGGGTCGGATAGGCTGGGCGCGCTGCTGTAAAAGTAGAGCGTGCTGCTGTTCGCCGTCACCGGGCCGCTCCCAAGGCCCGTGTCCGTTCCAACGTTGACCGTCGTGCTGTTGACTGTCGTGCCGCCCGAATAGGTGTTGTTTCCCTCAAAGTCCACGGGGCCGTTGATCACGAGGGCGCCAGGGTCGACGAAATCGCTGATAACCCCCATGAGGGTGAGGATGCCGCTCATGCCGCTCTCATAGGTGCTCCCAATCGTGACCGTGCTGCTTCCGCTGCCGGCGCCAAGGACGATGTCATTGAGCACCGTGTAGGGCGTGCTCATCGTCGTCGTCAGCGTGGTGCCGCTCCCCAGCGTCAGCATGCCCGTTCCCAGGGGGCCCGCGGAGATGTCGCCCGCACTCCCCGAACCGTTTGCCCGGACCACCAGGGTGGTATTGCCGGCGTCGACCGTGAGGCCGCCCGAGAACGTGCTGCATCCGGACGTCAGGGTGACGATGTTCGTGCCGCCGCACCCCGGCGCCGCGATTTCAAGCGCTGAGGAACCGTTGATCATCCCGTCCAGCTCGAGATACGTTCCCATGCCGCCCCCGAGGAGCGTCACCGTGCCGTCGCCGCACAGGGTGATGGCGTTGCCGATCGAAAAGAAGCCGCTGCCCGTGGTGGTGAAGTTGTTTCCGTCGCTCAGCATGAGCGTACCCGTGCCCAACGGCCCCTGGTACACGCTTCCCCCTGATGAAGAGCTGCTCGCCCCGACGGCCAGGGTCGTGCTCCCTTGCTCCACACGAATGCCCCCGCTGAACGTGCTGTTCCCCGATGTGAGGGCGAGGTAATTCGGGTAGGTTCCGGGGATCCCCACGTCAAACGCGGAGGAGCCGCTTATGTTGCCGCTCAAGGTCAGCATGTTACCGCCGTGGACGGCCTCAAGGTAAACGGTTCCGCCGCCGCAGAGGCTGATGTCGTTGCCGATGGTGATGCAGCTGCCCCCAGTGGACTCAAAATCGTTTCCGTCGCTCAGCATTAGAGTGCCGATGCCGAGCGGGCCCTGCGTGACGTCCGAGCCTATTCCCACGCTGCTCGCCCCCACCTGGAGGCTCGTGTACCCAGCATCGACCCTGATGCCCCCGCCGAACGTGCTGCACCCGGATGTGAGATTCACGTAGTTCGTGCCGTTGCAACCGGGCGCCGCGATCTCAAGCGCCGAGGACCCGGAGATCATCCCGTCCAGCTCGAGCGTCGTTCCCATGCTGTTGCCAA
>CAYVKH010000028.1:0-44153 GCA_964451965.1 uncultured Opitutaceae bacterium
ACCCTTGTTGAAATCATGATTGTCGTCGTCATCATCGGCCTCCTGGCCGCCATGGCGATCCCGGCCTTCCAGAAGGTCCGCACGAACTCGCAGGACAAGGCAGTGCTGAACAACGCCCGCCAGCTCTCGGCCGGCGCCGACCAGTACTACCTGGAGAACGGTGTCTCGACTGTCGCACTTACCGACCTGATCGGGCCGACGTCCTACGTCAAGGCGCTCAACTCGGTCGCGAACGAGGCGTATCCCGCGGGCTTCTCGCAGGGCACCACGATCACGATCGGCAGCGTCGCCGGCGTGCGCACCATCACGTACTCACCGTAATCGACATTCGGGAATAATTCCCCAACTTCAAAGCCGCCTGCATTGCGTGGGCGGCTTTTTTGGGTCCCGAATCCAACGTCATGAGCGGTTCATCCCTTGCGCCGGTCCTCTCGGACCGGAGGGTCTGGCTGTTCGCGGCCATATCGGCCTTCTCCGCGGCGACGGGGTTCCTCCTGGTCCCGGACCGGATGGCCCTGTCGGTCGTGACCGACACGGGCTACTGGTGCGTCCTTGCGGCGTTCCTGCTCTTCGCCCGCGCCCTCTGGCTCGAGTTCCGGGTCGACCTGGCGAGGGCGCGGGACCTGGGCCTGCGCGGTTTCGACTGGGCGTCCCTCGCCGTGGTCCTCCTCGGGGGCACGGTGCTCATCGTCCACGAGTCCTTCGGGTTCAAGATCGTGATGGACGAGGTGATGCTCGCCGGGACGTCCATGAGCATGCACTTCGACAGGAGCGTCCTGACCCCGATCCGCGGGGGCGACATCCAGGGCGCCTTCGTGATCCTCGGGGGCATGATGGACAAGCGCCAGCTGTTCTTCCCGTTTCTCGTGTCGATCCTGCACGACCTCACGGGCTACCGGCCGGAGAACGCCTTCGTCCTGAACGGCATCCTGGTCTTCATATTCCTCGCCCTGGTCAACGCCGCGGGCCGGAAGCTCGCGGGCCGGCAGGCGGGCTGGCTCGGCGTCGCGCTCTTCGCGGGCCTGCCGCTCCTGGCCCAGAACGCGACGGGCGGCGGCTTCGAGCTCCTGAACCTGGTCATGATCCTGGCGACGATGCTCCTCGGCGCCCGGTTCATCGAGCGGCGCGACGAGTCGTCGTTTGCCGCGCTCTGCCTCTCGGCGATGCTCCTCACGCAGGTCCGGTATGAGTCGGCCATCTTCCTGGTCCCCGTCGCGCTGATCACCCTGTGGGTGTGGAGGCGGGAGGGCAGGGCGACCCTGTCCTGGCCGGTGATGGCGATACCGCCCCTCATGATCCACTGCGCCCTCCACACGCGGATCTTCGACATCAGGTCCTCGGCATGGCAGCTGCAGAGCAAGCCCGAGTTCACGAGGCCGTTCTCGTTCTCCTATGTCCCGAGCAATGTCGAGCACGCGCTCGGCTTCTTCTTCGGCAAGCCCACGGACCAGCCCAACTCGTACGTGCTCTCGGCCCTTGGCTGCGTTGCGCTCCTCTTCTTCGTCCTGCTCGTCTCAAAGAAGCTGAGGGCGCTCCCGGCGGAGACGCCGATGTCGGCGGCCACGGTGTTCTTCACCCTCGGTTTTGCGGCCCAGCTCGGCCTCATGATGTGCTACTTCTGGGGCCAGTTCGACGACGCCATCATCCGGCGCCTGAGCCTGCCGACCCACCTGTGGATGGTGGTGGCGATACTCGCGGTGCTGCCGCAGTTTCCCCGGCCCGCGGTGATCCGGACGCTCCTGGGGGTCGTGCTGCTCGGCATCCTCGCGCAGGGCGTGCCGTCGATGGCGGCCCACGCCTACAACCAGGAGTACCTGGCCGGCCTCGAGACGGCGTGGAGGCGCCAGTTCATCGCCGACCAGCCGAGGAAGGACTACCTGGTGATCGACAACGACTCCATCCTCTGGGTCGCCCACCAGGTCTCCGCGACGACGGTGGACGAGGCGCTGAAGCGGCGGGTCGACCTGGCGTTCTTCATGCGCACTCGCACGTATTCGAGCATATTCGTGTTCCAGCGCTACCTGATCGACGCGGACACGGGGAAGATGACCCTGCGCGAGGGCGACGACCTCGGCCCGGACTACATCCTCGAGCCCGTGAGGGCCGAGCGCCTGCTGACCCTCACCCAGACTAGGATCAGCCGGCTCGTCGAGATCCGGGACGGCCAGAAGGTGCTGTCGACGCCCGAGCCCGACCGCGTCGTCCCGAAGGACAAGGCGGAGATAGAGAAGGCGCGGCAGGCCTACCTCGAGAACTTCCTGAAGCGCCTGCCATGAGACGGCTGGCGGGACTCTTCCGGAGCGGGCCCGCGTCGCGCAGGGGGATCCTGTTCGCGCTCTGCGGGGCGCTTGCCTTCGTCCTGGGCTATTACTCGGTCACGTCCATCACCGCGGGGCACCTCATCATCGCCTGGGGCTACTACTACATCCTCGGAGTCTTCTCGCTGTTCGTCTTCTACGCGTGGAGGCTCGCCCGGTCGGGGAGCGGGGTGTGGAGGGGATGGCTGAGGAGGCCCGGGATCGCGGGCCTCGCGATCGCCCTGGGCGCGCTCTTCGCCGTGTGGTCCGATTCCTTCAGGCACAAGATCCTCTACGACGAGTTCGTGATCCAGGGGACGGCCTACGAGATGCACGTGACGAAGCAGGTGAGCACGATCCTGCGGGCGTACGACATCGGGGGGACATGGCTCTCGATCGACACCTACCTGGACAAGCGCCCCTACTTCTTCCCTTTCCTCGTTTCCCTGATGCACGACTTCACGGGGTACCGGATCGCGAACATGTTCGCGCTGAACGTCGCGTGCGCCGTGGCGCTCCTGGCGCTCCTCTACTGGTTCGCGCGGGAGGTCGCCGGGAGGGGCCCGGCGATCCTCGCGGTGGCGCTCATGGCGACGATGCCGCTCTTCGGCCAGAACGCGACGGGGGCGGCCATGGACCTCCACAACCTGGCCATGATGGTGATGGTCGCCTGCCTCGGCGTCCTGTACCTGCGGGCTCCCTCCGACGACAGGGTCTCGCTCCTGGTGCTGGGGGGGGTGCTGCTGGCCGAGAGCCGCTACGAGTCCGTCATCTTCATCATGCCGGCGGCGGTCGTCATAGCGCTGGGATGGCTCCGCGCCGGGAGGGTGATCCTTCCCTGGCCGGCCGTCATCGCGCCGCTGCTCCTCGTGCCCTGGATCTGGCACCACCGGGTGCTCGAGGCGGAGCCCGTCTTCTGGCAGCTTAAGGAGGGCCAGACCTCACCCTTCGGCCTGGAATTCGTCGCCGACAACCTGAGGGGCGACGCGGCGTTCCTCTTCAACACGGGCCCCGGGCTCGCGAACTCGTTTGCGCTCACGGCGGCCGGCGTGCTCGGCCTGGGATGGCTCATCTTCAGCGCGTGGGGGTGGGCGCGCCAGAGGCCCCGGCCGGCCGTTCCCCCGGCGGTGACCGTGGGGATAGCCTTCGGGGCGGGGATCGCTGGGCACTTCATCGTGCTCCTCTTCTACTGGTGGGCGAAGTTCAACGACCTGATGGCCTCGCGCTTCGCCCTGCCGATGTGCGTCGCGTTCGCGGTGCTGGCCGCCGCGCTCGTCAGGGGGCTCGCGTCGCGCCGCTTCCCCGCCCTTCCAATCGCGTGGGCCGGGCTCGGGCTCTGGCTCGCGACCTCGGGGCTGTCCGCGATCAACGTCAAGTTCTACACGAACCAGAACCTCGGGATGCAGGAGCTCGACTGGGAGAGGGCCGTCATCACCGCGCGGCCCGGCCCGGTCCTCGTGATATCGAACAAGTCCACGATACCCTTCATCCTCTGGCACATCGAGTGCATCCTAAACAACATCGCCATGTTCAAGGGGGAGGAGATCCGCTACCACATGGGCCAGGGCACGTTCAAGGAGGTGATCGTGACGCAGGCGATCCGCCCGACGACGGCCGAAGGCGAGATGGGCGTCGATCCCGAGGACCTTATGCCCCCCAGCTTCCACCTGCAGAAGATCGCCGAGAAGCGCTTCGGGGGCAGGCTGGACCGGCTCAGCCGCATCGTCTCGATAGACCCCGCGTCGGAAAAGCCGGGGAAGCGGGATCAGCCGCCGCCCGCCTCGGCGCTGCCCACGATAAGCGAGCTCCACTCGCTGAGCGAGCCCGCGGTTGCGGCCCTGACCTCCTCCGCGCCCAGGCGGTAGACGAAGATCGAGTACCCGATCACCGCGTCGGGCCTGCGGACCCGCAGGTAATAGCAGAGCCGAGAGAAGCGCAGGTGCAGGAAGCGGTCGCGGCTCGCGGCCCATTTCTCGGGGGAAAGGTCGCGCTCGAGCCGGGCCCTGGCGGACGGATCCTCGGCATAGGTGCGGAACATCGGCTCGAAGGTGCGCAGGAACTGGTACTCCTTCTCGAGCTCGACCGTCCACGGCCCGCGGATCGAGCTGTAGACCTGCTGGAGCATGGTCGCGCCCACGCAGTAGAGCCCCGGGCCGACCGGGATGTAGGGCTCGTCCTCATGGAAGCCGTTTATGTAGGCCAGGCGCTTCACCTGCATCCGGTAGTAGCGGGGCTCGCCGGTTCCGAAATACGCAAGGTAGGCGTCCTCGCCGGGGCGCCTGTTGGCGTCCAGCCACGCCTTCAGCCCCGGCAGGTCCTGGCCCCAGTCGAGCGAGCTGTCGACAAGGTGGAGGCGGCCCCGGGCCGGCCCCCCCGCCAGCTCGTTGAAATAGGCGAGGTAGTGGGGCGCGATCCAAACGGACTCCCCGACGTGCCAGGCGAGGAGGCCGGCGACGAGGAGCGCCCTCCATCCGAGCGGCCGCGCGAGCCACGCGCCCAGGGAGCCCGCGAGTATGAACAGGACGGGGTAGGTCGGCATCAGGTGGCGGTGCCCGATGTTCAGGTGGCTCTGGATGGAGAAGGCCCAGTAGACGCAGAAGAGCGCGAGGAGCGGGGTGAGGGGGACAAGGCCCCGGAGGCGCGCGGCCAGGCCGGCGGCCGTCCCCAACCGGCCCCGGACCGCGAGCCAGGCGGACAGGGCGGCCGCGGCGATGAAGGGCAGGGTCGTCTTGAGCGCGAAGGCCCAGAGGAAGTAGGTCCGCCAGCCTAGGATGCTGTACTCCCCGTTCAGGTACGCCCCGCGCTGCTGGGAGGTCTCGACGACGTACGCGGCCCCGTAGAGGAATGCCTCCGGGAGCGCGCGCAGGTCGGCCAGGAGATGGATCGCCTGGCCGGCATGCCCGGTGCGCGAGTACATCTCGGCCCAGGACTCGATGAACTGGTCGGCCGCGGGGAGGGCGGGATTGAAGGCGCTGTAGCGGAAGCCGTAGAAGGCCCAGATGACCGCGAACGCGACGGCGGCGTGGCCCGCCGCGGAGCGGGTGACCCGCCAGAGTCCGCCCGGCCGCGCCGCGAGGTGCACCAGGGCGCACAGGGCCATCATCGGCAGGAGGAGGACCGCGGAGAACTTCGCGACGCACGCCAGGCCGAACACGGCGGAGCTCAGGGCGAAGGGGCCCGGCCCGGGGTTCTCCAGGTGGCGCCACCACGCCCCGACCGAGGCCAGGAGGAAGAGCGCCGCGCACACGTCGGACGTCGCATAGCCCCCGTGCGCGAGGACGGTCGGGCTGAAGGCGAAGAAGGCGAGCGAGACGAAGGCGCCCGCCGCGCCGAACAGCGCGCGCGACCAGAAGAAGATGAGCGCGCCCAGGGCGACGCTCAGGAGCGCCGTCATGGCGCGCGCCTCCATCAGCATCGGGAAATGGTCCTCGCCGGTCTCGTAGAAGAACTCGTGCCCCATCACCCACGCGTCGCTCTTCCTCCAGTAGGGCTGGTCCAGGACGGGAAACGTCCGGCCCGAGATCCAGGCGGGCAGCGCCACCCAGCGCTGGGCCAGGTTGCCGTTCTCGGGATGCAGGCGGTAGTCGTCGAACCTCCAGTAGCTGAAGCCGCCCGTCAGGTGGACGATCTCGTCCGAGGTGGTGCTCTCGTGGAGCTTGCTCGCGACCGCCATCGCGAAATGCAGCGCGAGGAGAAGCGCGGCCGCCGCCATGATCCGGATGTTGCGGCCTTCCGGGCTCATGGCATCGCGACGGGCTCGAGGAGCGCCTTCACGACCTCGGCGTCCGTGAGCTTGAAGACGAAGAACGTGTAGGCCGGCTGCGCGATGGGCCTTCGGCCCCGCAGGTAGTGGCAGAGCCTGGCGAACTGGTACTCCTCGAACGTGACGCCCTCCTGGTAGGTGAGCCTCCCCCCGGTGTCCTCGAGCTGGACCACGTGCGCGAGGAGCTGGCGGTAGCGGGCCTCCTTCTCGCGGTCCCACGGGCCCCGCGCCTCGGTGTAGACCTGCTGGAACTGGGTGACGCTGATGATCCAGGTCCCGCCCGTGAGGACGGCGGGCGCCCTCCGCGGCCGGACGTCAAAGTTGGCGTCCCCGACGCGCGTCGCCTTGATCCCGTAGTAGGCGATGTCGCCCGAGCCGAAGTAGGAGATGAAGACGGGTCCGCTTTGCGGGTTCGCGTCGAGCCACGCCCTCACGGAGGGCAGGTCCTGGCCCCAGTCGAGCGAGCTGTCGACCACGTGCCTCCAGGCCTCGCCCGGGCCGACGATCTCGTTGAAATAGGCGATGTAGTGGGGCCGGATCCACACCGACTCGGCCGCGAACCACGCCGCGAGAGCCGCGACGCACGCCCCGGTCCAGCGCAGCGGCAGGCTCGCCCAGACGGCGGCGCCGGCAGCCATCACGAAGAGGACGGGGTAGACGGGGATGATGTGCCTGTGGCCGATGTTGAGCCCGCTCGTCAGCGAGAACGCCCAGTAGACCGCGAAGAGGGAGAGGAGCGGGGACCACTCGTACAGCCGACCCCGCCACTCGGCGGCGCTCCTGCGGCGGGCCGCGGCGCAGGCGCCCGCCATGCCGATCAGCCCGAAGAGGGCGAGCGGGGTCTTGACCGCGGTCGTGTACGGGAAGAACTGCACCCAGCCCGTGCTCCGGTACTCGCCGTTCAGGAACGCCTTCCTGTAGCGCGAGAACCGGTAGGTGTGGGCGAACCCGTAGACGTAGGACTCCGGAAGGAGCTCGTGGGCCCTCGCGAACCGGAAGACCGTCACGAGCGGCCCCCCGCGGTCCTCGAGGACGTCCCATCCCACGAGGGAGCGCACGCGGTTGGGCTCGAAATGCCGGTACATCGGGTACTTGAAGCCGTATGAGGCCCAAATGACCCCGACGGCGAGGGCGCAGGCGGCCAGCGTGGCGCCGATGAGGTGGAGGGCCACCCTGAGCCGGCCGACAATCGGCGAGGGGTGCGGCCAGCCCGACTCGAGGGGGTCCCCCCGGGCGACCCTGACGGCGAACAGGATCGCGCACATGGGGGCGACCAGGGGGGCCGAGAACTTGGCGACGCAAAGGAGCCCCAGGGCGGCGCCGAACACGACGATGCGCGCCGGCGTCAGCCGGTGGGCCATGGCCCAGAACGCCGTCACCGCGGCCAGGAACATGCACGCGGCGGCCATGTCGCTCGTGATGAGGGCGCCGTTGGCCAGCATGGTGGGGCAGAACGCGAAGAGCCCGACGGCGAGCAGCGCGCCCCTGTTCCCGTGGAGGCGGCGCGCCCACAGGAAGACGAGCGCCCCGGTCGCGACGCCGAAGAGCGCGATCATCCGCCGGCCGGCCCTGAGCATCGAGGCCAGGTCGTTGCCGCAGTCGTAGAACCACTGGAACCCGAGGTCCCAGACGTCCGAGATCCTCCAGGCGTTCTGGTCGAGCGTGGGGAACCTGAGGTTGGCCCGCAGCAGCGGCAGCGCCGCCCAGCGCTGCGGCAGGTTGCCGTTCTCCGGCTGGAGGCGGTAGTCGTCCGTCTTCCAGTAGGAGTAGCCCGCGGTCAGGTGGGCGATCTCGTCGCCCGTCGTGCACTGGCTGTCCGAGACGCTGGTCGCCATCCACCAGTAAAGGCAAAGGAGGGAGGCGGCTGCCAGGATTGCTGCTCTCTTCATCGCTTTGCGGGCCCGCGCCTCGAGAGGCCCGCCGCAGCCTGGGCAAACGCCCCGATTGCGACCGCCTGCATGGCCACGAGCGGAAGCTGGTGGCGCTCGTTGTGGTTCACGAGGACAAAGGGCAAGAGCATACCGAACGCGATCGCCGCCGCCCACGCGGCGGGCGGGGACATCCGGCCGCCGCCGAAAAGGGCCGAGAGGAGCAGCGCCATGACGGGGACCCCCGCGGTCAGGAAGCCGAGGGCCGTCCCGCCCGGGCCGCGGAACCGGGAGTCGTACGCGAGGCGCTTTTCCAGCCAGTCCTGCCAGACGGCGGCCTCGCCCCTCAGCCCGAGCTGGCGGATCCTCTGGCGCTCCTGGGACGGCGGCGCGTCGATCCTCGCCCACAGCCCGCCCGACCTGCCCATCGCGATCAGGTCCCCGGAGGCGACGAGGCGGGACTCGTCGGCCGGGTCGAAGTGGAAGCCCGTGGGCTGGCCCCCCCCCTCGCGCCTGCAGAACACGACCGCGGCGCCGAGCCGCCGCAGGACGTTGCCCGCGAAATGCCCCGGGTCGGCCCGGAGGGCCGCGAGCGCCGGCCTCCGGAAGCTCTCGACGTAGACCACCTCGCCCATGCCGGAGTAGCGGCCGAATTCCCCGACATCGAAGTAGGGCAGCCTCCTGAGGACGGTCTCCATCCTCGGGAGGCCGTCGGCCGAGTCGACGTTGGCAAGGTGCAGCTCGAACCAGAAGTTGGACTTCAGGGGGACGAACCTGCCGAGGAAGGCCTCGTTGCGGGCGCTCCAGGCCCCCACGGAGACGGCGGCGGCCGCGGCGGCGATGAGCGGGACCGCCAGCCTCCGGACGTCCCCCTTCCAGCACCAGGCGAGCGACAGGATCACGATCCCGGCCGAGACGGCGAGGCCCGCGTTCTCAAGCGGGGCCAGAAGCGCGACGGCGACAAGGGCGGCCGGGCCCCGCCTCCCCTGCGGGCGCCGCACCTCGAGCGCGGCCCAGAGGAGCGCCGCCGAAAGGAGCAGGTCGAGCCAGGCCTCGCTCAGGACCTCGAGCGGCCCGCCCGGCAGGAGCGCGCAGGCGGCCAGGAACGCCGCCGACGCGGCGCCCCGCATCCACGCCCCGAAGGGCGCCAGCGCGGACAGCAGGAGCGCGTTGGCCGCGCCGAGGCCCAGGACCGTCAGGACCAGCATCGCCTTGGCCGACGCGGCGGTCTTGACGCCGAGGGCCAGGAACACCGCGGCCTCCACCCAGGCCGGCAGCGGCGAGACCCACGCCGTGGCGCCGGTGCCCCCGTCGAAGGGGTCGCTGAAGCCCCGCCCCTGGGCCAGCGCGGCGGCGACGTTGCCCGGCTCGGCCCAGTCGAACATCCCCGGGGCGAGCCCGGGCAGGTTGTGGCAGAGGGCGGCGACGGCGAGGACCGACAGGCCCGACCAAGCGAGGAGCCGGAATTGACCCATGGGGCGTCGTCAGCGCCTCGGCGGCTTGACCAGGTAGATCGGCCGCTGCTTCACCTCGTCGTAGACGCGGCCGAGGTATTCGCCGAGCACGCCGATCCCGATCAGCTGGATTCCCCCGAGGAACGTGACGAGGGAGACGAGCGTCGTGAATCCCGTCGTCGCCGTCTCGATCCCCAGCAGGCGCTTTACGATGAAGAAGAGGCCCAGGGCGAACCCGAGCCCGCTCACGAGCATTCCCGTGTACGTGAGGAACCTCAGGGGCAGGTAGGAGAAGCTGAAGAACCCGTCGACCGCGTACCTTACCAGGCGCCTGAAGGTCTGCTTCGGCCTGCCCGCGGCGCGCTCCTGCCGGTCGTACGCCACATCGGCCGTCTCGAACCCGATCCACGCCCGGAGTCCCGGGAAGAAGCGGTTGCGCTCGGGAAGCTGCGCGAACGCTTCGAGCGCGGGCCGGCCGAGGAGCCCGAACGTCCCGGTGTTGGCCTCGATCGGGAAGTCCGTGAGGCGCCCGAAGACCGCATGGAAGAGGTCGAAGCCCACCCTGCGGGCGCCGGTCTCCTGGCGGGACCGCCTCACGGCCCGCACGACCTCGGCGCCGTTTCGCCAGGCCAGGACCAGGTCCGGGATCACCTCCGGAGGGTCCTGCAGGTCGGCGTCCATGGTCACGGCTGCGTCGGCCTCCCTAGCGTGGGCCAGGCCGGCCGCGAGGGCGCCCTGGAAGCCGAAGTTGCGCGACAGCTCGACCAGCTCGAAGCGCGGGTCGCGCAGGCCCTGGGCGCGCATCATCTCGGAGGACCCGTCGCGGCTGCCGTCGTTCACGAACACGGCGCGCCAGGCGCAGTCCGGGTTGGCGCGGAAGAGCGCCTCGAGGCGGAGAAAAAGCTCAGGCAGGACGGGCTCCTCGTTGTAGACGGGGATAACGATGGCGACAGTCGGTCTGGAATCGGTCATCTATTCTCGCTCCTCGGGCGTCCGGCGGGCGCGCAGCAGGGCCATGCAGAGGATTGCGCCCAGGAGCGCCAGCACAAGCGCGGGAGGAGTGGGCATAATGTCGGCAAAATAAGCGAGTTGGGCGATGATTTTCTCGCTCAGGTTCCCCTGGGAGACCCCGGAGTAGGTCCTGGAGACCTCCAGGAGGCCGCGCGAGGGGGTGAGCCAGCGGTCGATGGCGAAGTCCTCGACCGCGAACTGCAGCGCGATCCCGAGGCAGAAGTCGATGGCCCAGCCGGCGGCGAGCGCCCAGCGCCACGCGCGGCCGAGCCGCTCCCACCGGGACGCGAGGAACGCGAGCCCGAGGAGGACGACGGACTGGAGGCAGATGTGGCCCGTCCCGTAATGGTCGCGGTCCCCGTACGCGGCGGTGCTCAGCAGGACGAATCCCGCCAGGGCAAGGGCCCAGAACACGCGGTCGCGGCGCGCGGCCGCCCCCGCCGCCCGGAGAACCTCCCGCACCACGGCGATCCAGGCGACAGATCCGAGCGCCAGCAGCGGGTTGAGCTGGTAGACGAGGAAGGCCTGGTCGCGGAGCGCGCCCCACCGGCTCGTCTGCCTGAAGAGCGTGCCGCCGAACCCCCGGGCCTGGGGGGGGACGATGCTGTCGCGCAGGTTGAGGGCCATCGTCGCCAGGGGGCTGCCGGGCGCCTTCTGCAGCATCGAGACGCTGGTGTTCGAGAGGAACGTGCCCCGCCAGCCGTACTCGGCCACCGACCAGGCGAACCAGGGGGCGATGACGAGGGCGCCGGCGGCGGCGCAGAGGAGTGCCGAGCGCGCGAACGCCCCGTCCCAGCCCCTGCGGAAGCCGACCGCGGCCCATGCTCCGGCGAGCACGACGACATAGGGCCCCGCGGAGTAGTGCGTCACGACGGCGCCCCCGAGGCTGAGCGCGCAGAGCACCCCGGCCCTGCCCGAACCCGCGTCCTGGTCCCGCATGCGCAGGAAGAAATAGAGCCCCGAGAGGATGAAGAGGACGGCCTGGAGCTTGGTCCAGGGATAGGTCGAATTCTGGATGAAGAGGGGGTTGAGCATCGCGACCAGGGCCGCGGTCCGCGCCGCGGGCCTGCCCCCGAACCGCCACGCGAGGAGGCCCATCGGGAGGAAGGCGAGGCTGCACAGCGCCGTCATGATGACCTGGTAGTGCGCGTAGTCTTCCCCCGTCATCCGCATGAACGCGGCCGTCAGCACGTTTGAAAGCGGGGGCCGTGCCGGCAGCTGGTAGATGTCGAAGAACAGCCGGTCCTTCGGCCACTCGCGCAGGAAGAAGTGCGCCCTCTGCCAGTGCTCGAGCCAGTCCCCGAGCCACGCGCCGCCGGAGTGGTTCCTCACAAACGAGAGCCACGCCACGCACCAGGCGGTCACCATCAGCTGGCCCGCCATGAGGTCGCGGGCGGCGGGATCGGCGGCCAGCCGGGTGACGCCGCGCCGGCCCGCGACGAGGCCCGCGAGCGCCAGGGCCGGGATCAGCCAGTATGCGGAGAGAGGGCTCCCGGTTATGAACACCGCCCAGGCGACGGCCCACGCCCCGACGAGCGAGAGCACCGCTCCCGCGACCAGGCCCTCGGCGGGGCGCAGCCCCATCCTGTCGGCGACGGGCCGGGACAGCCCGAGCGCGACGCCGAGGACCAGGAGGAGGCAGGCCAGAGTATCGGCGATCATGGCGGGATAGCGACGATGGCATTCCACAAGGGCCCCCATGGCAATAATCTCCTCGCGGCGCATATCCCCGGGCGGTAGTCCTTCGGCTGCGATGGCCCTAGCATGCAACCATCCGTAAGGCGGGAATCACGCGCGTCTGTCGCGCGGCTCCGGTGGGCGGCCCTTGCAATCGTCCTTGCGACGGCCGCGGTCTACCGCGGCACCCTGTCGGTGCCGCTGATCTACGACGATCGCCTCTGGATAACCTGGAACCCGTCGATCCAGCACCTGCGGTCGATCGCGGCGGTGGTCTCGCCGCCCGCCGGGTCCGTCGTCAGCGGCAGGCCGGTCCTGAGCCTCACCCTAGCGCTCAACTACGCCCTGAGCGGGAACAGGGCCTGGAGCTACCACCTCGCGAACCTCGCGATCCACATCGCAGCCGCGCTCACGCTCATGGGGATCGTCAGGCGCACGCTGGCCTACCGCCCCGGCCTCTTCCCGTCGGGGCGCGACCGGGTCCTGCCGGCGTTCGCGATCGCGCTCCTCTGGGCGGTCCATCCGGTCCAGACCGAGGCGGTGACGTACGTGATCCAGCGGGCCGAGTCGCTCATGGGGCTCTTCTACCTGCTGACCCTGTACTGCTTCATCCGGGGCGCCCAGGCACGCGCGCCCGGGACCTGGCACCTCCTGTCCGTCCTCTTCTGCCTGCTCGGCATGGCGACCAAGGAGGTGATGGTGACCGCGCCGCTGGCCGTGCTCGCGTACGACATGACCTTCGCCGCGGGAAGCTTCCGCGGCGCGCTTCGCCTGCGGTGGCGCCTTTACCTCGGGCTCGCGTGCACGTGGCTCCTGCTGGGGCTCCTCGCGACGGACCTGCACGGCCGGGGCGTGGGCTTCGGCCTCGGATACAACTGGTGGTCCTACGGGCTCACCGAGTGCTGGGTGGTCGTCCATTACCTCCTCCTGGCGCTCTGGCCCCATCCCCTGGTCTTTGACTACGGGGCCGACGTCGTGGGCACGGCGATCCAGGCGCTGCCGTGGGCGCTCCTCCTGGCGGCCCTGGTTCTGGGAACCCTGTTCGCCTTCAGCCGGCGCAGCGCCCTCGGGTTCGCGGGCGTGTGGTTCTTCCTCATCCTGGCGCCCGCCTCGAGCGTCGTGCCGGTCGCCTTCCAGCCGATGGCCGAGCACCGGATGTACCTCTCCCTCGCGGCCGTGGCGGCATTCGCGGTCGTGGGGGCCTGGGCCTGGCTGGGGGCGCACTGCGTGCCCATCCTGCTCGTCGCCGCCGGCGCCCTCGGGGCGGTCGCCTACGAGCGGAACCTGGACTACCGGAACGAGATCTCGATATGGGGCGACACCGTCCTGAGGCGCCCGTCCAATGCCCGGGCGCGCATCGCCCTCGGAAGCGCGCTCGCGCTCCAGGAAAGGTACCAGGAGGCCGCCGAGCAGTTCACCGCGGCGCTTCGCATCGATCCCGGGGATTTCCAGGCGCGCCGGAACTTGGGGCTCGCGCTCTACCACCTGGGCCGCGTGGACGAGGCCCTGGCCGAGTACCGTCGCATCGCACCCCCGACGCCGGACTCCGCGCCGCTCCACTTTGACATCGCCCTCGCGCTCGACCGGGCCGGGCGGCCGGGCGAGGCGGTCAAGGAATACGAGCGGGCGCTCAGGCTCGACCCGGGCGACGGCGAGGCGCGCACCAACCTCGGGATCGCGCTCTACCGGGAGGGCCGCGTCGGAGAGGCCGTGGTCCAGTACGGGCTCGCGCTGGGCTCCATGCCCGGCTCGGCCCGCGTCCACTTCAACCTGGGGATGGCGCTCGCCCGGATGGGCGGGCTCGAGAGGGCGATCGAGCAGTACCGAGAGGCCGTCCGCCTGGAGCCCGGCTACGCCGAGGCCCGCAACAACCTGGGCGTTCTCCTGGCCGAGACGGGCAGGGTGCCCGAGGCGATCGAGCAGTATGAGGAGGCCCTCCGGATGAGGCCGGACTACGCGATGGCGCGTGCCAGTCTCGAGAAACTCAAGGCCAGGCCGCCCGCGCAGCCCGCCGGCAGGTAGGTCAGCGCAGGTTGTACTTGAGGATCACCCAGAGGGCGCGGAATCCGTCGCGCCAGCCGATCTTCTTTCCCTCGGCGTAGGAGCGGCCGTAGTAGCTGATTCCCATCTCGTAGATGACGACGTCCAGCTTCGACACCTTCGCGGTGACCTCCGGCTCGAAGCCGAACCGGTTCTCCTCGATCTGGATCTTCTGCAGGACCTCCCGGCGGAACACCTTGTAGCAGGTCTCCATGTCCGTGAGGTTCAGGTTCGTGAACATGTTCGAGAGGAGCGTCAGGAACTTGTTCCCGACCATGTGCCAGAAGTAGTGGACGCGGTGGGGTTCGCCGCCCATGAAGCGCGACCCGAACACGACGTCGGCCTTCCCGTCCACGATCGGCCTCATGAGCTTCGGGTACTCGTTCGGGTCGTATTCGAGGTCGGCGTCCTGGACTATGACGGCATCGCCCGTCGCCACCGCGAATCCGGTCCGCAGGGCCGCGCCCTTTCCCATGTTCACCTCGTGGTAGACGATCCTGTCTACCAGGGGTTCTATCTGGGTGCGCAGCACGTCGCGCGTGCCGTCCCGGGAGCAGTCGTCCACGATGATGATCTCCTTGTCGGGATACGGCGAGTTGCGGACGCGCTCGACGAGGGTCCGGATGGTCTTGGCCTCGTTGTAGCAGGGGATGACGATCGAGAGCTTCATTCGAGAAAACGGTAAGGATGCAATGCGGGCGCGGCCAACGGAAGCTTTTATCTGGGGGGGATTCCCGCCCGGCCGGCCTCAAATCCGGATTGTGATGGGGTCCGTTTCAGTCCAGTTCTTCGCAGTGAGCGCCCCCGCGCCTTCCCGTTCGCAGGTCCTTTTTCCGGTCGTGGCCGTCGGCATCCTGGTCGTCGCGGGTTTTGCCGCGCTGCTGGTCTCAAGCCGCTCGTATGCCTGGTCGCGGCCGGCTGCGGAGGAGCCGTACAACCTGGTCGTCGGGGGTTTCAGGTCGGGCCATGTCTGGCTCGCAAAGGAGGCGCCCGCGCCCCTTGTCGGGGCGAGCAACCCGTACGATTTCGCGACCTACCGGCGCTACCTTGGGCCGCCGTGGGAGCTGATCGACCTGAGCTACTACCGGGGGCACCTGTACGCCTACTTCGGGGTCACTCCGGCCGTCGTTCTCTTCTGGCCGTGGCGCGCCGTCACGGGGGCGTGGCTTCACCAGGCCTATGCGGTCCTGTTCTTCTGCGTCCTCGGCTATTGCGTCTCGGTCGGGCTTGCCGTCGCCGCGTGGCGCAGGCACTTCCCGGGGATCGGGCCCCGGGCGGGGGCCGCGGTCGCGCTTCTCCTTGGCTCGGTCACGACGCTGCCGGTCTTCCTCGTCCGCCCGGGCCTCTACGAGGTGTCCATCGGCTGCGCCTACGCCCTCACGATGGTCTCCCTCGCGGCGCTCTGGAACGCGTGCCACCGCGGGCGGGGCGGGGCCCTCTGGCTCGCGTTTGCGAGCCTGGCCTACGGGCTCGCCGTGGGGGCGAGGCCCACGCTCCTCTTCGGCGCGTCGATCCTCTTCATCCCCGCTGCCGCGTCCCTCTGGTCCTCGGCGGCAGGGCGGGGGCCGGCCCCGTGGTTCCGCCAGCTCCTCGCGGCCCTGATCCCGATCTCGGCGGTCGGCGCCGGCCTCGCGGCCTACAACTTCTCCCGCTTCGGCGATCCCTTCCAGTTCGGCCACGACTACCAGCTCTCCGGCAACAACGTCTATGGCACGAGCTCCTTCGGCCTCCGGTTCTTCTGGGACAACTTCCAGCTCTATTTCCTCGAGCCGCTCCGCTGGCACGGGGGATTTCCCTTTGTCTGGGAGCCGGCGACCCCGCCCCTTGCGGCCGGGCACCTGCCGGTGGAGTTCTTCTTCGGCACGCTCGTGAACCTTCCCATCCTCCTCGCGGCCGCGCTGCTCCCGCTTGCGTGGATGGGGCGCCGGGCGGGGTCGGGCGACAGGCGCTCCCTCATCGGGTCCTCGGCTGCCGTCCTCCTGCTGTTCCTGGCGAGCGCCGTCCCGATATGCTTCTATGCCGGCGCGACCAGCCGGTACCTGCTCGATTTCATTCCGGCGCTGGCCCTGCTCGCGTCGCTCGGGGTGATGGGCCTTGAGCGGACGCTTGGCGGCGCCCGCGAGGCGGGGCCGGCGCCCGCGCCGCCCGCCGCGGGGTCGCCCCTGGCGCCGGTCCTTCGACTGGCGGCGTACTGCGTGCTGGCGTACTCGGTGGCGGTTGCCTGGCTGCTGGCCCTGGCGCTCGGCGGCTTCTACCGGGGGGCGGAGCGCGGGATCGCCGCCCTGAACTCGGGCCGGATTGAGGACGGCGCGGCGATCTGCGACCGCGTGTGCCGGATCAATCCTGATTTCAGGGGACAGGCCGAGCTTCTGATCGGAACGGCCCTTCTCGGCCAGGGCCGCGCCGGGGATGGGATCGCGTACCTGGGCGCGGCGACGCGGGACCAGCCCGGGCTGGCCGCGGCGCATTTCAACCTGGGAAGGGCCTACCTGGAGCAAGGGCGATTCAGGGAATCGGCCGCATCCTTCGGGAGGGCCGCCGCGCTCGACCCGCTCGACGGCGAGGCCGAGGCCGACCTGGGATTCGCGCTCTTCAAGGAGGGGAGGACGCCGGAGGCCATCGAGCACGAGCGGGCCGCGCTGCGCATCGACCCCGCGCTCGCGCGCGCGCGCACGAACCTGCAGGCCTTCGAGTCGCTCGAGAGATCCGCGGGAAGACCCTGAACGGGGCCTGCGCCCGCCGCGCCCCGGGCGCGCTAGCGGGCCGGCGCCTCGATCTTCAGGGATTCCACGTACGGCGAGCCGGGACCCGCCGCGTCCGGGCCCAGCACGGCCGGTTCGAATCCGGATGCGTCGAGCGAGTGCGCCGAGTGCGTGGAAAGGGCTCCTGTGCCCCAGTCGACCGAAAAGAGCGTCTGGAGATCGAGCCGCCGGGCCGCGTCGCCGGCGCGGTCCCAGAAGGGATGCTCGCGCGGCGGATACAGCCAGGGGGCCGAAAGCCGCAGGTGGAGGCGGCCCGCCGGCACGGCGATGGGAGGGGTCTCAAGGACGGAGTCCTCATTTCCGCTCAGGATCAGCCGCACATGGCCCTCGTCCAGGCGGTCGAGCACGAATTGGTTCACCTTCTCGGGATAGCCGCTCGCAACAAGGACCGTCTCGCCACGCGGCGCGCCCGGAGGGACGCGCACGTCGAGGTCGACCGGCGCAAAATGGATCCCCCTCAGCTCGATCCACCATTGGCTCGGGTAGTCAAGCGCACGGCCCAGGGCGGCGTAGACCGCGGGATTCGTCTGCCTCATGAATCCCCGGAACTCGGCCGATGCGAGCCACACGCACGCGACCGTCCAGCACGCCGCGCCCGCGGCGAGGAGGCGGGCTGAGCGGCCGGGGCGCCCCGCCGCGTCCGGGCCGAACACGGCCATCAGCCCGACCGAGGTCACGACGGTCCACCCGGCGAAGAGCTCGGCGATGTAGCGCGAGCATGCCCCGGTCCAGCAGAAGAGATAGGCCGCCGCAAGCGCCGTGGAGCAGGCGGCCGCGGCCAGGGTGATCCGCGCGGCGCGGACGGCGGGTCCCGGGCGCGCGCGCCTGGCCCACAGGAGCGCGGCGATGCCCGCCAGGTGGACGGGCATGGCGAAGAGCGCGCCATACATCGCCTCGTAGCCAAGGTATCCCGGCGGGAACCCTGCGGGCCATGTTCCATGGAGGAACGGGAAATACGGGCCCATCTGCGGCAGGGACGAGAGGTACGTCCACATGTTGAACGGAATGATGGAGGCGTTGAAGAATGCGACGTCCCGGTCGTTTCTGCCCAATAGCATGTAGCTCTGGCCAAACTCGAGCCAGCTGCCGAAGCGGGCCCGGTTGTAGAGAAGCAGCGCGACGCCGGAGGCTCCCACGAGGGCGGCCGCGGCGAGCGCGCCCGTCCACCTGCGGGTCCTGCCGCCGGCGCCGTCCTCGAACGGCAGCAGCATGAGGAGCACGACGACGCCGGCCTCGGGGACGTTTGGCACCCTGCAGGCGATGAGAAGGGCCAGCGCCATGCCCGTGGCGACGGCCCAGCGGATCCGCCCGGCCGATTCCCTGAATCTCCAGAGGAAGTAGAGCGCCCACCAGAGGCACGCGGTGGCGGACACGATCGGGAGCTCCCATACCCCCGGCCTGCGCAGTATGACGGGAAGCCAAGCGGCGTGGAAGGCGACGACGAGGATGGCGCCCAGCGCGGCTCCGGAGAGGCCCGGGAAGCACTTCCTGCGCACCTCCCAGAGGAGGAGGGCGAGCCCTGCAAGCCCCGCCGTCGCAAAGATCGCTACCGCCGTCGCCTGCGGGAGCATGCGGCCCGTGACGACCCGCCACGGTATCATGAGCGCGACCGCGGGCCCGGGGCCATAATAGAGATAGTATCTCCCCCGGTAGAGGCTCGCGTCCCAGAGCCTGAGCTTCGCGTTTGCCGCGCGGTCGTAGGGATCCTTCAGCTTGAGGAGCTCCGGGTCCGGGTCCACGGAGAGGTACGTGTGGCCGCGCAGGAAACCCTCCGCCATGTACTCGTAGTGGTGCCAGACGTTGGGGCGGTCGCCGCTCCACGGGGCCACGCCGCCCACGATCCAGAATGCCGACGCGGCGCAGATCCCAAACGCGAGCCCGGCCGACAGGATGCCGCGGCCCGGGATCACGGGCCCGCCCTTCCCTTGATCTCCTCCTCCGCCGCCGCCTCGATCGCGAGGGCGTCGGGATGCCAGGGCTGCAGCCGGAGGGCCTTCCTTGCCTCGCTCAGGGCGGTCGCGTCGTCGCCCACCGTGAACGCGGCCCGCGCGAGGAGGACGTGGTCCTGGACGAATGTCGAGCGGTCGTCGACGCCGCCAAGCCTCGAGAAGGCGACGAGGCCGGCGAGGGCGACGGCTGCCCCGAGGGCGACCCGACGGGCGGGCGGCCATCCCCGCCAGAATCCCGGCGAGCCGAGCGCGCCGCCGGCGAGGACCGCGCAGACGGCGGCGAGGGGCAGCCTGAACCTGGCGCTCACGAAGAAGAGGAGGATCGAGGCGGCGCACGCCGCGCAGACGACGGCGAGGGTGGCGGCGGCGCGTGGGGACCCGCGGGCGAGGCGGGCGGCGCCGGCGACGGCCGGCACAAGGAGGATCCCCCAGCAGAGCGGGTTCCACCGCAGCCAGGGCGACAGGGCCTTGTGGAAGGCGTAGGTCTTGTTGTTGTACTGCTCCCAGTTGTCCAGGAGGGCGTAGGCCTTGCGGGCCAGGAGGGCGGCCCACCTGAGCGGGTGGGAGGAGACCTCGTCCAGGAACCGCCTGCGCCAGTGCGCGTTCATCGCGGGTATGTCCGGGGTCCTGGCGCCCGTCTCTACCTCGAAGAGGAGGATCGACTCGGCCCTGGCGGGGTTGGCCCGGGCAAGGGCGGCCGGAAGGCTGACGTGCTGCGTGTAGTACCGGCCGTTCGCCCCCGGCCGGTTCGCGGCCCACAGGTTGTAGGCGCCCTGCCAGGGCAGGAAGCCCGCCACGCCGCTGACATGCTGCTGCCACGCGGCCTGTGCGCCGAAGAGGAGCGCCCCGGCGAGCGCCGCGGCGACGATGCGCCCGCGGATCCGGAGCGCAACGGGCTGGGCCGCCGCGGCTAGCGGGGCGACGAGCCACACGAGGAGATAGTTCGGGCGCGCGAGCGCCGCGGCCGCCCAGAACAGGCCTGCCCCGGCCCACGCCCCCGCGCGCCCTGGGGCGGCCAGCGCCGCCGCGAGCGAATTCAGGCCGGCCAGGAAGAGGGTGAGGGACAGGGTCGAGTCGACTGCCTGCGTCGCGAAGTGGACGAGGACCGGGTTGAGGGCGAAGAGCAGGCCCGCGATGAGCGCCGAGGCGCTTCCGAACCACCGCCGGGCTATGGACGCGGCCAGGGCCGCCCCCGTCCCGTGGAGCGCGGCCCCGAGCGCCAGGGCAACCGGGAAGAGCCCGCCGGCGGGCACCCCCAGCGCGCGAATGCCGGCGAGCAGGAGCGCGTATCCGGGCGCCCGGTAGAACGGCTCCGCGGGGAGCGTCCCCCCGAAGATCGCCGCGGCCAGGTCCATGTTCTCGCGCTCATCGAGCACGGGCACGCGGCCCAGCGGCGTCCCCAGGTACCAGTTCAGGTGCCCGAGCGCGTAGAGGAGCGCGACGAGGCCGGGGAGCGCGATGGCGGCCCCCTGACGAAACGACTCGCGTGCGGGGAACACTTCCTTGATGGGGGCGCTGCTTGACACCGCGGGCCATGACAGCCTACCGGGCCCCGCCATGCGAGCCGATACAGGGTCGGGCCCCCCTGCGAGTTCTTGACGGTGCTTCAAAGGGACGGGAGGCTTGGCCCATGCCGCCCGAGGTCCCCCGCGCCAGACGGAAGCTCCCGCTCGTAAAGCTGGGGATAGCGGCAGCCGCGGCGCTCGTGGCCGCCATACTCGTCCTCAGGGGCCTGGACTACCGGGCGCTGGAGGAGAGGGGGCTCGGGATCGTCCGCGGCACGGGCCCGTGGGCGTTCTTCGCCGGGACGGCGGTCCTGCCCGCGGTCGGGGCCCCCCTGAGCGTGTTCACGCTGACGGCCGGGGAGCTCTTCGCGCCCCTGATGACCATGGGCGGCGTGATCGCGGCGACGCTCCTCGCGATCGGCGTGAACCTGGCTCTCACCTACTGGCTCGCGCGCTACGCGCTCAGGCCGGTGCTCTCGCGGGTGCTGGAGCACTATGGCTACAGGGTGCCGCGGGTCACGGCCACGAACGCGCTCTCGGTCGCCCTCACGCTGCGCCTCACGCCCGGCCCCCCGTTCTGCGTGCAGTCGTACATCCTGGGCCTGGCCGAGGTGCCGTTCCGGCTCTACATGATCGTCTCCTGGATCTGCATCCTGCCGTGGGCGGTCGGGGCCATCGTCCTCGGGAAGGGCATCTTCAACGGGAACTTCAAGCTGGTGCTGTACGGGATCGGGTTGATCGTGGTCGCGGTCGTCGTCGTGAAGGCGATCCGCAAACGCTATGTCCCCCGCGTCGGCTAGCCCGGGAGGCGCGGATCCGGGTTCCCGGCCCCTGACGGTCTCGGAATTCACGCACCAGGTTAAGGCTCTGCTCGAGGGCGGCATCGAGCCCTGCTGGGTCAGGGGGGAGGTCTCCAACCTGCGGATCCAGCCGAGCGGGCACGTCTACTTCTCGCTGAAGGACGCCGGGGCCCAGCTCTCGGCCGTCATGTTCCGGGCGCAGGCGGCGCGCCAGAGCGTCAGACTCAGGGACGGGCTCCAGGTGGTGGCCTACGGCAGCGTGGGCGTCTACGAGCCCCGCGGCCAGTACCAGCTCAACGTGAAGACCCTCGTCGACGACGGGGTGGGGGCGCTCCAGCGGGAATACGAGGCCCTGAAGCTGCGGCTGTCGGAGGAGGGCCTCTTTGACGCCGCCAGGAAGAAGCCGATCCCCCAGATGCCCGCGACCGTGGGCCTGGTCACCTCCCCGACCGGCGCGGCGGCCCAGGATTTCATGAGGATACTCATCCGCCGAGGATGGCGGGGCAGGGTCGTCGTGCTCCCCTCAAAGGTCCAGGGCGAGGGGGCCGCCGCCGAGATGGTCGAGATGCTCCAGCTCGCCGAGACGCTCGGTTTGTTCGACCTGATCGTGATCGGGCGCGGCGGCGGCAGCATCGAGGACCTCTGGGCCTTCAACGAGGAGCCCCTGGTGCGCGCCGTGGCGGCCTGCCGGATCCCGACGATCTCCGCGGTGGGCCACGAGATCGACTTCACGCTGTGCGACTTCGCGGCCGACCTGCGCGCCGAGACCCCGAGCGGCGCCGCCGAGCTCATCTCCAGCGAATACGTGCGCTTTGCCGAGCGGACCGAGTCCGCGGGCCGGGCGATCTCGTCGGCGCTCGGCGAGGCCGTGAGCCGGGCGCGCGAGCGCGTCGCCCATGGGCGCTCCCGCCTGCGCCTGCTCTCGCCGGCTGCGCTCGTGGAGCGCGGCTACCTCCGGCTCGACGACATGTCGAACCGCCTGGGCTCGGCGCTCCGCTCCTCGGTGCACCTGCGCCGCCAGAGGCTCTCGGGCGCTGCCTCGAGGCTCGACCGGTCCTCGCCGGAGACCCGGGTGCAGATCGCGTCCCACCGGCTCCTCTCGCTTTGGAAGCGGCTCCAGGGGGCGAGCCCCGGCTCCGTGCTCAACCGGGGCTTTGCGATCATGAGGGACGAGAAGGGCAAGCCCGTCACGCGGCGGGCCGCGATCGTGCCGGGCCAGAGGCTCGAGGCGGAGTTCGCCGACGGCAGGACCCCCCTCCGTGCGGAACGAGGTTGAGTTTTCCGCGATGACGGGGGAGCGTGTCCGTTCCATGTCACCGCGCGCGTCCCTACTGGCCACCGTGGCGGCCGCGCTTCTCATGGCGGCGTGCGGCGAGGAGAAGGCGGCAACCTACCGCGTTCCCAAGGAGAAGGACCCGGAGCCGCCGGCGGCCGCCGCCGCGGATTCCGGGACGCAGCCGGCGGCCCCCGGGGCCGCCATGGCCGACGCCGCGGTCCCGACCGCCGAGGGCGCCGGACTGGTCTGGCAGGCGCCTCCGCAATGGGCCCCGAAGCCCGCCTCCGCCATGCGCAGGGGCAGCTACGACGTCCCGGGGGACGGGGGACAGTCCGACCTGTCGATCACGGCCTTTCCCGGCGACGTGGGAGGCGAGCTCATGAACGTCAACCGCTGGCGGGGCCAGGTGGGGCTGCCCCCGATACGCCAGGAGGAGCTAGAGGCCTCGGTCAGCCGGCTGGAGGCAAACGGGCTCAGGTTCACGCTCGTTGAGCTGGCCCCCGGGGCGGACCAGGGAGGCAAGAGCATGATGGGCGCCATTGTCCCGTTCGGCGGATCGACCTGGTTCTTCAAGCTGATGGGTCCCGGATCCTCCGTAAGGGCGGCAAAGTCGGCATTCGTCGAGTTCCTGCGCACCGTGCGCGCTCCCTGACCGATGTTTGCCGAATACCTCAGGCAGGTTCGAAGCGTGCTCGTGTCGCTCCGGCTGACGGTGGTGCTGATCGCGCTGTCGATCGTCCTCGTCTTCTGGGCGACCCTTGACCAGGTGCACCTCGGCGTCTGGGGGGTGCAGCAGAAGTTCTTCCATTCGTTCTTCGTGTACGAGGGGCTGGGCGAGCTCCGGATCCCCGTGTTCCCGGGCGGGTACATGATCGGGGGCCTCCTGCTCGTGAACCTCCTGTCGGCGCACACCTACCGGTTCAGGGTGGGATGGCGGAAGGCCGGCATCTGGATCGCCCACGCGGGGCTCATTCTCCTGCTCCTGGGCGAGCTGGCCTCGGGGCTCCTGCAGAGGGACTACCAGATGCGCCTGGATGAGGGGGAGACCAGGAACTACTCGGAGAGCAACCGGCGCAACGAGCTCGCGATCACCGACGTGACCGACCCGAAGTTTGACGACGTGGTGGCGATACCGGAGTCCATCCTCGCCAGGGGGACCGTGCTCCAGAACCCGAAGCTCCCCTTCCGCGTGGTGCCGAAGGGCTATGTCCCGAATTCCGAGATCCGGATGCGCTCGGAGGTCCCGAACGCGCCGCCGTCGCCCGCGACGGCGGGCATGGGCCCCATGGTCGCCGTGATCCCCGTCGAGGTCACCTACAAGGAGGACGAGCGCAACCTCCCGGCGGCCTTCGTGGAGCTCGTCGGCCCGGACGGCTCGCTGGGGACCTGGGTCGTCTCGACCGGTCTCGGCAATCCCCAGAGGTTCGAGTTCGCGGGCAGGTCCTGGAAGCTGGTCATGCGGCCGGAGCGGCACTACCAGCCCTTCTCCCTCACCCTCGAGAAATTCAGCCACGACATCTACCCCGGCACCGACATCCCGAAGAACTTCTCGAGCAGGGTCCGCATCAACCCCCCGGAGGGTGGGGGGGGGCGCGAGGTCCTGATCTACATGAACAACCCGCTGCGGTACGCCGGGCTCACCTTCTACCAGGCGAGCTTCGAGGGCGACCGCACGACCATCCTGCAGGTCGTGCGCAACCCGAGCTGGCTTGTGCCCTATGTCTCGTGCGCCGCGATCGCGCTCGGGCTTGTCATCCAGTTCCTGATGCACCTCGCGGGATTCGCAAGGGGGAGGCGCCCATGACACGCAGGACGCCGCTCTATGTCCTCCTGATCGCGGTCGTGTGCGCGTTCTCGGGGCTCCTCCACCGGCCGGGCGGACCCCCGCCGGCCGTGACCGCGTTCGGGAGGCTGCCCGTCCTGTCCGAGGGCCGGATGAAGCCGCTCGACTCGGTGGCGCGCAGCACGCTCCTGGTGATCCAGGGAAGGCAGAGGGTCATGACGCCCGACGACAGGGAGATCACACCGGACGAGTGGCTCCTTGACGTCGTGTTCCTCCCCGAGAAGGCGGACACCTACCGGGTGTTCGTCGTCGACAACACGGACCTCCTCTCGCTGATCGGAAAGAACGACGAGAACCTCAGGATCCACTACGAGAAGACGTCCGACCAGATCGCGGCCCTGGTGGGGATAATCTCGAGCAGCCAGCGGAGGATGTCCTTCAACGAGATCGCGCCTTACCTTTCACAGATCGAGGCCCAGGAGAAGCTCGCGGATCCGGTCCTGCCCCAGTCGCGGACGCGCTTCCAGGCGGCCGTCGTCCAGCTCTACGGGAACCTCTCCCACTACCTGAGGCTCAGGCGCGCCCTCCTGCCCGAGGGAAGCAAGGACTTCCTTGGGGAGCTGCTGCGCCTTCGGGACAGCCTCTCCGACGGGGTCGCCGCGGTCAGGGCGAAGGAGGCGGGCAAGCCCTACGACGAGGCGAAGGCCGCCGCCCTGATCGCGGAGGGCCAGAAGTTCGTGGGAATGGCCGAAAGCACCGACCTTCTCGCGATCCCGCCCGACGATGACGAGGCGGACCCCAGCGCATGGCATAGCGCGGGCCACGCGCTCCTGGAGACGTTCGGGAAGGGCGACGTCAACCCCTCGGTCCTCGCCTATGCCGGCATGGGCTACGCCTGGCGGCAGAACCAGCCGGCGAGCTTTGAGCACATCGTCCGGCTGTACGGAACCAGCCTCGAGAGGCGCTTCGAGAAGCAGGTGCGCAAGACGCGCATCGAGACGGTCTTCAACGCCGCGGAGCCCTTCTACGCCTGCATGATGGTCTACCTGGCGGCCTTCCTCTTTGCCGCCCTCTCGTGGCTCAAGTGGCCCGAGCCCGCGAGGCTGTCGGCGCTCGGGCTGGTCGGTCTCGGCTGGGTGCTCGCCACCGCGGGCATCGCCACCCGCATGTGGCTCGAGGGCAGGCCTCCCGTGACGAACCTCTATTCCTCCGCGCTCTTCATAGGATGGGGATCCGTGGCCCTGTGCCTGGTCCTGGAGGCCACCCACAGGAACGCGATCGGGAGCGCCGCAGCCGGCATGATAGGCTTTGCCACGCTCCTGATCGCCCATCACCTGGCCCTCGCGGGCGACACGCTCGAGATGATGCGCGCCGTCCTCGACTCCAACTTCTGGCTCGCGACCCACGTCGTCGTCGTCGTCACCGGCTATGCGTCCACGTTCCTCGCGGGCATCCTGGCCGTGATCTACATCCTGCGGGGCGTCTTCACCCGGACCCTCGACAAGGCCACCGCGGACGCGCTTGCGCGGATGGTCTACGGGATCGTCTGCTTCGCGACGCTTTTCAGCTTCGTGGGCACCGCGCTCGGCGGCATCTGGGCCGACCAGTCGTGGGGCCGGTTCTGGGGATGGGACCCGAAGGAGAACGGCGCCCTGATCATCGTCCTATGGAACGCGCTCATCCTGCACGCCCGCTGGGGGGGCCTCGTCAGGCAGCGCGGGCTCATCTGCCTGGCGATATTCGGCAACATCGTGACCAGCTGGAGCTGGTTCGGCACCAACATGCTCGGCATCGGGCTCCACAGCTACGGGTTCACGGAGGCGGCGTTCTGGTGGCTGGCCGCGTTCATCGTGAGCCAGCTGGCGCTCATCGGCATCGCGAACATGCCCCTGGAGAGGTGGCGGAGCTTCAGGGCCTGAGGGGCCGTCATCCGCCGCCGGTCAGCCCTTCCTGCCGACGTCCCTTCCCTCGGGCTGCCAGATCGCGACCGGGTTGCCCTCGGGATCCTTGAGGCGGGCGAACCGCCCGTTCGGGTACTTCTCGGGATCCACCTCGACCTCTATCCCGGCGGAGCGGAGCTGGGCCACCATCAGGTCCAGGTCCCGGACCCTGAAGTTAATCATCCACAGCTTAGCCAGGTCGTGGAAATAGTCGGTCTCCTCGGGAAACGGCTCGAACACCGTCGGCCCCTCCTCCTGGCGCCAGCACGGGGACTCGTAGTCGCCCGGCGTCATGGTGACGCCGAGATTGCCCTCGTACCATTTCTTGAGCGCCACCGGGTCCCTGGCCCGGAAGAACATGCCGCCAATTCCCGTGACTCGCTCCATGGTGGGCCCTACGCCAGCGGCTTCTTCGGCGTGTCCGAATCCTCCTCGAGGCTCTTCATGTGGACGTCCCTGGCATGCTGGAGGAGCTTTCCGTCGGCCTGCATCCTCGAGAGGGAGTCTATCGAGGGGCTGCGGAACTCATCCCTGGAGCGGAGCCGGCGGTAGGTGTTGATCACGAATACCCAGCCCGAATAGGTGTCGTCCTCCGCCTTGTCGTTCTTGATCTGCGACTTGACGTTCCCGGCGACGAACGCGGCCATCAGCATGGACTGGCAGGCGTTCTCACGGTCCCTGTCCAGGCCCCAGCTCTCGCCGATCCAGGGGAGCTGCTCGGGCCCGATGTCGACCATCACGTCGTCGCTCACCTGGGCGTAGACCACGATGAGCTTCGCCGCCTCGACCGCCTCCGGGCTTGAGACGCTCTTCTCCATCACCGAGATTGCCCGGAGAACCTCGTGCTTCGTGGGAACCGCGCCGAATCCGCAGCTTGCGCAGGCCAGGAACACGGCCGCGGTGAGCGTTCGCCTCATCATGGACATGGGATGGTTCAATTCCTCGGCAACCTCGCCTCTATTTGCATTCCGCGCAACAAGATTGGATCGTGTTGTCCGCCCATTCGGGCCATTCTGACAAGCCTCCCCCATGTCCCAAGCCCCCGACGCGCTGTTTGACCAGACCGTACTTGATTTGATCGAGCACAGCCCTACGGGCGCGGTGCCGAGCACGCCGTCCTACCAGGACGCCTTGGGCCGCCTCTACGCGTCGCACCAGGTCTACGCCAACGCGGACCACAAGGACGGGCACGTGACGGTGCGGTCCCTCGCGAGGCTGCCGAGCTTCCACGCCGGAAACCTTGCGGCGCTCGTGGCCGGCGAGATCGGGACCGGGGCGCTGGAGGCCAATTCCAGCGTCTACGACCGCTACCTCCAATCGCTGCCAACGGCCCGCCGCGAGCGGGCCGGGGCGTTCCGGACCAGGGTTGTCGGCCGGCCCGTCCTCCACAGGGCCAAGCATTCCGGTGGGGAGAAGCTGCAGGCGGCCCACGATCTCGCTCACATTCTCTTCCTGGTCCCCGGGGCGGGGCCGCATCCCGGCCTGCCCGGCAACTACCTATACGGATCCGCGCTTCAGGTCGGCGCCGTCGACGCGGGCGGATCCTGGGCGGTGCAGGTCCACGACAGCGACGACGGGGCCGCCTCGGTCGGCGCCGCCTCCATGGCGGAGGCCCTTGCCAAGCTCCAGGAGGTCCTCGACTCCGCACCCTTCAACATGAACGAGCTGGAGGCACTGGGCTTCAGGATCATATAGGGCCGGGTCGCGGCCCCTGTTTCGCACGGTGAATCGGCGATGGATCCTTCGCGCCGGGCAGCGGGGCCCATCGCCGGGGATGTCGTCGGGTCCGCCGGCGCACAATCCGCAGACTTTCGCCTTGGACGACCGGCGAAACTTCGCCGACACTGCAACGCCCCATGCATCATTTCAGCACGGTTCTCTTCGACCTCGACGGCACGCTGGTGGACGCGTTCACGACCCTGCACCGCGCATACTGCCACACGCTTCCGCAGTTTGGCCTGCCCGCACCGTCGGCGGAGGAGGTCCGGCGGGCGGTGGGCGGGGGGCTGGAGAAGGCCATGAGCCACTTTGTTCCGCCGCAGCTCGTCGCCGAGGCGTGCCGGATCCACGTGGCCTACACCGACGAGATCCTCCTCGATGACGCCGTGCTCTATGAGGGCGCAGCGGAGCTGGTCGGCGCGCTGAGCGCGCAGGGAGTCAGGACGGGCGTCCTGACCAACAAGATCGGCGACCACGCGCGGTCTGTGCTCGCGCATCTGGGGATAGCCGGGAAGCTCGACCTCATCCTGGGCGCCCGCGACTGCCCATGGCGCAAGCCCGCGCCTGAATTCACGGCCGAGGCCCTGCGCCGTATCTGCGGCGACGCCGCCCATTGCTGCCTCGTGGGCGATTCGCCCTTTGACATAACGACGGCGCGAAACGCCGGCTTCCCCTGTTTCTGCGTGACGACCGGTACGCACGACGAGTCCGCGCTGCGCGCCGCCGGCGCTTCCTCGGTCTACCCCGACCTGCGGGCCCTGGCGGCCGTGGAGTTCGGACTGGCGATCTAGCGGCCGGCCATCCAGCCTCCGCGCCATTACCGTATGAAGGCGAGCCGCCTGATATTTGTGGCCATCGCGGCCTCGGCGATCGTATGCCCTTCGGACGCGGCCGGTCCAGGGCGGCCGCCCGCGCTGTCCGTCGCGGCCGCGTCGAACCTCGTACATGCGCTTGATGCTCTCAACGCCGAATTCGAGAAGACGCATCCGGACGTCGCGGTCACGACCGCGACAGGCGCCTCCGGCAGCCTGGTCGCACAGATAGCCCACGGCGCGCCCTACGACATCCTTCTTTCGGCGGACCGCAGCTCTCCGCAGGCCCTGATCAAGGCCGGGCAGGCCGAGGCGAGAAGCCTGAGCGTCTTCGCGGTCGGCCGGCTCGTGCTATGGACCACAAAGGAGGGGGTCGATGTCTCGGACATCGCGGCGGCCGTCCGAAGCCCGCGGGTCGGAAAGCTGGCCATGGCGAATCCTGAAACAGCACCCTACGGCAGGGCTGCCGAGCAGGCCCTGAAGGCCCTCGGCGTCTGGGAGGACGCCAAACCGAAGATCGTGGTGGGCGAGAACATCTCCCAGGCGGCGCAGTTCGTCGAGACCGGGAACGCCGATGCCGGCTTCGTGGCGCTTTCGATCGTCGTCTCGCCGACCCTGAGGGGAAGGGGCCGCTGGGCCGCGGTGCCCGCGAATCTCCACGAGGCCCTTGAGCAATGCGCGGTCATCACGGCACGCGGCGCGGAAAACCCGGAAGCCGAGCGCTACGCCGCCTTCCTGCACGGCGCAGCCGCCCGAACGATCCTCGAGGCATTCGGCTACGGAATCCCCTCCGCCGACTGACCGAAACACCCGGATTCCGTCCCAGGAATTCGGCGAGGCCCAGCGGATTGCCGCTCTCCAGCCGCACCCTGGTCTCAGTCCATTTGCGGGCCCGTGCACGGCAAGAGCCTATTGCAATGACGGCGCCTGAGGAGCCAGGATGTCCCGACACTTGAGATGAAGACACAACGTGGATGTCACCCTTTGCGAGGGATGACTCTCCTTTGGCCGCTGGCTGCGCTCCCGTGCGCCCTTGGCGCCGCGGCGGAGGGCAAGGTCACCCTGCTGGACCCGGTGTTCGTCGAGGCTTCCCCTGTAGCCTCCGGAGCCGCCGGTATTCCATGGCAGTATTTCTCCGTGCCGGGCTTCGAGATCATTTCGCGCTGCCCAAACTCCTTCAACGAGTCGTACGCTGCCGCCCTGGAGAAGGCGACGGCCGCGCGGCTTGCCCTGCTTCCCCGGGAGTTCTGGGGGGAACTGCCGACGCCTATCAAGATTGTGATCTACAACCGGCCGCCTGATCCGCGCAGGGGATATGTCTCGCTCAATCCGATCGACCTGAGCTGGTCCTCCGAGAGCAGCGCAATTCTGGGCTCGGACTCGGTCCAGCTCTCGCATCCGGTCACCCTTGGGGACGGGGACACGTTCATCAACTGCGGGAACTATTGGGAAATCCAGCCCGGCCTGGGCGACTTCAGCGTCGACGTGGACAGCGCCGTCCTCATCGAGACCCGGGCGCCCCGGTTTCCGGGCTGGTTCGTGGCGGGCGTCGAAGGCCCGCGCGGCCTCTATTCCCATCGTGGCATCCGATCCTCCGCGCAGGGGGACCTCATGGTGCTGCCAAACGCGGTCTGGACAACGGTGGCCGAGACGGTCGCGATCCAGGACGAGGCCAGGAAGAAGCCCAAGGATGGCGAGAAGCCCCGTGCCAGGGACCTGCTGCCGCTCGGGGACCTGTTCAGCGGCGCGGTGAGCGCGGAACAGAGGGACCTCTGGAACGCCGAGGCCGCGCTGTTTGTCAGATGGGGCCTCTTCAGGAGCGGCGAAAGGCAGGCCTTCCTGGATCTTGTGAGCCAGGCCGCGAGCGAGCCGGTCACCGAGGCGTTGTTCAGGAAGTACCTCGGGCTGGGCTATGCCGAGGTGCAGCAGCGGCTGGGCGAGTACCTTCCCGAGGCGGCGAGCGGGCCCATAACGGTTCCGATCTCCGTTCCGCCCCACGAGCCCTTGTACATCCGCGATGCCACCTCGACCGAGGTGGCTCGGATTGTCGGCGACTGGGGGCGCCTCGAGGGGAGGGCGGCGGGTTCCCTGCAGTTCGAGTTCCAGCGCGAATGCCTCGACCAGGCCGACAGGCTGTTCGAGCGTATTGTCGCGAGGAAGGAGAAGGATCCCCAGTTTCTCGCCGCATTCGGGCTGTATGCGCTCCAGGTCGCCGACAACGGCCGGGCCCGCGACGCGCTGGAGGCGGCCACGGCAGCCGGCGTGGTGCGTCCCCTTGCCTATGTGGAGCTGGCCAGGCTGAGGCTCCAGAACGCACTTCCGGGCATTCCGGCGGGGATCGGGGACCTGAACGCGGCCGACTTCGCGGAGATCACCGGTCTTCTGACGACGGCCCGGACGCAGATGCGGTCCCTGCTAAGCTGCTACACCATGCTCGCGCGCGCCCTGGAGCATGCGCCGACAACGCCGACGCGCGAGGAACTCTGGCCTCTCGGCGAGGGGGTGCGCCTCTTTCCCCGGAATGCCGCCCTGGCCTACAAGGTGGCGACCCTCTACAGGAAGTTCGGCTACATCGACGAAGCGGCCGCGATCGTCAATCGGGCAAAGGGACTTGTGGCATCCGGCAAGGACCGCTCGTTGTTGGACTCATTCTCGGCCGCTAAGGCCAAATAGGCCGCGCTTTACCTTCCCTATTGGGATCTCCATAGAACCTGGCGAGCCCATGACCCATTCCCTTCGCCAACTGGCCAAGAACCCAGGGTTCACGGTCGTGGCGCTGGCAACTCTCGCCTTGGGGATCGGGGTCAACACCACGGCGTTCACGGCGCTCAACAGGCTGCTGCTTCAGGCACTCCCCTTCCGCGACCCAGGCAGGCTGGTGCAGATCTGGGCCACCACGCCGCAGCAGGGCTTTGTGCCCCAGGCGCCGGGCGACTACGTCGACGAATGCGACCAGAACACGGTCTTTGACAACGTCGCCGCGTATGTGCCCGGCGCGCGCGCGAGCCTGGCCGAGCCGGGCCAGCCCCCTGTCCAATACGTGACTGTCCATGTCACGGCGAATTTCTTCCCCCTGTTCGGGATGCAGGCTGAGCTGGGCAGGACTTTCACGGAAGCCGAGGACAGGCACTTCGACCGCCTCGCGATGGTTAGCAACTCATTCTGGCGCGAACACTACGGGTCGGACACGAACATCCTGGGCCGCACGGCCAAGGTGAACAGCACGGTTTACACGATCATCGGGGTGACGCAGCCCGCCTTGGACGATCCGACCCTCTTCCAGGGCAAGCCCGCCTTCTTCATCTTGAACGGGACGCGTGTGAACACGAACCTCCGGGGAGGAGGATGGTATCGAGTGGCCGCGCGCCTGAAGCCGGGGGTCACGATTAGCCACGCCCAGGCGAACATGGATGCCCTCGCGGCCAGGCTTGCGCACGACTTTCCGAAGACGAACGCCGCCCGCGGATTCAGGGTGGTGCCATTCCCATTGAACGAGATGGGGGAAATCGGGGCTGAGCTCACGTGGCTCGTCATGGCGCTTTCCAGCGTGGTCCTGCTGATCGCCTGCGTGAACCTGGCCAACCTCCAGCTTGTCCGAACCACGCGCCGCGCGCCGGAGATCGCCATCCGCCTCGCGCTCGGCTGCTCCCGCCTTCGCATGATCGGGCTCCTCCTCACCGAGAGCCTCATCGTCTCGGTGACCGGCGGCGCCATCGGGCTTCTGCTGGCAAAGTGGAGCAATGGATTCGTCGCCCGGTTCTTCGAGGTCGAGATGCCGCTGGACCTGCGGGTGATAGGCTTCACGTTCGGGGTTGCCCTCCTTACCGCATGCGTTTTTGGGACCGTGCCCGCGTGGCTTGCCTCGCGCACGGACGTCAACACCGCGCTTAAGACCGGCGGGCGCGGATCGACCTCTGACAGGTCGCGACACTGGCTCCGGCAGGGCCTGGTCGTCGTCGAGCTGGCGCTTGCCCTTACCCTCCTTGCCGGCGCGGGCTTCTTTGTAAGCGGAATCTACAGGGTGACGCACAGGGAGCTTGGCTGGCGCGCCGACAACGTCGTGATCGGGTTCATCGAGCTGGATCATGACCACTTTGGGGAGCAGAAGGACCCCCGCTCGCTGGCTTGGGGCGAAAGGATGCTTGCCGCGCTCAGGGCGCTGCCGGGTGCGGAGGCCGCCGCGCTTTCGATCGATTCGCCGGCCTGGGGGCTTCGTGGCACACCCTTCAGGATCGAGGGGCAACCGGCGCCCGAGCCGGGCAAAGAGGCCTATGTCGGATCGACATCTGCGAGCCCCGGATACCTGAATGTCTACGGAATACGCCTGGTCAAGGGCAGGGACTTCAATGATTCCGACCGCCCGGGCGCGCCGGCCGTGGCCATTGTCAATGAGGCCATGGCCAGGAAATTCTGGCCGGGCGAGAACCCAATCGGGAAGAGGATCGGCGGCACGGACCCTGCTAATCCGGGTTGGACCGAGGTGGTCGGAGTGATGGCCGATTTCAAGGGCGCTGCTGACTTCTACAACCCAGACCTGGACAACTCGAAGTTCCTGCTGCCTTGGGCCCAGAACAACCACCGGTTCATCTCCTTCAATGTGCGCACCGCTGGGGACCCCGGTCCCTTTAAGGAGACGGTGCGCAAGGCCATTGGACTCCTGGCTCCGGAGGTGGCGCTCAGCATGCTGCAGACCGTGCCGGAGGTCTTGGACGACGAGGTGTCCTATTTCACGTTCCTAAGGAGGATGCTGCTTCAGACCTCCGTGCTTGGACTCCTGCTTGCCGCCGTGGGCATCTACGGCGTCGTTGCGAACCTGGCCTCCGAGCGCACGAAGGAGATTGGGATCCGGATGGCGTTAGGGGCGCAGCCGGCCAGCCTTGTGTGGCTCTTCCTGAAGAACGGAATCCAGCTCGCCTTGGTCGGATCGGCTATTGGGCTAACAGCCTCCTTCTTCCTCCTGAGATTCCTGACCAAGATGCTTCCCAACCTCCCGGGAAGCGATCCGTGGGTCGTAACCTTTGTGGCTGTTCTCCTGTTCGCGATTGCCGTCGTCGCGTGTTGGCTGCCCGCCCGGCGGACTACGAGGGTAAGCCCGGTGGCTGCGCTGAGGGCTGAATAGTCGGATTCTTTGCGGAAGAATGCCGGGCAAGGTACCGCCCAACATTCGACAGCGACCTCAATCGATATCTGTCCGTGTCGGGAAGCCGGCCGTTCATTTTTCAGGTACCGCAACTTCACCGATAGACTTTGGCTCGCCTATTAAGACTTTACCTTCGGGGACCTTTGTTCTCAACAACCCATGGCTATCCTGCCCGAAATACCTTGAGGCATATTGCACCATGACCGGCAGGGCTTTGTCGAAGCGGTTGTTAGGTTCATTGATGCTGAAGCGTGTTTCCCAAAGCGCCTTGAGTTTCTTCTGTTTCAAATACACCTGAAAGTCGTAGGCCACCAACACCACAAAATACCGGTTCTCCTCAATCTCGTTGATCAAGTCCTCCCGATGTGCCGCGAGCATCCCGGTATTCCCGATCGTACTTCCGTAATATGTGCCGATCAGATCCTCGGAGTCGTAGCCAAGCATCCTGGCGTTCATAAAATCGACATGGTCGCGCTCGACGTTCTCTGCGAGAATATCCCTTTTCGCCAGATCACGTGTCGGCCCGTTCCGGGCGCTCTCATACCCCCGGTATCCATCCGACATGGAAAACGACTCCGACACGTTGGTCGTTCCCCAGTAAACCATGATGAGGAGCTTTTCCGATTTTACGTCCTTGGCGGACCTATAATTCTGAGCAGCGAGCGGAGCCGCGATGATACGCGCAATGTCCAGGAAATTGAGCGCTTCGATTGAGGCGTCGCGGAAAGGACCGTCCAGGCGCCCGCCTTTCCCAAAGGCGTATTCCTCAGGTTGAAACGAACCGTCAGGCAGCTTCACTCGGAGGTAATCCCTGCTCACCCTTGAGGACACAGCGGTGATACCCACTGCACCATCCACGGATGTGGCCGCGACCGGTTGCGCCTCGAGCATCGGGCCGCACCCCGCGAATAGGCACACTGTTACTTGAAGCATTCGGCTAAAGATCATTTTGGCTTGGGGGCTCCCTCAAACATGCCGTCCATATGCGACGAGTTTATTGTTCGGAGTTCACAGTAGCAAGACGAGGTGGAGCCGAAAACGGACCGCAAGCGGAGATCCGCGAAGCATGAGAACCATCGCAGTTGGCTACGTTTCTCGAAAAGGACCCTTTAAGACGCAATTCAGCTGGTTTTCTCAATTACGTCTCGTTTTTCGTGTCCGCTTTGCAATATGACGGCAGCCTTAGGGGTGAGACCCAGATGAAAAGCGACACTGACCTACTCCGAAGCTATGTTAGCCAGAATTCGGGGGAGGCGTTCACTGAAATCGTGCGCCGTAACGTCTGTTTCCTGCATTCGTGCATTTTGCGCCGGGTCGGAGGGGACTCTCATCTAGCAGAAGACATAACTCAGAAGGTCTTCAGCGACTTGGCTCGGAAGGCGCCAGCTCTCACGAAACTGGCATCGGTATCGGGATGGCTTTATGTGAGTGCTAACGTGGCCTCGGCTGAGGTTGTCCGGAAGGAGCGCAGGCGAAAGGCCCGGGAATCGGAGGTATCGCGCATGAGTGGGATGCTAGCCCAAGAAGGAGCTCAGACATGGGAGGAGTGGAGCCGAGTCCGCGATCTTCTTGATGACCTCATCTGCGGGTTGAATCAAATCGATCGGGACGTAGTGGTGCTGCGATTCTTTTCCAAGAAAACCTATGTGGAGATCGCGGAGGACCAGAGCATCACAGAGGAGGGAGCCCGCAAGCGGGTTGAGAGGGCGATCGAAAAGCTGCGTGCCAAGCTGTCAGGGTCCGGCGTCACCTCCTCTATGGAGGCTCTAGAGACCGTGCTGAAGAAACAACCGGATAACGAGATCCCCCAAAGGCTCGCGGACCGGGTTGCCGGAGTCGCCCTTGTGGAGTTTGGCGCCACCGGTGCCGCGACTTCATGGCTGCTTTCGCTGGTGAGGGTATCGACTTCAAAAGCCGCGACCATGGGCATGGTTTTTGTGGCAGCTGCACTTTTGGTGGCCTGGCAGCACTACAAGAATATCCTCTTGGAGGCCCAGATCGATCGATTGAACTGCCAGGCTGAACAGGTCCGAGGACTGGAGCACGAAAACCGCCGGCTTTCGCATTCAATTTTAGAGGCCGAAGACCTACGTAGGACGCTCGCAGACATTCCCGTCCCGGCCGCTCACTCAAATAGTGGCTCGCCGAGCAGCGGCCCTGCCGGGGCCCCGCTAAATGTTAACGTTACGGCTGAAGGGACGATCCGTTGGGGGAACGACCCCGTAACGCTGGAGGGATTCCTCGATAGGTTGGTCGCATCTCGCGTGCAGAGTCCTTCATCCGAGTCTCAATTCATCGTCCACGGGGAGCCCGGCGCGGCATTCTCAGCCACAGCCTATGTGGTCGAACAGGCCAGCAAAGCGGGATTCCACGACATTGTTGTTAACAGCCAGTCACTGCCCAGCACAACGGATAACTGGATAACCGCGCCATCAGCGCCGATTCCTGCAGGAGACAAAAGACCACCGATGATACCCGATGTGACTACAACACCTTAAAGTGAAACTGACCCCCGTACTTGCTTTTATTGTAAGCGCAGCCTTTGGGATCTACTGGGGGGTGGAAAGGCATACCACAGCCCTCCTTCAGACCCGTCTCGATGGGGTTAGGGACCGGCAGGACGAGATCAATCGATTGAGTCAGGAGCATGGCAGGCTGCTTCGCCTCCAACCATCCGAAGGCAAACTGGTGCATCTCCGCGCCGAAGTCCGGAAGGCCCGCCAAGACGGCCACGGTGCCGATGAGCAGGCGAAACTCGGGGCAGATTTCCTAAGGCCGGGCATTTGGGCCCCGGCATCAGCTTGGAAAAACCAAGGTCGGGTTACGCCCGAGGCCGCATTGGAAACGATGCTATGGGCAGCCTCCGGCGGAAATGTCGCCTCCTTGAAGGACGTTCTGGTCCTCGCACCGGAAACGCGAATAAAGGCTGCGGAGATGATCTCCAACCTCCAGGACTCGTCTCGCCAGCAATATGCCAGCCCTGAAGACCTGATAGCCGTCGTGGTTGCGGGCAATGTCCCGCTCGATAGCGCTCAGGTGGTTGCAAGACAGCAGAATCAAGACGGCCAAGTTATTGAGTATCTGAGGCTCAAGGATTCAAACGGCAGTACACGGCAGGTCTTTCTCTCGCTACAGAAGACTACAGACGGATGGCAATTGACCGTCCCGCCAAGTGCAATCGACCTGATGGCAAAGGAGCAAGGCGGCTTAAGCGTTCCTTAAAGGGTCCTTTTCGCAACGAATGTTCAAAAATCCACGTTCTTTGGCTTCCATTGGGGACTAAGAACCCCGAGCGATCTGCTGAACGGCACCGCTTCTTGGGGTCACCTTGAAGTTTTCCGGTTCGGTTTTCACCGCAGCGGGTGCTAGTTATTCGGATGATGACCGATTCTGATCTGCTTCGAACCTATGCTCAGTTGGGCACAGAGGAGGCCTTTGCGGAGATCGTCCGCAGGAATATTGCCTCCGTCTACTTCGCAGCGCTTCGCCGGGTGGGGGGCGACACTTCGCTTGCGAAAGACGTGACCCAATCCGTGTTTATCGCCCTGGCGCGGAAGGCCTCCGTGACGGCCGGTCATCCGTTTCTTTCGGCATGGCTTTACACAGCCGTGCGAAACGAGGCCGCTCACGTGGTCCGATCAGAGCGCCGGAGAAGAATCCGCGAGCAGCACGCAGCCACCCTCATGAGCAATGACTCCGAAATTCCTGCCCAGCCCGGCTGGGACCAGCTGGCCGCCGTCCTAGACGCGTCGATCGATGAGCTCAGCGAGGAGGAGCGTAGGGTAGTCCTGATGAGATTCATGGACAAGTATTCCTTCCCAGAAATGGCTGCAAAATTGGGTATCGCTGAGGACGCTGCGCGGATGCGCGTGTCACGAGCGCTCGAACGGTTGCGCACATTCCTGCAACGCCGGGGCATTGTCTCGACGTCGACCGCGTTGGCTGCGGCATTGACGGAAAATGCTGTGGGAGCGGTGCCCCAAGGTCTTGCGGCTGCAGTGATCTCAGGCGTTTCCGCGTCCGGATGGGTTACAGCTGGTGGGCTGGGCGCGACGCTCGCCGGGCTCCTGTTTTCTCCGCTTGCCGTATTCGTGGCGGTTGCGGTTGTTGCAGTTGCTGGTGCTGCATTTGAGAGAAGCCAAGCTACAAATGCCGAGGCCAGACTTTCAGCCCAGCACTTGGCTCTCCAGTCTGCAAGAGACACATTTGCAGCGGATCAACGACGCTTAGCTGCCTCCACGCAAATGCAGCGAACCCTGAGAACACCGGCAACAGCAGGGAATGCATCGCCGGGGCGGGGCCTTTCCGCGATAGACCAAAAGGCAACAGGACAGGCCTTCATGGCGCGGCACCCTGAGGTTAGACAGGCATTCGAAGAATGGGAGGATGCCCAGACCAAAGGGAAGTATGGGGCCCTGTTCAGCCAGCTTGGTCTTTCAGCAGATCAAGTTCATCGATTCGAGGAGTTGATGCGTTTTGGAACGGGATTTTCCGAGAATGCGACCGAACTGGGCACGCTCACCCTTACCAACCAAACGCAGGATACCTTAGACGACGTCCAAGCGAAGCTGCAGGCATTGCTCGGATCTGAGGGATACCAGAGCTATCAGGCCTACACATCGGACCTGCAGGGGCGCCAGTTGGCGGCTGGCCTTGCGAGCATACTCGCGGAATCGGACGCACCGCTCACAAGTGCGCAGGCCCAGCAGATGGCCGAAATCTTTGCAGCAGCCGGGGCCTTGAACAAGGGTTCAGTCGACTGGGGATTCGTGGCTGCGCAGTCTCAAGGGATTCTCTCTGGTCCGCAACTGGCACAGCTGGACAATCTGCGGGTGCTTCGGCAGTCGTGGCTGCAAACCGTAAACCCCAAAACGCAATGAATAAGGCGATGGTCTGCACTGGTGTTGTCGCTTTGGCAGCGATGGGTCTTGCCTGGTATTTTAAGAGAGAGCGAAACGCATGCATCTTGGAGACGAATCGTTTGGCGCGGGACCTAGATGCCCTGCAACACCGTGCGCATGATGGTCGGCAGCAAGAAGGCGTCGGGCCGGTGTCTGGCGTTGTCACCGAGGCAGCTTCAGTCCGAAAGGCGACGGAGAGTGGATTTCTAGCAAAGCTGAATAACGACCCGGCCACCCAGCTGCGGTATGACGCTTACGAAAGAGTGAGATTTGCGATCGGCTTCGGCCCGCTGTTCCGGGCGCTTGGCCTTTCACCTGTTCAAATCAACCAGTTTCTAGACAATAAACTGAAGCACGACGCGAATATGCGTGATATTCTGGCAAGCCTCGATGCGGAGGGCCTCTCGCCGTCCGACTCGGCTGGCCGAAAGCTGTTGCAAGAAGCTTCGGAAGAGTACCGCGCGGCGCAGAGCGCCCTCCTCGGACCAGACGGGATAGCTCAGGCCACACAATACGAACGCCTGATACCTGCGCACGAGTGTGTCGATGACCTCGACGGCCAGGCGACGCTTGAAGGAGAGCCGCTGTCGGCCGAACAGGTGGCGGCCCTGACATCCGTAGTTTCGCAAGCGATGACGCCAGATTCCGCCGGGAAATGGCACTCCCTCGGAGACTTGGACTGGTCGGTTGTGGATTTGGCGGCGCAGTCCCTCTTGACCCCAGCACAGATGACCCTGTTTACAACGACAGAGACCCCGGGTCCGGCGGGCTCCGGCGGCACAAGGTTCATGCACCAGATGATTTCGCTGGTCCAGGCAGGAGCGCGGGCGGATTCATCCTCGGGTAAGCACTAGAACGATTGTGCCTTTTGGGGCGCCTTTCGCAACGGGTGTTCGAAAGGCCACGGATTGGAGCCACTGGCCCCGGACGGTATGGCTCTACTCCGCCCTAAGAGCTAGGAGAGGGTCAACCCTCGTTGCACGCCGGGCCGGCAACCAACAGGCGACAATTGTGGCGATGCCAAGCAGAGAGGGGGCCACCGTAAATGCCAGAGGATCAGACGGGCTGACCTGGTAGAGCAGATTGCCCACCACACGGCCGACGAGAATGGCCAAGGCGAAACCCAGCGCCACGCCGCTTGCGAGCATCACGAGCCCGTCCCGGAGAACCATCCATCTGACGGTGCTCGGCAGGGCGCCGAGCGCCATCCGGATGCCGATCTCCCGCGTCCGCCGGGAAACGGAATAGGCCATCACGCCATAGGTCCCCACTACGGCAAGACCGAGGGCAAGCAGGCCAAAGACGGAGAACAATGCGGCAGCCGCCCTTGCAATCCAGATCTGGACGTTCGTATCGAGGTGTTTGGAAAACGATTTGATCGAAATGACCGGCAGGCTCGGATCAACGTCCTTAACGGTCTTCCTCAGCAGGTCGGCCTCCGCGATTCCCCCGCTCGCGGGAACCGAGGCAAACTTGATATGGAAGAAGACGTGGCTTTGAAACCCACGATCGAAAGGAAGGTAGATTTCCGGATCGGGATTTTTTTCAAATAGAGAATGGCGAGTCGCGGGCACGATGCCCACCACCTCGATTGCCTCTCCAGCCTTAATGTCGCCTAAGTCGATCGCCTCGGCGGCCGCGCCGCCAGGTCCTCTTGCGAGGGGAACGCCCTGACCTTCCGTGACGAACCGAATGCTTCGGCCCAGCGCGTCGCCGCCGGGCCAAAGCTTCTGAGCGAGAATATCGTTGATGATGGCCACCCGGGGCCCGGTCGCCTGGGACGCCTCGACCGGCGAGAACGGCCGGCCCCGGAGGATGGGGAGACCGACTGTCTTGAAATAGGCTGAACCAACGCCGTTCCACTTCGCTCCAACAGCGTGCTTGTCACCATCGGGGAAGTGGCCGCCTCCCATTTGGCCTGAGTCCAAACGCCCGACGGTCCTCTCGAGATCCAATCCGCTGAACGGGGTATCGACGGCAATGCTTGAACTTTCGACGCCCGGGAGGCCGGATAGACGATCGCCGAGCGCCCTGTAGATGTCCTCCTCATGCATGCGGTTGTACCCGGCAAGGCCGGCATCAAGCTCGACGAGAAAGTCCCGGTCCGTCTTGAGCCCCGTGTCCGCGGCGGCTGCCCGGTTCGCGGCATGCACAAAGAGCGCGGCGGCGGTCAGCAGCGCGAGCGACAGGGCAATCTGCGACACGACGAGGGGATTTCTGGGAAAGAACCTCCCGCGCCTTCGCGTCCGCTCCTCGCCCGTGTGCGCCTTCAGGTCGACGTATACATTTCCGCGCGTGAGCTTGAGCGCGGGGCCGAGCGCGAAGAAGAGGATCCCCAGAAGGCAGAACGCGAACGTGGCGGCGAACAGCGCGGGATGCGGGCTGGACGTCCATGCAAGGTCTACCGGGGCCAGGTGCCCCAATGTTGAAATGAGGAGATCCGTCGACCAGACGGCCAAGACGAGCCCGCATGTCCCGCCCACGACGGCAAGAACCAGGCTCTCGGTCAGCAACTGCCTCACGATGCGTCCGCGGGTGCCCCCAACGGCGAGGCGAATCGCTATCTCGCTGCGGCGTGCAGCCCCCCGCGCAAGCAGCATGCTCGCAAGATTTAGGCACGCCACGAGAAGGACGACGAACGCCATCGTCAAAAGCAGGGCGCCAATCAGCGCGACGCTGCGGTCGTTGTCAGCTGTGGCAAACCGGGACGGATGTTCCGTACCGAATGTGCGATCCTTCAGGTCCACGGGATGGGCGGCCGCGAGGCCTGCAGCCAGGGTCTTGAGGTCCGCGGCCGCGGCGGCGGGCGCAATCCCGGGTCTGAGTCGACCCAAAACCTGCAGCGACTGGTCGGTATTGCCGGTCAACGACGGCGCGTGGCCGATCGGCGAATCGTTGAGCACCTGGTCATAGACGCCAAGCGGCAGCCAAACCTCGGTCGAGAAGAGATGAAATGTTCCGGTGAAGCCCTCCGGGGCTATGCCCACAATGGTGAACGCGCGCCCGTTGATCCGTATCGTGGACCCCAGAAGGTTCGGGTCCATGTCATGCTTCTTCCAGAAGCTGTAACTCACGACTGCGACCGGGGAGTTCCGTCCCGGATTCTCCTCGTCAGGCAGGAAGGCCCGACCCTGCGCGGGTTCGACGCCAAGGAGCGCGAAGTAGTTCGAGGTCACGAGGGAACCCAATGACCCGACCGCGCGCTCCTTTTCGCCGACGCTTAACCCGACAATCTTGTAGGCAAGTGTTCCAGAGAAGACCTCGTTGTGGTCGCGGATCTCCCCGTAGACCGGGTACGAGAAGTCGCGGGACGAACCAGGATTCTTCTTGTCCCGATTCGTGACCCTCAAGACCTGGTCGGGCCGGGTATACGTCGGCGGAGCAAAAAGCAACGTGTGGACGAGGTTGAACACGGCGGCGTTGACGCCGATGCCCAGCGCCAGCACCGCCACCGCGGTGCTGGAGAACCCAAGGTTCCTGCGCAACTGTCTGGCCGCGTATCTCAGGTCCTGAACAAGGTTGTCGGCCCACAAGAGGCTTCGTTCCTCTCGGCATGCCTCCTTGATCTGCTCCATGGCGCCGAACTCCCTCATCGCCGCGAGCCGGGCCTCGTCCTTTGTGAGTCCCTCGTCTACGCGCCGCTCCATCAGGCCCTCCAAATGTGCGCGCATTTCCTCAGCCATCTCGGCCTCATGGCTCCTCTTTTGGAAGAATCCAAACGTGCGGCGGATGATGGCGCGGATCCCTCGCATCTTGTGGCCTATGCTTTGGAAAGGACGAGGTTGATCGCCGTGGTGACGCGCGACCAGTACTCGGTCTCGGCTGACAGCTGCTTTCTCCCGGCGGGAGTCAGCTTGTAATATCTGGCCTTCCGATTGCTGTCCGAGATGCCCCATTCGGCGCTGATCCAACCCTCCGCCTCAAGGCGATAGAGGGCTGGATAGAGCGACCCTTGCTCGACGTTTAGCACGTTCTCCGAGATCTGCCGAATCCTGTCGGCGATAGACAGGCCGTGTCGGGGTTCGTGCTGGATCGCCTTTAGGATCAGCATATCGAGCGTTCCATAAACAAGGTCTGGTTTTTCTTTGGCCATAAGGGTTAAGGTCTGCTTCGCCTAGACGGTCTAGGCAGATGGGCACAATTCTTCCTTCACCTAGACTGTCAAGGTGTATTTTCACGGACACGCTTGGGATCGCGTCAGTCCTTGCGGGGAGCCCTCAAGAGGAAGCGATCCCGCCGGGGGATAGCACCCCGAGCACAGGGGTTCGGGCGTCACGGGTTGTCCGCTCGAATCTGCACGAGGATTCGCAGGGCTGCCTCGTTGCCGGGCCGTGCCCGCAGGAATATCTCAAGCTGCTCCTCCGCCTCGTTTCTCCGGCCCGGTACATTGAGCAGTGCCAGGGCGATGTTGTATCGGGCCTCGACAAGGCTCGGCATAAGGCGCAGCGCATCTTCGTACTGCGCCACCGCCTCCTCCGGGCGGCCCGTTGCGCTCAAGACCGCCCCAAGGTTGTTGTGCGCCTCGGGATAATCCGGTCTCAACCGCAGAGCCTCTTCGAATTGCGCGGCAGCCTCATTCATCCGGTCGGGAACCCTCATCAGGGCGTTTCCGAGATTGTTGTGCCCTTCAGGAAACCCCGGGCTGATGCGAACCGTCTCCCGATACTCCGCGATCGCGTCGTTCAGCCGTCCAGGCTTGCTCAACCACGCCGTGCCGAGGTTGTTGTGGGCGTCGGCATTGTCCGGTTGAAGGCGCAGGGCCGCCTGAAACTGCCCGATGGCTTCGTCCATCCTCCCGGGCATCCGCTGCAGGACGGTTCCCAGGTTGTCGTGGGCCATCGAGTCGTCCTCCCTCAGGCGAAGCGTTTCCCGATATTGGGCGATCGCCCCATCCAGATCCCCGTGCCTCTGGTACCAAGCCCCAAGGTTGTTGTGGGCCATCCAGCATCGTGGGTTCAATTCGATGGTCGCCTTGTAGAGCGTTGGCGGATCCGCATAGATCCGGCATTGCGCGCTGGTCAGGGCGCCAAGCGTCGCGATGAGGGCCGCCGCGAGCCCGCAGCCGGCAGCCTGGATGGCGGGCGGCCCCTGGCCCAGGAGCCACGTTGCACCCGCCGATGCCGCCGCGATGATTCCCATGCTGGCAAGATATTGGAAATGGTCCGCCACGTAGGAATAGATGAAGGGGAAGACATTGAAATAGCCGAGGGCTGGAAATAGGGACCCGACGAAGAAGAGCCATGCGGCGAGCGGGCTCCGCGTGCGCCGCCGAATGGACCACAGGGCCGCCGTCACCAACAGGGCGGCCCCAAGATATCCGGCCCAGCCGAGAGCCTCGGAACGGACGTCCCAGCGCGGGTAGATGAAGGCGAGGCGGGACGGCCAGAAGAGCTTGCCGAGGTAGAACCAGATCACGCGGCCGGAGAGAAGGAAGCGCTGCAACAGGGTCAGGTCGA
>CAYVKH010000029.1:0-44027 GCA_964451965.1 uncultured Opitutaceae bacterium
GGGCGGTGGCGGACACGACGACGGACCTGTCCGGAGTGACGGGTGGAAGCGTGGCTTTCAACGGCGGACTCACCGCAACGACGCTGACGACCGGGACGGATGCCTATAGTCTTATCTTTGGCGGCACGAGCTTGTTGCCGAGTCTGGCGTTCAGTGGGCCTCTGACCTTTGCAGGAGCCACGGTGACGACCTCAAGTGGGCAATCCTACACGGGAGCTGTGACGCTGACGGGCGCGGCAACGTTGGACGACACAGCTGGAGGCCCAGTCACATTTGGCTCCACAATCAGTGGCCCCGCATATGCGCTGGGTGTTAACACCACCGGAATGACGACCTTTGATGCCGCGGTGAATTTGGCAAGCCTTGTGGTCAGTGGCCCGGTGACCATAGCCGGAACCACGATAACAACGACCGATGGCCTAGGGCAGAGCTACCAGGGCCCGGTGACGCTGACAGGTGCGGTTACCTTGGACGACACGGACAACGACACCATCACGTTTGGCTCCACCGTCAGTGGCGCCGCCTCTGCGCTCGTGGTGAGCACCGGCGGGACAACGACCTTTGCTGCTCCGGTGAATGTGGCAAGCCTGGTCGTCGGTCCAGGGACAACAGCGATCAACGGCGGCACGGTCACCACGACGGGCGTACAGACCTATGGTGGCCCGGTTGTGCTCGGCGCCAACACGACCCTGACGACGACGGATTCCGCCGTGACCCTGGGTGCGGTCACGGGCGGTGGTTTCGACTTGAGTGTCAGCACCGGGACGGGCGGGGTGACGGGAACGAGCATGAGCGGTGTGGGCACCCTGACGCTAACGAGTTCGGGTGCGGACAGCTTCAGCGGAGCGGTGGCGGACGCGACGACGGACCTGTCCGGAGTGACCGGTGGAAGCGTGAGCTTCAACGGCGGCCTCACCACAACGACGCTTACTCTAGGACCGGGTGCCTACACTCTTAACTTTGGTGGCACCAGCACGCTCCCGCATATTTTCGATACAAATCCTGTCTCGCTTACCTCGGGCACGATAACAACGACCGATGGTGGCGGGCAGATCTACACTGGGCCGGTGACGCTTACCGGTTCGGTTGCCATGGACGACTCAGCTGGCGGCCCCGTCACGTTTGGCTCCACCGTCACTGGCTCCGCCTTTTCATTGGGTGTCAACACCGCCGGACTGACGACTTTTGATGGCGCGGTGAATGTGGCAAACCTCGCGGTCAGTGGCCCTGTGGCCATAGCCGGAGCCACGATTACAACGTCCAGCGGGCAGAGCTACACGGGGCCTGCTACGCTGACGGATGCGGTTGCCTTGGACGACACGGGCGGCGCCCCCATCACGTTTGGCTCCACGGTCAGCGGCCCCGCCTCTGCGCTGGTGGTGAACACTGGCGGGACAACGACCTTTGGTGCTCCGGTGACTGTGGCAAGCCTGGTTGTCGGTGCGGGGACGACAGCGATCAACGGCGCGGTCACCACGACGGGCGTCCAGACCTATGGCGGCCCGGTTGTGCTCGGCTCCAGCTCGAACCTGGCGACGGGAAATTCCGCCGTGACCCTGGGTGCCGTCACGGGCGGCGGGTTCAATCTGGGTGTCAGCACCGGGACGGGCGGGGTGACGGGAACGAGCGTGAGCGGCGTGGGCAACCTGGCGCTTGCGGGCTCAGGCACGGACAGCTTCAGCGGGGCGGTGGCGGACGCGACGACAAACCTGTCCGGCGTGACGGGTGGAAGCGTGAGCTTCAACGGCGGCCTCACCGCAACGACGCTGACGACCGGGACGGGTGCCTATAAGCTTACGCAGAACGGCGGCGCGATCACCAATGCGGCAACCTACGGCAACACCGGGGCCCTGAGCCTGACGGGGGTGACGTTTGCAGGCGGGGCGACGGCCACGGCCCCCTCCGGCGTGACCCTTGCCGGCGCGATCACTTCCGGAGCAGGGCTCGCCCTAGGGCCGACGACCCTCGCGGCCAACACGACTCTGACGGCCGCGAACGCCGCCGTGACCCTGGGCGCCGTCACGGGCGCCGGGTTCAATCTGGCTGTCGGCACCGGGACAGCTGGGGTGACGGGAACGAGCGTGAGCGGCTTGGGAATCCTGGTGCTTACGGGCTCAGGTGCGGACAGCTTCAGCGGGTCGGTGGCGGACGCGACGACGGACCTGTCCGGGGTGACCGGTGGAAGCGTGAGCTTCAACGGCGGCCTCACCGCAACGACGCTGACGACCGGAACGGGCGCCTATAGGCTTACGCAGAACGGCGGCACGATCACCAATGCGGAGACCTACGGCAACAGCGGCGCCCTGAGCCTTGCGGGGGTGACGTTTGCAGGCGGGGCGACGGCCACGGCCCCCTCCGGCGTGACCCTTGCCGGCGCGATCACTTCCGGAGCAGGGCTCGCCCTTGGGCCGACGACTCTCGCGGCCAACACGACCCTGACGACGACGAATTCTGCTGTGACCCTGGGTGCCGTCACGGGCGGCGGGTTCAATCTTGCTGTCGGCACCGGAACAGGTGGGGTGACCGGAACGAGCGTGAGCAGCGTGGGCGCCCTGGCGCTCTCGGGCTCAGGTGCGGACAGCTTCGGGGGGGCGGTGACGGACACGACGACGGACCTGTCCGGGATGACCGGTGGAAGCGTGGCCTTTAACGGCGGCCTCACCGCAACGACGCTGACGACCGGGACGGGTGCGTATAACCTTACGCAGAACGGCGGAACAATAACCAACGCGGCGGCCTACGGCAACAGCGGTAGCTTGAGCCTGACGGGGGTGACGTTTACAGGCGGGGCTACGGCTACGGCCCCCTCAGGCGTGACTCTTGCGGGCGCGATCACTTCCGGAGCAGGGCTTACCCTTGGGCCGACCACCCTGAATGGTAATGTGACGATTAACACGGGCGGCTCCAATCTGACGTTTGGCTCGTTGGCCACGTCGGGTTCGAGCAGCCTGAGCATCACGGCCGCCATTACCGATGTGAGAAGTGGGGACGTGGACCTGACGCTAGGATCGGGCAGCCTGGATCTATCGGGCACCATGCTGGAGCTTGAACAGGGAACCTTGGATGTCGTAAGCAGCGCCTCGACGACGCTGGGAAATGTTGCGGCCAGCACTGGGATTTCCATCACTTCGGATTCGATCACGCTTGCTGGGAATTACTACTATGCCCCAAATATCTCCTTCTCAGCGAAGCCGGTCCTGCGCGGACAGAGCGTCACAATTGGAACCCTCACGGGGGCCGTGACCAGCGCAGGCGGCCTGCCGGCGGGGCTGGAGGGATCCGAAATCGACCCGAGTGACGTTTCGGCCGGCAAATTGAATGTCTCCTCGAGGACTTTCGCGACGACACCGCCCACGTTTAAGGTTCAGCCGGCGTCCCCGCCCTATGTGCCGCCCATTGCAACCCGGCCGGTCGCGGATGTCAGCACGTTCCTCGCCTCCGGCGTCCCAGCGCAGAAAGTCGAAGCGGCCCAGGTTGTTGGCCTCTCCCAGGCCTTGCTGGACCAAATCGTGCAACTGGGTATCTATGGGCGCCCCGCGACGGCGGAAGAGCTCGACGAGATGGGCAAAGGCCCCGTCATCTACACGCAGATCATCGACGACCCGTCCGCCGATCCCGACCAATATAGGGTCGCTGACGCCCGCCTGTCCGAGGCGGCCGTTCGGGCCGCGCTGGAAAGGTACAACGACCTGTTTAATCCAGTGAACGCGTCGGGGAGTCGCGTTTCCCGCGTGCCGGAGATTCAGCGGGCGCTCACAGATGCCTACCGCCGCTACGTTGAAAGTTCGGGAGCCGCCGATCCGAGCGGCTTCCATGTGTATCTCGAGCAGAATTCATCCGATGCGGGGAATGCCGCGACCCTTGGATACCTGCGCGAGATCGGAGGCCTCTTCCAGCTCATCAAGCGGGTGGGGCTCACCGCCAAGGAACAGGAGATATCAGAGACCGTCCTGCTCCGACCCTTGCGGGTGCCCGGACTAGCGCTCAATGCGCTGCGTCAGAATATCGAGGCGGTCGAAACCCGTCTTCCCCCGAGACAATCGAAGGTGACGATGATCCACTACGATCGTGCGAAAGACGCGGCCGGAGTTCCGATTGCGTATTCCGCAAAGTAATCATCAAGGCGGGCCATTCGGACTCTCGGCCCTCATGGGCCGCGTGCCTGCGCGACTCGCCGACCAGTTTGCTTCCAAATCAGTCCCGTATGAATAGCCTGATCGAGAGCCTCCTTCAGCCAGTCTCCGCCGAGCAGCCGGGCGGTGCGCCGCAGGCATTCGATCGAGAGCTCGACGAGCTGGAGACGCTGCTTAAGGGGAAGCCTGAGGTGGAGATGGGATCCATCCGCCGGCCCGCGGAGCCCCCGGATTGGGGAAACCTGGAGAGAAAGAGCGCCGAGTTCCTCGGGCACTCGAAGCACCTGCGCGCCGCATTGATTTATTGCTGTTGTGCGCTGAAGACACGCGGCCTCGAGGGTTTTCGCGACGGCCTGGAGCTAATTGCCGGCCTGCTCGAGAGATTCTGGAAGGACGTTCAGCCGCTGCTCGAGCCGGAAGACAACAACGACCCGACAAGGCGGCTGAACATCGTTGGGGCCATCACGCAGCCCCGGGGATCGGTCAGCGGGTGGCTTACGATTGTCGACTATCTCTATGTCTGCCCATTGGTGCAGAGGAGGGGGTCGGTTCCCGTTTCCTTGGATCTCGCGGAGTCGCTCGGCAAGGCGGGGCCGGGGGAGGGGGACCTTACGGACGCGGCGAAACTCGCCGCTGCGGTCCGCGGGGCGGACCCGAAAGGGGTGGGGGCGCAGCGCGAAGCCGTCCGGGAGTCGCGGGAGCTTGTCGGGCGCATTGACCAGGCCCTTTCGTCCGCGCTGGGCAACAAGGATGGCATCAGTTTCGAGGTAATCGCGAACGTGCTTGGCCAGATGGATTCTGTGCTCCGGTCCGACGCGGAGGAGGCAGTCGTGGGCGGCGCACCCCATGCGGGGGACGCCGGGGGCCCCGCCGAGGCGAGGGCGGCCGGCGCCATCCGATCGCGCGCCGATGTCGTCCATGCCTTGGACGTGATCTGCGACTACTACCGGCAGCGGGAGCCGGGCAGCCCCGTTCCCTTTCTCCTTCAGCGCGCCCAAAAGCTGGTCAACATGAACTTCGTCGACGCCATGCGTGAGCTTAACCTCGCGACGCCGGAGTCCCTTCGGCCGAGCCTCGGTTCCACGGTCGATTCGGCCGCGCCTCCCCCCGCGTGATCCGACCCGCGCGGGGTCAAAATTCACATAAAGGCAAATCCTCCAACCAATTCAGAAATCATTTGACAATAAAATCTCTAGTTCGAACATTCAATCGGCCCGCCAAGCCTTTCCACACATGGCGCAGAATCAGGCTATCCCCACGATTTTATGGCTAAATCCAGCGGTCAGAAACATCTCGCCCAGAATCGCGCTTCGCGCGTGCAGATCGAGTATGATGTCGAGACGTACGAGGGCACCAAGAAGCACGAGCTGCCCTTCGTCATGGGCGTCATGTCCGATCTCTCGGGAAAGCCTGCGGAAGCCCTTCCCTCGGTGTCGGACCGGAAGTTCCTGGAGATAGACGTCGAGAACTTCGACGAGCGGCTCAAGGCCTGCAAGCCGCGGGTCGCCTTCCAGGTCCCTAACACGCTCACCGGCGAGGGCAACATGAGCGTCGATATCACGTTCGAGAGCATGGACGACTTCTCGCCCGCCGCCGTCGCCAGGAAGGTGGATTCCCTGAACAAGCTCCTTCAGGCGCGATCCGAGCTGTCGAGCCTGCTCGGCTACATGGATGGCAAGGAGAATGCCGAGGAGCTGGTCGGCAAGCTGCTGAACAACCCCGAACTCATGAAATCCCTGGCCTCGGCACCCAAGCCCAGCGATTCGGCGGGCAGCTAACATTGCGGAGACACACCTATGGCATCACCAGAATCACGCGCCAAAGCCGCCGGAGCCGCAACGGTCGAAGTCAGCGAGTTTGAGGCCCTGCTGAACCAAGGGTTCAAGGCCCGCGATCCCCAGAAGCAGAGCGCCGTGCAGAACGCGGTCCGCACGCTTGCGCAACAGGCGCTCGCGTCGACGCGGCTCGTCTCCGGTGACGTCCTCAAGACGATCTCCGCGATCATTGCGGAAATCGACCGGAAGCTGACGGAGCAGATCAACCTGATCATGCACCACGAGGATTTCAAGGCGCTGGAGAGCTCCTGGCGGGGGCTGCACTACCTCGTGAACAACACGGAGACGGACGAGCAGCTCAAGATCCGCGTGCTCAACATATCCAAGAAGGACCTTGAGAAGACACTGTCGCGGTTTGAGGGCACGGCGTGGGACCAAAGCCCCGTTTTCAAGAAGCTTTACGGGGAGGAGTATGATTCCCCGGGCGGGCAGCCGTATGGGACGTTAATTGGCGACTACCAGTTCGGCCATTCCCACCAGGACGTGAAGTTGCTCGGGAACATCAGCCAGATCGCGGCGGCGATGCATGCCCCGTTTCTTGCGGCGGCTGATCCCAGCGTCCTCGGCATGGAAAGCTGGCAGGAGCTGAGCAAGCCGCGCGACATTTCCAATATCATCGACAAGTCGCCGGAGCATGCGGCCTGGAGGTCGCTGCGCGAATCCGAGGACGCCCGTTATATCGGGCTGACGATGCCCCGCTTCCTGTCGCGCCTCCCCTACGGCGCAAAGAGCATGCCGGTGGAGGAGTTCGCGTTCGAGGAGGATACCGCCGCCGCCGACAACGGCAATTACGTCTGGTCGAACGCCGCCTATGCGATGGGTGTCAACATCACCCGGTCGTTCAAGAGTTACGGCTGGTGCGCCCGGATCAATGGCGCGGAGTCGGGCGGCATGGTCGTCGATCTTCCGGTGCACACCTTTTCGACCGATGACGGCGGCAAGGATGCAAAATGCCCGACCGAGATCGCGATCACCGGAAGGCGCGATGCCGAGCTTGCGAAGAACGGGTTGATGCCGCTTTCCCATTACAAGAACACGGACTACGCGGTGTTCATGGGGGCGCCGTCACTGCAGAAGCCCGCAAAGTATGACAATCCGGACGCCACCGCCAACGCGGCCCTGGCCGCGCGCCTGCCGTACCTTCTGGCCACGTCCCGGTTTGCCCACTACCTGAAGAGCATTGTTCGCGACAAGGTCGGGTCCTACAAGGACCGGGCCGAAATGGAGGAGTATCTGAACAACTGGCTTGCCCAGTTCTGCTGCGACTCGAAATCCAACGACGAGCTGAAGGCCAGGTGCCCGCTTGCCGAGGGCAAGGTCGAGGTGCAGGAGATCAAGGGGAACCCCGGGTTCTACTCGTCGAAGTTCTATCTCCGTCCGCATTACCAGCTGGAGGGCCTCACGGTCTCCCTGCGGTTGACCTCCAAGCTGCCCACGGGAAAGGCGAGCTGAGTTCCTTCGGCACGACACCATCTCCAGCTTTGAAACGGCGCCGGGCACGTGCCCCCGGAGCACGGGAACAAAAATCAAAATCGGGACCGGAGCACAGGTCCCAACAAGGATAATCATACCATGGCAACTGTAGACTTCTTCCTGAGACTCGACGGCATTCCCGGCGAGGCCACCGACAAGACTCACAAGGGCGAGATCGACCTGCTCTCCTGGGCGTGGGGAGAGACGAATTCCGGCACCAGCTCCTACGGCGGCGGCAGCGGCGCGGGAAAGGTGGCGATGCAGGATTTCAGCTTCACGATGAGGACGAACACGGCCAGCCCGAAGCTGCTGCTCGCCTGTGCCAGCGGGAAACCAATCGCGACCGGCACGCTTACCTGCCGCAAGGCGGGCGGGACCGCGCTTGAATATGTCGTCATCAACTTCAAGAACCTTATCGTCTCGTCCTTTCACACGGGAGGCAACGCCGACGAGGTCGTGCCGGTCGACACGGTCACGATCAACTTCTCCGCGATCCAATACACCTATACGCCGCAGACCGACACCGGTGGCGCAGGCAGCAAGGTGGGATCCAGTTGGGACCTGAAGACGAACACGGGCAGCTAAGCGGAAAGAACCCATCCGGCCCGAAACCGAGCTCGCGCCTGGCCGACGCTAGGCCAGGCGCAAAAAATTCCATGACTGCCGCGGAACTCGTTCGGGCGGCCCGGCTCGGAGAGGCGTTGCCGGCACTTCAGGATGAGATTCGCAGGGACCCGGGCAACGTGGGGCTCAGGGTGTTCCTGTTCCAGCTGAACTGCGTTCTAGGGCACCTGGACAAGGCCTTGGCGCAGCTCCAGGTCGTTGCGGGCCTGGACGCCTCGTCCGGCACGATCGCGCAGATCTTCCGGCCGGTCATCGCCTGCGAGATGTTCCGCAGGGAGGTCTTTGCCGGAAAGCGAACCCCGCTTGTTTTCGGGGAGCCGCTCGAGTGGGTCGGTTTGCTCGTCCAGGCAGGTGCGCTGACCGCGGAGGGCCGCTTTTCGGAGGCAGCGGCTCCTCGCGCCCGGGCGTTCGAGGCCTCGGCTCCGACGGCGGGCAAGGTGGACGGGAAGCCCTTCGAGTGGATCGCCGACGCCGACTCGCGCCTCGGGCCCCTTCTGGAGGTCATTCTCGAGGGCAAGTACTACTGGGTCCCGTTCTGCCGCATCGCCCGGATCGAGATCGAGAAGCCGCACGACCTGCGCGACCTGGTCTGGACGCCGGCGCGCTTCACCTGGACGAACGGCGGGGCCGTTAGCGCGCATATTCCGGTGCGGTATCCCGGCACGGAGGACTCGGCGGACGACACCCTCCGCCTCTCGCGCTGGACGGACTGGAGGGAGGCGGCCCCGGGCTGCTTCCTCGGCACCGGGCAGCGGCTGCTCGCCACCGGCGACGACAATCACCCGCTTCTCGAGTGCCGTGAGATTGAGCTGGCGCCGGGCGCCTGAATTCCGCCATGGCAGACACAACGCCGATAGAGAAGCTCCAACCCTGCCTCCTCGACCGCCTGACCGACAACGAGCCGAAAATGCGCGAGGAGGGCCGCGCCCACCGCATCGTGTCGAACCAGAAGTATCGCAGGGGCGTGCTGCGGGACTTGGAGTGGCTGTTCAACACGGTGGGCTACATCCGGACGGGCGACCTGGAGCCCTTCCGGCTCAAGGACTATCCGGAGGCGTATCGCTCGGTCATCAACTACGGCACCCGCCAGCTGTGCGGCGTCGGCCATCCCGACCTGGATCAGCTGCGCGCGGACCTCATCGAGCTTATCAGGATGTTCGAGCCCCGCATCGAGGCCAGGAGCCTTGTCGTCAAGGTGGACATTGTGGGCAACATCATCACGTTCCGGCTGGAGGGAACGCTGTGGGCGAATCCGATTCCGGAGCAGCTGAATGTGAAGACCTCGCTCGACATTGAGACCGGCCTCTGCGTCCTGGGGGACGTTCCCAATGGATGAGCGGCTTCTCGAGCTCTACAACACGGAGTTGCGGCACCTGCGGGAAACCGCCGGGGAGTTTGCGCGCGATTACCCCAAGATTGCGGGCCGCCTCTCGCTGGACAAGGACGCCAAGGAGGCCTGTCCCGATCCCTATGTCGAGCGTCTCCTAGAGGGTTATGCCTTCCTGGCCGCCAGGATACACCTCAAGCTGGATGCGGAGTACCCGCGGTTCACGCAGGGCCTGCTCGAGACGGTCTATCCCGATTACCTCTGCCCCGTCCCCTCGATGGCGATCGTTCGCTTTGACCCTGAGGGGGAGTCAAAGGACGCGCTCGCCGGGGGCTTCACGATCAAGAAGGGGACCCTGCTGAGAAGCCAGCTGGGCAAGGGGGAGCGAACGGCCTGCACGTTCAGCACGGCCCAGGACGTCCGCCTGCTTCCGCTGGCCGTCGCCGAAGTGCGCTACCTCACGCGCGACCTTTCGGAGGCCAACCTTCCGCAGGACATCCCGGCCAAGGCCGCGTTCCGGATTCGGCTGCGCAAGACCGCTCCGGTCGCCTTCAAGGCGATGGAGGCGGCTCCGCTCACCTTCATGATCCGGGGGACCGATGAGCTCCCCGTCCAGGTCTACGAGCAGATCTTCGCCCATAAGTTGAACCTCGTGGTGCAGTCTCCGGCCGACCGCAGACGGAGCCTCGGGGTGTTCCCGGCGGGGTCCATCAGGCGCGTCGGCTTTGGCCCGGACCAGGCGCTGCTTCCGCCCAATCCGGTGGGATTCGAGGGCTACCGGCTCCTTCGCGAGTACTTTGCGTTTCCACAGAGGTTCCTGTTCTTCGAGCTCACCGGATTCCGGGAGGCCCTTGCGGGCGTCGCTGGGGACCAGTTCGACCTCATCATCGCGCTTGACGAACAGGACACGCGGCTTGAGGGCCGGCTGGACGACAAGAGCTTCGAGCTGTTCTGCACGCCCGCGATCAACCTGTTCGAGAAGAGTCTGGACCGCATCCGCATTTCGGAGCGTTCCTCGGAATACCATGTTGTGCCAGCGCGGGATCGTCCGCTGGACTATGAGCTCTACAATATCCTGTCCGTCACCGGCTACGGCGAGACACCGGACCAGGAGCGCAGTTTTTTCCCCTTCTACAAGGCGCGCGACACGGACCTCGGAAACTCCGCGTTCTACACGCTGAACCGTGTTCCGCGGCTTTTCAGCGACCGCGAGCGTCTCACGGGGCGGCGCACCTCGTACGCGGGGACCGATGTGTTCATCTCCATCGTCGATGGCGACATGGCGCCCTACGATCCCGGGCTCCGCCAGCTCGGCCTGCGCGCACTGTGCACCAACCGGCACCTGCCGGTGCAGATGCTCAGGGGCGCCGGCCCCTCGGACTTCACGATGGACGTGGCGGCGCCGGTACGCTCGATCCGGATCCTTGTGGGGCCGACTGTGCCGCGCCCAAGCCTCGTGCTCGCCGGCCAGGGCACCGAGGGCGGCCAGGTCCCCTCGGGCCGGTTTGCCTGGCGGCTGATCAGCCACCTTTCGCTCAACTATCTCTCGCTCGTTGATTCCAGCGCCGACGCCTCCGCCGAGGCCCTTCGCGAGATCCTGCGGCTCTACACGGACCCAAGCGGGCGCGAGATGCTCAAGCAGATCGACGGGCTGCGCGGCGTTCGCCACAAGCCGATCGTCCGGCGCGTCGAGGCCCCGGGGCCGATATCGTTCGCGCGCGGCCTGGAAATCACGGTGGTCTTTGACGAGTCGTCGTTCGAGGGCCAGGGTGTGTTCATCCTGGGAGCGGTCCTGGAGCAGTTCTTCGCGAAATACGCGTCATTGAATTCCTTCACCGAGACGGTTGTTTCAACGCAGCAAAGAGGGGAGATCATGCGATGGCCGGCCCAGACGGGCAGACGACAGATCCTTTGACAGCGAAACTGGCGGAAGATCCGTACAGGTTCGACTTCTACGCGGCGGTGCGGCTTATCCAGAGCCGCTACGCCAAGGGGCCGCGCATCGGCTATTCGCTGTCGCCGTCCCAGGACCCGGTGCGCTTCGCCCAGAATCCCTCGCTCAGCTTCGCGCCCACGACGCTCGAGGTCGGCGCCCAGGCAGAGGCGCCGCGGCCCCCGACCCTTTACTCCAGGCATTTCGGCCTCTTCGGCCCGCATGGCCCCCTGCCGCTCTGCCTCACGGAGTACGCGAGCGACCGCATGCTCCACCACGGAGACAGCACCTTCGCCGCCTTCTGCAACATCTTCCACCACCGGATGATTTCGTTCTTCTTCAGGGCCTGGGCCGACGCGCGAAAGACGGTGGACTATGACCGGGCGCACGACGAGCGATGGGGCTCCTACGTGGGAAGCCTCCTTGGGCTCGGCATGGACAGCCTCCGGGACCGCGACAGCTTTCCGGACCGGGCCAAGTTCTACTATGCCGGCCGCCTCGCCCCCCAGGCCAGGAATGCCGAGGGGCTCGAGGCGGTCCTCCGGGACTTCTTCGGGTTGCGGACGGAGGTCCGCGAGTATTCGGGCCGATGGATCGACCTGCCGGCCGGCTCGGAATGCAGGTTGGGCGTGCCATCCGGATCGGGAATCCTCGGGTCAACGACCATCATCGGCTCGCGGACCTGGGCCTGCCAACTCGGCTTCCGCGTGAGGATGGGGCCCATGAGCCGCGCGGAGCTGGAGCGGATGCTCCCGTCGGGCAGCTCGTTCGGTCGGCTGTGCGACCTGATCAACTTCTATACGTCCAAGGAATTCTTCTGGGACCTTCAGCTGGTCCTGGCACGCGAGGACGTCCCGGTGATCCAGCTGGGGAAGTCCGGCCGGCTTGGGTGGAACACCTGGCTCAAGACCAAGCCCTTCGAATTCGACCCCGAGGACCTGATCCTCGCGCCCTCGAGCAACTAGGCGGCGCGCAAGACCAAGCCCTTCCGATCCCCCCACCATCAACCTGCACACCCGCTATGGCAGACATCAAACGCTCGACGCTGTTCGGAAAGCTCAACCCCCTGGGCTACAAATCAATCGAGGCGGCCACGATCTTCTGCAAGATGCGGGGCAACCCGTACGTGGAGGCGGTCCACTGGCTCCACCAGCTCTTCCAGCTGCAGGATTGCGACGCCCTGAGGATATCCCGGCACTTCGAGCTCGACGGGTCCCGGGTGGCGGCGGACATCGTTGCGGCGCTTGACCGCCTGCCGCGCGGGGCGACGTCGATAAGCGACTTCTCGCCGCACATCGAGTCCGCGCTCCAGCAGGCCTACCTCTACTCGACGCTCCTCTACGGCGAGGGGCAGGTGCGCACCGGCCACCTGATCGTCGCCTTCCTGAAGACCGACACACTGCGCCCCGTGTTCCTCGGCCTCTCGAGGGAGTTCTCGAAGATCAAGGCGGAGAGGCTGAGCGACGAGTTCGCCCAGATCGTCGCCGGATCGCCCGAGGACGCGATGCGAGCCAGCGATGGCTCGGGCCTGAGCGCAGGTGCCGGGGCGGGCGAGGCGAGCGGCGCGATCGCGCCGGCGGAGATGGGCAAGCAGGAGTCCCTGAAGCGTTTTACGACCGATCTCACGGCGCGCGTGCGGAAGGGCGAGCTCGACCCCATTGTCGGCCGGGACGACGAGATCCGCCAGTGCGTCGACATCCTCATGAGGCGCCGCCAGAACAACCCCATCCTCACGGGCGAGGCGGGCGTCGGGAAGACCGCGGTCGTCGAGGGCTTCGCCCAGAGGATCGTGGCCGGGGACGTCCCGCCGTCGCTCAAGGACGTGAGCGTCCTCTCGCTGGACATCGGCCTCCTGCAGGCTGGCGCCAGCATGAAGGGGGAGTTCGAACAGCGGCTGCGCGGCGTGATCGACGAGGTGCAGGCCTCGCCGAAGCCCATCATCCTGTTCATCGACGAGGTGCACACCCTGATAGGGGCGGGCGGCTCGGCCGGGACCGGCGACGCCGCCAACCTGCTGAAGCCTGCGCTTGCCCGCGGCACGCTCCGGACGCTCGCCGCCACCACCTGGGACGAGTACAAGAAGTACATCGAGAAGGACCCTGCGCTCACGCGCCGCTTCCAGACGGTCAAGGTCGACGAACCCGGCGAGGAACGGTGCATCCTGATGATGCGCGCGGTCGGCGGTCAGTTCGAGAAGCACCACCGGGTTCAGCTCCTGGACGAGGCGATCGACGCCGCCGTGAGGCTCTCCCACCGCTACATTACCGCCCGGCAGCTGCCCGACAAGGCGGTGAGCCTGATCGACACGGCCTGTGCGCGGGTGGCCGTGAGCCAGCACGCGGTGCCGGCGGAGGTCGACAACGGCCGCCGCCGGATCCAGGCCCTCCAGACGGAGAAGGAGATCCTCGGCCGGGAGAGCGCAATCGGCATGGACCACAAGGTCCGCGGGGACGAGATCGACGCGAAGCTCCTTGCCGAGAAGGAGAAGCTCGCGGGCCTCGAGAAGCACTGGGGCGAGGAGAAGGTCCTGGTCGACGAGGTCCTGGCCCTGCGGGCGAGGCTGCGCGCCGCGAACTCGGCGATCGAGGTCCCGCGCGACGGGGCACAGCCGGCGGACGCGAAGGCCTCCCTCACGGCGGAGGACCGGGAAAGGCTCCTCGGGGACCTCAGCGCGCTCCAGGACAAGCTCAAGGCCTTCCAGGGGGATTCGCCGCTCATCTTCCCAAGCGCCGACGCCAACGCCGTGGCAAGCGTCGTGGCGGACTGGACCGGCATTCCCGTCGGCAGGATGGTCAAGAACGAGATCACGCAGGTTCTGAACCTCGCGGACACCCTTGAGAAGCGGGTCATCGGCCAGAGGCACGCCCTCGACACCATCGCCCGGCGGGTCCAGACGAGCCGCGCGAAGCTGGACAACCCCAACCGGCCCATCGGCGTCTTCATGCTGGTCGGGCCGAGCGGCACCGGCAAGACGGAGACCGCGCTCACCCTGGCGGAGGCGCTCTACGGCGGGGAGCAGAACCTCATCACCATCAACATGAGCGAGTTCCAGGAGGCGCACACCGTCTCCACGCTCAAGGGCTCGCCGCCCGGATACGTGGGCTACGGCGAGGGCGGCATTCTGACCGAGGCCGTGCGCCGCAAGCCCTACAGCGTGGTCCTCCTCGACGAGGTCGAGAAGGCGCATCACGACATCCACGAGATGTTCTTCCAGGTCTTCGACAAGGGCTACATGGAGGACAGCGAGGGGCGGTTCATCGATTTCAAGAACACCATCATCATCCTCACCAGCAACGCGGCCCAGGAGGTGATCATCAACCTCTGCAAGGATCCCGAGTTGATGCCGGGCCAAGACGCCCTGGAGAAGGCGATGCGGGGTCCGCTCACCAAGGTGTTCCCGGACGCCCTCCTCAACCGGCTGCTGGTCGTTCCCTTCTATCCGATCAGCAAGGAGGTGCTGCGGCTGATCATCCGGCTGCAGCTCGGCAGGCTGGTCAAGAGGGTGCTCGAGAACCACAGGGCGCCCCTGACGTTCGACGACGCCGTGCACGACCTCGTCGCCCAGCGCTGCACGGAGCTCGAGCGCGGCGCCCGGATGGTGGATTCGATGATCACCAACACGCTCCTCCCGGAGATCGGCCGCGAGATACTGAACCGGCTGGCCGCCGGTCAGGAGATCAGGAGGGTGCACGTGGGCGTGAAGGACGGAAACTTCACGTTTGAGTTCGATGCCGCCTAGGTCCGGCCGGCGAAATGCGAATGTGCCCCCCGAATCGCATTGTTTGGCCGCGGATCATTTAGCATGATCGCGCCCGTACAGCTTCCCCCCCAATGGCCCTGAAACAAGACAGCCGGCTGCTGGCCATCTCGACGGCGCTCGGTCCCGACGTGCTGGCGGTGCGCTCGATCGCCGTACAGGAGCAGCTCAGCCGCCTGTTTCAGATCGAGGCCGAGCTGAGCAGCGAGCAGGGCGACATCGACTTTGACCAGGTCATCGGGCACAATGCGACGATCCGCCTCCAGATGGGCCAGGACGGGACGCGGTACTTCAACGGCTTCGTTAGCCGGATGGTCCACGCCGGGAGTTCCGGGACCTACCCGCACTACCACGCGACGATTGTCCCCTGGCTGTGGTTCCTGACCCGCACCGCAGACTGCCGCATCTTCCAGGAAATGACCGCCCCGGACATCATTGAGAAGGTATTCAAAGGGCACGGGTTCAATGACTACCAGCTCAAGCTCTCCGGCAGCTACCAGCAGAGGGAGTTCTGCGTCCAGTACCGGGAGACGGACTTCAACTTCGTGAGCCGCCTGATGGAGCAGGAGGGAATCTATTACTTTTTCACCCACGAGGACGGCAAGCACACGCTCGTTCTCGCGGACTCGATCAGCGCGCACAGCCCGACGCCGAACTTCGAGAACGTGGACTTTCACCAGCTCGAGAAGGGGGCCGCGACCGGCCGGGATTCCGTCACCGCCTGGGTGCTGGAGAAGCAGTTCCAGCCGGTGTCCTACGCGCTGACGGACTTTGACTTCACGAAGCCCAAGACGTCCCTGCGCTCGAACGCCAGCGCCTCGCGGAGCTACGGTGCGGCCAATCTCGAGATGTTCGACTACCCCGGCGAATACATCGATCACGGGGAGGGGGACCGGCTCTCTCAGGTCCGCCTCGACGAGTTGCAGGCCCAGTACGAGAGCTACCACGGGCAGGCCACGGCGCGGGGCATGGCGACGGGGGCCACGTTCAACCTAAGGAACCATCCGCTTGACGCACTGAACAAGGAGTACCTGATCGCGGACTCGTCCACGCATGCCGACGCCGGGGAGTACGCCTCGTCGCCGGAGGACGCCGGCGAGTTCTTCTCCTGCTCTCTTGTGGCCATCGACTCGAAGCAGACCTTCCGGCCGGCGCGCCTGACTCCCGAGCCGGTCGTCCACGGGCCCCAGACCGCCGTGGTCACCGGGCCGTCCGGGGAGGAGATCTACACGGACCAGTACGGCCGGGTGAAGGTGCAGTTCTTCTGGGACCGCCACGGCAAGTCTGACGAGAACAGTTCGTGCTGGATCCGGGTGTCCCAGGGATTGGCGGGCAAGAAATGGGGGGCGATCTACCTTCCCCGCGTCGGCCAGGAGGTGATCGTCGAGTTCCTCGAGGGCGATCCCGACCGGCCGATCATCACCGGCCGGGTCTACAACGGGGACGCGATGCCTCCCTATGATCTTCCCGGGGAGAAGACCAAGTCGACGATCAAGTCCAACTCGAGCATAGGAGGCGACGGCTTCAACGAGATCCGTTTCGAGGACAAGAAGGGGGACGAGCAGATCTTTGTCCATGCCGAAAAGGACCAGGACGCCCGGGTGAAGAACGACAGCCGGGAATGGGTCGGCAACGACAGGCACCTGGTGGTAGAGAACGACCAAAAGGAGAAGGTCGAGGGCGACAAGAGCTCGACCGTCACGGGCGACCGCAAGTCGGCGACGGAGGGTGACGTGAGCGAGACCGTGTCGGGGGATCGGAAGTCCTCGGTCGCGGGCGATGACAACCTCTCGGCTGCGGGGGACCAGAAGCTCAGCGTGGGGGGCGACCACAACCTGAACGCGGGGGGCGATTCGAACAACGCCTACGGAGGGGATCTCTCGCTGAACGCGGGTGGAAGCATCAACGAGAAATCCGGCATGAACCACGCGGTGGACGCCGGGATGACCGTCCACATCAAGGGCGGGATGTCGGTCGTCATCGAGGCCGGCATGGAGCTCTCGCTGAAGGCGGGCGGGAATTTCATAGACATCGGGCCCATGGGCGTGTCCATCCAGGGGACGCTGGTCATGATCAACAGCGGGGGGGCCTCGGGCGAAGGTGCGGACTGCGAGACCAAGTCCCCGGACAGCCCGGAGGCGCCGGGCACGCCGGACACGCCGGATGACGCGGCGGACGACGCCTCCGGGGACACCACGGGCACGGAGGACGGTTCGGAGGACGGCGACTCGGACGTCGAGCTAGACGTCGTGACGATCGGCGGCGAGGAGGATTCCGACGATCCTGACAGCTCCGACGTCTCGTACGGCACCGTCGACGTCACCAAGACGCTTGCGTCGGTCAGCGGGGCGGTGAGGTCCTACGGAGACGACGCGAACAACTTCAATGTGGGCAGCTACGGCCTGACCGCGACCTCGGGAGTCTCCGTCGACCCATCGAAGGGGGAGGCGGACATCAACGTGATCTCGGCCGAGGCGCACGCCGAGGCCCTGAGCGCAAACGTGGCCGGAAGCGCCCTGGGCGGCGCCGTCAAAGGGAGCGCCTCCGTCAAGGTGCTGGCCGCCGAGGCCCATGCTTCGCTCGGCGCTTCCGTCACCCCGGACTCGGCGGACCTCCACGCGAAGGTGGGCGCCAGCGTGGCCCTCGTCTCTGCGGAGGCCACCGGGCAGATCAAGATCCCGCTTTTCGGGCACGTGCTGACCATTGGCGGCAGCGCTTCCGGCCAGGTCGGCGCCTCGGCCGAGGCCGAGGCCAGCGCGGGCTACAATGCCGACCAGGGATTGTACTTCGGCGCCAACGTCCTGGCTGGCCTCGGGCTGGTCGGCGGCGCAAGCTTCGGCGTTAGTTTCAAATGACCCATGAACCCGGACACTGACGCCATTTCCTTCGGGAAGCGGATCACCGACGGCGCCCTGCGTGCCCAGTACACGTCGGTCACCGTCGCCGCGCGGGGTTCCCCCCCGCATGGCTGCCGGATCATCCTGCCGAAGTCGGCCATTCGCGCGTCGAACGTGGAGTCCCAGCCGATCAGAAAGGGGCTGCTTTCGCTCGTTGCGGGTTTCCAGGTCACCCCGACGGTCCTGGTGCAGGTGCTGGGGACGGTCATCGAGTTCGAGGTGAACCTCGTGGACTGGCTCGGATTCGAGATGGAGCGGCGAGGCGCGAAGATCGAGGCCCTGAGGGCCTCTGTGGATGCCAACGGCCAGGTCGTCCACGCGAACGTGCAGGGACCGGGGCCGACCCGGGGCCGCGTCGCCATCAAGAGCAACGGACCCAATGTGATTCTGCTGGCGGGCCAGATGCCGGAGGACGCCGCAGCAGGTCCCGTCGAGATCCTCGGCCTGGCGGCCGCAAGCCTCGACCTCACGTCGCCCCTCCACCAGAGGCTGATGGAGCCCCTGGTCAAGCACGAGGATCCGAAGGCCCACTTTTCGTTCCTGTATCCGAAGTCGTGGTCGGCCACATCGCTCGCTCCGCCTTCGCCCCAAATCGGCGCGGTCGAGATCAGGGTCGCCAGCAAGACCGACACGCTGGCCTACATCCGGGTGCATTCAGACGCGTCCATCGCCCCGGGCGAGGTAGGACGGGAGCGGATCAAGAATCAGCTGATTGCGCAAATTGAGGGCGCGGGTGTGAAGATATCGAGTCTCGAGGCGCTGGCCCCATTGCCCGAGAAGGGCGCTTTGACTCGATTTGCGGGCGAGGCGAAACTCCCCAAGGGCGACGCGCTGGTTGCCGTCGCAATTCAGCCGGCCAAGGAAGGGTGGATGGGGGCGATGTTGATTTCGCCAGGGCGGGGCATGAACCCGCTTGCGTGGATGCGGGCAAAGCGGGCGTTCGAGATCGTGACGGCCAGTCTTTCAAGCACGTGACAGCCGTCAGCCCGACGGACGACGAGCCTCCGCGAACTTCGCGCATGGACTTTGCGCATCCAAGAGAATTTGAGAAATATGGAAAATCCGAATGTCTGCGTTCTAGAATGATCGGGATTCTGAGACTCGACTAAAGGCTGAACCGCTAATTCGAAGCAGTGCCCGAGTGATGCGTGCCATCCCAATTGTCATCAATCGCATGGATTTTGGGACGATGATCTTAAGGACACGAAGTTCCTTTGACTGCAAGAAGCGGCCGTCGCTAGCGAGCAATCGCTCACGTTCCAAGAACTATGCGAGCGCGATGTGAAGACCGCCCGGGGCGTGGCCCACAGAGAAATCTATGTCGAGTTCTGGCAACAATCGGACGCGGCGGCAGGCTAATCCTTTTTCGCCGTCTGGTTTCGAACCGTCCGCCGTTTCGGCAACCATCGCGTTCGTATTCTCTTCTTCTGCGGCAAAGTCGATGTCAGCTTTCAGCTGCCATCAGTTCAAACCTACACGATTTCCTTAAGAACCCGTTTTAACTGCTTCAGGGAAATCACTAAGTTGACTGGCGAGACCAGTTTCGGCATGAGATGGGCTATCTTCGCCATGCAGCGAGCCAGGCGCAATGATGTCTAAATGTGATTGTCGTCGACTCGAATGGGGAATCCGCAGTAATCATATTCTAGTCATTCGCTTCAAAATTGACAAACCGTGGCAGCGTCAACATTTCCAGGATCTACAGGATCATATTCCGTCGATATCTCGGACGGGACTCTTTGCCGCTTGGAATCCCCGAAGGCCGGCGCAATAGGGAATCCTGTCGTCTCGGCCTCCAAGCCAAAGATCAAGGTCAAGGTTTTGGGGTTCGATGGCGTTAAGGTTTATGGCTTTTTATATGTTTTCGCTCAGGCGGAGATTGAGTGGCAAAATCTCCGGGCAGATCCGCAGGCTGCAATCGAAGAGCCGGTCCCAAAGCAACAATATATCGATCGGGCTTCGGCATTGTATGGCGATTTCCTCGCTGCATGCAGCAAAGGCCCAAGACCAGCCAAGACGTTTTTCGAGCAAAAGCATGCTTTGCTGAAACAATATACGCAGCAATCACAGGCCATCTTACAATCGCTACAGGATCAAGTCGTCGATCGAGAGGCATATCTCTCGGTAGTGGCGTTTGGTTTACAAGTTACCAAGTCACTGGCGACAATCGCCATGGGAGCCATTCCACTTTATGCTGCGTTTATGATCGTCAGCTTACCTACGGTTGCCGCTGCAGGAGTGGGCATAACTTATGACGTTTTCGTGGAATATCTAAAGCCAAGCGAGGATGAAGAGAAAATGAAGCCCGACCATGTTGTGATTGGCTTTAGACAGACATTATTTAACGATAAAGCGGGTCTTTGGGGCGGATTAGCGAAAGATTCCTCTGATGAAATCGCAGCCGTTAAGAAAATGACTTTGCTATTTCCAAAAAAGAGCAGCATTTACCGGTCGGCTGTGACCTTAAGTTCCCGACTTGATCATCTCTTGAAGGGCATGGGAATACTTTCCCTTCTGACAACATTATGGACTGAAGAGCACGACACTATTGATTCTTTCAATGCCATGCAGAAAGCGAGAAGGGCCAATTCGCCATAATAAAATGGATCCACCTATTATCCTGGAATTTCCAGTGACATGGTCGCATTTGTTCGGATACGGTGGGGGAATAGTCTGGTCGCTTCAAAGGGTGGGGACGTTGCTGTCACGGCTAAAAACCTTCCATCGGACCTTCTGCCGGAATCCATCTATGCATGCTGCAGGGCTAGCTCCTCGCGATTCTCGGGCGTTTCCGAACGCAGCCGACTCTTGAGGAGCTCTAGCGCCTTCAGCATCTCGTTGGGGAGAAGCTGTTCCGTTTGCGGCGTGATGTCAGCGAAGACCACGATACTGTTGGATTGGATACATGCCGCGCGGTCCGCAAGGGTAACGTCCGGGTTGGGGGCTGTTGCCCGAACCTCCGACGGCAGCCGGCTACGAGCGAGAGGAGTGATTTCACGACCAACAGACATCGGGAATGAGGCACCACAGCCACCGGAAAGCGGCGTTGGCGACCAAAATCGCACCTTGGACTGCGGAGAACAACCGCGAGATCGGTTTCAGAGGTGGAACGGCGCTCAAAGAAGCCGATCCCGCCGACTTCGGACCATGAATAACGATCTTTTTCACGTTCTGCACGGCGGCGATCAGGTGATCCTGGATAGTCTGGCGCCAGAGGCGGCGCCACCGGGCGCGTTTGAAGTGATGGTTCTGGGATGCCTGCCCAAAACTACCTTCGATGAGGGTCATGCGGCGGCAGCGATCACGCTTCGCCTCGGCGCTTGCGGATTGGGCCCAGCCTTTCACGAGCAATTCGTGCCCATCGGGCCGCGTGATTAAGCGTGTGAGAGAAGACTGCGCCGTCTTTGTACATTGCGACCGCAATCCGCACGCTGCGCAAACTTTGGTGTCGGCTCGGTAAGTCCAGCCCTTCTCGTTTTTGTTATAACCACGCTTGGTCAAAGCCTGGCCGGCAGGACAGCGGAAAGTGTCGGTCTCGGGATTATAGATAAATTCTGTGACGTGGAAGACACCATGCTTCTCAGCCATCCCTTTCGAGCGCAGCACCTTCATGTGCGTCCGGACGCCGAGGGTCTGCAGGTGCCGGAAGTTTTCCCGCGTCCCGTAGTGCTGATCGCCCACGACCGCCTCGGGTGCGATGCCGCTCGTACGGTGATGCTGCTCGGCCAGGGCGGGCAGACAGTTGCCGTCACGCACATGTCCCGGAGTCGTTTCGACCGCGGTGATCACACCACAGCGATCGTCGACTGCGCGATGGCTCTTGTAGCGCGGTTTAGAGGCCGCATAGGCGCTTCGCGGATCCCGCGCAACGAGCGTAGCGTCCGGATCGGTCTTACAAGAGTTTACCCGGTGCATCGGCACGGTCCGCCGTTCCTCCTCAACGATTTCAAACTTGGATTCCTCCACGGCGAACGACGCGCGAAGCGCCGCCACCAGTTCAGGCGACGCATTCACCATCGAGTCCCTTGCCGCATCGGCATCCACCAGGCTGCTGTCGATATGGATCTTCTTCCCATCCACCAAACCCAACGAGACGCACTGCGCCACGGTGCGAACAAACATCCGTTCGAACACTTCCCTGCCCGAACGCGTTCGAGCCTTCGAGAGAACGCTATGGTCTGGAATCTGGTCATCGAGGCCGAATCCCAAGAACCAGAGGTAATCGAGCCGCTCCGCCACAATGCGCATCAACTCTCGTTCGCTCTTGATGCCGTCGAGGAAGAGCAAAAACAACAATTTCATGATCACCTCGGGATCGACCGACTCGTCGCCATTGCGGCCATAGTGGTGCGCGACTTCGGAGCGAACCCATGCGAAATCGACCTTCTGGCGGACAGCTCGATGCGGATTGTCGGGCCGGACCCTTCGTTCCAGATTTATGCTGTAACTGAAGAGCTCGGATTGATTATCTTGTATGCCCTTCATATGAAGCATGATACAGCATAACTCATGCCTATCGTATCACATGCTCACCTACATCTCCCCGGATTTGGGCAACAGCCCCCTTGACGGACACTACCCGGCCTTCGATCCCGCCTGAGCGACTGCTACTGGCGAAAGTCCTGATGGCGCTGTACACGATCCGTTCGGAGCGGCAGTTCTGTGAGCGCCTTCAGTATGACCTGTTGTTCCGCTGGTTCTTGGACCTGAATCCCGACGAGGCGGTGTTCGACCACTCCACGTTCTCCCAGAACCAGGCACGACTGCTCCAGCACAAGGTAGCAGATCTCTTCTTCGCGGAGGTAGTCTGGTTCGCGAAGGCCAAGCGTTGGATCAGTGATCAGCACTTCTCGGTCGATGCGACGCTGATAGAGTCGTGGGCCTCGCTGAAGAGCTTCAAGAAGAAGGGCTCGGATCAGGGGCCGGGTGACGGAAATAGCTGGAGTGACTTCAAGGGCGAAAGCAGGAAAAACGACACTCACGAGTCGACCACGGACCCGGAGGCGAAGCTGGTCCGTAAGGGAAACGGCCGAGAGGCCAGGCTTTGCTTTGCGGGTCATGCGACGATGGAAAACAAGAACGGGCTCTGCGTCCTCTTCGAGGTACGGCCCGCTGTCGGCGCCCCAGAGGCGACAGTCGCCGTGAGCAGGTCAAAGAGCTGCAAGAACGCGGATTTGATCCGCGTTCCCTCGGTGCCGATCGCGGCTACTGTTCCCGCAGGTTTATCGAGGGCGTCCGCGATCGCGGTGTGACTCCTCATCCGGCGGCCTGTGCGCAGCGCCGAACCTTGGGCGTGCGCATCCGTTCGAATGCGTACGCCCTCAGCCAGAAGGCCCGCCGACGGATCGAAGAGATCTTCGGCTGGAGTAAAACCACCGGCTGCTTCCGAAAGAGCCGGCATCGTGGTCTCGAGCGCACCCATGCAGCTGGCCAGTATGTCGTGGCTGCCTGCAACCTGGTTCGGATGGCCAAGCTCTCGCTCGGGCCTCCTGTTTTGCTCGGGCCTAAGGCCCGAGATGCCTGCGGAGTCGGCGGACGGAAAAACGGGGCATCAAAACGCCTCAAAACCGTCCGCTAAGGACCTTCGCAGCTCGCTGTCCTGTCAGAAAATGACGTCTGGATGCGCAATTTAGTTGGCGACAACTTTTGGAGTGAGAAAAGACGCGTTCTTCAACAGCCTGCTAGATTGGCAGTGTTCGTCCGGCGGGCGTCCTCCTAGCCGGTAACGCTGAAACCGGATAATCTTTGAGGATGAAATCCTCCGATATTATGCGTAATGGGACCGAGCTAGGCAGAATTGAATTGCAATGAACCAAGTTCTGTCTTCGATCAACGCCAGTAGACACGCGGTTGATTTTCCCCCTGCCACGATGGCGACTCTCACGTTCGACGGTAACAAGCACACCCTGACGCTATTCGACGGCGAAGGTGCGGCGGTTAGAGCTTGGCCTGCAAACAATGTTGTCGATAGTAAGATTTCAGCCATTCGCTATATACCAAATGGCCATCACAAAATTTTAGATCAGAAAACGCCAAACAAGCACCATACGCTCACTATAGATAAGCTCGGCATTCCAGTTCATGATATCAATGGGATGTATGGCCGGTTCGGGACCATTCGTTTGGAACGTTTTGCTGCTGGTGGACAGTTTCATAACGGTATCGCCGTGCACGCCGGTCGGATTAACGGCCACGCCCAGAACCATGCCACCGATGGATGCATACGAACCACCGATGCCGCGATGGGCGTCATATCCGCGCATATGAGGAACGACCCCCTTGTCGCAATTACGGTCCGTAATAATCACGAGCAAAACAGTGTTTACCGCCACTAGCGCAGCATTTCGGCCAGTAAATGGGGATCCGTTTTCGATGGCATTGCAGTTTGAAAAGGAATTGAGTATTTTTCGCTAAGGCTGGATCTTAGGTTTACGGCCGATACCGAATTAACAACACTGGTGTGACTGTGTCCACTGTCCGACGAGGTGAAACGCCGAGCAACTGTGCGCGGCTGTTATCCAACGGCTGGCAGAATGTGGACTGGACGTGAATCGGCAGGGGAGCCACGACCACGAGAAGTCTACCTTCTTGGGTACGAATTCCGACCGCGATATGCGAAGAATACTCAGGGAGAGTACTTCACGAGCGCCTTCCTGCGATCAGCTGGGAAAATCCGTGATGAAATGCGCGGATGGCGGATAGCTCGGAAAAGTGAGAAATCCATCGAGGACCTCTCACGGATGTTCAATCCGGTTGTCCGAGGGTGAGTGCAGTACTATGGCCGGTACTACCGTTCCGGACTCTATCTCGTCTTCAGGGCGTTGGTTCGGAGTTTGGCGCGGTGGGCCAGTAGGAAATACAAGAGACTCCGAAGGCATCGTCGCCGGTCGGGCCAATGATTGCAGCGGGTGGCGCAACGTTCATTTGACCTATGGGCACACCGGGCGATTGGAGTAAGGAAAATCGGTTCCATTGCGGGAACTGGATGAGTCGAGAGGCTCACGTCCAGTTCTGGGAGCGCGTAGGGGTGAAACTCTCCCGCGCGACTCGCTCGGCGATGGTGTCGTTTTGGAGCACTCGCAAGTCCGACACCGGACTCGATGAGTCGATTCCTGCCAGCCGCCGTCACGCAGAGCTTGCCGTCTTCGATTACATCGAGACGTTTGATAACCCGACGAGACGTCAGCGCTCGCTCGGTCAGATCGCTTGTGGCCTTCGAAATTCAACAAATACTCAGTCCCCGATCGTGAGACAGGAGATCGGTTAGATTAAGTTATTTTGGACGTATTCCTTAATCGGTTACGATGCTAATAGGGGCCATTCAGCTCAACTGATAACATTGCTGATGCCTGCGCGATTGAACTGGGGTAGTGAACTGGTGCATTGGTTGGAGTCACTGGGTTGCATGCTGGTCGCGGTTTTTTCGTATAGGTCGAATTTTGCGGAGTGTTCTCCGCTGGATGACTTGACCCGCGTTTACAATTGGACGTAATCGGCGGGAGGGACGCCACGAATCTGCACCATTTTGCTTTGCAATGAGTTCCCAATAGTCTGCATCACCCGAAACATTCTCCATGGGCTCCTCTGACATCGATTCCCTAAAAAGTCGCATCCGGGAAATCAGCAATATCGCGGTGAGCATGCCGCCTGAGTTCCGGCAGAAATGCTTCGAGCTCCTGATGACCCATCTGCTTTCCGGGGGTACCAGCCCGGCGCCGTTGGCCCCGGGTGCGCCCGCGCCGCTGTCGGGATCGGCTCCGCCAATGCCGATGCCCGTGCCTTTCAACCTGGGCTACACGGGCGGCCCCCCGATGACGGCGCTGCTTTCAGCGTTCGTGAAGAAGATCGGCCTTACGACGGAGCAGTTTGGAAGGGTGATCGGGTACATGCACGGCAAGGTCATCTTCTTCCACGAGCCGGAGACGGCCAAGGGGGCGCAGGCGCAGATCGAGTGGGCGTACCTGCTCGCGCTCAAGAATGCCATCGTCAAGGGGAGCTTCTCGGTGGACGCCGAGGAGGTGAGGATTGTTTGCCAGGAGAAAGGCATTTTTGACCGAAGGAATTTCTACACGAATTTCCGGCACTACGCCGACAGCTTCCGCAATCCGCCGGAGCCCGCCGGCCGTCCCCAGCCCCTTTCGAGCAGGGGCATCGTCGCCCTCGGCGCCCTGATCCGGGAGTTGGCGGACGGTCCGCGGCCGTCCCCTGTGCCCTGACCCGGGCACCCGAATCCCGATGGCATTCCGAGGTTCCGGCGGCACTGGGGAATCGCAACATGTCCTTCCTTAGGAAACTCTTCGGAAAGGAGCCGGTCCCCGCGCCGGCGCTCGTCGCTTTCAACGTCCCGGCAGCCCTCCCGAAGCTGTCGGCGCCGAGCGCGGCGCCGATAGCGCTGGCGGCGGGGATCGAGGCGACGCCCGGTCACCCGCCCTCGTCGCTCGCGCCCCAGGCATACCTCGACGCACTACTGAAGCAGCAGAAGCCGATCGAGGTCGTAAAGTTTCTCGCCTATGGGTTGCCGGAGCACGACAGCGTGCGGTGGGCGTCGGTTTCCTGTGACCTGGTTGAGGCAAACCAAGCCGCGGAGGACCGGCAGGCCACTTCCGCCGCCAAGCAGTGGCTTGACCGGCCGACCGCCGCCAACCAGAAGGCGGCGGCCTCGGCCGCTTCAAAGGCGGGATTCAAAGGTCCCGGGGCTTGGGCGGCGCAGGCGGCCGCATGGGCCGGGCCTAGCCCGAGCACGGGAAGCGGGGGAGTTACGCGGCCGACCGGAGCCTCAAAGGGAGCGCCCGCTTCCGGGGACCTGGTGGGAAAGGCCGTGACCGGCAGCATCATGCTCTCTGCTGCGCTGGCGAAGGGCCCCATCACCCTTAACCTGCCTGCGATCCCGCAGGTCCCCCCTTTGCCCGGATTGCCGTCCCTGCCCGGGGTGCCCGGCATGCAGTCCCTGCCGGGAATGCCAGCCGTGCCCGGGATGCCGTCCGTACCCGGGGTGCCCTCGCTGTCGTCGGTCCCGCCTGTCCCCAAGATACCGCTTCCGGAGGTCAGGCTACCCGGTTTGCCATCCCTGCCCGGCGCGCCGGCCCTGCCGGGAATGCCAGCCGTGCCCGGCATGCCGCCCCTTCCGGGGGTGCCTTCGCTGCCGGCGCTTCCCGGCGCGCCCGCGATGCCCTTGCTGCAGCTTGAGGGTCCGGAACTCTGCGCGATCTACAAGGATGTCATTGACCGCGGCTTGACCATCGCCGCGGAGCCTGCATAGCTTCGCAGGCAACCACGCTCGCTGGAAGGTGCTCGGATGACGATTGCCATTCCAGCTTGGCCTTGGCAGTTGTCTTCCATGCTCGCTTAGTTATGCCCCCCGCCGCCCGCCTGACCGACATGCATGTCTGCCCTATGGTGACGCCAGGCGTCCCCCCCATACCGCATGTTGGCGGCCCGATCATTGGCCCCGGTGTCCCCACCGTGCTGATTGCAGACATGCCTGCGTCGGTTGTGGGCGACATGTGCGTTTGCGTGGGCCCCCCCGACTCCGTGGCCATGGGATCGATGACCGTCCTTATAGGCAACAGGCCCGCGGCCCGCATGGGGGACCCCACGGTGCACGGCGGGGTGATCGTGCTCGGTTGTCCCACGGTGATCATCGGAGGTTGATCCCTGTGAACAGCAAAGGCGCCGTCTCCTCGCTTTCATTCGTGCCCGTAAGGGCGGCCGAGCCAGAGGGCGTGCTGCGGATGTGCGTGGCGCTCAACGCGGAGGCCAAGCCCGACAGCGGCCCGCTGATCCTGCTGCGGAGCAGCCTCGCGACGCGCGTGTACCTGGGCGCCGTCGTCGACGCGGCCGACCGCGTCGTGGAGTGGCTAGAGATTTGGGTGCAGACGGTCGCCGGGCTTGCCGACAGCCCGGCCACATGGCGTGAATACCTTTCCAACGCCCAGCTCGATGCGACATGGCTGGAACAGTCGCAGCGATTCCTGGCGCTATATCCGGACACCTATAGGCACACCGGATGGGAGGGCACCCATCCCGCCCCCACGTTCATCGACCTTGGGGCGAAGAAGGCCTGGTGCCCGATGGACTCCGGGAGCAACACCGCCTTCAAGCTCTGCACGAACGACGCGCTTCTGGAGAAGGCCGGGCTCCCCCCTTACAGCCGCTCGCTTCACAGGTACTGGGTCGCGGGAGGTGCGGAAGGAGGGGGGCTGACATGGGTCGCGGCGACACCCGGCGCCCCGAACGCCTTGGCCGTGGGCACCTCCGAGAACGTCCTGCCGGCAAGCCGCAAGATGATCCCATTCAACCCGGAGGGCGGGCTGATGCATGCCCGCCGCTTCGCGCCGATCGGATTCGAGGATTACACGGACCTGCTGGCGGGAAGGGCCTGGCATGGACTGGTGAACGGCAACGAGTGGGTCAAGCTGGCCGGGGGCTACGGCGGGCTCTCAGACTGGGACACGCTCTTGCTGCAGAGGGACCACCTTTTCCTGGGCGGCCGGGGCCGTTCCCGTGTGCTCGTCGAGACCTTCCACCTGCGCCTTCACCTGATCCACCAGCTGGTCGAGCTCACGGCTGACACGGTGGCACGGCGGCAGCTGCCGATGCTCAACCTCTCGGCCGAGAGTTTCCGGGTCGAGATGGGCCCACTTGCCCCCGGACTCCCCATTCTATGGAGCGCGCGGGCGACCTTGGCCGTTCCCGGCCAGGCCCTTGCCCTTGCGCTGCCGCTCGACGACGTGAGACACTACCTGCCCCTTGCCTCGCCGGTCACGACAATCTACCGGCCGGAGTTCCTGGGGCTGCCCATGAGGGGAAGCGGACGAGTACGTATCCGGAGGGTGGCGACCGACGCCTCCGACCGGGTGTTTGTGGAGGGGACCCTCGTCACGTCGGAGAGGCTCCGCGCGTCCGCCGAAGACCTGGTCTGGATAAAGTTGCCGCTGAGCTTCGGCGTCGTGGACCTCTACGCCAACCTCGATTCCAAGGAGGCGCTGGCGGCCGGAGAATACCGGTTCCGGACCGTGCCGCAGGCCTTCTCGCAGCAGGCCGCCCGCGCGCTTAGGGCGGCCGAGGGCAGCGTGTTCGACTCCACGTCGTTCGAGACGATCCCCATGCTGAGCACGCCCTGCGACCTGTTCGCCCTGGGCGTCCTGGCGGTGCGGGCCCTTTTTGTGAACGGGGAGAACAGCCTGGGCGTGGCCCTGGACGAGATCCTCAGCCTGGCACGCCAGATGGGGCTCGAGGCCGCGGAAGGGAGCGCCACCGACCGCGTGCGCGGGTTGGCCGCCGCCGACTCCCGCTGGCTCGCCTCCCTCGGGCCGCACCGGCTGACCTACGACAAGCTCACGCCCGAGGCCGCGCTCTCGGTCATCCCCGAGGGCCTGTGGTGGGAGACCGTGGCCACGGTCGCGCGGTTCTTTCCCGGAAACCCGCCCGACAGCTACTGCCGCGATTTCAGCGATTATTCCCATTTCGCGCTCGAGAAGGTCTTCGCCGCCCCGCTTGCCGATCTGGCAAATTTGATGCTCCGGTCAAGGGGACTGCTCTTCTCAGACGCGGCCGCCAATCGCGAGATTGCCACGGTGCTTGACGAAATCCAGTTTTGAGCGATCCGCGTTGCCTCCCCTACTAGTCAACCTACTACCAATGAATACCCTGCGAAACCTGCCGACAAGCCTCCTGCTTGCGGCCGCCACCGTTCTGACGCTCGCCGGCTGCAACACGAAGCCGGTGCCCAGCGCCTTCAACCTCCAGTTCGACTTGGATCCGTCGCTGGCCGGCACCTCCCTCGAACTCGACCTTGTCGGTGCGAACCCGGTCTCGGACCTGCCGAAATGGCAGACCTATTCGGTAAGCGACTACTGGCAGCCCGGCAACGTGATGCGGCACGACGCGGACAAGGCCGAGCTGACTTTCGGGGAGGGGAAGGGGACCACCCAGACGTTCTCGAGCGCGGACCCGAGCTGGGACCGCTGGCTCAACTCTGGGGCCACGAACCTGATCATCCTGGTCGACCTGCCGGGGATCTCCTCGGACAAGGAGGGCAACGCCGATCCGCGGCGCCTGATCGTGCCGCTCGACATCCACAAGTGGGCTTCCAACACTCTCGTGTTCCGCATCCAGGAGAGCGGCATCCGGCTGATGACACCAATGAAGGTGCCCTAGAGTGACCACCGGCGACGGGTCTCCGAATGGCTACCTACGCTGGATTCGAGGCCTTCGAGGAGTATCATCGAGGTCCGCTGACAACGGTCTGGAAGGCTCGCCAGCCGGGCTCGGACCAGCTGTTTGCGGTGAAGGTCTGCAACCCGGCGCGCTGGCAGGAGGAGGGCGCGGATGCGGCGAAGCTCCTGAGGGAGCTGGGCGAATCGGTCGAGGATCTGAGCGCCCTGGGCGGGCGGGGCGCCCGTCACTGGGTGCCGGTGCTGGGGACCGGGTCGAGCGGGGACGAGGCGTTCTGGGTGACGCGTTTCTTTCCCCGGTCCCTGGAGCGGATCATTGCGGGTCGCCTTCGCCTGTCGGCGGCCGACGTCGTGAGCATCGCATGGGCGGTCGCGAAGGCGTGCGGCGAAATCGAGGCGGCCCTGCAGCGGCCCCATGGAAACCTGAAGCCGGGCAATGTGTTCGTGGACGGGCCCGGAAGGCTGCATGGCTCGCCGGTTTTCCTGTCTGATCCCAAGCCGCGCAGCGCGATCAACCTTCCGGCAGACCGCACCGCGGACTTTCAGGCGCTGGGCCGCATCATCGTCCACCTCACGCGGGAGCGGGAGGTGGATGTCAACGCGGCCATCGGCTGGCCGCTGGAGCCGGGGCGCGAGTGGAAGCGCCTCGGTGCGACCGGAGAGTCGCTCCGCGAGCTCTGCAATGTGCTCCTCAACCCCAGTCCCGCCCTCGGGGAGCATGACTGGCCGAGCTGCGACCGAATCCTGGGGCGCCTGGCGATGCGCCAGAGGCGCCCTTGGGTCCCGCTGGCGATCGCCGCCGGGGCACTCGTGGCGGCGGGCGGCGGGGCGCTCTATCTTCGCCTGGCAGCTTACGAGAACCTTCCGCACGCCCTCCGCCCATGGGCCGAAAGGCTAGGGAACGTTCCCAAGGACAGGACCGTTGTGACTCCGGCGTGGGGGATGCTCTGCCAAGCCTACCAGGAATGGCTTGGTCGGTTTATTGAAGATGCCCGGAAGAAGGCGCCCGAGTCCGAAAGCCCTGACCAATCCCTGAATTGGCAGCAGGACACGTATCTCAGCGCCAATGTGCTCAAGCCGTTGCTCGACTTTGAGAGTCTGGATCCGACCAAGATCGCGGACGTCCATGGCGAATTGAGCTACCTGAAGGACCATCCGCCTTTGGAGGTGTATAAGGGAACCGTGGCCCAAAATCTCGATGACGCGGCCCACGCCGTGGACCTGGCCAAGGAGGCCTTCAAGCAGTGGCCCCTGCGCCAGAAGCTCGCGGGCAAGGCCAACAGCTTTAGGCAGCGCGGCTGGACCGGCCCGGCCAAGGAGCTCCAGGACGCCCTGGACCGCTTGTCCGCCGACACCCTGTCCGCGATCTCGATCAAGGAGGTGCTTCGCCTGAACGGCAAGCTGTCCGGATCCGGCGGGGCCGACACCCTGTGGGATGAGCTCGACCGGCGCTCGGGTGTCTTGAATACGGCAAACGACCCGGTCATGCGCGGCATCAGTGACTATTTCCTGGCCCGAGGGGTTGAGGCCGCGGATCTGGGCGATCTGGACCGCAGGCTTTCCCTGCTGCAGGACGAGTCCGGCCGGTGGATCGATTGGGTCCAGGGCGAAGACGGGCACCCCCGCTTTGAACGCGACCTTTTCGCGAGCGAAAGCTCGCTGCGAGGGTTTTCAGGGCCCGTGACCGAGGATGTTTTGAGGCAGTGGGAGAAGGAGGTGCAGAACTTCCAGTTCCTGGCGCCGGGAGACGATCCCCGTCAGAAGCCCGATTGGACGCAGCTATTCGGCAACATCGACAAAGCACTGGCGGAGCTGGTCGACGAGGAGAAGAACGCACCGCCTAACTCGGGCAACGCCGGCCCGGCGAGCGTGGAATTGCAGTCGAGGAGGGACGACGCGCACCGGGCGCTCGATGCCATGCTGGCGAAAAGGCTGGTCAAGGGACGCGTCGATGCCGCGGCCGCCGAGGCCCGGGGGCTGGAGGCGAAGCTCAGGGCGCTTAGGGGCGTCGCGGGCGAGGCGTCCATGCAACTGCGACCAAACACGGCCGAATGGCTGTCCGGCGTGCGCCGCGCCTCGGTCGGCCCGGCCGGCTCGGCGCTCAACGCCGAGTGGCAGACCCGGCGCGACCAGTTGCTGTCCGGCGCGAGACCGACGGAGCTCACGCAGCAGGTCGCCAAGTTCCGCGCCCTGCAGAAAAGCTATGCAGCCCTGAAGGCGTTCTTTGAGGGCATTTCCGGACCGGCGGGCCTGGGCGCCTTTCCCTCCTTCGACGGGCAGGGCATTGGCGGGGACTTTGCGGGTGTCATGCGAAGCTGGGCGGAAGAGCGCACGCGCAAGGCCGAAGCGTCATGGCTCAGGCTCATCCCCTGGGACGGCCCCGTGCCGGGGGTTTCCGCGGACGCCTTCCTTGCCGAGGGAGGGGCTGCGCGCGGCGCGCAGGCCCAACTCGCGGCGGACTTTCTTGAGGCAAAGAAGTTGGGGATTGCATTGACCGAGGCTTCCGACCGGCTGAGCGAGGGCTACGGACTTGAGAATGCATCGATCGCGACGCTGGCTCAGTGGAGGGCCAGGCCGATGTTTGATGAATTCGGGAAATTCGACCAGGTCCGGAGCCTGGTCGACCGGATCGGCACGCTGGAAAGGCTTCGCGGGGAGCGGGACAAGTCCGCGCTGGTCGAGGAAGCCGCCTCCCCGGCGCTCGGAATCGGCCTCGCTGCGTGGCGCGCGCTCGGGGCGGTTCCCGGCTGGCCTGCCGCCGCGGACTTGTCCACCGAGCAGCGCATCGAGAAGGATCTCAGGTCCCGCGCCCAGAGGCTGATGCGCGACGAATCCACCCGCGCCTCCTTGGACGCCGAGCTTGACCGGGGAGCTTCCGACCGCTGGCACGTGGCGTTTGGCCTGGCCGCCCGGTCGCAGGACGATGCATCGATTGCGGCGACACTCTCCCAAGCCGGGACTTTTGGCGTCGATCCGTCCAAGCTGAGTGGTCGCGACAGCTTCAATGTGCAACTCTTTAACCTGAAGAAGGTTAATTGGCGCGCTCTCGGCGGACCCGACGCCGTTGCCCGACGCAGCGAGGCCGTGGGCCGGTTGCGCGCGACGCTTGAAGCCCATCCCGATCCGGAGGCGAGCGCATGGCTGGACTCCATCATGGCCATCAGCCTGGACGAGGCTCCTGGAGGAAAGTCTGACGTGAGGAACCTGGGTCCGGGCACGGTTGGCTGGACCGCGGAAACCGCCGAGGACAACCGACGCGTCGCGTACCACTGGATGAGCGGGGGTCAGCCGCGCGCCCTGGTCTTCAAGCTCGTCGATTCTGCAACGAGCGCGCCGTTCTTTATTTGCACGACAACCATTCCGGTCGGCCTCGTGATCCATATTGCGGAGGATCCGAAGGTGGGCCAGCGGCTGGTCCAGATGCTCGAGCAGGTGGCCAGCGTCGAGGACGACTACCGAAACGGACCGCGGGTGTGGAAGTTTGACCGGCGCCGGGGCCAGGTTGCATTGACCCTGAACGACAGCTGGACCGGCCGGCCTCTGCCAAACTGGCCGAAGACCCTTTATCCTGACGACCTCCAGGTGCCTCCGCCGACCCTGGATGACCCGTTCCAGTATCTCCCCCCGGATGCGGCCCGATACATCGCGGAAGACGTCCTGGGTTGCCGCCTTCCGACCCCGGCGGAGTGGACTGAAATCGTCAAGCAGCGCCTAGCGGCCGAGAGCGCCGGCTCCCACGGGCCCAACGTGCGGGACGCTCTTTGGAAACGGGAGCACGACTATCTCGTCTCCGCAGGCATGGTGAATGGCCTTCCCATCGATGGGGACGTGTTCTACCCGAGCACGATGACCACGGTGAAGACGGGCCGCGAAGCCCAGGCCGTGGCCCCCGACCGCAACGACGAATCGCTCTGGTTTGAGGATGTCGGCTCCTCCAGCCCGGAGAATTTTCACGACCTATTCGGCAATGTCGCCCAATACCTGTACGACGGGTCCACCAAGCAGTTTTTCGTAGTGGGCGGTTCGGCCCTCTCCCCGCCAGAGGTGGAACCCTCTCAGGCTTATCCTGTTGAGCTTGCATTCGCCCGAGGAGGGTACTCGGATGTCGGGATGCGGCTGGCCTTTGACGCCCCCGAGGGCCTGGTCAACCGCAATCGCTTGCAACTCACGGTCCATGATCGGCTTTATTTGCATCCTTAGCCTCCGAAGGGACGCTCCATGACGGGCGTTCCGAATCGATCAGAGTTCGCCTTGCTTCCCGCCGAAGAAGCATGGGCTGCCGAAGTCGCCGCTCGGCTGCGGCTCGTCCTGGCGTCGGGTGCCGACGAGAGCAACGAGGACAGGTCCGCCCGGCTCGAGGAGGAGGTCCTGCGCAGCCTTGAGTTGGTGCCTCAGGGCCAGCGTCCCCTGCACGTTGCGATGCTGAGGAAGCATTTCCCAAGCGAGAGCGTCGCAAAGGCGACGGACCGCCCGTCCGACCGCAAGTTAGACACACCCGAAGCTGTCATTCAGGTGCTGAGCGCCGCGTGGGCGAACTTCACCGCGGACCAGAAGCTGTCGTTCCGCCAGGAGCTGGTGGAGTCCGGGGTAGTCGAGGTCGCCACCGCTCAGGGCGATGGCACGGACTTCTCGGACGTGAAGCAGCGCCTTGGACTCTCGGCCACGGAGCAGCTGGTGAGCCAGAAGCTGGGCAAGCTATGCGTGCAGGAGTCGGAATTCCTGATCAGGCTGGACCAGCTGGTCTGGAACACATGGAAGGCTCTCGCGCAGCGCTCGGCCCTGAAGCGCGACGCGGCATTGGGCGACATGCGTCTGCAGTTTCGGCGCTATCTAAAGGGGGACTCGGAGCCGACGGATCTGCAGATCGCCCAGCAGATCGAGCGGACACGGCAGCTCACAGCGGTCCTGATTGGCTCCATCGCGCAGATCGGCAGCGGTTATGTCAAGAGGCACCAGACCCGCTATTCCCCGGAGGCGATCCGGGACCTGGTGAAGATGGAAGGCGGCGGCGGCTTCGGTTTTGATTCGAAGTGCTGGAAGAAATACGCCGAGCTGGCCTCCGAAATCAACGAGGCCACGATCCAGGCGGAGATGGTCGAGATCGTCGTCAAGTACGTTGAGGAACTTATGAAGGGCATGGTGAAGACCGGATCCTGACCCAGCACGACCATGAATATCCACTGGCACGAGGGATTGTTCCTGCAACCACATCACTTCCAGCGGATGCAGAGGAGCTTTCACGAGCAGCTGCACGCGCAGCAGAAGCTTGTTTCGCCGTATCCCTACGGCGTGATCGAGGCGCGCCTGGCCTCGGACGCGCTCGCGGACTACCGCCTGCATTTCGATTACCTTCGGGTTCTCATGCCGAGCGGGCAGGAGGTGCGCGTGCCCGACAACGCGGCCCTTCCCGATCTGCACCTCAAGCCGGTGCTCGCCGGGTCGCCGGGCGGGGCGACGATCTTCCTCGGCCTCCCCATCTGGCAGGCAAAGCGCGCGAACGCGCTTGAGCTCGGTCCTGTCGCCGACACAAGGGCGAAGCTACTCTACAGGGCGATGCCCGAGGAGATCTTCGACGAGAACACGGGGACCAATCCAATGTCGGTGCTCATCCGGAGGCTGAACGCGCGGCTACTCCACGAGCAGGACGACCTGACCGACCTCGAAGTTGTGCCCGTTGCGCGGGTGATGCTGGGCGCCGGCGAGAGCGTCGGCCAGCCCCGCCTCGACCCGGAGTATATCGCCCCGTCCCTTTTTCTCCTGAGCTCGGCCCGACTCTACGAGATGATCCGCAACCTGGTGGACCAGGTCCAGGCGAGCCACAAGGAGCTGCTTGGCCAGATCAACCGAAACAATCTCGCTATCGAGACGCTTCACGGCCAGCAGTTTGAGCAGGTCCTGCGGCTCAGGACGCTGAGCCGATTCGCCGCGCGCCTTTCCCCGCTCATCCGCGCCAGCGGCAATGTGACCCCGTTTGCCTGGTATCTCGAGATGCGCGAGCTCCTCGGGGAACTCCAGGCCCTCAAGCTTGGCCAGGACAGCTTCGATGCGCCCGAGTACCAGCACGACCAGCTCTACTATTCGTTCAAGGTTCTGAGCGACAAGATCCGCGCGATCCTGAGCTCGGCTGTGGCCTCGGCTTTCACGAAGGTCGAATTCGTGAAGGACGCCTCGGCCTACGCGGCGAGGTTGACGGAGGAGCAGTTCACCAAGCCGGTGGACTTCCTCCTGGCAATCAAGACCGCCCAGGACTATTCCTCGGTCCGCCAGCTGGTCCAGGACGGCAACCGCTTCAAGTTCATGCCCAAGTCCGTGAAAGACAAGGCCTTCTTCGGCGTCCGCCTGTCCGAGGAGAAGTTCCCCCCGCATTTCCTGCCGAACCAGCCGGGTCTCCACTATTTCAGAATCATGCGCAAGGAGAGCGGCCGCATGTGGGAGCGCGTCCAGTCCGAGCGCGAAATCGGCATTGTATGGCCCGAGGTGGCGTCGAGCGATTTCCAGATCACGCTATACCTCATCCTTCCGAGCTGATTCCGTGCGATGACGCTTCTCGAGCTCACAGAGCCTCTCTTCCAGTACATCTGCCGGCTCAACCGCGTGGCCCGAAAGAACGCGCCCATCGAGTATCAGACGGTCAAGTCCGAGCTGCACGAGCTCTTCACCAAGATAGAGGAGAAGTCGCTCACCGAGCACCGCCTGGCCGAGCAGTACCAGAAGGTCGAGCTGGCGCTGATCTTCTTCGTCGACTCCGTGGTCTCCGAAAGCCGGCTGCACTTCGCGATGGAGTGGAACCAGAACCGGATGGCGTTCGAGCGCCAGGAGCTTGCCGGGGACGAGCGGTTCTTCGACCTGCTCGACGAGACGCTGAAGCAGCACGGGGACGAGGCGTCCGAGCGGCTTGCCGTCTTTTACACGTGCCTGGGACTGGGATTCACCGGATGGTACACGGGGCAGCCCGAGGTGCTGAAGCGCAAGATGGTCGAGCTTGCGCCCCGCATACGGGCCTTCGTCGAGAGCGACGAGTCCGCCCGCATCTGCGAGAGCTGCTATGAGCACACGGACACGACAAACCTGCCCCTGCCTGTCGGCACGAGCATCGTCGGCATCGCGATCCTGTTCCTCGGGTTCATGACGGTAGTCCTCGTGGAGAACTACATCCTCTTCCACGAGGCGTCCAAGGACCTAATCCGCGCGATCGACGAGGTGAAGAAGCACGATCCCGCCGGGGATTCGGGGCAACGCTGAGGATACGGACGCAATAGAATGGACCAATTCAACTCGCTTCCTGGCTGGATCAAAATCGTTCTCGTGACGCTGGGCGCGGGATGCCTGATCGGCATAGCGAACACAATCGACCCGCGTTACCTGAAGTACGTGCTGGTAGGCCTGCTGGTGGTCGTCGTCATCTTCGGCCTGTACCTCCTCATTCTCCTGGTGATGAGGAAGCGTCGTGCGGCGAGCATGGGCGGAAACCTTGCGATGCACAGCGGGCTTACCCCGCGCAGCATCAGCGACCCGGCGCAGCGTGCTAAGCTGGACAGCCTGCGCCAGACGTTCCAGAGGGGAGTGGAGAAGTTCCGGTCGGCGGGCAAGGACCTCTACAGCCTGCCCTGGTACATGGTCGCCGGGGAGCCGGGCGCCGGCAAATCGGAGGCCATCCGGCACTGCAACGTGGGATTCCCGCCCGGCCTCCAGGACGAGCTTCAGGGCTCCGGCGGCACGATCAACATGCACTGGTGGTTCACGAACCAGGCCGTGATCCTGGACACCGCGGGCCGGCTGATGTTCGAGGAGGTCGCACCGGGCACCACGAACGAATGGAGGGAGTTCCTCGGCCTGTTGCGCAGGTCGAGGCCCAACTGCCCGATCAACGGCCTCATCCTCGTCATTCCGGCGGACAGCCTCATCAAGGACAACGCGGATGCCATCGCGCGCAAGGCCTCCCGGATCGCCGAGCAGCTGAGCACGATCCAAGCTGCGCTCGACGTGCGCTTCCCCGTCTTTGTACTGATCACCAAGACCGACCTCATCAACGGATTCCGAGAGTTCTTCGAGCACGTGAGGAATCCGCGCCTGCAGCACCAGATGCTCGGCTGGTCGAATCCGGACGCGCTCGACCAGCCGTTCCGCCCGGAATTGGTCGACCAGTACCTGAAGGAGATTGTGGGCTCGCTTAGCCGCAGGCGCATGGGCCTCCTCCAGGATCCGACTCCCCAGAGCGACCTGACCGGAGGGCGCAGGCTCGACGAGGTCGACGCCGCGTTTGCCCTGCCGGCAAGCCTGGACCTCCTGGCGCCCCGTCTGCGCCGCTATCTCGAGATGGTATTCGTGCCGAACGAGTGGTCCGGCAAGCCGCTCTTCTTGCGGGGCATCTATTTCACGTCGTCCATGCGCGAAGGGTCGGCTCTAGACATGGATCTGGCTGAGGCCATCGGCGTCCCCGTGGAGAGCCTGCCGGAGGGCAAGACCTGGGAGCGGGACCGCGCCTACTTCCTGCGCGACCTTTTCCTCGAGAAGATCTTCCGGGAGAAGGGGCTGGTCACGCGTGCCAGCAACACGAAACGGATGCTGCGCCGCCGCCAGATCATCCTCTTTGGAATGGGCTTTGCCGCCCTCGTGGGCCTCTTCGCATTCTCATGGATCTACTCCACCAGCCTAAAGGAAAGCGTGGGCCGCGAGAAGGACTTCTGGATCGCCGCCAGCAGGGACTGGGAGAACGGCGCGCTGCACGAGACTTGGCACCCGATCGTCGCGCCGGAGTTCGCGGGCAGCGCCAACTACAGGTTCAACGGGGCGGAGGAGATCGATTTGGGAAAGGACAAGATTGCGCTGGCTGACTATCACGGGCGTCTCGCGGAGCTGGCGAAGACCGACATCAAGGTTCCGTGGGTGTTCAAGCCGCTGAGCCAGCTGATTGCCGGGGCGAACGCCAACCGCAAGAGGGCCGAGCGGATCGTTTTCGAAAGTAGCGTCATTTGGCCGCTTGTTGATGCCACGCGGACCAAGGTCGACAAGGCCCGGGACGATTGGAACCAGCGCGCGTCGGACGCGCTTGCCTATCTGATCCACCTGGAAGGCATGATCAACTATCGTTCGGCGGGTCTTACCACCGACGAGCTTTCGGCCAGCGGCTTCTTCGCCCCTCTGGGGAACTTCCTTTACGACGACCCCAAGGTGGACCCGAACCTGCGCGAGGCCTTCGAGTGGAACTACACTGGCGCGGGGGATGGGCGAGGGTACTGGCCGCCCCGCTGGCTGTCCGGAGGCTCCTCGCTGACCGACAACCCCTACATCAACGGCGGGCTTGCCGCCTTTTCCAGCTCCCTCAAGGACAACCAGAGGACGCAGGAGACGGGCTTCGGGCAGCTCAAGGCATTGTCCGCTCAGGTGCGGGCCCTGCGCCCGGCGGAGGATGAGCTTTTCAGGAGGGTCGCCACCGCCGACGCCGAATCCGGGGCCGTCGACAGCGCCCTATCCTCGTATCTGCAGGCCAAGGCGGCCGTGGACCGGGTCCAAGCCAAGATCAGGGAGGGCAAGATTTTCCCGGCGGGAGCGATCCTCATTTACGATTCCTACAAGCATCTCGTGGAGGAGGCGGCCAAGCGGTCCCAGTCCCAGCTCAAGCAGCTCGATACGGAGCTGACCCGCTTTGACAATTCCTTTCAGGACAAGAGCCGCCCGCCCTATGCGCTGCCGGCCGAGATCCGGCGCCGCCTCGCGGACCTCCAGCAGCAACTGCGCACCAACGCCGAGTCCACCTTCTCACCGGAGGAGATTGAGGAGCTGCAGGCCCTGGATCGGCAGTTCCTGGCACCGACAGCTGAGGACAGGGACAAGGCGATCTATGCGGCGCGCGCCGAGATCTACCAGGGGATCGCAACCTTGGTGGCCGAGGGCAACGGGACCGGTCCCGCGATCGGGTCCTTCGCCAAGAGCATGGAACACCTGAAGGGCGGCGTTGCGGCCTTGCTTGACCGCGCGGGACGCTATCAGGGGGGATATTCCGCCGAGTTCGGGGCGACCGCGAAGCGGCTCCTGGGGTTCGCCCAGGCGCGCCGCGTCGACATGCTCTACACCCACTATCTTTCCGAGTTCAACGCGACCGTGGTGGAGAGGTGCGGCTACCCCCTCGTGCGCGGAGGCACGCGCACCATCAACGTGGACGAACTGCAGGCAATTGGCCACCTCCTTCAGAGCGTGCGGCAGGATCTGCAGGCGCTGAAGGCGAACACGCCCGACCGCTTCGCCTCGGCGGTGGAGCGCATTGAGAAGCGCACGCAGAGCCTGGGCGGATTGACGGATGCCCTGATCGGCGCCGACGGCCAGCCCGCCAACGCGACGCTCAGCCTGATCAACTACAGTGACGAGAGGACGGGGATCATGCAGGAGCTGAACACGGACGCGTTCACCGGCAAGTTCATCGGGACGCTTTGGCGGACTCTTAAGATCAACGGCCGGCAGATACGCGTAGAGACTCCGGTGGACGAGGACCTCGTACGCATGGCTGTCTCGGGTCCGACGCTGCAGATCGAATTCTTCAAGGGGGTCGATGCCGGCACTCCGGATCGCACCTACGCCTACACGGCGGACTGGGCCTTGCTGCAGCTCCTCCAGCTTCCGGACGCGCGCGCCCACAGGCTGCCGAACGGAAAGGACTGGCAGGTGATGATTTCCCTGAAGGATGATCTCGGGCAGGACCGCTACCTCTTGCTGCGCATCCGGTTTGAAAGGCCGCTGCCTGAGCTGGAGAACTGGCCGAACGTCTCGGATCCCGAATCCTAGCGGTCGTCCGCGCAAATAATGCGATCCCCTGCAGATTCCTTCCTCAAGCAGTTCCTGCTCGATGAGCTCCCGGGGGATGCCGGAGCCTACTTTGCGGCCTTCGGCAAGCATCCGGGCTGGAACGATCACATCGACGACCTCGGCCTGCAGACCGAGACCCTGGCGATGGCCAAGCGGATCATCTACCTGGACGGGCTCTCGAGCCAGATTGACTCCGGGGCCTGGGAGAAGCTGAGCGAGGACAGCCGCCTGGAGGGGTTCGACCATCTGTACCTGTGGCAGCGCGGCTCCAACCTGCTTCTCGGCTCCATTACATCGTCCCGCGACGGCAAGGGCCGCACGCGCTATCCGATCGTCCTCTGCGCCCAGCTCGGCGGGGTGCCCCTGGAGGCGGCCCTCCACGATTGCCTGCCAAGAGTGGACCTCGCGATGGCCGCGTGCAAGGCGGCTGCCACGGCGGACGAGGTGCGAGCGATCATGGACGAGACCCGCGAGGCGCTCGTCAAGGATTCGCAGGCCCACGCCAAGGCAAGAGGGGGCCGCGACCTCGGCTCCCTCCGGCTCCTGCAGTCGAGAATGGGGCCGGGCGACGACGGACTGCTGCGCATCTTCTACCAGATCAAGACCCGCCTTTCAAACTGGGCGCCTGGGCGGGCCGCAGCGAAGACCGAGGTCGGGGCGACGCATGGTGTCCACTTTCGCCTACCGCAGGGCGCGGTGGATCCGATCGCCGGGCTGACCATGTGGTCGGAACTTTTCGAGGCCCAGCTGGATTCGACGGCCCCGAGGCTGTTCTTTTGGCCGCGGATGGGAAACTGGCTGGACGTGGTCGTGGGGCGCCCTGCGGGTGTCGACTTCTTCGGCCTGCGCGCCAACACGCGCGCCATCCCATTCGTTACCGATGTCCCTTACGACATGGACCGCACGTTTCGCGAGGAGGTAAGGGCGCTTCTGATGGATCTGGAGGCCGAGCCGCCCAGGGTGAGGTCGATTTTCGCCGATTCTGGATCCGCCGGCGGGGCGAGCGCCCTCACAAGCCGCGTGGTTGAACTTTCGCGCTCGATCTGGCAGCGCATGAGGCGGTAGCCCGTCATCGATGTGGCTCCACGATGGCCTGCCTTTGTTGCCTGGACCTCCTGGAACGCGAAATTATGGTCCGGGAATACCCCTTTGGAACCACCGCGGTACATTTGCCTCAGGAGGCTCAATGGGAGGTCCCTGAGCTCAGCACCGAGATCTCGCCCTGCTGCCAAGGTTGGCGGGCGATTAGGTCAAGGTCATCATGTGTCGCAATGCGTCCACCGCGGATATCTTGGCATCGGCTTGCGTGGGCTCCGATCCCTCATCGAGAATTGGTCCCTCGATGCTAACGGTCGCCCAACGCCACAAATCAGGCCGCATTCGCTCGGTCAGTGCGAAGCCTGCTACGCCGGGGCAGTTGGCAACCTCAAGAGACGAAAGCGAGAACCCACTCGACGATTTGGCAAGGTCAGCTTCAGCACCTGAAGAGATGTCCGCGTAGGAACGCCAGATTGGGGGTAAGAACAACAAGTGGATTGAGGGTAGACTGGCGCACATGATGGGCTTTTCCCCTTTCATTTGCTATGGGGTCTTAACGGGCTACTACGACACGGGATACCTTAACCCTTGATCGCGGAACGATTGAAGCACCGCATTGCGGATTGGCGTGCCCGGCTACCACCGAAAGTGGAGTAATTTTGCGCCACCTGTGTGCCACACGTCCCTTAAAAAACCACAATAACTTGGTAAAACGTTAGTTATAAATGGAGGCGCGGGTCGGATTTGGACCGGCGCACGCAGGACAATGGAGACGGTGGTTGCTTACCGCAGCAAATCAGATCCAACGGCGGCATCGGAAGGGATGGCATGCTGCCACTTGCCGCCGGTGGCTGAAACGACCCTGTTCGGATGCCCTGCAGCCGGCTTTGAGTGTAGGATAGTGGCCTCCGGGGCCTGGATTGACTACACAGACAATCTGTGCAGATTTGGACGATGCCCTCGAAAACAATTTCCCTGGAAGTTGATGCATACGAGCGATTGAAGGCGACGCGCGTTCGCGGAGAATCTTTCTCGGCGGTCGTGCGCCGTATAACGTTGCCACGCCCAAAGGCCACGGCTGCCGACCTTCTGGCCGACGTCAAATCGGGCCAATTCGGCAAGGGCATTGAGTGGACGGCGGTAAAGGCGGCTGTAGCACGTCGCCGGCGGTCTCGCGATCCTCGGTTTATCTAATGCTCTGCGACACAACTTTTCTTATACATCTCGCCGGCCAGCGCAGACGTGGACCGCGCGAAAGGGCCGAAGCGTTTTTGAGGGCCCACTTGGACGCCCCATTATATACGTCGCGGATCTGCTGGTCTGAGTTTGCCGAGGGTTGTGCAACCGTGGCCGAAGTTCACGCCGCGCTGGAACGCTTCACGGTTGTGGAGATCAGCGAGTCGGTTGCCTGGGAAGCATCTCGGATCTCCCGCGGACTAGAGCGTGCAGGCCTCCCTATTGGAGACAACGACGTTTGGGTAGCCGCCTCTGCCTTGACCTACCGCCTGCCGCTGGTGAGTCGTAACGGTCGACATTTCGCACGCGTCCCAGGGCTCGAAGTCTACAACTATCATTGAGATGCTTGGACTGTCCCCGTCTGTTAGCTTCGGAGGGCAGACTTGACGAATTGGAGGCGCGGGTCGGAATCGGACTAACCTCAACAATCCGGACAGAGGGAGAAGATCCTTCTCCCTCTGAGGAGCAAGGACAATTCAGGCTAACTGGGGGTAACCGTGCTTAACTCTGTCAGTGCTTTTACTGACAGTAGCAGCACTCAGTAGGAAGATCATGAAAATCTGATCGGCCGGGTGCTCCCAACGGCAGCGACTTCGACCCTCTCCGGCATCTTAGGATAAGCTGGCGATACTTTGTAGCTTTCCCCTTAGCTTGGGCAGACGTTGCTGGCTGGCCCGATCCCGGGGCAGATGGCCTGCCAAGGCCTCATCAAACTCGGGCGTGCTCGTCAACGTTGTCACAGCTTTGATCTCAGGCGGCGCGCAAACCCGGCCAAAGCGAAGCTTAGGCCGGGTCTAG
>CAYVKH010000030.1:0-42464 GCA_964451965.1 uncultured Opitutaceae bacterium
AGCCCTTCTGCATGGCGAAGAGGACGGCGACCTGGAGCTCGATCGACTGGGGCGCGAACGCGGGCTGCTTGAAGAGCTCGACGATGCGGTTGCCGCGCTCGAGCTGGGCCTTCGTCTTCGCGTCGAGGTCCGACCCGAACTGCGCGAACGCCGCGAGCTCGCGGAACTGGGCGAGCTCGCCCTTCAGCTTTCCGCCGACCTGCTTCGTCGCCTTGATCTGGGCGGCGGAGCCGACGCGCGAGACGGAGAGACCGACCGAGACCGCGGGCCGGATACCTTGGTTGAAGAGGTCCGTCTCCAGGAAGATCTGCCCGTCCGTGATCGAGATGATGTTCGTCGGGATGTAGGCGGACACGTCGCCGGCCAGGGTCTCAACGATCGGCAAGGCCGTCAGCGATCCCTTCCCGTCGAGGCGGGCCGCGCGCTCAAGGAGGCGGCTGTGGAGGTAGAACACGTCGCCCGGGTACGCCTCGCGGCCCGAGGGGCGCTTGAGGATCAGCGAGATCTGCCGGTAGGCGACCGCGTGCTTCGAGAGATCGTCGTACACGATCAGGGCGTCCATGCCGTTCTCCATGAACCATTCGCCCATCGCGGCGCCCGAATACGGGGCGAGATACTGGTTGGCGGGGTTGTCCGCGGCGGGCGCCGCGACGATGACCGTGAACTCCAGCGCGCCGGCGGCCTCGAGGGCCGAGAGCGTTCGCACGATGTTCGAGTTCTTCTGGCCGACGGCGACGTAGATGGAATAGACCGGCCGGAAGCTCTTGTCGCCCGACGCAAGCCCGACCTTGTTGATCTTCGCCTGGTTGATGATCGTATCGATCGCGATGGTCGTCTTGCCGGTGCCGCGGTCGCCGATGATCAGCTCGCGCTGCCCGCGGCCGATCGGGATCATCGAGTCGAGCGCCATGATCCCCGTGAAAAGGGGCTGGGACACTCCCTTGCGCACGATGATGCCGGGCGCGATCCTCTCGACGGGGTAGAATTCCTTGGCTTCGAGCGGGCCCTTCCCGTCCACGGGGTTGCCGAGGGCGTCGACCGTGCGGCCGAGGAGGCTCTTGCCCACCGGGACGGACAGAAGCCTGCCGGTCGTCGTCACCTCGTCGCCCTCCTTGAGCTGGGCGATGTCGCCGAGGATGACGCATCCGACCTCGTCCTCCTCCAGGTTCAGCGCGATCCCGATCGCGCCGCCGGGGAACTGCACCATCTCGTTGTACATCACGTCGGAGAGCCCGTCGATCTTGGCGACCCCGTCCGCGACCGTGCGGATGTTGCCTGTGTTCTTCTTGACCGCCTTGCTGGATAGCTTGGCGATCTGCTGTTCAATTTGTTCGAGGACGGTGCTCATGGAGCGGATCTTGGGAGTTGGGAGGCGGTATTGTTAAGATGGACGGGGTGTCTCAGACCGACGCGGCGAGAGCGGCCAGCTGTCCCGCGACGGACGATTCGTAGATGTCATCGCCCACCTGCACCCTCAGCCCGGCGAGGAGCGCGGCGTTGGGCGTCGCCGTGGCGGTGACCACGCGGCCGTATTTCCTCGTCATCGAGGCGGCGATGGCCGCAAGCATCGCGTCATTGATCGCGCCCGCGTGCTCGACGACGGCGACGCTCTTCGCGACCTCGGCCGTTATGAGGCGCCGATAGGCCTTCAGAACCATCACCGGATTCGGGGGGTTGTGCTTCTCCACGTATTGGAGGACGCCGCTCACGCGGTCGGCCGAGACGGCGCCGTCGACAACGCTCATGTTAAAGAGCTGGCGGGCGAACTTCTGGGCGATCTTTGCGTGGGAGGCCATTCGGCTCGTGCGGGGGTTCCAGGTCCGGGTCAGACGTTCGTGAGCTCGCGCGCGGCGGACTCGTTGTAGCGGCTGCGCTCGGCATCGGAGAGCTCCTTGGACAGCACGCGCTGTGTGGTCTCGACCACCAGCCGCGCAATCTCCGTGCGCGCCTCGGCCAGCATCTTCTTCTTCTCGAGCTCAATCAGCTGCTCGGCCTTCGCAAGGATGTCGCCGGCCTTCGCCGTGGTCTCCTGGCTCTGCTTCTCAAGGAACTCCTTCGCCGCCTTGCGGGCCTCTTCGATGATCCTCGTGGCATCGGCCTGGGCGCGCTTCGCGCTCGCGGCGCTCTCCTGCTGGACGGCCTCAAGCTTGGCCTTCATCTCATCGGTGTAGCGCAGCCCGTCGGCGATCTTCCTCTGGCGCTCGTCGAGGGTTGCGAGGACGGGCTTGAACGCGAACTTCCAGAGAATCACCGCGACGACGCAAAAATTGGCTATCTGGGCCAGGAGGAACGGCCAGCTGATGCCGAAGTCGTGAAAGATCTTGGTTATGCCGCTGCCGCCGGCGTTCTGGGCGGCAGCGTCAACCGCGGGGGTGGCGGCCTGGGCCAGGATGATAAGATGGGAGAGCATGGCGGTGGGCTTTGAAAATTGCCGCGCCGGTGACCTGCGCCGGCGCGGGGCAATCGACGGGGATTACTTGATGAAGAGCGCGTAGAATGCGACGGCCTCGGCGAGGGCCATGCCAAGGATGCCTTGAACGAGGATCTTTGTGGACGCCCCTGGATTGCGGCCGACGGCCTCCGCGGCCTTGAAGCCGACAAGTCCGACTCCGATGGCGGCGCCAAGGCAGCCTAGGCCGCCCTGGATGCTTCCTGTCATTTCAGCGATTACGTGGGTCATTGTGGTGTGTGCTTTGTTTTTGGTGGATTGCCGCCGTCCGCGCTGGGCACGGTCCCGGCGGTAAAGGGTTTATTCAGTGCGAGGATTCGTCGTGCTCCCCGGCGTGGTCATCTCCGTGATTGCAGATGAGCCCGATGTAGACGCTCACAAGAAGTGTGAATACGAACGCCTGGACAAAGCCGATCAGGAGCTCGAGGAAGTAGAAGGGCGCCGGGAGCCCCCATTTCTGCATGCCGCTCATAGCATGCATGAGGCTTTCGCCGCCAAAAACGTTGCCGAAGAGTCGCAGCGAGAGGGAAATGGGGCGGAAGGCGATCGAGATGACCTCGATTATCCCGACCAGGAAGAAGATTACAAAGAGCGGGTAGTAGATGACCGCGGGGACCTCCTTCTTGTCCGCTTTGTTTCCGAAGATGTCCTTCAGGACGAGGACGGGTCCCGCGTATCGCATGATGAAATAGAACCAGCCGGCGATCGCCACGACGGCAAGGGCAAGCGTGCCGTTCAGGTCCGCGTTGCCGGGTCGGACCAATTCCATCCATTCGCCCGTCTTGTGGTCAGCCATGTAGATCGTGCCAACACCCGGGAACAGTCCGCTCCAGTTCTGTATGAGGATGAACGTGAAGAGGGCGATCAGGAGGGGGAACGTCGGCAAGGCCACCTTGCTGCCCACGATGGGCGAAGTGAGGTCGAGGATCCCCTGGACCAGGTTCTCAACGACCGCCTGCGCCCGAGTCGGAATGAGCTTAGGCCTCCCTATAGCCAGCCGGATCACGATGATCAGGACCAGGGCCACCACCCAGCTTGTCACCATGCTGTTGGTCACCGGCAGCGGGCCGACCGTGAACAGCGGCGTTGCCGCCGTTTCCACGGTCCCGCCCTCTGCGGCGAACGCCGGCACCCCTGTTGAAAGGGATGCCAGCATCAGGGCGAGTTTGGTGACTCGATGCATCATTTGGGTTGGAAGCAGGGAAGACTTGAAACGTTTAGTCGTAGGCAATCGGCACTCTCTCCGTCAACTACTGAAACAATAAATGCTCGGCGCTTATCCGGTGGCAATGGCGCTTTCATGGACTCGCCGCCGTCCGCGCCTTTCCTATCGTTATGATCGCCACTGCCCCGATGATGACGACCGAGGCAACAAGGATGCGCAGGTTCAGCGGCTCGCCGAGGATTGCCCAACCCAGGATCACGGCGACAACTGGGTTCACATAGGCGTAGGTCGAAACCTTCGCCGGGGTGCTGTGCTCGAGGAGCCAGACGTAGACGGGGAACGCCACGATCGAGCCCGCGACCACAAGATAGGAGAACGCCATCCAGGAATGGAGGCTTATCGATGAAGGGTGAAGCGTCCCGGCCTCCCCTAATATCAAGCCTGTCAACAGCATGCATGCACTCCCACCGATCATCTGCATCGCAGCCGCCATCAGAAGCGGTGTCCCCGTGTTGATGTGTTTGCTGTAAAGCGATCCCACCCACCAGCTTATGCTGGCAGCAAACAGGGCGATGATATCGACGGCCGGGGGCCGGTAACCTTCCGGAATCACGTTGGGACCCAGAAGCAGCGCGATCCCGAGGATCCCGACCGCTACGCCGGCCACGAGGCTTACCGTCGGCCTCCGTCCACCCGGCCGGATCCATTCGAGGAGGACCATGACAAGGGGCGAGGCACCCAGGATCAGCGAGGTTATCCCCGACGGGGTCCGCAGTTCAGCCCATGACACGAGCGCGTTGCCCCCAAGCAGGAGGAATATCCCGATCACGATCTGGTCCCTCCACTGCAGGGCTGTCGGCCATGCCGCGCCCTTGAACCGCAGGAATCCAAAGATGAGCACTCCGGCAACGGCAAAGCGCATGCCCGCCATCAGGAAGGGGGGCATGGTCTGGACGGCCACGCGGATTCCGAGATAGGTGCTGCCCCAGATCAGGTAGATGGCCGCGAACGCCAGCAGGAGGGCTGATCGGGAGGGTGCTACGGACGGCTTCATCGGTGGCGTGCAGCTCTTTGGGCCCGGGCGGGCGCCCTTGCCGCATTCAGCGTCCGTCCCCCAGCCCGTATTCCATGGTGGCGATCGGCGCCAAGGTACAGAGCGCCCCGTCGTCTTCGAACACCAGGACCGCAACCGTTCTTTTCATGGCGATCTTGTAGCCTATCTGAGCACGGCAACGAGGGTAAAATGGCGCGCCGCGCGCTTCTCGAAGACCGTTGGCTCCTCAAACGGCAGCGAGGCCGCGTCGGACACCACCCAGTCGGCGTGCTCGCGAATCACGCCCGCCGCCACGCGAAAATAGGGCTCATAGTCGGTCCTGAAATAGAGACGGGCTGCCTTCGCCGACCTCGCCGCGGCGGCCGTCAGGAATTCCGGCTTGATGATCCGGTTCTTGTGGTGGCGCCGCTTGGGCCATGGATCTGGGAAAAGAATGAAGATGGAATTGAACCTGGCGCGCTCCGGCATCGCGGCCAGGAAGTCCTCGGCGTCGGCGAGCACGAAATGCAGGCGCCCAAGCCGGGACTGCTCGCGCTTGCGATCGGCCCGGGCAATCCGCTCGGATGCGATGTCAATCCCGATGCAGGTTTCATCAGGATGGGCCGCGGCGTAGGCCGTGAGAAAATGGCCGTGGCCGCTGCCGATCTCCCAAACAAACCGGGCGGTCGGCTCGATTATCCCTTCAAGTGCGCGACGCAATTGCTCACGCCGGTCCGCAATGATCGCTGTGTACCCCGCCAAACGGATGGATCTCAAGCGGCCGGCTCCCCTTCCCTGCCCGCCTCTATGGCCACCATCAGGAGACTGACATCTGTGGGGTTCACCCCGCTCATCCGGCTGGCCTGGCCAAGCGTAAGTGGCTTTAATTGAGAGAGTTTTACAGCACTCTCGCGGCGCAATCCGGGGATGGCCATGTAATCGATCTCGGTCGGAATCCGGATCTTCTCAACGTGCCTCATGCGCTCGACATCCCGCTGTTCCCGTTCCAGATACCCTTGATATGTAATACGGTACATCACTTCGTCTCGAACTTGCGGCGATTCTCGAAGGAATTCGTCAGGTAGCGCGCTACCCTGCCCCAACTTGCGGATGCTTGTTGCCCAAGTAATTCCATTGCAACGAGTTGAATCAAGGAAAGTCATCCATTTCTGAATTCGCGATGCCTTGTCATGAATGCGCGCCAGCCGGCTGCTGCTGATCAACTTATGACTTTCCGCGTGATGCGCGAGCCGGAGCTCCGCGCTGCCATGGTTCAGGAGCAGGCGGTATTCTGCTCGGCTGGTGAACATGCGGTAGGGCTCGTCTGTGCCCTTGGTGACCAAGTCGTCGATGAGGACGCCAATATAGGACTCATGGCGGCCGAGGATCAGCGGTGGCAGTCCCCTCACCTTGTTGGCCGCATTTATTCCCGCGACGAGACCCTGCCCCGCCGCCTCCTCATAACCCGAGGTTCCATTGATCTGGCCTGCCAGGAACAGGTTCTCGATACGTTTGGATTCGAGCGATGGATAAAGCTGCGTGGGCGGCGCAAAATCATACTCAACGGCGTAGGCCGGTCGAAGAAGGACGGCGCCCTCAAGGCCTGGAATGCTGTGCACCATATCGAGCTGCACCTCGAACGGCAAAGACGTCGAAAGGCCATTCACGTAATACTCGTTGGTTGTTCGCCCTTCGGGCTCGAGAAAGAGCAAATGACGGGGCTTGTCCGCGAACCGGACAAACTTGTCTTCGATGCTCGGGCAGTAACGCGGGCCGACCCCCTTGATCTCGCCGCTGTACATGGCGGACTTGTGTAGGTTGGCCCTGACGATCTGGGCGGTCGCCTCCGTGGTATGGGTCATCCAGCAGGAGACCTGCTCCGTGCCGGGAACCCATCCAATCCGTCTTTCCCCGGAATGTTCCACGTGGAACAAATCCTCAGGATCGCGGGTGTCATGAAATGCAAAGAGCGTGGGCTTAGCATCGCCTTTCTGCTCGCGCATCTTGCCGAAGTCGATGCTCCGACCGAGGATCCGCGGCGGCGTGCCCGTCTTAAGGCGCCGCAATTCCATCCCGATTTCGAGAAGGCTGGCCGAGAGCGTCTTGGCGCTGAAGTCTCCGAGGCGGCCGCCTTCATTCTTGTTCTGGCCGATATGCATCAGGCCCCGCAGGAACGTTCCGGTCGTAACGATCACGCAGCGGCCATTGAATTCGATGTCCAGGTTCGTGCGGCATCCCACAACCGAACCATTGGCAAAGACCAGACCAGTCACCGTTGCCTGGAAGAGGGTGAGATTGGGCTGCAGCTCAAGCGTGTGCTTCAGCCGGAACTGATAGGCCTTCTTGTCGCACTGGGCCCGGGGTGATTGAACGGCAGGGCCCTTCGACTCATTCAGGAGCCTGAACTGAATCCCGGTCACATCGGTATTGATCGCCATTTCCCCACCAAGCGCATCGATCTCACGGACGATCTGTCCCTTGGCCTGTCCACCAATCGCCGGGTTGCAGCTCATCTGGGCGATCGTATCGATGTTGCCCGTCAGAAGCAGGGTGGAGGCCCCCATCCTCGAAGCGGCAAGCGCCGCCTCGACCCCGGCATGCCCGGCGCCGCAGACGATCACGTCATATCGTATAGTGTTTATATACAATAGCTTATATAATTCATCCTTACACGGTCCCCAACGTGACCGAGCGGCAATCCCGGTCGATCCCGTCACTTCCCAATGCAGAAGGATGCAAACAATTGATCGAGCATGCGCTCGTTGTCCACCTTGCCGGATATCTCGCCGAAGGCGCCCAACGCGCCGCGCAGGTCGCTTGCCAGGAGCTCAGCCGGGCCATCGCCTGCGACCTTTGCCAGCGCCGCCTCGAGGCATGCGCGCGCCTCCGCAAGGAAATGGGCGTGACGGACATTTATGGCGATCCGCTCCGCGCCGAAGGTCTGCTGGAGCCCGTCCGCGAGCCTTGCCAGCTCCGCGACGAGCGGCTCAAGCCCGTCGCCGCGCAGCGCCGAGACAAGGCGCGCGTTGAATCCGGGCGGTGGAGCGGCGACCGGCCCGCCTCCGTCCTTCAGCAGGTCCCCCTTGTTGAGCGCCACAAGCGTATTTGAGGCATTGATACACACGAGGATCCTCTCCGGAAGCGGCGGGGCGGGGCGCGTGGCGTCGAGGACAAGGATATAGAGGTCCGCGCGCTCGGCGCGCTCGAGGGTCTTCTCCACGCCCAGAAGCTCGAGCCCCTTCGCGTGCGGGTTCAGGCCTGCCGTGTCGACGAGGCGCAGGCCGTGCGGCCCCACGTTGATTCGCTCCTCGATGAAGTCCCGGGTCGTCCCCGGTTGCATGCTCACGATCGCCCGGTCGCTGCCAACGAGCCGGTTGAGGAGCGAGCTCTTCCCCGTGTTCGGCTCGCCCAGGATGACCGTCACGATTCCCTCCCGGAGAAGCGTGCCCGTTCGCTCGGTGGCCAGCAGCTGCTCCGCGCCCCGGAGAACCGCGGCTATGCGCTCCGTCAGCCTGCCGCGGTCCTCGGGGGGCAGGTCCTCGTCCGGAAAGTCGATATAGGCCTCGACGGTCGCGAGGGCCTCGAGGACCCCGCCCACGAGCTCGGCCATGTGCCGGCCAAGCGCGCCCCGGAGCACCTGCCGTGCGGCGGCCAGCGACCGCTCGCTTCGGGCGTTTATGAGGTCCATGACCGCCTCCGCCTGGCTCAGGTCCATGCGCCCGTTCAGGAACGCCCTCTGGGTGAACTCGCCCGGCAGGGCGGGGCGGCATCCCCGCGCCAGGAGGTCCGCCAGGATCTTGCGCGCTATGAACGGGCTTCCATGGCAGGAGATCTCGAGCGAATCCTCGCCGGTGTAGGAATTCGGCCCGGCGTAGAGTGTGGAGACGACGTCGTCCACGACAGAGCCGCCGAGGTCGACGTAGTCGCCATGGGTGGCGACCCGGGGTGGGGGAGCCTCCCCGAAGATCTCCCTCGAGAGCCTGTTAGTATCAATTCCACTGATACGTAGTATCGCGAGCGCCGCGGTCCCCGCGGGTGTCGCGAGGGCGGCAATCGTGTCCTTTTGTCGCGCCATTGCGGCCCAACCAACCGCCACCGCGCTCCGGACTCAAGCGCCAAGGGGACCGCCCTCCGGGAACGCGGAGCTTCGCCCGGCCGGAGCGGCCCGCAATCCGGCGCGGTTCCCGGGCCGGCTACCCGGCGGGCCCGGCCCATTCGCAGCGCCAGATGCCCACGTCGTCGACGGACACGACGCGGACCCACCGGCCCGGCAGGCGCTTCAGGACGTCGCCCTCAAACGGGAAGAGGACGGCGTAAAGGGGCCGGCCCTCGGACCGCACCGCGGCGCGGATCCTCTCGTAGACCACGGGATCCATCGGCTCGTAGCGAAGCAGGGTGAAGTCCGTGAAATAGTAGAGCGCGCCGCTGGCCTGGGACACGACCAAAGCGGAATTGCCGGGAACATGCGCGTTGAGCCACTTTGCGATGCGGCCGTACTTTCTCTCCCCGTGGCCGATCGCCCTGGCCTCCCTCAGCTGCGCGGTCTGGCCCAGCTCGACGCCGACGGCGGCGGCAAGCACGAGGGTCGGCAGGAGGCGCCTCGCATATGCGGAATAGCGCCCCTTTCCCAGTTCGATCCAATGGTGGGTCACCGCCAGGCCCGCCACGATGAGCGCGGGGGCGGCAGGCAGGAGGAACCTGAGGAACCACCACTGCTCGTGGGTCCACCGGTAGGGAGCGTAGAAGGCGATGTAGGCCGCGGCCCACGTGGCCAGGACCGGGGCAACCCGGGGCCGGAGCCGGCGAAGGAAGAGTATCGCCGGCGCGACGACGACGATCGGGCTCAGAAGCAGCGGCAGCCACCGCGCGCAGAACGCGAGCGTGCCGGGGACGAGCCCGGCATGAAACTCGTTGCCGATCGCGCCGTAGCCGCTCTGGAGGGCGTCCCCATATGCGAAATGGTTGATGCCCATCCATGCCGCGACTCCGGGGAGGGAACCGGCCGCGACGAGGAGCAGGCGCCGCGGCGAGGCGCCGACCGCAAGAATCACCGGAAAGGCGATCAGGAAGTTGCTGGGCCTCACGAGGAATCCGACCGAGATGCACGCGCCGGCGGCGAGCGCCCACAGGCGTCCCTCCCGGCTCCTCATCGCCGCAATCACCGCCGCGGTCGCCCAGACGGTCGCGGGCACGTCGCTCAGGGCCTGGAGGGAGGTGAACAGGTACAGCGGGCTCGCGGCCAGCACCGCGGCGCCGACGAGGGACCACGACCCGGGAAGGCCGCAGATTCTCCCAAGCGCGAACACCAGGGCGATCCCGGCGAGGGAGTGGATGAGGAGGAGCATGTCGCCTGCGTGGTCCCATCCGGCGATCCGCGCCGCCGGAACGAGGAGAAGGGGCAAGCCGGGAGGGTAGGTCGGCACCATCCTCGCGGTAGCGTCCCCGGCGGGCCTGAATCCCAGGGGAACGTAAAGGTAGCGGTCGACGCTGCCCGCGGGAACTCCGGCCAGGGTCCGCATGGGCGCATAGACCCGGCCCTGCGCGAAGAGGCGCGCCTCGTTGAAGTACCCCGAATTGTCGGACCCGCCCGGCACGGCGCCGATCAGGATGTAGAGGAGCACCGCGTACCCCATGAGTCCGAGGCCCAGTCCGATCTTCGATCCTGAAAAGGTCGTTGGGGGCATGGCGGCGGTCACGGCTCATAGCCCATTGTCCCGCCCGCGACGAGCAGGATGAATGGGGGCCCCCCGCGGCGGTCGGAACGCGTCAAGGGGCTCCTAATAGCTGCCGGCGAGCGACCTGTAGGTCAGCGACCTTGCAAGGCCGGCCCTTGAAACCGGTTCCGTGAAGCGGACACTGATGAGCCGCCTCTCGCCCGGATAGAGGTCAAAGTAGTTGTCGCCGCAGGTGCAGGCGCGGCCGGAAAAGTCGAATTCGAACTTGTGCTGGAACACCGGCGAGGTGAACCCGACGACGGCGCGCCTTCGGGACACCATCCGGATGGAGACCTTCGTCCTTGGCTTCGGGAGGTCCATGAACCGCGGGAGCGTGAGAAGGACCGTGTCCTCGCTCACGCAGGCCCCGGCGACATCCAGCGCGATGCGCAGGTAGAGCTTCTCGCGGCCGAATTGCGCGAGAGGCCGGGCCAGGTCGAGCGTCTGCTGGCGGACGCTGCGCATCGGCTGCAGCGAGACGCCCTTGCGGCCGGCGAGAAGCACGCGCCCGTCGAGATGGTGCAGGTCCCAGCGGACGACGCCCCTCGCGGCGCGCGGCCCGTCGTAGCTCGTGTGGATGTGCACGCGGCGCACGGTCGAGCTCCTGTAGTTGTTTATCCCGAAGACCTCGTCCCCCGGCACGTGGGCGCTCACGAGGGCGGGGGCGTAGAAGCGGCGGGCGGCATAGTGGAGCGCCCTCCAGCGCCCCGTGAACTCGATGGAGCTCCACGACGCCACGGGCCAGCAGTCGTTCAGCTGCCAGTAGAGCGAGCCCATGCAGCGCGGCATGAGCCGCCGGTAGTGCGAGACCCCGGTCTGTATGCAGTGCACCTGGTTGAGCTGCGAAAGGTAGATGAGCGAGTCCTGGTCCCTCGGGAAACGGTACCTGCGGGAGACATAGTCGAGGATCACCTGGCTTCCCCCCTTGTTCTTCTGATGGGTCTCCATGGCCCCGCCGAAGATGTTGCCGTCCCCGTCCGGGCAGAACCTGGCCTGCGTGGCCGAGGAGCTGTAGCTCTGCATCCCGAACTCGGACGCGAACCTGAAGTTCCATTTCTCATAGTCCTTCACGGGATTCCGCCCGTGCCAGACGTCCCAGTAGTGGGAGTCCCCGCGCGCCTCGCCCGCCTCATGGCTGGTGTCCGCGTTTCCCCTCCACGGAGACGAGGGCCAGTACGCGGTTCCCCCTCCGAGCCTCCTGACGACGGCCGGAAGCAGGCGGTGGAACAGGCGGTCGTAGTCGGCCCGGGCCCGCGCGTTCCCCGGGTCGATGAGGTCGCGGCCGTTGAGGCTCCATATCTCGTTGTTCCCGCACCAGAGAGCCAGGCTTGCCCTGTGGCGCAGGCGCTTGACCTGGTGCTCCGCCTCAGCCCGCGAGCTCGCGACAAACGGCTCGTCGCCGGGATATAGGGTGCAGGCGAACATGAAGTCCTGCCAGACGAGGAGGCCGAGCTCGTCGCACAGGTCGAAGAAATCCTCGGACTCGTAGATCCCCCCGGCCCAGACCCGCACCATGTTCATGTTGGCGGCGACCGCGGCCTCCAGGTCCCGCGCATAGCCGGCGCGCCCGAGCCCGGCCACGAAGCAGTCGGCGGGGATCCAGTTGGCCCCCTTGGCGAACACCGGCCTGCCGTTGACGACGAACTGGAACGACTCGCCCCAGCGGTCCCTGTGCCGGTCCAGCGAGATCGTCCGCAGGCCTATCCGGCGCGCCCAGCCCCCGATCGCCGCCCCGTCGGAGCCGACCACCTCGACCTCCAGCCGGTAGAGCGCCTGCTCGCCCTGGCCGCTCGGCCACCACAGCCGGGGCCTGCGGATGATGATCCTCGGGCCGGTGCCGGAGGACACGGTCGAGCCGCCAAGGGAGATCCGCCAGCGGCACTGCGACCCCGGGTCGCGCCTCGCGAGCTCCGGCGCCAGCGAAAGGGCGACGGTCCCGTCCCGCGCGTGGCGCTGGGCCACCGCGACGCCGGCCAGCCGGTTGCCGCTCCATCCCTCGAGACGGATGTCGCGCCAGACCCCGGCGGTCACATACCGCGGGCCCCAGTCCCATCCGAACTGGCACTGCTCCTTGCGGATTATCGTGCAGCCGCCCACCGGGTCGTTGATGTTGCGCGGCCTGTGGCCGGTGCGCTGGGTCCGGATGTAGCGGGTGGCGCTGTCGAAGCGGATGCTCAGCCTGTTGCGGCCCTCCAGGAGGAGCGGCTTCACGTCCCACCTGTACCCGATGAACATGTTCTCCGTGCGGGCGACCACGGCGCCGTTGAGCCGCACGGTGGCGACCGTGTCGAGGCCGTCGGCGACAAGGTCGACGACCTCCTCCCCCAGCAGGGCGGGGCCGGCCTCGAACTCCGCCGAGTATTCCCAGGCGCGCCCGTCTATCCACTGCAGCCCTGCCTCGTTCGTGCCCCTGAGGAAGTCGGGGATCGCCCCGGTCCGCCGCAGGTCGGTGTGGACGCACCCCGGAACCGTCGCCGGCAGCCACGCGGAGCCCGAGCAGTCCCGGAACCTCCAGGGCAGCGGCGCTAGCGGAATGACCGTCATCCGGTGCCGTTTCTACTTGAGCCCGAGGAAAGTCGTGACCCAGCCCGAGATCGCGTCGTACTGCTCGGTCGTGTAGGAGTGGCCGAGCTCGAGGGTCACCCCGAGCGTCTTTGGCGCGGTGACCACGTTGTACGCCGCGTAGGCTGCGGTGGGCGGGCACACCTCGTCATTGTAGCCCCAGTTGTAGTAGCCGGGAACCTTCAGCCTTTTCGCGAAATTCACGGTGTCATAGTAGGTGGCCGTCGCGATCTTGGCGGGCGTGACCTGCGCCGAGGGCTTCCCGTCCTCGCCGTCCTTGAACGGATGGGGCCATCCCCCGGCGCGGCCGTTGAGTTCCGCCGAAACGTCGCAGAACGCGGGATGCGTTGCCGAGAGCCCGGTCACCCTCGGGTCGAGGGCCGCCGTCACGATTGTGAGCTGCCCGCCCTGGCTCGAGCCCATGACGACCAGGTTCTTGCCGTCCCAGTTCGGGAGCGACGCCAGGAAGTCGTTAGAGCGGACGCAGCTCAGGTAGACGCGCCGGTAATAGAAGTGCTCCTTGTCGTCGAAGTTGAAGAACCAGTAGCCGTTGAGCGCCCCGGCCGCCAGCTCGTCATAGACCTCCTTGCCCATGTTGACCGGGATCCCGTGGATTCCAATCTCGAGCACGATGACACCCTTCGCGGCCATGCCGGGGTCGCCGGAGTAGGGCCTCACGCCGGCTCCCGGGACCTTGAGTATGGCGGGGTAGTGGCCGGGCGCCCTCGGTTCGCAGAGGATGCCGTAGATTCGCGCGGGCGCCGGGCTCCATGAGGGTCCCACGGTCCGGAAGCTCACATGGTAGACATCGACCGTCGAGGTGCACGCCTCGGGCATGAGCGTCATCCGGGCGTCGATCGGGACCTTTCCCAGCTCGGCCTTGCCTGCGTCCCAATACGCGTCGAAGTCCGGCGGCTCGACCTGGATGGGCTTGATCTGCTCTGGGGAGAACGCCGCGGTCGCCAGGCCCCGGTAGCTGTGGCCCGCGACCTGGGTCGTGACGATGCAGCGAAGGAAGCCGGGCGCGGCCATCGTGCCGGCGTCGATGGTCAGGCCGGACAGCGGCACGGCCGCGGTCTTCTTCTCGCCGGGGAACATATCGGGGCCCACCGTGTAGGTCACCGTGACATCGTCTATGGGCTCGCTGTCCGCGGTCACCGCGACCGAGAAACGGGCGGCCTCGCCCACCTTGTAGGTCCAGTCCCGGTGGTCCGGCGAGACGACCACCTTGACCGTCGCGGCCCTGAGGGCGACGCCCGGCGGAACGGGGGCGATGGGGGTTGAGGCCGCTGGTTGCGGCGCATCGGCCAGGGCGGCGGCGCCCCCGGCGATCACGGCGAGGCATGCGAGTGAGTACAATCGGTTGATTTTCATGGTATCGTTGGGGTCGACGGCGCCGCCGCCCTGGAAAGGGCCGCGGGGACCGTCATCTGCCTGGAGAACCGGCGTCCGCGAGGTTTTCCACGCCCCCGATTCATTGGCAAGAATTACCGGCCCTGAATTGACGGCCCCCGGGGATGCTGATGAATGGAAGGGTGAAGATAAGCCCCGGGGCCCGGCTCCTTTTCATCGGCGATTCCGTGACGGACTGCAACCGACTGCGTCCGGTCGGCAGGGGATCGCGCCAGGCGCTGGGCGAGGGCTATGTGGCCGAGGTGGACCGGCTCCTGGAACAGGTCCATCCGAGGCGCCCCATCCGGATCACGAACATGGGGACAAGCGGGAACACGGTGAGGGACCTCGCGTCGCGATGGGACGCCGACGTGATCGCGCACGAGCCGGAGTGGCTCTCGGTCATGATCGGCATAAACGACGTGTGGAGGCAGTTCGACAAGGTCGACAGCACGGCGGCCGTGCCGCTGGAGGAGTTCTTTGACACGTACGACGGCCTCATCAAGCGGACGCGCCCCATGCTCAAGGGGCTTGTCCTCATGACGCCGTATTACGTGCAGAGCGAGCGAAGGGACCTGATGCGCCTCCAGATGGACGAATTCGGCAGGGTTGTGAGGGACCTGGCGACGAGGCACAAGGCCCTGTTCGCCGACACCCAGGAGGCCATAGACGGCGTGCTCGGGCGGCTGGACTACACGCTGGTCGCCCCGGACCGCGTGCATCCCACCGAGATAGGGCACAGGGTCCTGGCGCACGCGTTCCTGCGCGCGATCGGCTTCAAGCCGCAGATTCGCCGGTGACCACGGTCCCGCCGGTCACGTTCACCTTCTCCAGAATCGCCTTGGTGATCTTCTCCGCGAGCTCGGGCTTCTCCCGGATCGTCTGCTTCGCCGCGTCCCGGCCCTGGCCGACAAGCTCGCCCTGGTAGGTGATCCACGCTCCCTTCTTGTCGAGGATCCTGTGCTCCAGGCCGAGATCGAGGAGCGAGCCGGACGCCGAGATGCCCTCGTCGTACATGATGTCGAACTCGACCTCCGTGAAGGGCGGGGCGACCTTGTTCTTCACCACCTTTATCTTGGTGCGGTTGCCGATGACCCGGCCCTCGGGCGTCTTGATCTGGTCCTTGCGGCGGATGTCGATGCGTATCGAGGAGAAGAACTTCAGGGCGCGGCCGCCGCTGGTGGTTTCCGGGTTCCCGAACATCACGCCGATCTTCTCGCGGATCTGGTTCGTGAAGATGCAGACGCACTTCGTCTTGCTGACGACCGATGTCAGCCGGCGCATGGCCTGGGACATCAGCCTGGCCTGGCTGCCCATCGTCATGTCGCCCATCTGGCCGTCGAGCTCGGCCTTGGTAATCAGGGCGGCCACCGAATCCAGGACGATGACGTCGATGCTGTTCGAGCGGATCAGCGTCTCCATGATGTTCAGGGCGTCCTCTCCGCTGTCGGGCTGGGACACCAGGAGGTCGTCGAGCTTCACGCCGACGACGCGGGCATATTTCGGGTCGAGCGCGTGCTCGACATCGATGAACGCCGCCAGGCCGCCCCTGCGCTGGCATTCGGCAATCACGCTCAGGCAGAAGGTTGTCTTGCCCGACGCCTCCGGACCGTAGACCTCCACGATTCTTCCGAGCGGCAGGCCTCCCACGCCAAGCGCGAGGTCGATGGCCAGGGACCCCGTCGACATGGTTTCGACCTTCATCTTGGCATTGCTGCCCAGGCGCATGATGGAGCCTTCGCCGAACTCCTTGGTGATCGAGGAAAGCGCCAGCTCGATGTTCTTGTCGCGCATGTGCGCGGCGGGTGCGGATGCGGGCGATTTCGTCTCGGGGGCTTTTGAGGGAGTGACTTTGGACATGGCTTTGAGGGGGGCTCTTGTTGACGCATTCATTTTGAACCGGAGCGATTAAAAAATCCCGAATATTCCCAGTTTTTTTCCGAGTCCCGAGTCCGAGAGGAGGCGCAGCGCGACGCAGGACCTGCCGGTCACCTCGCCCAGCACCCGGACCGTGGCCCCCGTTCCCGGCTTGGAGCCTCGCTCCCGTCCGGGGCCGAAGGTCTTTTCAAAGCGGATGACGGCGCCACCGCCGGGCCCCCTGCGCCCGGTGGGGAGCCTGGACCCGTTCGCAATGGTGTCGCACACAACCCAATCGGGAAGAGGGGATCCCTTTGCCGAGCATTGGCCGGCTATCCTGCGGGAGAAGCGGATGACCGCGATGGCCGTTCGTCTGGGCTGGGTATGGCTCACGGGTCCGGGAAAGGGTGGGGCGCGAAGACAGGCCGGGGTCCTGGGCCAAGTCAACACGTTAATTGGACAAGTCCAATAAAGTCGGCATGGCGCGCCTTAGTCCCATGCCGGCCGCCGGAGGTAATGCACTCACTGGTTGCGGTTTGCGATAATGTGGGCAAGGGTTGCCTTGTGTCCTTTGGCGAATGGCAGCAGCTTGCACCAGAGGCCGCCGCTCGCGAGATGCGGCGGAGGGTCGAGGCATTCCTCCCCCCTTCGCAGCGAAGCGCGGCTCTGGCGTTCATCCCGGACGAATCGTCCCTCGCGGCCGCGTTCGCAGGCTCCAGTCCCGGAAGTCCGCTTCGGGGGGTTCCCTACTTCCTGAAGGACCTTTTTGACGTGGCCGGGCTGCCCACGTTCGCCGGCTCGTCTTTCCTTCCGGAGGTCAGGCCGAACCCGGCCGGTGACTCCGCGATTGTGCGCGCCCTGGGCGCCGCCGGCGCCGTCATGGCGGGGAAGACCCACCTTTTTGAATTCGCATGGGGCCTCACCGGGGAGAACGCGCACTACGGGGACTGCGAGCATCCCCGGTTCCCCGGGCGCACGTCCGGCGGCTCGAGCAGCGGATCCGCGCTGGCCGTCGCGGCGGACGTGGTCCCGCTCGCGGTCGGGACCGACACGGGGGGCTCGATCCGGGTGCCCGCCGCCTTCTGCGGGATCTTCGGCTACCGCGGCGTGCCCGGCGACGCCTGGATTGCGGACGCGGTGCCGCTGTCCCCGAGATTCGACACGGCGGGCTGGTTCACGAAGTCCGCGGCGGACATGCGGTCGGTCCTGGGCGCGATGGTCGGACTGCGCGCGGGCGGCCAGGCGCCCCGCGGCTGCTATCTCGAGATGCCCGGCCTGGAGCCCGAGGTCGCCCGGGCGTGCCGCGCCGCGGCCTCCGGCCTGGCGGAGCCCGCCGACGGACCGACCCGCGACGAGCTCCTTGGGAGGTTCGCGCCCGCCGCGGAGGTCTACGGCGTCCTGGCGGGCTCTGAAACCTGGAAGATCCACAAGAAATGGGCCGAAAGACACCGCACCCGGTACGGCCCTCTCCTCCTCGACCGCCTGGAGCGCGCCCGGGGAATATCGATGGCGCAGGTGGCGGCGGTGGAGCCGAGTTTCGAGGCCCTCAAGCTTGCCTGGAAGAAGTTCTTCCTGACCCACGATTTCCTCGTCATCGCCGCGTCCCCCTTCCCGGCGCTCGCCAAGCCCGACTGCACCCCGGCCAACCGGCTTCGCATGCTCAACCTGACCACGCCGGCCAGCCTAGCGGGCCTGCCCGTGCTGACGATTCCGGTCCCGCTTCCATCGGGGCTGTCGACGGGACTGCAGATTGTCCCTGTCCATCCTCAAAGCCCCGTCTTCCCGTGGGTGCTGGACAGCCTCGGCTAGGAATCCCTCCGGCGGCGCCACCCCAAGGCAGGCGCGGCGTTCAATGGGATGTTGAACCCCAAATGCCTGGCATGAAGGGCTCATCCAGCCCGTAAGCAGGCCCTATGGACCGGCTTCGCCGGATGCGGGAGGCCGACCAACCCCGATACCCCGCAGCAACCATGAAGACCCCAGCCCTGGCCTTGGCCATTGCCCTCTCCACCGCGTCGCTCTCGGTTTGGCCAACCGGCCGCGTCCGACAGGAAACCGCAGGACGAAACCGTCCAGGCGATCGCCAACCTGGAGCACGAGTGGGCCGCCGCGCTCGTGAAGGGCGCCGGTCCCCCGTAGAACCGGCAGCTCGGGCATCAGTCGTCCGGCTGGTTGAGGAAGAGGAGGCTGATGCCCATGAACACGAACATCCGCAGGGCCGCGTCCTGCCCGTTCCACACCTTGGACTGCCACATGAGGAACCACTCCCCTCCCACGGTCACGAAGGCGAAGTACCACTGGACCAGGCCCGCCGTCAGCCCCACCGACGCAAGCCCCTTTGCCTTGTTCCATTCCCCCGACGGCGCCCCGCGCGCCCTCCAAAGCCTGAGGGCGCCCGCCCCGATGAGGCCGCAGCAGAGCGCCTCCCATCCGATGATCGAGGCGTAGAACGCCTTGTGGAGGACGGGCGCGTGGATCGCGCGATATAGGCCCGCATTGCCGGGGAAGGTCGTGTCCATGCCGAGGACGTGCCGGACGAACTGGTAGTTGGAGTTCGGGTCCGTCAGGTTGTTGAACACGACGACGAGAAGGAACACGGACGACAGGGATGTGACGACGATCTTGCAGAGCCGGAGTTGCATGGGGGATTGCTTTTAGGGGTCTTTGGGCTGGGAAAGCCTGGTGGTCGGGGCCGGGCAGCGGAGTTCGCCGTATCCCGGCGGGCGCGCGTCCCGGATGTTCTCGCCGTCGACGAGCCTGCGGCCCGATCCGGGCCGGCTCAGGAACTCGCTGAAGGACCGCGCGGGAAAGATTACGAGGTGGGCGGGCGCTCCCGGAGCCACCCTGCCCATTTCGGGAAGGCCGACGGTGTCGGCGGCCGCGGTGGTGACGACTCCCACGGATTGCGCGAGCCGCGAGTCCAAGTGGGCGAGCCGCACGCTCTGTAGGTAGACCTCGGCCGCGTCGAAGTCGCCGTACGCGTGGAACGCGTCCCGGACGTTGTCGCTCGCGCACGCCATCGGCACGCCGGCGTCCATCAGGTCGTGGATGAGCGTGAGCCCCCTCCACTGGGGCGTGCGCGGGAATTCGCCGCCCCGCCGGTCCTGGAGGTAGAGGTTGCAGAGCGGCAGCGAGACCACGCGGATCCTCGCCTCCCTGACGAGGGCGATCGTGGACCTCTGCCTCTCCGGCGCCTGGACGGCCAGGCTGCAGCAGTGCCCGCAGACCACCGGTTTCTCGAACTGGTTGCGGATCACGGCCTCGGCCAGGGTGCGGAGCACCTCCTCCTTCGGGTTGCCGTTCTCGTCCACGTGGAGGTCGAGCCCGACTCCCCTGTCCCTCGCGATCGCAAGGAGCCGGTCGAGCTGCCGGGGGAGCTCCGCCGACATCGGCGACCACCCGCCGAGGGCGCACGCGCCGTACTTCATTGCGAGGTCGGCGACCGCGTCGCCCTCGGGGCCCGAATAGTTCGCAATCCCCGTGAGGGGCACGGTCTGGAGCGTGATCCGCCCGCGCCACGCCTCGCGGAGCTCCTGCATGGCCGCGTGATTGACCTCACCCCAGGGAAGCCACGTGTCGACGTGGGTCCTAAGGACCCGCGTCCCGTGCTCCCAGGCGCAGTGGAGCGCGAAGCCGCCCCTGCGAAGCAGGTCGGCCCGCGTCCAGTTCTCCTTGTCCGCGGCCAGCACCTCCAGGGCCTCGTGGAACCTTCCGCTCTTGTTCGGGGCGCGATCCCAGGTGTGCGCCTTGTCGAGGTGGACATGGGCATCGACGAATCCCGGGAAGACAAGGGCCCCGTCCAGGTCGACCGCGCCCCGCACGGCGGGCGCGGGCGAACTTGCCAAGGGGGCCGAGCGGGCCACGGACTCGATCCTCGCACCGTCGACCTCGATGTCGCAGACGACCGACGGCTCCATCGGATCCGGCGCCGGGATGGCGACCGAGGGGGGGAGAACGGCGGCGGGCACACGGGCCCTCTTTAGGAGAAGCATGCCGGTTTTTTGGAGACTGCGGGTAGCACCCTACGTGCCACCGGGGCGCCGCCGCAAGGCTCCATCGGGTCGCGCCCCTGCGCCGATACAGCGGCTTGCGGCGGCGCTCGCGAGGGCCGCCTGATGGGTCACGGTCAATCGTCGGCCCGATCACCCTGATCCTGCTCGAATCCGCGAGGTGGCTCGACCGGACTTCAAGTCAGCGCGGGCCAGGGACATTCAGAGCGGGTTCAGTCTGACCGTCAAAGACTCAAAGCCGACGCTGCGCTGGTAGCCCTCCTCTTTCTCAATGTGCTCCTTGGCTTCCAGGATCGTGACGCCTCGCAATCGATCGGAGCATTTCTGGAGGAGGGTTCGAACGAGCAGCCTTGCATGAGGCGCGCCGAGGCACACGTGGGCTCCCATGCCGAAGGCCACGTGGGGATTGGGCTTGCGGTCGAGGCGCACCTCTCCCGGCTGGTCGAAGGCCTTTTCGTCCTGGTTGGCCGACGCCCAGCAGAGCGACACGCGGCCGCCCGCCTTCACGGCCACCTTGTGGACGTCGGTCTCAACCGGGCAGACGCGCCCGATGTGGGTGAGGGGCGTGACCACCCTGAAGAATTCCTCGCTCGCGTGGACGATGCGCGCCGGGTCCTGGCGCAGGAACTCCAGGGACTCCGGGTGCCCGCCGAAGTACGCCATGACGGAGGAGACCGTGTGGATGATCGTGTCGCGGCCCCCGGCAAACGTGAGGTTGGCGAAGCCCATCATCTCGGCCCGGGTTAGGGCCCGCCCGCGGAACGTCGCCTTCGTGAGGGCGCTGAAGAAGTCATCGCCCGGATTCTCGACGGCGCGGTCGAACTGTCGGTTCAGATAGGCCTCCAGTGCGGCCCCCTTCTTCTCGCCGGAACCGCCGTCGCGGAAGACATGGGTGCCCCAGCGGATCCACGTCTCCGCCTCGGCCTCGGGCATGTTGAGCAGGTAGGTGAGCGCGCGGGACTGGAGGGGCAGCGCGAACTCCCGGACCACCTCGATGGAATCCCGTCCAAGCGCGTCCGAGAGCATCCTGTCGGCCAGGGCCTCCACCTGGGCCACCATGGCGGGCTCCTTGGCCCTGCGGAAGGTCGGCTCGACGATGTCGCGGTAATCCGTGTGGTCGGGCGGGTCCGTCTCGATGGGAAGCTGCCGCATCGTCCTGACGTCCTCCTCCGACGGGATGGGAACGCGGAACGGGGCGTCGGAACTGAACGTTTTCCAGTCCTTCGCCGCCCGCCGCACATCCTCGTGGCGAAGGATCATGGGCACGCTTTCGCCCTGGAAATTGCATTCAAGGACGCCCCTTGCCTTTCGTTTCTCGCGGAAGGGATCGGGAATGGAGCTCATGGGGTCCTTGCCTCCTCGCGCCAGACTGGGTGCGCCGACTCTGAAATCGCAAACATTACGGGCTTAAGGTTCTGGGGGAGCTTCAGGATTCGGTCCGCTGCCGGGAGACACCTTCCCTCGGGGCCATTGGCGTCGGGGCACGGCCGGCGCCGCCGTTGATTCGGGACGCTAGGCAGCGGAGAACGCATAGATCGTGCGCCGGCGCTGCGCGCGGCCCGGGCGCACCATGATGTCGCCGAACCCGTCCAGGGCCGATGGGTTGGGGTATCCCTGACACTCCAGGCAGAAGCCGGCATGGGGGCCGTACGGCCGGCCGGATTTCCCGGCAACTGGGCCGTCCAGGGCGACACCCGTATAGAACTGGAGGCAGGAGTCGTCGGTGAAGGCCTCAAGCACGCGACCGGACCGGGGCTCTGCAACCCGCGCGGCAAGGGTTGGTTCTGGCGGCGGCAGGGTCCCGGGCGGGCGGAGCAGATAGAGGTCGCCGTGCCCCTTCGAGAGGCCGGGCAGGGCGTCACCCAGCCGCCGCGGGCTCGTGAGGTCCGCGCCCCGGCCCGACACCGGTTCCCGGCGGTCCAATAGGGTCAGCAAGTCGTCGGCGGGGGCGTATTCCTCGGCGAGGATCTGGATCTCATGGCCAAGGGCCGGGCCGGAGCCCTCGCCCGCCAGGTTGAAATAGGAATGCTGGGTGAGTGACAGCGGCGTCGGCCGGTCGGCTGCCGCCTCGCTCTCAAAGACGAGCTCGTTGGCCGCCGTCAATGTGTAGGTCACGGCGACCCTGACGGCGCCGGGATACCCTTCCTCCCCGTCCGCGCTCAGGTAGGTTAGGCGCAGCGAGGACGAGCCGTCTCCCCCCGGCAAGGGCGTCGCGACCCAAAGCCGCCTGTCGAATCCGATCAGCCCGCCGTGCAGGTGGTTCGGGCCGTCGTTGCATGGGAGGGGCCAGGCGCGACCGTCAATGACCAGGCGGCCGCCGCGGACCCTGCCCGCGATGCGACCGACAATTGCCCCATGGTAGGAATGGCCCGCGAGATAGTCCCCGAGCTTCTCAAATCCGAGCACGACGTCGGAGAAGCTACCCGTGCGGTCGGGCATGCGCAGCGACCTCACAATGCCCCCGTAGGTCAGGATCTCCGCGCTGGCACCGGCATCGTTGGCCAGCGTATAGGCCTCGACGGGTTCGCCATTCGGCAGCGTTCCAAAGGCGCGAATGACCATGGCCGGGAGGTATCCGGGACCCCTATGCGGTCGCGTCACGGCCCCTCACCGCCGTCGGGAAGGCCCTCAAGCTTTTCCCCTTGGGTTCAGGGGCCCTGCCTTGGGCACCGATGGGATGGGCGTGGCGACGACCTTGAGCTCGCAGAACTCGCGCAAACCCTCCTCGCCGCCCTCCCATCCCTGACCGCTGGATTTGGTCCCTCCGAAGGGAATCTCGGCCCTCAGGGGACGCCATTCGTTCACGCCCACGATCCCCGCCTCCAATTCCTCGGCCACTGCGTTGGCGAGGGCGAGGTCGCTGCCGTAGACGTAGGCGGCCAGGCCGGCGGCGGTCGAATTGGCCCTGCGAATGGCGTCATTGAGGTCGGTGTAGCTCAGCAGGGGCATGACCGGCCCGAAGACCTCCTCGCGGGCGAGGGGCATGTCATCGCGAACTGCGCGAAGGATCGTGGGAGGGAAGAAGCTTCCGCCCGAAAGAGCGGGATCGCCCTCATGGCTCCGGTTCTCGAGGACAAGCTCGGCTCCAGCACCCAGCGCACCCTCAACCAGTCCGCGCACGCGGTCGCAGGCCTTCTTGTGAATGAGCGGCCCGACATCCACGCCCGCCGTGAGGCCGTTGCCCACCCTCAGGGCGCGCCACAGGGGTGCAAGCCTGTCAATGAGCGCCGATTCAAGCGCGGCGGGGACGAAGACGCGGTTCGCCGTCACGCACACCTGCCCGGAGCAGAGCAGCTTGAGCTTGACCAGCTCGGGGGCCACCTCACCGAGGTTCGCGTCCGGCAGTATGATGAAGGGCGCGTTTCCCCCGAGCTCCAGGGAAAGGCGCGGCAGGTGCCGCGCAGCCGACCTCATGAGGGTCCGGCCGGTCTCGGTGGAGCCCGTGAGGGAGAGCACCCGCACCCGCGGGTCGCCCGTCAGCGCCTCCCCGGCGACCGGGCCAAGTGCCGGGAGGATCTGCAGGGCCCCGTCGGGGACTCCCGCTTCCCGCAGGATGGCGCCGAGCGCCAGGGCGACGAGGGGCGTCAGCTCCGAGGGCTTCCACACCGCCGTGCAGCCCGCGGCGAGCGCCGCCGCGACCTTCTTGGCCCCCTGCGCGATGGGAAAATTCCAGGGTGTCACGAGCCCTGCGACGCCGGCGGGAACGAGCTTCACCCTGTACTCGCGGCCGCGCTGCGGGTGCGGCTGGAGCCGACCGTGCGGCCGCCGCGACTCCTCGCCGAACCACTGGAAGAAGCTCGCGGCGTAGTCCACTTCGCCAAGCGCCTGCGCGAGCGTCTTGCCCTGCTCAAGGGTCAGGAGCTCCGCCACCTCCTGCCGCCTCAGCGCCAGGAGCGCCGCCGCCTTCTTCAGGATGTCCCCCCGCAGGGCGTTCGGCTCCCTGCTCCAGGGGACGAACGCCCGCTGCGCGCCGTCGATTGCGAGGCGGAAATCCCCGGCGTTCGCCAAGGGGACCGTGGCGATCTCCTCCCCGGTCGCCGGGTTCCGGACCGCGAGGCCCCCGCCGCCCCCCGCCCGCCAGGAGCCGTCTATTGAGAGGCCGGGGCGAACGCCGAGCGTTGAGAGGAGGTTCTGGGTCGGGTCAGGCATTCAGTCCGAGGGTTCTCCGATAGATATCCACCGCCTCGGATTCCGCAACCGGGCGGGGGTTTGGATCCATGAGCCTCCTGTTGGCGACGGCCGCCTGCGCCAGCTCCGCAAGCGCCGATGCGGGCACCGCCGCGGCCCTGAGTGCCTTGGTCAGGCCGATCGAGTCGGCGAGGGCGGCTAGCTGGCCGGGAAAGCGGTCGGGGTCGGTGGACTCCCACCCGAGGGCGCCTGCGAACACCACGACGTCCTCCCTGATTGCGGGCAGATTGTGGCGCATGGTCTCCGCCGCGAGGCACCCCGTGACGACGCCGTGAACGATGTGGAAACGACCGCCCAGCGGCAGGGCCAGCGCGTGGACGGCGCAGCACGACGAGTTCGCAAAGGCGAGGCCGGCGAGGTTGGCGCCTAGCAGCATGGCGTCCCGCGCCGGTGCGTCTCCCCCGTTGCGGCACACCGCGGGGAGCGCCGGGCCGATCCTCCGAGCCGCCTCGAGCGCCAGTCCCCGGGCGAGGGGGGTCGCCGTGTGCGCGATGAAGGCCTCCAGGGCGTGGACGAGGGCGTCCATGCCGGCCGCCGCGGTCGGGAGCGGCGGCAGGCCGTCGGTCAGCTCCGGGTCCAGCAGCACCACGTCCGGGACGAGGCACGGGTCCACGACCCCGACCTTGTTCCCTGTGGCCGGGTCGGTGAAGATGGCGACGGGCGTGGCCTCGGACCCCGTGCCCGAGGTCGTCGGCAGGCACACGAGGGGCAGCGGCCTGCGGCCGACCTTGCCGATTCCGGCGAGGAGCGCCGCCTCGCGTCCATCCAGGAGGGTTGCCGCCACGAGTTTCGCGGTGTCCATGACGCTGCCGCCGCCAAGCGCGACGACGACGTCCGCATGGAAGGTGTTCCGCACCGAGGAAAGGGCGTCGGCGACGCACCGGAACGGGGGCTCGGGCTCGGTCCCGTCGAAGACCGAACTCTGCAGCCCCTCGCGGTCGAGAGGCCCGGTCACTCGCGCGACCAGCCCTGCGGAGCGAACGCCGGCGTCGGTGATGAAGAACGGCCTCGAGCAGCCCATGCGGCGCAGCTCCGCCGGGAGCTCCCCGCTGACGCCCCTGCCGAAGCGAAGCCTCCGCGGCAGGTTGTTGTCGAATGGCCTAATCATTGGGGCAGGTCGTGACGGCGAAACAGGCTGCAACCCGGGCGCGGACCGCAGCCTGCCGTGAATCGTGGGGCCCAACGGCCGGATTGGCTAGCTCAGTAGTGCAGCCGCAGGGTAACGGAAGCCCTGATCGGCGGGCGCACGAAGATGAGGCTGTTGCCGGCATAGCTCACGTCGATCGGGTCGAGCAGCCTCGCGTTGAGCACGTTGTTCACGTTGACCCTGACGTCCCAGCTCCTCTTCCCGTAGAAGACGTACCCGTCGACCTCGATCTCCGCGGGGATGTAGAGCGTGTCCTGGTCGTTCGCGTAGCCCTTGCCGATGTACTGGGGCCCGGCGCCGACCCCCCAGCCGCTGGGGGACGTGTACTCGAAGAACCCGTTGATCTGGAGCTGCGGGATGCCGGGGGCGCGCATCCGCCCTCCGGGCGGGAAGTACAGCGTGAAGTTCGGCCCGCCCTTGCTCGTGCCAACGGTGCCGTCGACGGGCGTCGTCGTCGAGAATGAGTCGAGGTAGTTGCCGTAGGACTGGAAGAAGACACCGAACGCGGTGGCATCCTGGAACGTGAGGTTTGCGTTGAAGTTCCACGCCTTGTTGGGCTGGTACACGGCCTCCAGCTCGATCCCGTTGTCCTTGATCGGGAACTTCCCGCCTGTGATTTGGGATCCGTACTTGAGCTGCTGGAACACGTCGGCGGCGAAATAGAGCGTGTTCTTCAGGAGGCTCTGCTTGAAGCCGACCTCGTAGAGCGTGCTCTTCGTGCTCAGCGTCTGGTCCAGGTACTGGGCATCGACGCCGCCGAAGTTCGACGACCCAAGGACGGCGTCGACGTGGTCGTACGTGGCGTAAAACGTCGTGTCCTCGTTCGGCTTGTAGGTCGCGCTGAAGAAGAACGACTGGTCGACGACGCTCCTGCTGTGGTCATAGCCCGTGTAGGTCGCGGACGACCCCCCTGCGGGAATATAGACCGGCGTCGCGAGCGGGATATAGGTGAAGAAGCTGTTGTAGTAGCCGTACTGGACGAACGGCGGGTTCTTCCCATGGACGGAGATGTTGTCGACCCGGTAGCCGGCGGTGAGCGTGATCTTCTGCGTCAGCTTGATGTCGTCCTGGAAGAACACCGCGTTGTCCCATTCGGTCTCCTGAACATTGGCGACGGTGCCGGGCGCCGCGCTGTAGCCCTTGGTCCCGGGGACCTGCAGGCCGCCGCCCCAGGTGTTCCCCTCATAGGCGTAGCCCGGATACATGATCTGCGAGAGGGGCTGCGACAGGTCGTAAAAGCCCACCGGCTCGGTCTGGTAGTCCTGGTAGGAGGTCAGGGCCATGTACTTGAAGTCGACGCCCGTGATGATGCTGTTGTCAAAGGACGAGACCCTGAACTTGTCGCGGTACTCCAGCCTGTCCTGAACCGAGATGTCCCGGGGCACGTACTCGCTGTAGCCCACCTCCTCCGACTTGTTGGAATGGCCTGAGCTGAAGAAAAACCGGTCGACCAGGGACGAATCGGGGCTGAGCTCCAGGGTTGCCTTGATCTGGCCCTGGGCGGTGAACGCCCTAGCCACGTCGGACGGGTTGATGAGCGCCACATCCGTCGGGAGCTTCACCGTGTGGGCCGTGGCAGGGTTCACGATCGCGAACGATCCGTCCGCAACGCTGCCAAAGGTGAAGGGAGGCGGGTTCGGGAACGTGATGATGTCATATCCGAAATAGGCCGTCGGGCCGGTTGTCGTCGGCACGGCGGGACCCGCGATGTAGTTCCCGTTCTTGATGAAGTCCTCGGTCACGCGGCTGACGCCGGCGATCTCGTTCGTCCGGTCCTCGTAGACCTGAACCCAGGCGTCAACCGTCAGCTTGTTTGTCGGCAGGTAGGTGAGCGCGGCATAGACGTCCTGCGTCTGGTCGTGGTCGTTCAGGTAGTACCCCATGCCGTAGCGGCTCAGGTAGCTCACTCGGTAGGCGAGCTTGCTGTTGATCGGGCCTCCGGTGTCGATCGTGAACTCCGGGTTGGAGTACGAGTGGCCGCTCGCCCACGTCCCGAACGTGGCGTCGACGTCCGTGCGCTGGTGGTCGAAGTATGGCTGCTTCATCACGAAGTCCACGTAGCCGCCGGAGCCCTCGGTCTGCGGCCCGTAGACGGCCGACCCCGGGCCCTTGACGATGTTGAACGCGTCGACGCCGTTGAAGCTCGGCGGGGTCGAGTTGCGCGAGAACGGCACCTGCTGCCCGCCCATGTAGATCTGCGAGAGGTCGCCGCGGATGAACGGGACGGAGGGGATGCCGTACTGCGCCGCGGAATAGACGCCCGGCGAAAACTGCCCCAGGTCCATGGCGTTCTTCACCATGCGGTCCTCCATCAGCGCCGTGTTGACCGACGAGACCGAGCGCGGGATGTCGAGGATGTTCCTGTCGTCGCCCATGACGTCGCCCAGGGGGCGGACCGTCGGGAGCACCTGGTCCTCGATCGGGACGTCGCTGACGACGAACTTCTCGAGCTTGGTGACCTTGGTGGTCGTCGGGGCCGCGGTCCCATCCGTGGCAGGGGGGGGCGTCGACGTTTGCGCGCGGACCCCGATGGCGAGGCTTCCGAGCGCGCAGGCCATCGCGAAACTAACACGTATCAGCTTGGTGGTGGTCGTGTTCATTGGTTTGTCTGGATTGCTGCCTCTGCCGGGCCGATGGACCTTTCACGCTGCGGGGCATGAGCATTGCGGGCCTTGTGCACGGTGTCCGAAATATGGAACGACGGCCCCGGTCTGGCGTTCGCCACCCGACGGGCAGATGTCGTTGATTTCATTGTGCTGGCGCTCCTCCGGATTGGGAGCGTGGCGCGGAGTATAGGCGGATTCCTGGCGCCGTGCCTCCTGCCGCTTGGAAAAGGCCTCCTAGAAAATAAGGTCAAACCCCCGCTCGGCTCCTCCTGCGCGCACTCCCGCGTCCTGCAGGGGTCCGCGGCCATTCGGTTGCCGGGGCGGATTTGCCGTTTGATTTGCGGACGTCGAAGGCCATGGTTCCTGAGAAATAAGGGTATGACCGACGTCCGCTTCCAGACCTTCGGCCTGAATGCCCGGCTGCTGAGCCGCCCCAAGCCCATGGGGTTGATACATCATCACCACGAGGTGGAGCTCAACTACGTCTTCAGGGGGGGCGTCACCTATCTGCACCGGGGCACGATGCGCCGCCTCGAGGCGAGGCGCCTGGCGCTGTTCTGGGGATCGACGCCGCACAGCCTCATCCAGGTGGATCCCGGCACCGAGATGGCGTGGATCACCGTCCCGCTGTCGTGGGTATGGGCGTGGGGGCTGCCCGATCGCTTTGTCCGGGAGCTTATGGAGGGGAACTGGTGGTTCGCGCCCCCGAGCTTCGGGGACCGCTTCCAGCTGCGCGCCTGGGTGAAGGAGCTGCGCCACCCCACGCGTCCCCAGCAGAGGCGCCTCCTCCTCGAGCTCGAGGCGTGCTTCCTCTGGCTCGCCGACCAGTCGTACTCGAAGGCGGCCGACGCCGCCACGCGCTGGGGCGAGGGCGAGTCCACGATTGGGCTGCAAAGGGTTGAGCGGATGGCTAAGTGCATGGCCGAGAGGTTCCAGGAGAACCTCACCGTCGCGGAGATAGCCAAGGCTGCGAACGTGCATCCCAACTACGCCATGCCCCTCTTTCGGCGCCACTGCGGCGTCACCATCAGGGACTATCTCCTCCAATACCGGATAACCCACGCCCAGAGGCTCCTGCTCACGACGGACGACAAGGTGATCGACGTCGCACTCGCGAGCGGCTTCAGCTCGCAGAGCTCGTTCTACGCCGCGTTCGTGCGCCAGGTGAAGACCACGCCCCAGGCCTTCCGCCGCCGGGTGGAGTCCTGATCCGGCCGCGGCGGCCCTGGTCAGCCCCTTGGCCACGAGGCCTGTTCGTCGTAATCGGGAAGGGGTGTCTCGCGAAAGGCCTCGCCGTGGATGAATCGCCGCGGGGTCGACGGGCGCGCAAGGAGCGCATAGAGCCCTCGCACGGAGAAGACGACCAGGTCGGCCGGCGACCCGGGCGCGACGAGGCCGTAGCCCGGAAGACCCATGATGGCGGCAGGGCCCGTCGTGACCACCGAGGGGGAGAAGGCCAAGCGTGAATCCAGTTGGGCGATCCGGACACTCTCGACATACACCTCGACGGGGTCGAAGTCGCCCCATCCGATGAACGCGTCTCGGACATTGTCGCCGCCGCAGGCGACCGTCACGCCGGCGTCGATGAACTCGTGAAGCAGGGTCAGGCCCCTCCATTGCGGCGTGCGGGGCGCGCCGAACTTGGCTCCGGGCGGCGCCGGGGCGCGGGACCGGCCCTGCAGATGGAGGTTGGTGAGCGGAAGCGAAACGATCCCGATCCGGGCCTCCTTCACGAGCGCGATGGTCTCGCGAGCGCGCTCCGGGGGCTGGACCGAGAGGGAGCAGTTGTGCCCGCAGGCCACGGGGTGGGGGAACTGGTTGCGCAGGACCGCCTCCGCGGTGGCCCGAAGGCATTCCGCCTCGACCAGGCCGCTCTCGTCGACGTGCAGGTCGAGGCCGATGCCGAGCTCGCGCGCCGCGGACATGATGCTGTCGAGCTGGCGCGGGAGGTCGGGATTGGGCTGGGGAAACCCCCCAAAGGCCGTCGCCCCGTGCTTGGCCGTGAGGCTGACGATATGGTCGGCGCCGCCGCCGAAGAAGCTGGCGAAGCTGAAAAGGCTCACGGTCTGGATCCGTATCCGGCCGGCCCATTCGGCGCGGAGGCGCGACAGGGCGGCATGCGCGCCGACCCCGGTCCCGCGATTGGTGTCTAGATGGGTGCGGAGCGCGCAGGTGCCGTGCGCCCATGCGGTCCGCAGGGCGAAGTCCGCGCGGCGGTAGACGTCCTCCTCGGTCCAGTGGACGCTGTCGGCCGCCAGGACGGCATTGGACTCCCAGAAGTCGCTGTGCACGCCAGGGGCGCGGTCCCACGTGTGGCACTTGTCGAGGTGGGTGTGGACCTCCAGGAGACCCGGGAAGACCAGGACGCCCCCGAGGTCCGTCACGCGGACGCCGGGCTCGTCGCGTCGTGAGGGCGCCGCGGAGTCCCGCACGGCGGCGATGCGGTCGCCGTCGACCAGGACATCGCATTCACGCCAGGGCTCCAGGGCCCCGTCCGCCGACTCGGTCGGCAGGTTGAGCGGCGCCGGAAGGCATGCCAACGGGATGCGGGCTCGACGGAGGAGGTGCACAAATGAATCTCGAGGGAGGTGACGGCCCGCGAGCAAGGCCACGATCGACTGCGGAAAGCAAACGAAATTGTGGCCCGCCGGCGGCGGAAGCGGGCGGATTCCCACGCCCGGGGGCGATCGCACGGCGAGTCCGCCGCGGGAGGATCCGGTCCGCGCGGAACCTGCGCCCGGCATCGCGGCGCCCATTCACGGCGCGGGCTGGATTTTCTTGCAACCGCCTCCGGAATTCAATTCGAGTCACGAGCGGGCGCCCGGCCTTCCAGTTGCAGGCCCGCTCCACCCATGATTCCCAATCCTTCTGCGCGCCTTTGGCTGTGCTCCCTGCTTCTCGGAGCCGCCTGCGCGGCGGGATGCAGCCGCCAGGCCGAAGCCGGCAAGCCGGTCGCCGAGGGGAACTCCGGATCGGGAAGGCCGCTGCTGAAGGTCGGATTCCAGCTCGACTGGTATCCTACTCCGGAGCACGGGGGCCATTTTCAGGCGCTCGTGAAGAACTACTATCGGGACGCTGGACTCGACGTGACAATCGCGCCAGGCGGCCCCGGCTCATTCCCGCTTCCCACGGTCGGCACCGGTCGAATGGAATTCGCGATGGGGCGCTGCGACGACGTCATACTCGCGGTGCGCCAGGGCCTGCCTCTCGTGATCGTCTGCGCCCAGATGCAGCACGATCCCCAGGCGATCATGATGCACGAGGACAGCCCGGTGAAGTCCTTCCGAGACCTCGACGGGAGGTCCGTGATGAGCGGTCCCGGCGCCAACTGGATCGCGTTCGTGCAGAAGCACTATGGCGTCAGATTCAGCATCATCCCGATGGATTACGGCATAGCCCGCTTCATGGCCGACCGCGACTTCATGCAGCAGTGCTTCATCACGAACGAGCCCTATCTCGCCGAACTTCACGGCGTAAGGACGCGCGCGCTTCTCATCGCGAGCGGGGGTTACGATCCCTACAGGGTGATCTTCACGAATCGGTCCTTCGCGGAGAGCCATCCCGAGGCCGTGCGGGCGTTCGTGGCGGCCACGATCCGCGGCTACAAGGAATACATGAACGGCGACGCCGGCGAGGCGCGGGCCCTCATCCAGGCGGAGAACCCCATGCAGACCCCGGCGCTGATGGACTATTCCATCGCCACGATGAAGCGCTACCACCTGGTGGAGGGCGATCCGGCCAGGGGAGAGCGCATGGGGCTCCTCACGCCCCAGCGCATGACGGCCCTGCTTCAGACGCTTGTGGATCTGGGCGTCCTCGACGCCCCGATGCCGCTCGATAGGTTCGTCAGCTTCGACTACCTTCCGCCCGAGGTCTCCCCCGGGGAAAGATAGGTCTGGTCGCCGCCCGACGCCGACGCGCAGACGTAACACGGCGATAACGACCTTATTTTTCTGGAGACCTTCGGTCTTCCCTAGGAGGCAGCTGCGCGGGAATCGACCTATACTCGCGGTGATGCTCACGTTTCCCGAAAGCGGCCCCACCCATGAAGTCCATTAAGATCGGCATTCTCGGCGCAGGCAGCTTTGCCCGGGCGTTCATTCCGCTCTTCAAGGCGCATCCGCAGGTGCGCGGCATCTCCATCGCGGAATTGATTCCCGAGCGGCGGCTACGCGAGGCCGCGGCCGCCGGCGTCACGGAGACCCATGGCTCGCTCGAGGAGCTCGTTGCGAGCGACTGCGACGCGGTTGCCATCTTCACGCAGCGCTGGATGCACGCGCAGCAGGCCATCGCCGCGCTGAAGGCCGGCAAGCACGTCTATTCCTCTGTCCCCGCGGGCATGAGCATCGATGAGGTGGGCGAGCTCGTGGAGACCGTGAGGCGGACGGGGCTCACCTACATGCTCGGGGAGACGAGCTACTACTACCCGTCGACCATTTTCTGCAGGGAGATGTGGAGGCAGGGCAAATTCGGCCGCTTCGTCTACGGCGAGGGCGAGTACATGCACGACATGTCGCATGGCTTCTACCAGGCCTACCAGTACAGCGGCGGCCCGGACTGGAAGCGGACGGCGGGTGTTCCGCCGATGCTCTACCCAACACATACGATGAGCATGATCGTTAGCGTCACGGGGGCCCACATGACGCGCGTGTCCTGCTTCGGCCAGGTGGACAAGAGCGGGGACGGCATCTTCGGCAACGGCCTCAACAAGTGGGACAACGAGTTCAGCAACGAGACCGCCCTCTTCCGCACGAGCGACGGGGGCTCGGCGCGCATCAATGAACTTCGCCGCGTCGGCCACTGGGGCGGACGCTCCGTGAGGCTGAGCCTGTTCGGCACCGAGGGGTGCTTTGAGGAGCAGCCGGAGGGCGACGTCTGGGTGAACCGTGCGCGCGAGATAACCCCCCTGAACGACCTCCTTCGCTGCAGGCGCGTCGATCCCGTCAACGGAGGCGCGGCCGAAGAGCCCCGGGACGGGACCCAGCACGATTTTCACTCGGGCATGGCGCCGGTGCACCCGACCTGGCGGCTGCCCCACGAGCTGGCTGTCCTCCCCACCGGGCACCACGGGTCCCATCTTTTCCTGGTCGACGACTTCGTGCGCGCCTGCACGACGGGCATGCTCCCGCCCAACCATGTCTGGGCGGCGGCCCGCTACAATATTCCCGGTATGGTCGCCCATGAATCAGCAAGGCGCGACGGCGAGCTGATGGCGGTCCCGGACTTCGGGGATCCTCCCGGCGATTCGCCGCTGCTGGTCGACGCGCTGGCCAGGATTGCGCCCGCCACGCCCGGCTGGAGCATCCCGAAGCCCGCCTACATCGGACGATCCTGGTGGTGAGGCGGGATCACATGCCGGGCGCCGCAACGAACGCCCCCACCTTCTCGCCAGGACCTGATATCTATGAGGCGGTCCGGGGCCAGCACCTGAGCCAGCACCCCAACCCGAGGGGGTTGAATTCCGCCTCTGCGGCCCGCCTATGATGATCAAAGCCTGCAGCAAGGTGCTGGCCGAGATAGGGGTATCGCCCGAACAGGTCGCGTACGACGAGTTCTGACCCGGCGTGGACCCGGACGCCAATTTCCCTCAACATCTCAGCAAGGACACCGCCGCCAAAAATGAAAACCACCCCGCGCCATTTCGTTTCAAGCAAGAACATGCTCCTCGTCTGCGGGCTCCTGATGGGCCCGGGCTGCCCCGCGGAACCATCGTCCGCCCGGACCACGCCGGATTCTGGAACCCGGCCCATATCAGAATACGCGGTCGAGCCCCAGTTCCGGCTTCTGCGCTTCGGGGAGGTCATGCCCGCCGGCTGGATCCGGGAGCAGATGATCCGCGATCTCAGGGACGGCTTCGCCGGGCACCTGCCCGAGATCGCCCCCATGACCTGCGGGTCCAATATCTTCGGGGTGAACCGCAACACGCCTGAACATTACCAGAACGCGGGCGGCGGGAGCTGGGGCGGCGCCGAGGGCATGTGGTGGAAGGGCGAGACCGAGGGCAACTGGCGCAGCGGCAACACCATGATGTCGATCCTATCGGGCGACACCGACCTCAGGGCGAAGGCCGACACGCGGGTTGCCGCGCTCCTCGCGACGCAGGATCCGGATGGCTACATGGGGATCTACGGGCCCACCCTTCGCTTCCCGGCGGGCAACATCGACAACGGCGAGCTGTGGACCCAGACGTGCATCCTGCGCGGGCTGATCGCCTACTACGAGGCGACGGGCAAGCCCGAGGTGCTCAAAGCCGTGGAACGCTCGGTCCGCCTGACCATGAGCCACTACGGCGAGGGCATCAAGGACCCGTACGGCCCCGGCACCATGGACCACAACCTGATGTATGTCGACGTCCTCGAGCGGCTCTACGACCTGACGGGCGACAGGGCCTACCGCGACTTCGGGGTCTATCTTTACAGGGACTACTCGCGGGACGTGAGGACCGACATCGCGCTCCCCGTCCTCCTGTCCGGGGACCACCCGCTCATGGGCCACGGCGCCACCACCTATGAGGCCCTCCGCGTGCCGATCTGGGCGGGGTACGTCACCGGGGACCCGACTCTGCTCGCCGCCGGCGAGGAGGCGCTCGCCAAGTGCTGGCCGCACGTGTCCCCAACGGGCGGACCCGTGTCCAACGAGATGATCGCCAACAAGCCGGCGGACCCGGACCTGGGCGGGTATGAGGGCTGCGGCGAGAAGGAGTGGATGACCTCGCTCCTAAGCGCGGCGCAGAAGACCGGCCGGGCCTCCCTGGCCGAGCGGGCCGAGACCACCTACTACAACTCGGTGCAGGGCTCGCGCTTCCCGGACGGCAAGGCCATGGACTACGTGACCACGGACAACATCTACAAGATCGACGGCGCCATCATGAACCGGTGCCTCTTCTCCCCGGCCCACGAGGACGTGGCCAACTGCTGCCCGCCGAATTTCACGCAGATCGGGCCGATCTTCGTACGGAACATGTGGATGCGCGCCCCGGACGGCCTCGCGCTGGTCCTCTACGGGCCCTGCGACGTGCGCACGACGGTCGGCGACGTCGGGGTCCGCCTGGCCGAGGAGACGAGCTTTCCCTTCTCCGACTCCGTCCTTGTCCGGGTCGAACCGGACGCGCCGCTGGATTTCTACCTCCATATCCGGGTCCCATCGTGGGCCACCGGCGTCGAAGCGAAGTGCCCGGATGCCGAGATCCACCGCGCGGGCGACTGGCTCCTGGTCGGCAAGAAATGGCGGAAGGGCGACGCGGTCGCGCTCTCCTTCAGGGCGGAGGTGCGGCCCGTCCCCGCGAACAACGGCGAGTTCTACCTCAGGCGCGGCCCGCTGTTCTACGCCATGGGAATCCCGGGGATCAGGAACGCCATCAAGGACTATCCTCTTCCGGGATATCACGACTACACGGTTTCCCCCGTGACCTGGGGCCAGGTCCGCTTCGCGCTCGCGAAGCCGACCGGCGCCCCGTCCGCCCCCGCCCTGGTGCTCGTGCCCAATCCGAAGGCCGATGCAAGGTACCCGTGGGATTCTCCGCCCTCGCTCCTTGAGGGCACCCTGTTGAACCTGGACACCATGAAACCAGAATCGGTTGCCCTGGTCCCGATGGGCAGCGGCGATGCAACGTTGCGCCGCATGACCTTCTCCATCGCCCCATGAAGACCCCATCGCCACGGGCCGCCCCGCCCCGCCTCCGCATCATCGCCAACCTCTGGTCGCTTTGGGACTACCCGAGCCCCGCGAGGGAATGGCCGCTCGAGAGGAAGATCGCCGCCGTCAAGGAGGCGGGCTTCGACGGCTTCACGTCTGCGCTCGACAGGGAACAGGGCCGGCTCGCCGCAAGGCACGGGCTCGTCACCATCGGGTACATCTCGTCGTCCAAGCCCGCCGAATTTCGCCCGAAGATTCGCATGAACAGGGACGGCGGCGCCCTCCGCATCAACGTACAGCTCGGCGACCACGACACTCCGGTGGATTCGGCCGTGCGCTTGGCCGTCCGCATCGTCCAGGATGGGGAAAGCCTCGGCGTGCCGTGCGACATCGAGGTTCACCGCGACACATGCACCGAGACGCCCGAGAAGACCTACGCCATCGCCGCGGGGTTCAAAAGGGCGACCGGCCGGCTCATGCCCATGACCTGGGACCTTTCCCATATTTCGGTCGTGAAGCACCTTGCCCCGCCGTATTGGAGGCGCCTCATCGTCGATCCGAAACTCATCCAGCATGCCAGCCAGTTCCACTTCCGCCCCTTCAACGGCCACCACTGCCAGGTCCCGGTGACCAACGGCTCCGGCGGGCTGTCCGCGGAGTTCAGGCAATGGCTTCCCGTGCTCGACAAGACCCTGGAGACATGGCTCGCCGTCGGCCAGGAGGGCCGGGAGCTCTTTGCGTGCCCCGAGATGGGCCCGGTGCGCGGAGGGTACAACCTGGCCCGGCTGCCCAACAGCTGGGCGGACGCCAAGGTCCTCCGGGGAATCATCAAAAAGAGGTGGACGAAGGCGCTCGTTGCCTATGCTTCGCGATAGGCGCCGCCAAACTTGGCGCGAATGAGGCTCAAAGACCTAGTTGACAAATCCAGGGAACAAAACGACCCCTCGCTGCCCAACCCGGGTTTTTCTCCCTGCCTCCGATGATCGTCCGCATTGAAGAACTGAAGGAAGCGCTCCGCGCCATTGTCGGCGCGGACAACGTGGTCGACTCCGGCGACACGCTCGCGGCGCTCTCGAAGGACTTCTACTGGTATTCGCCGGTGCTCAGGCGCCAGCTGGAGGAGAAGCGGGCCGACGTGGCGGTGCGCCCCGGAAGCCTGGACGAGCTCCGCTCCGTGGTCTCCGCCTGCTGGCGCGCCCGCGCCCCGGTGGTGCCCCGCGGGGCGGGCACCGGCAACTACGGGCAGTGCGTGCCCCTTTACGGGGGCGTCGTCATCGACTTCTCAAGGATGGACCGGATCCTCTCGGTCGACGGCGGCGTGGCCCGCGTGGAGGCGGGCGCCCGGCTCGGCTCGATCGAGGCCGAGGCGCGCAAGGCCGGCTGGGAGCTGCGCTGCATGCCCTCGACCTGGGTGAAGAGCACGATGGGCGGCTTCCTTTGCGGTGGCTCGGGCGGGATAGGGTCGATCACATGGGGCGGGATAAACGCGCCCGGCAACATCAAGTCCCTCACGATGCTGACCTGCGAGGAGACGCCCCGGCTCGTGCGGCTCGAGGAGGCCGAGAGCCTCAAGGCGCTCCACACCTACGGGACGACCGGGCTCCTGGTGGAGGTCGAGATGAGGCTCGGGCCGAAGGTGGACTACGACCAGCTGATCCTGAGCGCCGCCGACTGGGACAGGCTGCTCGGGTGGACGGACGGCGCCTCCCGCCGCCTCGACTGGCGCAAGCGGCTCGTGACGCAGTTCGAGTGGCCCATCCCCTCGTACTTCAGGCCGCTCGCGAAGCACCTTCGCCCCGGCGACTCCATCTCGTTCCTGCTGATAGACCAGGCCCAGGCGGACGAGGCCGTCGCGAGCGCCGCGGCCGCCGGGATCGACTGCGTCTACCGCAAGCCGCTCACGGACCCGCCGAAGCCGCCGCTCCTCACGGACTACACCTGGAACCACACGACGCTATGGGCGATCAAGACGGATCCCTCGATCACCTACATCCAGGCGGGATTCGGGACCAACTTCCGCGAGCAGTTCGGCGAGCTCCGGAGGCGCTTTCCCGGCGAGATCCTCTTCCACCTCGAATGGACCGCGGGCAACGCCAAGATGATGAGGGGAAACGCGGTCATCAACAACGCGGACGAGGTCGTCGTGGGCGGGATCCCGCTCGTGTTCTTCAAGTCTGAGGACCGGCTGGCCGAGATCATCCGCGTCTGCGAGGAGATCGGCGTCTACATAGCCAACCCCCACACCGTGCACCTGGAGGAGGGGGGCCGGCACCCGAACATAGCCGACAAGCGCGCGTTCAAGGCGGAGGTCGACCCGGCCGCGCTCCTCAACCCGGGCAAGATGAAGACCTACCCGGTCAATCCCTTTGCGCGGGAGCCCGCCGTCCCATGAGGCCGGAGGCCCAGCCGCCCATCGTCGAGCTGAGGGGCGTCGAGAAGCGCTACGGCGACGGCCCCCTCGTCCTCGACAGGGTCAGCTTCTCGGCCGAGAGGGGCGACTTCATCACGCTGATCGGACCGAGCGGATGCGGGAAGTCCACGATCCTCAAGCTGATCTCGGGCCTCAACCCGGTCACGGCGGGCGGGATCGTCGTCGACGGGCTCGAGCCGTCGAAGGCGGTGGAGAAGCTCGCCTTCGTGTTCCAGGAGCCGACGCTCCTCCCCTGGCTCACCGTCTCCCAGAACGTGGAGGTGCCGATGCGGCTCCACAGGTCGGAGGCCAAGTCGCGCACCGAGATCGCAAGGCGGTCGCTCGAGCTGGTGCGGCTCGCGGACAGGATGGACTCCTACCCGCGGCAGCTTTCCGGCGGCCAGAAGATGCGCGTCTCGATTGCCCGGGCCCTCAGCGTCTCGCCGAGGATACTCCTCCTGGACGAGCCCTTCGGGGCCCTGGACGAGATGACGCGGGACCACATGAACGAGGAGCTCCTGGCGATACGCCAGCAGCTCGCCTGGACGGCCTTCTTCGTGACCCACTCGGTCGCCGAGGCGGTCTTCCTCTCGAACCGGATCCTGGTCTTCTCGGCGAACCCGGGCCGGCTCCACGACGAGATCAGGGTGGACTTCCCCTATCCGAGGACGGAGGAGACCCGCGAGTCCGAGCCCTACCAGAGGCTGGTCGCGGAGGTCTCGAAGATCCTGCGCTCGGTCGAGCGCCTCAAAGGATGAGCGCCCCGGGCACAGGCTTCAGGCTTCCCTGGTTCGTCAGGAACCTCCTGCCGGTCGCCACCGGCGTCGGCATGATCCTCGCCTGGTACGCCATCTGCCTCGGGCTGAGCGCCGACCACCGGTTCCTGCTGCCGTCCCCGCGCGAGGTGGCGCAGGCCTTCGTCGAGAAGGGGCCCACCCTGTGGAGCGCCGCGATCTCCACGGGAAGCGGCGCCGTCCTCGGGTTCGGGGCGGCCGTGTTCCTGAGCTTCGGGCTCGCGCTCTTCCTCTCCCTATCCGCGCTCGTGCGCGCGAGCTTCTACCCGTACCTGATGATGCTCCAGATGACGCCGATCATTGTGATCGCCCCGATTCTCGTGCTTTGGGTGGGCCCGGGCCTGAAAAGCGTCACGATCATCACGTTCCTGATCTGCTTCTTCCCCATGGTCGTGAACACGACCCAGGGCCTCATATCGACCGACCAGAACCTCGTGGACTTCTTCCGCATGTGCAAGGCGACGAAGTGGCAGGAGGTGTTCCTCCTGCGGGTGCCGGCGGCGCTCCCGTATTTCTTCACGGGCCTGCGCATCGGCGCCACGCTCGCGCCGATAGGGGCGATCGTGGGCGACTACATCGCCGGCAATTCCGCGGGGGGGCAGGGCGGCCTCGGGTTCCTCACCATCATCTACAGCTCCCAGTTTCAGATGGGCGCCCTCTTCGCCACCGCGGCGGTCGGCTGCCTCATGGGATTCGTCTTTGTCGCAGGGGTCATCGCGCTCAGCTGGCTGGCCCTGCACAAGTGGCACGATTCCTTCAGTCGGTCGGACACCTGATGACAAACCACGACCTCCTGAGGCGCACCGCGTTCCTGTCGGCGGCCCTCGCGGCCCTGCTGGCCGGCTGCTCGAAACCGGCGCCCGAGGCCCCTTCGGCAGGCGGCGGGGGCGCCGCGCTCCCCAGGATCCGCTTCAAGACGGACTGGTACCCCCAGGCGGAGCACGGCGGCTTCTACCAGGCCGCGGCCAGGGGCTTCTACAGGGACGCGGGCATCGACGTCGACATTGTCCCCGGGGGCCCCGGCGTCCTCGTGCCGCAGCTGATGCTGTCCGGCCAGGCCGACATCGCGATGGGAAGGAGCGACGACATCATCGTCTTCGCGGACCAGGGACTGCCCTTTGTCATCGTCGGCGTCTACATGGAGCACGACCCGCAGGCGATCCTGGTCCACGACGGGGACTCGGTTAAGACCTTCGCCGACCTCGACAACCGGACGATCATGGCCGTGCCGGGAGTGCATTGGATCGATTACCTTAAGCTGCGATACCACATAAACCTAAGGCAGATCCCGTCGAACTTCGGGATCGCGCAGTTCATGTCCGACGAGACCTTCATCCAGCAGTGCTTCGTCACGAACGAGCCCTACTACGTCCGCAAGAACGGGGGCCATCCGAGAACGCTCCTCCTGTCGGATTCCGGCTATGATCCCTACCGGATCATGTTCACGACCCAAGGATTCCTGCGCGATCATCCCGAGGAGGTGCGCAGTTTCATCGCTGCGTCGCTCCACGGCTGGGATGACTTCATGAACGGGAACCCGTCGCCGGCAAAGGCGCTCATAGCGAAGCGCAACCCGAACATGTCGAATGAGTTCATGGAGTACTCGATAAAGGCGATGCGCGACGAGCACATCATCTCCGGCAGGCCCGAGCTCGGCGAGCGCATCGGGCTGATGACGCGCCGCAGGATGCAGGAGCAGGTCGACGCCCTCGCCGAGCTGAAGATCATCCCAAAGTCGATTCCTCTGGAAAAGATCGTGCGCTTCGATTTCCTGCCGGCCGGGCTCTAGCGGGAAGGAGGCGGGCGGCCCTCCCTGTATTAATGTGGAGATGATTGACTATTCAGAACGCTAATATAGGCGCATGGCACGAGGGGTGCTAGTCCGCTTCAAACCGTATCACCAACACCTAAGGAATCATGCAAACGAAGAACCCGGAACTTGTCCTAAAAAGCCTTGCCGCATTCTGCGTCGCCTGCGTCCTCTGCTCGGGTCTCCGCGCTCAATCGTCAACTCCGCCCCCGGCCGATTCGCCGGCGGTGACAATGCCGGCCCCGGTCGGCTCGGCGGCGACCGCGGAGAAGCAGAGGGTGACGACGCTGGAAAAATACACGGTGAGCGACGTGCCGATCAGCGACCAGGTGCTGCCGACCGTCCGCCCGATTGCCGACGTCATGGGCGACGACACCAGCATCATCGACCTGCCCCGCTCGGTATCGAGCGTCAACGAGGCGTGGATGAGGGACCGCATGGTGAAGAACGCGATGGACTTCGGCCAGTTCTCCCCGGGCGTCTATTCGGCCGCCCAATACGGCATTCCGGCGGTCCCGTTCATACGCGGCGACCTGGGCACGGTCTATGTGGGTGGCCAGATCTCGATGTTCTCGCGCAACAGCACGCCGCCGAGCTTCAACGGGGTCGAGGCCATGGATATCGTCAAGGGCCCGGGTTCCGCGGTCTACGGACCCCAGGGGGAGGGCGCCGGCGGCTACGTCGACATGGTGATGAAGCAGCCGTATTTCGACACGTTCCACGGGGAGATCGAGGCGACGCTCGGCTACTGGACTCCCGGGCATTCCTACTCAAACCCCGAGGTCACGCTGGATTTTGGGGGTCCGCTGACCCCGAATTTCGCCTACCGGGTCAGCTACCTGGAGCGCTGGGGCATGGGCTACTACGAGAACCTCCATAATTCCACCCAGGACCTGTACGCCTCCATGTCGTGGAAGGCCGCCAAGAACCTCGTGTTTGACGGCTGGTTCCAGATGTACTCGGACTTCACGAACGAGAACACGGGCGTTAACCGGGTGACCCAGCAGTTCATCGACCACGGGACCTACGTTGCGGGCCCCGCGTCCCCGGTGACGAGCGGCGACCACGCCTATTTCGGCTACGACATCGCCAACCCCGGCGACCCGGTCGGGACTTACGGGTCCTATCCGGACGGAACGTTCTCCACGGTGGACACGGCCACGGCCCACACGGTCAAGCTTGCCAGGACCGCGGGCCTCATCGGGCCCAACGACACAGCGCGCTCGAAGCTCTTCCAGGCGCAGCTCAAGGGCACGCTCACCCTCTCGGGCGACTCCTTCATTGTGAACCGGGCGCTCTTCTCGCTCGGGCGCTCGAACAAGTACGAGACCTACGGGTATGACGAGTACGTGCCGCGCGAGGAGTCCATCCAGGACCGCCTTGAATACCACGGCATATTCAACGTGGGCACGGTGGAGAACGACCTCATCACGGGCGGGGACTTCCGCTTCTCGTACCTGATCGCGTACCAGGACTTCACGTCCGAGCCGTTCTCGGACTACGACCTGAGCCAGTCGGCCAGCCTCATCAACTATCCGGGCTATGCCCTGGAGGGGAACAGCTGGGGTGGCGGCGCGTCGGTACCCGGGGCCAAGGGTTACTCCGCGAACGCGAGCGACGTGGACGAGGGCGCCCCCACGGGCGACCAGTGGTCCTACATCTACGACTCGGCGCTGTTCGCGCAGGACGTGA
>CAYVKH010000031.1:0-42296 GCA_964451965.1 uncultured Opitutaceae bacterium
CCTCCTTCAGTTTGTAACAGGCAACCTCGACCGGAGTCTGGTCCTTCCCGTTCTTGACTCCGACAATGGGATGATTCGTTTGAGTGGAAGCGATCATTGTTGAGGCCGAATTTGGGGGGATTCCCGGGCATTTGCGAGCCTAGAAGCGATTCTTTTGCAACTTGCACCCGATTGCGCAGATAGGGTGCATTTGAAGGGCGGTATTGCGCCGGGGACGCTCACATGCCAATTTTCGCGCCCAAACATGCAAGATTCGGAATTTCCACGGATTGTAGCGCTGATCTGCAAGGAGGACACCCGATTTGACCGCAAAGCCTATGATTTCGTGCGGCTCGGCCTGGACCACACCGTTAAGGAAATACGCAAGAAGGACAGCAGCCGCAGCGGCAAGTCCCGGCATGTCACGGGTCCGGAGCTGCTCGACGGGCTGCGCGTCTACGCCCTTGAGCAGTTTGGCCCACTGACAAAGACCGTCCTCAATTCCTGGGGGGTGCGCAGCTGCCAGGACTTTGGCGACATAGTATTTAACCTCATCGACTATAACGCTTTCAGCAAGACGGAGAACGACCGACGCGAGGACTTTGCGAACCTTTACGAGTTCGATGAGGTCTTTGTTAAGCCCTTCCTGCCCGCGCAGCGCCCCCGGGGTGCGTCCGCCGCCGAGGCGGTCGGGTCCGCCTGAGGGAGAACGCTGATGCCCAGGCCCAAATCACCGCGGGCGGACCGCGCCCTTCTGGACGCGTTCTGGCGCGAGCCCGTCGAGCGGACGGTGCTGCCGAACGGCCTGACGCTTCTGGTGAAGTCCGACAGGTCGGCGGCGCTCGCCTCGGTGCAGGTGTGGGTGCGCACGGGCAGCATCCACGAGGGGGCCCAGCTCGGGGCGGGCCTGTCGCACTACCTCGAGCACATGCTCTTCAAGGGGACGCAGCGCCGAAGCGGGCGCGAGATCTCGGCGACCGTCCAGGCGAACGGGGGGTACATCAACGCCTATACGACTTTCGACCGGACGGTCTACTACATCGACCTCCCAAGCGAGCGCCTCGACATCGCCGTGGACGTGCTTGCCGACGCCGTGCTGCACTCGACGCTCCCCGAGGACGAGGTCGTCCGCGAAAAGGACGTGATCCTGCGGGAGATCGCCATGACCCGCGACGACCCGGACAGCAGGCTGTGGGATGCGCTCTTTGGCACGGCGTTCAGGGAGCACCCGTACCGGCAGCCTATCATCGGGCACAGCGATGTCTTCGCGGCGGCCGACCGGAGCGCGCTCCTGGCCTATTACCGCGAGCGCTACGTGCCGAACAACATGGTGGTGGTGATCGCGGGCGACGTGGGCGCGACCGAGGCGAGGGCGGTGGTCGAGCGCCACTTCGGGACGGCCCCGAGGTCGCGGCTGGCCCCGGTCCTCGTTCCGGATGAGCCGCTCCAGCTCGGTCCGCGCCAGCTCCACCGCTACGAGAAGGTCGAGGTCGTCCGGGCGGCGCTCGCCTGGCCGATCCCCGGCCTCGCGGATCCCTCCGCCCCTGTCCTGGACCTCCTTGCGCTGGTGCTCGGGGGCGGCGAGAGCTCGGTCCTCTGGCAGGAGATCCGCGAGAAGGCCAAGCTGGTCCACTCGATCGACGCGTCCAGCTGGAACCCGGGCTCGAGCGGGCTCTTCTGCATCACCTTCATGTGCGACGCGGGGAGGCGGCAGGAGGCGCAGGCCGCGATCCTGCGCGTGCTCTCGGCGCACGCCGCGCCGAATTCGTTCAGGGAGGCGCAGCTGAGGAAGGCCTTCAGGCAGTCGGTCGTCGGCGAGATCAACACGTGCAAGACGATGAGCGGCCAGGCCTCGCGACTCGGGATGGCCGAGGTGGTCGTCGGTGACCTGGAATTCAGCCGCACGTACTTTGAGCGGCTCGGGAGGGTGGGGCCCTCCGACCTCGGGAGGGCCCTGAGGGAACACCTGACGCCGGGCCGCCTCACCTCGGTCTCGCTCGAGCCGCAGGCCGAGGGCCCCGCGGCGACGCCCGCCGCCGCGTCCTTGGGCGGCCGCCCCGACTTCGAGGAGATCCGCCTGCCGAACGGCGCGCGGATCCTCTTCCAGCAGGACCGGCGCCTTCCCAACCTCCACATGAGGCTTCTGGCCCACGGGGGCCCGCTCAGCGAATCCCCGCGGCGCAGGGGGAGCTCGGCGCTTCTGGCGACGCTCCTCACCAAGGACACCCGCACGCGCAGCGCCGCGGAGGTGGCCCGCAGGATCGAGGAGGTCGGGGGGTCTTTCAGCTCGTTCTCGGGGGACAACACGCTCGGGATGGCGGCCGAGGTGCTGCCGGCCGACGCGGAACGCGCGCTCGGGCTCATCGCCGACGGGGCGCTGGCGGCTGCCTTCAGGCCGGGGACGCTGGCGACCGAGCGCGACGCCCAGCTGGCCGGCCTGAAGGAGGAGCAGGACGACGTGGTCTCGTGCGCGAGGAGGATGCTGCGAAGGAGGTTCTTCGGCGGGCACCCGTTCGCGATCAGCGCCCAGGGCGACGAGGAGGGCGTGGCCGCCACCGAGGCCGCCGACCTCTCGGCCCTCTGGAAGCGCCTGCTCGTGGCCCCCGGCGTGGTGCTTTCGGTCGCCGGTGACTTCGATCCGGGCCGCCTGGTCCCGAAGCTGGAGGCGTTCCTGCTCGGGATCCCCGCGGGGGCCCCGATCGGGCCGGGCGCGCCGTTCGAGGGGCCCGCCGAGCCGGGCGACTTCGTAGAGAGGCAGCCGCGCGAGCAGGCCGTCGTCCTGCAGGGCTTTCCCGGCGCCGTGCTCGACGCCCCGGACTTCTACGTCGGGGACGTGGCGGACGAGCTCTTCAGCGGGATGGCGTCGAGGCTCTTCGAGCGCGTGAGGGACCAGAAGGGCCTGGCCTACTTCGTCCGCTCGGGCCGCCTTTCCTGCCGGAGCACGGCCCTGTTCTATTTCATCGCCGGGACCGAGCCCGGCAAGGAGTCCGAGGTGCTCGGCGAGATCGGACTCGAGATCGGGCGCGTCCAGGCGGGCGACGTCTCGGCCGAGGAGCTGCGCCGCTGCCAGGTCCGGCTCAAGGCGGGCCAGAGCAAGGCGCTCCAGACCAACTCGGCGAGGGCCATGCAATCGGCCGTCGACGCGCTCCAGGGCAGGCCGGCCAACCACTGGAAGCAGTACGCATCGCTCATCGACGCGGTCACCGTCGGGGACCTGGCGGCGTTCGCGCGCCTCCACCTGCAGGGGGCGAGGCGCACCCAGCTGGTCGTGAGGCCCTAGGGCTGCTGGCGCTCCGCGGCGCCGCCGCTCCACTTGAGCTTCGTGCGCATCACGGCGAAGTGGGAGTAGCTCTTCTGCTGCGCGAGCGGCAGCCGCAGCTTGGCGATGGAGATGTCTATGGCCTCGTCGATGGAGGCCTTCAGCCCGCCCATGCCGTCGATCCCGACCAGCACACGCGTGCCGGCCGTGCGGTTGTGCACGCGCAGCCTCACGCTGTCGCGGAATATGATCGAGCGGTTCGTCAGGGTGTGCGGGCAGATCGGGGTCATCGCGATCACGTTGGCCTCCGGGTGGATTATGGGGCCGCCGGCGGAGAGGTTGTAGGCTGTGGAGCCGGTCGCGGTCGAGAAGATGAGCCCGTCGCAGACGTAGTCGGTGACGAGCTCCCCGTCGGCGAAGACCTCGAGGTGAACGAGCCGCGTCAGGAGCACGTCCTTGATGAGGACGTCGTTGAGCGCGAGGCCCGGCGGGCCGCCCGCGACCGAGCACTCGAGCATGGCGCGGTAGTCCACGCGGAACGAGCCGTTCAGGAGCTCGTCGAACCCGAGGCGCGCCTCCTCCTCCGAGAACGTCGTCAGGAACCCGAGGCTGCCCCGGTTGACGCCGATGATGGGGACCTGCCCGCGGGCGGCCTCGCGCACCACCCCGAGCAGCGTGCCGTCGCCCCCGATCACGCAGCAGGCGTCGCACCCGCGCAGGTAGCCGCGCGGGAGCGGGAAATGGGTCGTCCGCTTGAGCCTGACCCCCTTGGCGCGCGCGGTCCGGACAAGCTCCCCGGCGAGCTCCTGGGCCCCGGGCTTGTCGGCGTTGATGACGAAGGCGAGCGTGCGGATGGGCTTCATGGCTGCGGCGCCCCCGGGGGCGCGGCGACCCCAAATCTGGCTAGGAACGCCGGAGGCACAACAGGAATTCCCGGTTTCCGTCCGCGCCCTCGATGGGGGAGTCCATCGATCCCTGGAGCTCCGCGCCCGCGAGCCGGGCGACGGCGAAATCCCGGACCGAGGCGAGCGCCGCGTCCCGGACCGCGGCGTCCCGTATCACGCCCCGGCCCCTGTCGGCCTCGGCCTTGCCCGCCTCGAACTGGGGCTTCACGAGCGCCACGAGGACCCCGCCCCTGCGCAGGAACGGCCACACCGCGGGCATGACGGTCCTGAGAGAGATGAAGGAGAGGTCCATCACGACCGCGTCAAAGTCGGGGCGGGGCAGGTCGGAGGCCGCCAGGCTGCGGGCGTTGACCTTCTCGATGTTGGTGACCCTCGGGTCCGCCCTCAGCCTCGCGTGGAGCTGCGCGCGGCCCACGTCGACGCAGGCGACCGAGGCGGCGCCGGCCTGCAGCGCGCAGTCGGTGAAGCCCCCCGTCGAGGCGCCCACGTCGAGGACGTGCATCCCCTTCAGGTCGACCGCGAAGCGCTCGAGGGCCGCCGCGAGCTTTTCGCCGCCGCGGCTCACGAAGCGGGGCGGCATGGCGACGGACAGCTCGCCGTCGTCGTCGAGCTCGCGGCCCGGCTTGTCGAGGCGCTCCGTTCCCCGGAAGACGCGCCCCGACATGATCAGGGCCTTCGCCTGCGTGCGGGAATCGGCCAGCCCGCGCGCGACGAGGATCTCGTCGAGGCGCCGCTTCATGGGAGCGAGGCCGCGAACGCGCCGAAGTCCGCAAAGACGGGCACCTTTCCCAGGGCCACCTCCGGGATCGATTCCGGCGCCTGGCGCCCGGTGCGGACGACGGCGGCGCGGATCCCCGCGGCCAGCGCCGCTTTGACGTCCGCGGGCGAATCGCCGACCATCCAGCATCCGTCGGGGTCCAGGCCGTGCTGGGCGACCATCTCGTGGATGAACCTGGGGGACGGCTTCCGGTAAAGCGACGGCTGGCCGGGGGCCTCCGGGGCGATGCACGTCCCGTCGAAGACGGGCGCGGGCAGGCCCAGCATCTGCTCCATCCGGGCGTTCACGCGCTGCGCGTCCTCGATCGTGTGGAGCCCACGGCCGACTCCCGACTGGTTCGTGAACAGGAAGAGCTTGAAGCCGAGGGCGCGGGCCCTGCCCAGTCCCTCGGCCGCGCCCGGGATCAGCTCCACCCCCTTCGGGTCGGCCAGATAGACCTTGTCCACGATCAGCGTCCCGTCCCGGTCAAGGAAGAGGGCCCGCTTCACGGCGCGCGCGATACGTGGTCGAGCAATTCCTCCGGAGAGACGGTCGCGGTCCCGAGCTTCGCGACGACGACGCCCGCAGCCGCGTTGGCAAAGTGCGCCGCCTCCTCGAGGCCGGCCCCGGACGTGAGCGCGAGCACGAGGCCCGCCAGGGACGTGTCCCCGGCGCCGGACACGTCGTAGATCTCGCGGGCCGCGGTCGGAATCGTCTTGAGAACCCTGCCCCCGGAGCTCAGGAGCATCCCGTCCTCGCCGAGCGTGACGACGAGATTCCGGGTCCCGTAGCGCTCGTCGAGCCGCGCGCACACGGCCGCGGCGGGGAACGGGGCGCCGGCCGCCGGCTCGATGCCGGCGAGCTGGAGCGCCTCGCGCTTGTTCGGGGTGATCAGGTCGAGCCCGTTGAATGCCATCTGGTGCTTCGGCTTCGGGTCGAGGGCGATGAACTTCTTGCCGGCCCGCGCGAGCTTCGTGACCTGCGCGACGAGCCGCTCCGAGAGGGTGCCCTTCGCGTAGTCCGAAAGGACCACCGCGTCGCAGGCCTTGATCGCCCGGGCGAGAAGAGCGCCGGAGCGGCCGGGGTCTATGGCGTACGCGTACGGGGCCGACTCGCGGTCGAGCCTGCACAGCTGCTGGTGCTGGACCATCACGCGCGTCTTTACGATGGTCATCCCGTCGCCCGGCGTGGCCAGGGCTTGGACGCCCTTCTCGCCCAGGATCTGGCGGAGCCTCGCGCCGTTCGCGTCGCTTCCGAAGAAGCCGATGACCGTGCAGTGGGCCCCGAGCCCGGCGACGTTGATCGCCACGTTGGCCGCGCCCCCCGCCGTCCAGGTGTCGCGGGCGATGTCGATCACCGGAACGGGCGCCTCGGGCGAGATCCGCGTCGCGTCCCCCCAGATGTAGTGGTCGAGCATCACGTCGCCGATGACGAGGATCCGCAGGCCCGCGATCCTCTTCAGAAGCGCCCTTGCCTTTGTGAGGGGTATGGACATGGCGGCGGGGTTTTGGCGGCGCTGGGGCTCTACCTGAGCTCCCAGAGGTAGGGGTACCTTGACAGCATGCGCGGGGCGCCGGCCGTAACCTGGACGACATCCTCTATGCGGCACGCGCCCACGCCCGGATAGTAGAGGCCCGGCTCGACCGTCACGACGGAGCCCATCTTCAGGGGATAGTCCGCCGTCGCGTTCATCCTCGGGGGCTCGTGGACCTCGAGGCCGAGGCCGTGGCCGGTGCCGTGGAAGAACCCCACCGAGCCGCGCGACGTCTTCCTCGTCTCGAATCCGCGGGAGACGAGCGTCTCGGACACCTTCCGGTGAACCTCGCTTCCCAGGACGCCGGCCCGGATCGTCGCGAGGGCCTTCAGCTGGGCCGCCCGGACGGCCGCGACGATGGCCCTCTGCGCGTCGCTCGCCCGCCCGCGCAGGAAGGTGCGCGTCATGTCGCCGTGGAAGCCCGTGGCCGAAACCCGCGGGAAGACGTCGACGATGATCAGCTCGTTCGGGCGCAGCGGGCCCGAGCCCGTGTTGTGGGGGTCGCAGGCCTGGTCCCCGCCCGCGGCGATCGTGGACATGGAAACGGAGCCCGCCTCGATGCACGCGGTCTCTATCGCGACCTTGAGGCGCTCGCTCGTCAGGACGCGCCCGCCCAGGAGGAGCCGGCCGCCGCGGATCCGGCAGGCCCGGAGGAGCCTCTCGGCGGCCGCGATGCCGGCCGCGCTGCAGCGGTTGCCCTCGCGCAGGGCGTCGGCCTCGGCGGCCGTCTTGATCTCCCTCTGCGGGAACAGCGGGCCCCTCGAGATCGTGACCCTGACGCCCAGGTCGCGGAGCTCGCGGTAGAGGCCGGCCGGAAAGTCCTCGGGCACGGTGAACGGCCCGGCCCCGAGCTCGCGGCCGAGGAGCGCGACCACGCGGGCCGGCCCGGCCTTGTGGCGGGGCCACACCCGGCGCGCCCGCTCCTGGCAGGCCTCCAGGGGCAGCACCCGGTCGAAGTCCGACGTGCGCCTGACGCGGCCGAATTCCAGGGCGCTGACGACGGCGAACTTCTTGCCCCTCACGCTGAACGCGACGAAGGGGTCGGGCGCCTCGACCCCGCCGAAGTAGAGGACGTCCGCGCTTCGCGCGGTGTCGGAATAAAGCAGGATACCGGGTTTTTTTCTGGTGGCCATATGACAGACTTGGATTGTCTAACCCACTCGCTGGCCATTAACCTGCTTATGCGTGAAAAATGCAAATCCGGTTTCTTCGGGGCTGGCCGCCGCAGCCGCGGCCATCCTGACGCTGTTCATCGCGGGATGCGGGTCCGGGAAGACCTCGGATGCGGCCCCCGAGCAGAAGACGGTGGTCGACCATTTCCCGGTCGGCGTGGGCGGGAGCGCCGCGAGCCTGCAGGTCGCGGTCCTTGAGTCCGAGCAGATGCGGGGGCTGATGCAGCGCCCGGACCTGGGCAGGGACGAGGGGATGATCTTCGTGTACGAAAGGCCGCGGGTGCTCAGCATCTGGATGAGGAACACCCCCGAGGCCCTCAACCTGGCCTACCTGACGAGGGACGGCGTCATCGCCGAGGTCTATGACCTCCTTCCGCTCGACGAGAGGCCGGTCACTTCGCATCGAAGCGAGCTCCAGTTTGCGCTGGAAATGCCGGGGGGCTGGTTTGCGGCGCACGGCGTGCGCCCCGGGTCGCGCGTGGACATGAGGGCGGTGGCCGCGGCGCTCAAGGCCCGGGGCTTTGATCCCGGCAAGTTCGGGATCAGGTGAGCGCGGGGCCGCTCAGGCCCTGGGGATCTCGTTGTCGGTGCGCAGCACGAGGACCGGCGTCTTGGTCCTGACCCACAGCTCGGCCTCCCGGAAGAACTTGGAGGGGACGTTCTCGACCGCGTCCCCGACCGTCTTGGCAGGATAGAGCCTTCCCTTCTTGGAGGCGTTGTAGTCATAGGCGCCCTTGAAAAGCCGCTCCCGGACCGAGGCCGGGCTCTGGTCCTCGGGAATCTGGAGCACCCACCCGGTCAGGTCGCCCCTGGGCATCGTCTCCTCGGGATCGCTCACGAGGATGATGAACTGCTTCTTCACCGGCGGCGGCTGGTCGGCTTCGCCGGGGTCGGGCTGGACCGCGAGGTTCATCTCCTCGACGACCCGGCGCAGAACGGCGGGATCGATGTGGTTCCTCTTCAGTATCTCGGCGACCTTGTTGACGTCGATTTTGGGCATGGGATGGGTTCTCTTGAATTGAACGGGCCTATCGCTGGTCCCTGAGCTTCCTGATGTGCTCGAACTGCTTGGGGGAGAGGAGGCGCCTGGGAACGCGCCGCTCCGCCTCGGAAACGAGCCGGCTCCAGTCCTCCTCGCTCGGCCCGTGGTCCTCCCACGACGTGAAGTGGCCCTGCTTGCGGAACCACTTGAGGTTGCCGCCGTGGACGACGGCCTTCACCTGGTACTTCCCGGCCTCCGGATCCCTGACCCACCATCCGAACTCCATGCTCATGGGAGGGGGAACTCGGCCACCTTGGAGCCGGGATGAAACGCGCCCCGCCGGAACTCGACCCGCCGGACCCAAATCCTGTCGGCGGATATCTCTGTGGCCATGGCGCCGAAGGGCCGGCAGAACGAGCCCGTGTTGACGACCACGATGCCCGACGCGGTCCTCCAGACCCCCGGCTTGTGGGTGTGCCCTATCACGATGAAGCGGGCCCTCGGCCTGTGCCTGTGGGCCAGCGCCGCGGCCCTGCCCGGCGCCTCGCGCCAGGCCCTGAGGATCTTGAGGGCGCGCAGGGGCGGCCAGACGGTGTCGCCCGCCAGGCGGATCGCGTAGCGCAGGGGGTCCTTCTCGGACTGGTGGATCTGGGGGATCGTGGCGGCCACGCTCCGGAAGGCCGACAGCCGGTCCTCGAGCTTGCCGCTCTTCCCCTCGGGGATCGAGGCCAGGGCCACGATGATCTTCCGGCGGATCTCCTCGGCGTCCTGCGACCAGGGGACGATGCTGTCGAAGAGGACGTCGCCGTGCGTCACCAGCACCCGGCCGCCCGCGAACTCCATCGCATGGAGCCTCGAGAGGTCCGGATCGTGGTTGCCCGTCAGGAAGGTGACGGGCGTCCCGGACGAGCCGAAGAAATCGAGCACCTCCCTGCGCATCTCCTCGGTGCGCTGCGCGTGCTTGTTCGGGCGCGTGTCAAGGGTGTCGCCGTTGAACACGAACGAGGTGGCGCCCTCGAGGAGCGGGCGCAGCTGGCCCAGGGAGCGCACGCGGCTCCCGCGGTCCGCGTAGTGCACGTCCGATACGATGCGGATGAGTTGGGAACCCACTCAGTTGCTTCCATCGGAGGGCCGCGCCCCGGGGAATCCCCCGGGCATCGCGCCCCCCATCATCGAGCCGATGTCCAGCAGGCGCCAGCCGTCGGGCGCCGCGAACACGGAGTCCGGAAGCCTCGTCTTCTCAACCGAGGTGACCTCGAGACGGAATTCCTTGCCCTTCGAGTTCGAGACAACGCGCATGGGGAAGAAGTTCTTGCCCTTGAGCGCAGACTCCCACGCCTCGGGAGCCTGGGGCCGCTGGCCCGGGCCGCCCCCGTGGAAGAGCCCGCCGAAGGCCCCGAGCTGGTCGGTCAGCCACATCTCCGCCGTTCCGTTCGCATTTGTCATGACGTACTTCGTGCACACGTAGCCGAGGATCGTCTCCTTGACCCCCGTATCCTGGATGTCCGCGTGGGGCGGCGTCGGCGCCGAATCGGGCCGCTGGGCGGCGCCGGGCTGCGCCATGGGCCGCGTCATGTACATCCTCTGCTGCGGCATGAGGATGATCATCTGCTGGTTCTTGAAGTCCATGATGACGGCGCCCATGCCCTTCGAGGCGTTCATGTCCATCCTCATGAAACCCTCCTTGATGCTCATGTCCACCGACTGGCTTCCTTCTTTCGAACCTTGGGATGTCATCTTCATGGACACCTTGCCTTCGAAGGTCTCGGCAGAGAGCGCGCAGGGCAGAAGGAGCGCGCAGACGGGGACAAGCGCGGGAATTAGTTTCATGGGGCACGGATTATCGTATTGCACGGGGTGGGTGCAATGAAAGAAGCCCAAGGGCGTGAATTACCTTCATGCGTTCCACGCGGGCAACTTTGCGGACGTTCTGAAGCACGCCCTCCTCGTGCGCCTCATCCGCGCGCTCCAGCGCAAGGAGAGGGGATTCGTGTTCGTCGACACCCACGCCGGGAGGGGCAGGTACGACCTGTCGCTGGCCGCGGAGGGGGACACAAGGGCCAGGACGCCGGAGTGGCCGGACGGGATCGGCCTCCTGTGGGGTCGCGGCGACGCCCCGCCGGAGGTGGCCGGGTACCTGGAGCTCGTCAGGGCGTACGACCGGAGCCAGGGAAACCTTTCCCCGGGCCCCCGGTTCTATCCCGGCTCGCCCCGCCTGGCGCGCCTGTGCGCGAGGCCGCAGGACCGGCTGGAGCTCTGGGAGAAGCACCCGTCGGAATGCGCCGCGCTGCGGGACCAGTTCCAGGACGAGCGCCGGGTCTCGGTCCACGAGGCCGACGGGTACGGGGCGCTGAGGGCCTGCCTGCCGCCCGCCGAAAAGCGCGCCCTCGTGCTCATCGACCCTCCGTTCGAGGAGCAGGGGGAGTGGTCCGAGATCTCGGACGCCCTCGGCGAGGGCATCGGCCGACTGCCAGGGGGAACCTACGCGGTGTGGTATCCCCTGACGGGCAGGGCGCGCGCCGACGGGTTCTTCGACATGCTGAAGTCTGCCGCCCTCCCGTCGCTCGCGGCCGAAATGCTGGTCGATCCAGAGGCCCGGCGGATGAAGGGATGCGGCGTGATCGTGGTCAATCCGCCGTGGAAATTCGACGGCGAGGCGCGCCTGATCCTTAGCTATTTGGGCAGCGTGCTTTACCGCTGCAACCGAGCCCAGGGCTCGGTGCGCTGGATCGTGCCCAAATAGGGCAGGTCCTGCGCGGCCGGCTGGACCTCGAGCGGGGGCGGCCTGAAGATCGGCCGGATCCATCTCGCGTCCTCCCTTGGGATTGCGCGGGTCGCCGCCGATTCAGGGTGCTGCGGCCGCGCTCGAAAACTTTGCGCGTGCGGTGTCATGGTATGGCGTTCGACACGGGTCAAAAAAAAATGTGCCAAAAAAAGTTCCGTTTGCCCTTTGGTCGCCGGCCGGGCGCCCGCGGGCGGCGACCGCCGCCGAAGCGGAGGGGCCACCCGCGGGCGCGAGGGTTGCGGGCTCAGGCGACGCCACCCATGCGGTCGGCCGGTTCAAGGACGACCTGGCGCTTGGGCACCGACAGGGCGAGCACGCCGTCGCTTATGTCGGCCTGCATCTGGGAATAATCAAAGCCCAGGCCGAGCCGCAGGCGCAGACGATAGTCGCGCTGCGATCCCTCGAGGTTGAGGGCCTGCCAGTTCACGCGCACAAAGCGTGTCTTGTGCGCGGTGATGACTAGGTCGGGTCCGTAGGCCTCGATCTCCACGCCCGAGGCGCCCACACCGGGTACATAGACGACGATGCTGACGGCGTCAGGGAGCTCACGGCAGTCGTAGCTCGGCTGGCGGAACGTGGCGTTGGACGCCTCGTACGCCCTGCGATGACGGCTGGATGTGCTCATGGTGCGGTTTCTCGTGTTCATGGTGGGAAAGGCAGTCGCCCCCTGGGGGCTTTGGGCCTCCGGGCTTCGGGTATGCTAAACGTCTTCCTTGGTTGGGAGGGTCTAGACCTCGAAGCCCGCGCCGGCCGTTTTGTTCCAATTGGAAATGGCGACCTGACGCATCACGGCACAGCCAAACCCGACGGCCTTCGTGAACGAAGTGCCTCGGAGGCTGTGATGATGTTTGAGGGTCAGGGCCATCGGAACGGAGGGACACACTGCACACTGCATGCCGCGTGCCAAGTATATTCAAAGGGTATGACAGGCGTGCCGCGGGCATTGCGCACCGGCCGCCTCCCGGGCATGTTGCCCCGCATGCCCGCGTTATCCGATTCCACCACGACGGTCTCTGAACTGAGGGAGAGAGTGCTCGCGTTCGTCAGGGAGCGCGACTGGGAGCAGTTCCATTCGCCGAAGAACCTGAGCATGGCGCTGGCCGCCGAGACCGGCGAGCTCATGGAGCACTTCCTCTGGGCGACCCCGGAGGAGTCGCGGAAGATCGCCTCCGATCCCGCCAGGCGGGGCAGGATCGCCGAGGAGCTCGCGGACATCGTGATCTACGCGCTGGAGTTTGCGAACGCCACAGGCCTCGACGTGGCGGCGAGCATCGAGTCAAAGATCGCCGCGAACGCCCGGAAATATCCGGTGGAGAAGGCGAGGGGGCGCTCGGACAAGTACACGGAGCTCTGAGGGGCGCGGGCCCCCGGGATCACGGCCCGCCCGGATGGCCGGAGATGATGGCGAGGTTCCTTCTGGCCTCCGCATAGCCGGGGTCTATGTCGAGGGCCTTCTGGAACTGGGCTGCGGCCCGGGCCGTCAGGCCCTGCTTCAGCAGGGCGATTCCCAGATTGTTGCGAACACGGGCGTCGTTGGGGTCGATCTCGAGCGCCCGCTCGTAGTTCGCCTCGGCCTCCGCGGCGCGCCCGCGGCGCAGGGAAAGGTTCCCGAGGTTGATGCAGGCGCCGGCGAAGTCGGGCTTGATCTCGAGAGCCCTCTTGTAGTGGGCGATGGCCTCCTCCGTCTTCCCCTGCTCCATCAGGGCGACGCCGAGGTCGTTGTGGACCTGCGCGTTGGCGGGCTCGAGCGCCAGGGCCGCCATGAACTCGGCGGACGCGTCGCCGAGGCGGCCCTCCTGCAGGAGGGTGCTGGCCAGGTTGGCGCGGGCCTGCGCGAATTCCGGCCGAAGGGCGATCGCCCTCTGGAAGTGCGCGATGGCCGGGTCCGTCCGTCCCATTTGCAGCAGCGCGTTGGCAAGGTTGAAGTGCGCGTCGGCGTACCGGCCGTCCAGTTCCACCGCCTTCTCGAAATGGGCGACGGCGTCGCCCATCGCCCCCTTCCTGAGGAGCACGTTCGCGAGGTTGTTGTGCGCCTTGGCTAGGCCGGGGTCGATCTCGAGGGCCCTTCGGAAATGCGCCGCCGCCTCGTCATCCTTTCCGTCCCCCGCGAGGGCGTTCGCGAGGTTGAAGTGAGCGGTCGCGCTGGCCTCGCCCAGCTCCAGCACCCTCCTGAGCGGCGCGACGGCGGCGCCGGGGCGGCCCGCCCGCATCAGCGAGGTCGCCAGGCTGCTCAGGATCTCGGCGTTGCCGGGGTCGACCTCGGCGGCCCTCTGGAATTGCCCCGCGGCCTCGTCCCACTGCCCCTTCTGGACGAAGGCCGAGGCGAGGTTGCTGAGGGCCCTCGCGCTGCCGGGCTCGAGCCGGAGCGCGCTGCGGAAGTGCGCGGCTGCCTCGTCCGGCCGCCCCTTGCCGAGGAGCGCCACGCCGATGTTGATGTGGGTCTCGGCGCGGTTGGGCGCGATCTCGAGCGCCCGCTGCAGCTGCGCGACGGCCTCGTCGAGCCGTCCCTCCTGGAGCATGGCTACCCCGAGCTCGTTCAGCGCCCCGTCATCGTCGGGCTTGATCTCCAGCGCCCTCCGGAACTGCGCGACGGCCTCTTCCACCTTTCCTTCCTTCAGGTAGACGCCGCCGAGGTTCTCGCAGGCCATCCAGCACTCGGGGTTCCTCGCGATCGTCGTCCGCCACAGGGTCGCGGCGTCGGCGTACGCCTCGCACTGACGCGAGGAGAGCCATCCCAGGCCGGCGACGGCGCAGGCGGCGGCGGCCGGCGCCGCGGCGCGGCCCCGCGGCCCCAGCGCGGCCGACGCCGATGCCAGCGCCCCGGCGATGGCCGAGATCGGGACGGCTGCGGCGAGGTACTGGAAGTGGTCGGCGACAAAGGAGTAGACGAAGGGAAAGACATTGATGAACCCGAGGGCGGGGAAGAGGGTCCCGGTGAAGAGGAGCGCGCAGGCGAGCGGCCCGCGGGAGCGTTTGCGCAGGGCGTAAAGGGCCGCGATCGCGGCGAGGGCCGCGGCCGGGAACAGGTACTGCCACGGCGCGGCCGCATCGACGTTCCACCTGGGATAGATGAACACCAGGCCGGCGGGCCAGAGGACCTTTCCCAGGTAGAACCACACGGCCCGGCCGGCCACGAGGAAGCGGCCCGCCAGGCCCAGCCCAAAGGCCGACCCGCTCGCCCCGATGTAGGCCTGCTCCACCCACGCCGTCACAAGGCCGGCAAGCGCTCCCATCGCGAGCCACGGCGAAAGGGCCAGCACGTCGCCCCTCCAGGACAGCCGCCCCCGCTTCCACCAGAGAATGACCAGCAGGGCCGCCGGCAGCGTTGCGGTGACCGTCTTCGTCGCCAGGGCCAAAACGAAAAGGAGCGTTCCAAGGGCGTACCACCGCGCCCGGCGCTCGCCGTCATACCTCAGGTAGGCCAGGGCCGCCGAGAGGCAGAGGACGGCCGACAGCGTGTTCTTCTGCTCGGAGATCCACGCGACCGACTCGACGCAGACCGGGTGAAGCGCGAATGCCGACGCGGCGAAGAAGGCGCCGGGGAGCGAAAGGCGGCGCAGGACGCGGTAGAGGAGGAAGGCCGCCGCCGCGTGAAGGATCACGTTCGCCAGGTGGTACCCGAGGGGCGAATCCCCCCAGATCCGGTGCTCCAGCCAGAACGCGCTGTGCAGGAGGGGATAGTACTGCTGGGTCGCGCCGGGCTCGAACCATATCTTCCACAGCCCGCGCAGGGGCCGAAGGTCCGCGCGGGTAACGTGGCCGTCGTCGTCCCAGATGAACCCGGCGTGCCACACGGGGGCGTACGCGGCGAGCGTGGCGCCCAGGAGGAGGAGGCCAAACAACAAGTCGCGGCGGAAGAGAGCCCGGGCGGGTCCCGGGGTCTGTGGCGTGCGGCTCATTCGGATCCGGGCCATTAGGCCCGGGCGAAAGAGGGACTCAAACGGATTCGGGCGAAGCCCGCGCCCAGGGCGGGCTCAGCCCTTTCCGCCGAAGCTCACGTAGTCGTCCAGGTCGAGCAGGTCGAAGAACCCGAACACGTCGTCCCGGCCCTCGGCGCTCTTCGTGATCACCTCGCCAAACCACTCGTGGCCCGCGGGCCTGCCGGGGGCGTGCGACCTGAGCCACGTGGACCACGCGGCGACCTCCGAGGGAAGGCGCTTGGAGCGGGCCCTGACCCAGGCGAGCATCTGCGTGTCGGAGCGGCCCTTCCTCACCTCGGCCAGCAGGGCCCTGGCGCTTATCCCCGTGAAGCTGAAGAAATGCTGGTCGAGCCCGCAGTCGTAGTTGTACTCGCCGTTCTTGCGGGCGATCTTGGCGCGCGCCTTGTCGAGGAGGCGCGGCAGGTGGACGTAGCCGCCCAGCTGGACGCGCGGGCTGCGCGGGGGATGTTGGGTGAGGTCGGGTTTCGAGAGATTCATCATGATGATTAATGGGTCGGGACAGCCTGCCCCGATTTCCGGAACCTGCAACCCGATCAGCCCTTTGGCCGGAAGGCCTTGATGACCGACTCGTTCGCCTCAAGCCGGGGACCGCCGATCAGGTCGACGCAGTACGGGATGGCCGCGAACACGGCCTCAAGGTTCTCGCGGATCGCCTTCGGGCGCCCGGGCAGGTTGACGATGAGGGTCTTGCGGCGGATGCCCGCGACCTGGCGCGAGAGGATGGCCGTGGGGACGAACGCGAGGGAAGCAGCCCTCATGGCCTCCCCGAACCCGGGCAGGATCTTGTCGCACACGGCCTCGGTCGCCTCCGGGGTCACGTCCCGCGGGGAGGGCCCCGTGCCTCCGGTCGTGACGATGAGGCAGCACCCCGCCTCGTCCGCCATGCGCTTGAGCTCGGCCTCGATGAGCGCGCGCTCGTCGGCCACGACCTTGTAGTCGACGTCGAAGGGCGTCGAAAGCCACTCGAGGAGCAGGGCGACGCACGCCTTCCCGGGGGTGTCCTCATAGGCGCCCGCGCTCGCCCGGTCGGAGACATTGATGACGCCTATCCGGACCGCGGAAGCGCCCGTCCGCGGGCCCGGCGCTGGGTGGGGCTCCTTCATTCGACGAGGCCGTTGAGCCTGGCGAAGGGATCCCAGCCCTTGTCCTGGTGCCATTCGTACTCGGCCCGGTTGGCGATCTCGATGCTGGTCTCCCAGTCGAAGAGCCGGGCGATGAGCCCGAGGGACATATCCATTCCGGCCGAGACCCCCGAGGACGTGAAGAATTTCCCGTCCTCGACCCACCGCGCCTCGGCGACCCAGCGGACGCCGGGCCACCTCGAAAGGACCATCTTGAACACGCGCTTGTTCGACGTGGCGCTCTTGCCGTCGAGCACGCCGGCGCTCGCGAGGAGGATGCTGCCCGTGCAGACGCTGGCGACGAAGCGGGCGCCCTCGGCCTGCCGCCTGAGCTCGCCGAGGAACGGGGGGTTGGCGATCTCGCGACGCGTGCCCATGCCGCCCGGCACGAGCAGCACGTCCAGGCCGTGGTCGCCGGAAAGGGGCCTGTCGGCGACGCAGGACGGGCCCTGGTTGCTCCTGATGTTCCCGGGCTTCTCCGCGAGCATCAGGATCTCGGCGCGCTTCTCGAGCATCCCGAACATCTCCAGCGGGCCGAAGGCGTCAAGGAGCTCGAAGCCGTCGAAGAGCACGGCGCCGACCCTGACCGGCGGGGGTGTTGCACTCACGCTTGAGGGCGGGCGGAGGGGGCCACGGTCACTTCCTGGGCTTCAGGGTCGTTCCGGAGACCGCCGCCACCATCGCGGCGAAGTCGGGCCCCTTCTCGTCGTCCGCGGCGATGCTGAAGGCCGCCATGACCTTGTCGTCGTACTGGACGATGCCGACGCCTATGACCTTGAACTCGTCGTGCTTCGAGGGCTTGCCGACCATGGACGCGTCGGTGAAGACGCAGTAGCATCCATAGGCTCCGCCCGCGACGGCGAGATCGCGCGTCACCTTCTTCTTCTCGACCGACTGCTCGACGAACTGGTCGCTGACATCCCGGACCTCCTCCTGGATCTTCTCCCTTGAGACGGGCTGGGGATCCGGGACGAAGGTGACGTTTATGATGCATTTCGCGTTCACGTCGGCCGGGGGCGACAGCGTCACGGTGTACCCGCTGTCCTGCACCTTCTGCGAGGAGAGCGTCCAGCCCTTCGGCAGGGTGATCCCGAAGGCCCCGTTGGGGCCCAGGTCCAGGGTCTCGGCCGCGGCGGCCAGGGGGCAGAGGGCAAGGACGGCGAGCGCGATGTATCGATTCATGGATAGGGAGACAGCCGGGCGGCGGATTGGCTCCGCATTTGCTCTAACAAACCGTGCGAGCCCGTGGCAAGGAGTCGTTTGCCCGGCACCCGGCCCCGGGGTCAGCACCGGCCCGGCCCAGGCGCCCCCCATCCCACGCGGAGCGACTCGGGCGTCTCCCCTCGGGCGCGCAGGGCCCTCAGGCTGAGTGCGTCATGGCGCTTCGCGAGCCTTCTGCCGCGGTCGTCCGCCATGAGGGGGCAGTGGCAGAAGGCCGGGGCCGCGACCCCGAGGGCTCGGTAGATCAGGAGCTGCCGGAAGGTCGACTTCACCAGGTCCTCGCCCCGGACGACCTCGGTGATCCCCATTTCCGCGTCATCCACGGCGCAGGCGAGCTGGTAGCTCGGGCCGCCGTCCTTGCGCCAGACCGGGAAGTCGCCGAGGTCGCGCCCGGCCAGCGCGCGCTGCGGGCCGAGGAGGGCGTCGGTGAACTCGAGCACATCGCCGTCGGGAACCCGCAGGCGCCAGTTGACGCCGGCCGCGCCCCCGAGGGGCGGCAGGGGCGCACCCGGGTCGGGGCGGAACGCCGCCGGGTAGACCGGCTCATCGTCGCCGCCTCCCTCGTGGGGGGCGCTGGCCGCCTCGATCACGTCCCGGCGGGACCGCGAGCAGGGGTAGATCATCCGGGAGGAGTGGAGGCGCTCCAGGGCGCCGCGATAGAGAGCGAGCCGCCCGCTCTGGCTGTAGGGGGCATGCGGCCCGCCGACGTCGGGGCCCTCGTCCCAGGAGAGCCCGATCCAGCGCAGGTCCTCGAGCATCGCCTGCTCGAAGTCCAGCCGGTAGCGCTTCGCGTCGAGGTCGTCATTCCGGAGGATGAGCGTCCCGCCGGCGGCGCGGGCCCTAAGGGCGGCGATCCAGAAGGTCCGCGCGTGGCCCAGGTGGAGGTAGCCCGTGGGGGAGGGCGCCAGGCGCCCGCGGTAGGGGGGGGGCGGCATCAAGGAATTGTGTTCATTTCCGGGCCAGGAACCGCATCGTGGCATTCTCCCCGGCCATGGCAAAGCTCCTGTGCGTCTACTGCAGCTCGTCCAAGAAACTTGACGCCAAGTACTATGCGGCGGCCGAGGAGGTCGGCAGGGCGCTGGTCGCGTGCGGATGGGGCCTCGTCTACGGGGGCGGCAACGTCGGGATGATGCACTCGGTCGCCCAGTCCGCAAAGGACGCCGGGGGCTACGTCGTCGGCGTGATACCGGACTTCATGAAGGCCCGCGAGCTGGCCTACCACCAGGCCGACGAGCTGATCACGGTCGGCACGATGCGCGAGCGCAAGCGCATCATGGAGGAGCGGGCATCGGCATTCCTGGCGCTGCCCGGGGGGATAGGCACGCTTGAGGAGCTGGCCGAGATAATGACGCTTCGCTACATCAACCGCACCAACAAGCCGGTGGTCATATTCAACCAGGACGGGTTTTACGACGATCTCCTGCGGTTCTTCGAGCGGATGACCCTCGAGCGCTTCAAGTCCCCGGGGCTGCAGTCCCTGTTCCGCGTCGCGGGCGGGGTCCCCGAGATCTGGCCGCTCCTCGCCACCCCGAGCTCCTTCGAGTCGGAGGCGATCTGGAAAGAGGCGCACTGACGCGATGCACCGGTCGGGGGCCCTGAAACTGCTCGTTGCTCACCGCGGGCTCCCGCTTTCGCGCGAGGAGGCGGTCGCCGTCAGCGAGACGATCTCGTTTGTCGAGGCGCATCCGGACTGCCTGCTGCGTTCCTGCCTGCCGGGCCACCTCACGGGCTCGGCATGGATCCTCAGCCCCGACCGCCGGAAGACGCTCCTCACGCACCACGGCAAGCTCGGCAAGTGGCTGCAGCTGGGCGGCCACGCGGACGGCGATCCCGACCTCCTTGCCGTGGCGCTCAGGGAGGCGCGCGAGGAGAGCGGGCTGGCGCGGATCAGGGTAGTCGACGGGCGGCTCTTCGACGTGGACCGCCACTGGATCCCGGGACGCGGGGCGGAGCCGGGGCACTGGCACCATGACCTTCGCTTCGTGCTGGAGGCCGACCCGCTGGAGCCGCTGACCCTGTCGGACGAATCGAGCGCGCTGGCCTGGGTCGATGTGGCGTCGGTCCCGGACCTCAATCCCGAGGAGTCGATGGCGCGGATGGTGCGCAAGACCCTGGGCTCGCCCTAGGGCCGGTATCCCCGCGCCCGGATTCAGTGGAACTTTGAACCGGCGTGCGCTGTCGAGGTATCTGCATTCAATCCACCCTAATGCCCCATTCACCAAGCGCTTATAAGGCGATAGCGGCGGTTCTTGCCGGAGCGTTCATGGCGGCCGCGGCCCCGGCGCAGACCGCTTCCGACACGGCGCCGGCTCCGCAGGCTTCGGACGGAATCCGGCCCGGGCATGTCTGGAGCGCCGACTACGCCCTCTTGGTCCTTGGCGACACGAAGTCGATTCTCACCGCCCCGGCGCGCTGGGGTGAGGACGGATGGCTTGAGGCGGCGGAGGCTGTCGCGGCGGTGGGGGCCACCGCCGCGTTCGACCGGACGGTCCGCGCGAACGTGCAGGCCCGCCGCACCCCGGGCGAGGACAAGTTCATGAGGCAGTGGCAGGAATTCGGCAACTATTACGCCTTCGGCGCGCTGGCTGCGTTTGACGCATGGGGCGAACTGGGCGGCGACGTCAGGGCGAAGAACACCGCGATGGACGGGATCGCCGCGAGCATCATCGCGGGGGGCCTGATCACACCCGCCCTGAAGATCGTGGTCGGCCGCGAGCGGCCGAGCACGACCTCGGCCGCGTTCCGGTTCAAGCCCTTCAGCAATAATTCCTCGTTTCCCTCCGGGCACGCGACGGAGGCCTTCGCCGTCGCCACGGCGATAGCGGAGAACTACCCGGCGTGGTGGGTTCAGGTGCTGGCCTACGGCACCGCGGGCCTGGTCGGGTATGCGCGGGTCGAGCAGAATTCGCACTTCGCGAGCGACGTGGTGGCCGGCTCGCTGGTCGGCTGGTCCGTCGCGCGAGGGGTCGTGCACCGCAACGACGGGCCGCCCGATCCAGGGAAGCTGACCTGGACCCCCTATTTCAGCGGCAAGGGAGCGGGGGTCGTGCTCTTCAAGAGCTTCTAGGCGCGGCGCCCTCAGCCCTGGGGGGACTGCCAGAGGTAGATGGCCTCGCCCCTCTGTATCCAGCCGGTCTGACCGTTTGGAAACGAGAGCCGGATCCAGCCAAGAAACGCCTTGTCCGCGATGGCCGCCGAGCCCGCGGGAAGCGTCGTGGTCTTCTGGGAGACGTCGGCCTCGGTCGGGATCGAGCGCAGGATGCCGGGGCGCCAGACGACGACCACGCGGGTGTCGGCCGCGATCCCGTATGCGTGGCACGCGATCAGGGAGGAGCCTCCGGCGACCAGGGCGACCGCGAGCGCAGCAAGGGCCGCCGGCACGGCCCATGCCCTCCGGAAGAGGCCGTGGAAGGCGCTGAGGAGGAGCGCGAGGGCCGCCGCGGCCAGGGCGCAGGCCGCCACCCCGGCAAGCTGCCAGTCTCCCGGGGAGAAAAGCCGCGCAAGGGATTCGACCGGTCCCTGCTGGAGCAGGAAGTCCAGGGGCTCCGGCACGAACCCGGCCTTGTCGCATGCGGCCGCCACCTGGCGCCGGGTCGCGGGGCTCGAGGGGTTCTGGATGAACGCGGCCGAAGCGTGAGCGGCCGCCTCGCCCCAGCGGTCCTGCTGCGCGAGCGCGAGCGACAGGTTGTGGCGGGCGGTCCAGTCGGCCGGGCTGGCGGCGACCTGCGCGCCCCAGGCCTTCTCGGCGGCTGCAAAATCCCCGCTCCGATAGGCGGCGGAGGGATCGGCGGCGCAGAGACGCGGCGCCGACAGCGCGGCCGCGAGGGCCAGGGCCGGGACGAGGCTGCGGGGAAGCAGGAGGCGCGCCGCGTTGAAGGGGGGCAGGGTCTTTGAGGCGAACGCCGACTGCGCCCGCGCGACCCAGTCCGCCGGCAGCACGGAATCCGCGCTGTAGAGGAACCGGTCGGCCTCGGACCACAGCTCGGCCCACGCCGGGTCGGCCAGGGCCGAGGGTGGCGGCGCCGCGTGGCCTATTCCCCAGAGGACCGCGGAGTCCCGCTGCCATGCCAGGAGGAGGGGCGCCTTCTCGGAGGCCGGCGCCGCCCTGAGGGCCTGGAGCGCGCCGCCGACGCGCCTGCGCGCCTCCCTGCGCCCCCTCAGCGGGTCGGTTGCGCGCGCGCGCCGGTAGGCCAGAGCGATCCAGAAGACGGCGAGAGCCGCAAACGGGACCGCGCACGCCTCGGCCAGCGTGCGCATGCGCAGCGGCAGGGTTGCCGGGGCCTGCGCCGGGACGGGATCCCCGAGAGACGAGGCCGGCTCCTCGGGCGCCTTCGCCTCCGTCCTTGGGACCCCCGTGACGACTGCCGGCGCGCCCGGCAGCGCGGCGACCTGGACCGCGCCGGGCGCCGCCGCCGAGGGCGCCGGGTCCGTGGTCACCGTGGCACCCGGCGCCGAGATGGTCCTGTAGGCGCCCCTCTGCGGGTCGAAGAACGTGAAGTCGAGGGCAGGGAGGTCGTAGCCTCCGGCCTTTGTCGGCACCAGGACCACGTCCTCGGAGAGCGTCCCGTCGAAGAGCCTGCCGGCGGGCTGCGTGCGCTTGGGCTTGGGCTGGATGACCTGGAAATCCGCGGGTGCCTCGCGCGAGGGAAGGCCCCTTATCTCCGGCCAGTTCCCGGAGCCGGACAGCTCGACGGTCCAGGTGACGGGCTCGCCCTCCTTCACGTGAAGCGGCACCACCTTCGAGGAGATCTTGAAATCCCCCACAGCGCCCGTGAACCCCGGGGGGGGCGGGGGAAGGGGCCGGACATTGATCGCAACCGGGGAGTCCGGCACGGAGAACTGCTGGTACTGGCGCTGCTGGAAGAACCCGAACCCCGAGACCCCGACGCTCAGGTTGATGAGCTGGCTCGTGGGGCTGAGCCTCACCCTGCCCGCGGACGGCGCCATCGCGCGCGTGTGGTAGGCCAGGCCGGTGCGACTCTCGGCGCCGTGGGACTCGAACGGCTCGGGCTGCGACCAGTCCTCCGCCACGAGCGGGCTCGGATCCCACTCGAATGTTCCGCGCCCCCAGCTCGGGTAGTAGCCCGTCTCGGCGTCGATCGTGTACCTCAGGTCGAAGACCTCCCCGGCCCACACGCTGTCGGTGGTGGGCCACAGCTTGGCCGTTGCGGCCTCGCTCAGCGAGATGCCGGTCGAGCCGACCGTGGCGCCCGAGGCGTTGTAGTGCGCGGCGGGCACGCGGACCTTGCCCTTGTTCGTGCCGATCGAGAACTCGGGAATGTCGACCTGCTGCTGCCTGGAAAGGAGGGTCGCGAAGGACACCGTCACGCTCCGCGAGAACGCGCCGTGGACCATCGAGATGTTGGTTGACTGGCCCTGGTAGTCCATCCGCAGGCCGTCCACCTTTGGCGGCACGGGCACGTCGTCCGGGGTGCAGTCGTCGAAGACGAGCTGGAGCGTGGACACCGCGCCGACCTGGAGGGAGCCGCCCGGGGGCTCCCAGCGGGCCGACTGGCCGTGCGCGCCCGGCGCGGCCGCGAGGGCGGCCGCCAGGAGAAGTGGGGTGGTGCGTGTCCTGGGCATTGCGTTCACCAATTCTTGCCGGTGCCGGTCGGCGTGGGGATCGGCTCCCCGCGGCGGAGCATCTCGAAGAGCTCCGCCGGCGAGTCCTGGCTCCTCACCCGCTCGAGCTTCTCGAGCGGGACGGCCAGTTCGGGGTTGTCCCTGGCGGGATCCTTGGGCTGGTCCTTGCGGATGCCGCCGACCCTCTGCATGGACTCCTTGGTCTCCCGTCCCGGGGGCGTGGGCGTGGGCTTGGTCATGTCGCCAAACGCGCTCGTCCTCTCGGGCGGCTTCGACTCCTTGCGCTCCTGCTGCTGCTGGCTGTCTGAATTCCGGGACTCATCCTGCTTTCCGGACTGCTTCTGCTTGTCCTGGCCTTGGCCCTGCTGCTGGTCCTGCTTCTGGTTCTGCTGTTGGTCCTGGTTTTGCTGTTGGTCCTGGTTCTGCGGCTGATCCTGCTTCTGCTGCTTTTCCTTTTCCTCCGGCCTCCTGAGAAGCTCCTCGAGCTCGGACTTCATGCGGGGCCAGTCGGCTGCCTTTGGGTCGGCGGCCTCGCCGATGCCGGCCGCCCGGAGCGCGTCGCGGACGGGACCCTCGGGCACGGCCTGGCTGTCCGACTTGAGGTGTTCGCCCCAGGTGACCGTCTCCCGGCCGAGCTCGGCCCAGTCGATGGGGCTCCGGGTTTCCTGCGCCGAGAGGCGCGCGACGATCTTCGAGAGCGCGGCGGCCGGATCGGGCGCGGTGCCGTCCGCGGCGAAGGCGCGGGCGGCGACGAGGAGCATTAGGGCCGCCGCGAGCGCGGCGGGCGACCCCTGGCGCGCCGGCGCGCTCAGGCGGATCGCCCTCGACTTCGGCCGGACGGGGAACTCCAGCCAGAAGCTGGCGACAAGGCATGCCAGCGCCTGGGCGAGCGCCCATTGGTAGCGCTCGACATGCCGGACGGTGTTGTGCTCGACGAAGCGGCCCTTCTTGCCCTCGTCCACGGTCGCGGCCAGGACCGTTGCCAGGTCCACCCACTCGCTCGCGTCTCGGTAGACGCCGTGCGTTGCGTCCGCGAGGTCCCGCAGGGTGGCGCTCTCCAGCTTGGACATGACGACGGCGCCCCGCTCGTCCTTCATGAACCCGCCGGCCCCGTCCGGGATCATCGCCCCGCCGCTCGTCCCGACGCCCAGGCCGATCACGCGGATGCCGCGCTTGGTGAGTTCGGGGAGCTGGCCCCTCCAGTCGTCGTCGGTGGCCTCGCCGTCGCTCAGGATGATAAGGTAGCGGTCGGCCGCCGAGCCGCCCCCGAACGCCTCGACCGAGGCTTCGATCAGCTGCCGGTAGTTGGTTCCGCCCTCCGGCAGGAAGTCCGGGCCGAGCGCCGGCAGGAACTCCCGTAGGATCTCGTAGTCGGCGCTGACGGGGGACTGGAGGAACGCGGTGCCGGAGAACACGATCAGCCCCACGCGCTCGCCCCTGAGCCGGTCGAGGAGGGCCTCGATGAGGAGCTTCGAGCGCTCGAGGCGCGACGGCTTCACGTCGGGCGTCAGCATCGAGCGCGAGAGGTCGAGCGCGATCACGATGTCGCGGGACTGGTCGAACACGGGCTCATCGAGGCGGCCCCACTGCGGCCGGGCCAGCGCGGCGATTGAAAGGGCGATCCCCGCGCAGAGCAGGTACCGGCGCCGGACCCCGGGGAGGCTCGAGGGCGCCCCCTCCGAGAGGCTCACCGTCCTCAGGCCCGCCTCGGCCCGGAGGATCTTCGGGTGGTGGAAGTCACCGAGGCGCCGGGCCCGCAGGATCTCCCAGACGAGGAGCGCCGCCGGCACGGCGAGAAGCCAGAGGAGGTGGGGCAGGGCGAAGGTCATCGGGGTCGCGACAGCCATGCGCCTGCGCCGAACAGGGCGAGACCGGGCACGGCAAGCCAGCTGAAGAGCTCCGTCGTCAGGAGGTAGCTCTTCGACTGGAACTCGATCTTCTGGACCGAGTCGATGGAGGCGAACGCCGACTCGATCGTCCCGGTGTCCGCGGCCCTGAAGAAGCGGCCGCCCGTCGTCGCCGCGATCTCCCGGAGGGCGTCCTCGTCGAGATCGGCGGCGATCCACCTGTAGGAGATCTTCTTTCCGTTCTCGTCAAAGATGGGGAAGGGCACGAGCCCGTCCTTTCCCGCGCCGATCGTGTAGATCGGTATCCCGCGCGCCTTGGCGAGCTGCGCCGACTGGATCGGCTTGATTGCGCCCATATTGTTCGCCCCGTCCGTCAGCAGGACGATGAAGGCGCCCTTTCTCTTCCCGCCGACCTCGCGCGAGGCCTGGTCCAGCCTCGTCAGCGCCACCCCCAGGGCGTCGCCGATCGCGGTGCCGTCCTGGATGAGCCCTATCTTCACGCGCTCGAGCTGGCGCGCGAGCCATGCGTGGTCGGTCGTCAGAGGGGCGAGCGTGTAGGCCTTCGACGAGAAGAGGACGACCCCGATCCTGTCGGAGGTCCGGCGCTCGATGAAGGCCTGGATCACGGGCTTTATCGCCTGGAGCCGGTTGATCCTCTCGCCGTCCTTTTCGTAGTCCTCGCTCAGCATCGACCCCGAGAGGTCGACGGCGAGGATGATGTCGTAGCCCTCCGAGCGGACCTCGCGCTTGTCCTCGATCTTCTGCGGCCGCGCCAGGGCGCCGATGACCAGGATGAGCCCCGCGACGGCGCAGCCCGCCGTCCAGCTCGACGCGGCGGCGATCGAGGACCGGTGCCAAGTCGCGGCGAAGGGCACGAGCAGGACCGGGACGCGCGAGCGCCCGCGCAGCCAGACGGCGAGCGGGAGGACCCCGATCGCCAGGAGCCAGAGCGGGTCGGCCAGCCTGAGGTTGGAGGCGGCGAGCGTCAGAAGAGGGTGCTCGGGCAGGCTCATCGGGCCGGTCTCACCACGTGCTTCGGCGCCCGCCCGCCCGCATCCTCGTGTGGAAGAACCTGACGAGCGCGTCGAACCGGTCGTCGGCCGTGCTGACGACGAGCCGGCTCAGCGGGTCGGGGAAGAGCGCCTCCCATGACTCGTCGCGGCGCGAGCGCCACTCGGAATGCGCGGCGCGGTCGGCGCCGCCCCCCTCGAGGGCGACCAGGCGCCCCGAGGCGGGATCGTAAGCCGTGATCCGGCCCTCCCTCGGCAGGTCGCGCTCCCAGGGGTCGTCCACGCGGAAGCCCATGGTCTGGTAGCGCCGCCTCAGGACGACCCAGCCCTCGGGCTCGCTCCTGGGGGGGAAGTCGCCCAGCCAAAGGAGCACGCTGTGCTTCGGGGCCGCGCGGGCGACGAAGCGCCAGGGGATCTCGGGCGGGGCTTCGGCGGGCGACGGGGCGGGCCTGCCGATGAGGGACGCGGCCGCGTGGAGGATGGGGCCGCGCCCGCGCACCGGCTCCCGGAAGACGGGGCCCGAAGGGGTTGCGTGGACAAACCCGACGCGGTCGCCGTTCACGGCCCCGAGCAGCATCACGAGGCCGGCCAGCTCGAGGAGCGCCTCCCTCTTGGACTGGCTTCCCGAGCCGAAGTTAAGGGTCGGCGAATCCTCCAGCACGAGCAGGAGGGTCACCTCGCGCTCCTCGACGAACTTCTTGCGGTACGGCTCCCCGAGCCGAGCCGTGACGTTCCAATCGATGTCGCGCACGTCGTCCCCGTATTCGTAGCGCACGACCTGGTCGAACTCCATGCCGCGGCCCCGGAACGCCGAGCGGTACTCGCCGCTCAGGATGTTCTCCACCGCGTGCCGCACGCGCCACTCAAGCTGGCGCAGGACCGCCAGCGGGTTGCTGGGCTGGGTCTTTGGGATGGCCATCAAGGGGGCGGCACAGGCGTCGCGGAGACGACCTGGGAGATGACGGCGTCGGTTGTGATCTCCTGGGCCTCGGCCTCGTAGGTGAGCCCCATCCGGTGCCTGAGGACGTCCGGCGCGAGCTCCTGGACAAGGGCGGGGGAGAGGTAGTCGAGCCCCCGGAGCCAGGCGAGGGCGCGGCCCGCCTGGAAGAGGGCGAGCGACGCGCGCGGGGACGCCCCGAAGTTGAGGCGCCGCGTCGAGGCGTCCGGGTTGTCGGCCAGCATGCGCGTCGCGCGCACCAGGGTCAGGATGTAGTTCTGGACGACAGGCGAGACGTGGACCCGGTCGACCTCGGCGCGAAGCGCGAGAAGCTCGGCCCCGCTCGAGACCGCCGCAAGGGCGGGCTGCTGGGTGATCTGGCCCCAGCGCTGCATCATGGAGGCTTCGTCGCCCGCGCTCGGGTAATCGACGAGCAGCTTGAAGAGGAACCGGTCGGTCTGGGCCTCGGGCAGCTTGTAGGTGCCCTCCTGCTCGATCGGGTTCTGGGTGGCCATCACGAAGAACGGGCTGGGCAGCGGGTGGGTCTGGCCCCCGATCGTGACCTGCCTCTCCTGCATCGCCTCCAGGAGCGCGCTCTGGACCTTGGCCGGCGCCCGGTTGATCTCGTCGGCCAGGACCAGGTTGGCGAAGATCGGGCCCCTGTGCGGGCTGAACTCCCCGCTCTTGGGCTGGAACACCATGGTGCCCACCACATCGCTTGGCAGCAGATCGGGCGTGAACTGGATGCGCTCAAACTGGACCCCGAGAGCTGTACCCAAAGACCTGACCAGCAACGTCTTGGCCAGGCCTGGCATGCCCTCGATCAGGACATGCCCCCCCGCGAGGAGGGACACGAGCAGGCGCTCAACGGCGGCGTCCTGGCCGATTACGGCCTTTCCAATTTCATCTCGGAGTTTCTTGGACCAAGCGGTGCCTGAGGACATGTTGTCGTTGAAGGGTTGGACGTTGGGATGCGATGGAAGGTTGGTGGGACGGGACCGCCGCGGCGAGAAAATGGTTCCGTCATTCTAGCACGACGACCGGGTCGCCGACCCGCAGCGTCCCGGACTTGGACTCGTGCACGAGGTTCTGCCCGAATCTCACGCTCGAGGGCTCCTCGGGATCCCTGCGGAACGTCGAGAGCGTCCGAAGGGGCTCGACGCCGCGCTCGCCCGTGAGCTGGTCCGTCGTGGTGATGGCGCACCTGATGCACGGGCCGCCGACCCTCAGGACGATCCCCCCGACCCGGATCCTCCTCCACGTGTCCTCCTCGAAGGGCCCGCAGCCGCCGATGACGAGGTTCGGCCGGAAGCGGTCCATCGGCACGGGGCCCGCGCCCGTCAGCGCGATCCGGCGATTGAGCTCGCCGAGGGAGCCCTCGCTGGTGGCGAGGAACGGGAACGCGTCCGCGAACCCCACCAGGTCTCCGGGACGGGCCGCCTCGGGCTTCACCGGCCGGCGGAACGCGGGCCCGATGCGGACCAGCCTGCACGGCGTGCCGAGCGCGCGGGAGAGCCATGACGCCGGCGCCTCGCCGCAGTCCTCGGCCTGCAGGCCCTCGTTCCTCCACACCCGCACGGCGACCAGCCGGGCACCTGGGTCGGGCGCCCGGCGAACCCGGAGATCCTCAAGGCCGGCCGACCGCAGCGTGAGCGCCGACTCGTCGACCGAGGCGGCGACAAGGGCCATCCGCGGGACGGAGCGCTGGGTCATGAAACTGCCCGCCGGGTCGACGGCGAGGAAGCGCCTGTCGCCGACGGCGCCCAGGTGGTCGACCTCGACCGTGCCGGGCGCCAGGCCCCGAAGCGATTTGACCGGGTAGATGTGCAGCGCGGCGAGGTGCATCCGTGCGCCCGTCAGCCCTTCTTCGAGACCTCGCGCACCTCGAGCTCCACCCTCTCCGGGCCCGCCAGTTCCTTGGTCCCCTTTGCGCCAAGCTCGGCGAACCTGCGCGACACGGGCAGGAGGGTCTGCTCGAACGAACCGATCGCCGCGTTGAAGTGCTTCACCGCGGCCGAGAGCCCCGTCGACGCCTTCCCCAGGTGCTCCGAGACGCCCGCGATCCTGTCGTAAAGCGTGCGTCCGAGTTCGCTGAGCTCGGCGGCGCTCTTCGAGACCGCCTCCTGGCGCCATCCGTAGGCTGCCGCCTTCAGGAGCGCGATGAGCGTCATCGGCGTGGCGAGCAGGACGCGGCGGCTTATCGCGCGGTCCATGATCGAGGGGTCCGACTCGATCGCCGCCGAGAGGAACGAATCGCCCGGGAGGAAGAGGACGACGTACTCGGGCGAGGGCTGGATCTTCGCCCAGTACTCGCGGCTCGCGAGCGCCTCGACGTGCCCGCGGACTTTTGCGGCGTGCTCCTTGAGCTTCTCGAGCCGTCGCTCGGGATCCGCCTCGGCGGCAGCCTCGCGGTACGCGTCCGTGGGCGCCTTCGCGTCGACGACGATCCGCTGGCCTCCCGGAAGCGAGACCACCAGGTCGGGCCGGCTCCGGCCCTCTTCGTCGCTGTAGACCTTCTGCTCGGCGAAGTCGCAGTGCTCCGTCATCCCGGCCAGCTCCACCACGCGCCGCAGCTGGACCTCCCCCCAGGTGCCCGCGGTCCTCGTCGTGCTGAGGGCCGTCGACAGCTTGGTCGTCTCCGCGTGCATCCGCAGCTGGGCCGAGCTCAGGGACTCCAGCTGGCGACCGAGCTCGCCGTACGCGCGCTCGCGGCGCTGCTCGAGCTCGTTGATCTTGGCGTCGACCTTCTCGAGGGATTCCCTCAGCGGCTTGACGAGCGAGTCGATCGCCTGCTGGCGGCTCGTGAGGTCGCCCGCCGACTTGTCGTGGAGCTGGGCGAAGGACTGCTCGGCGAGCTTGAGGAAGTCGTCCCGGTTCGCCCGCAGCGCCGAGGCGGAGAGCTCCGCGAACTCGCCCTTGAGCCTCTCGTGCGCCGAACGCAGCTCGGCCACGCGGGCCTCGGCGCCGGCGCGCTCCGCCGCGAGCTCGGCCCTGAGCCGCGCGTTTGCCTCCGTCAGCTCGGCCCTCGCGGCGCGCTCCGCCGCGGCCTCGGCGGCCAGCCGGGCGTTGTCGGCCGCGCCGGCCCTGAGGCGCTCCGCGATCGCGGCCCTGCGGCTCCAGAGGACCAGGCAGGCGATTGCGAAGCCGGCGGCGAAGGCAAGAAATGCGTAGGTGGCTGTCACGCGAGGATGTTTGACAGTCGAAGGGTCCGTCTGCAAACACACATCATGTTCCTGCCGTGCCTGAAGGGGGCATTTCCGGCTTGATGGTCAACGACCCGCCCACCGGCCAAGAAGGGGCCGTCCAGCCCCGCCGCGTACTCGTCGTCGACGACGAGTACGGCCCCCGCGAGTCCATTGCGTACACGCTGGCGACGTCCTTTTCCGTCGAGACGGCCGAGAGGGCCGCCGAGGCGCTCAAGAAGATCAAGGACCAGGACTACCATGTCGTCGTGCTCGACATCAGGATGCCCGAGATGGACGGCATCAAGGCGCTCGAGGAGCTGCGCAAGATAGACCCGTACGTCTCCGTCATAATACTCACGGGCTACGGGATGCTCTCCACGGCGCAGCAGGCCATGGTCGGCGGGGCCAACCAGTACATGCGCAAGCCCCCGGACGTGGCCGAGCTGATCGACGCGGTGCGCCACCAGGCGGAGGCGGCGCAGCTGCGGCGCGTCCAGGCCAAGATGGCGAGCGACGCCATCGCGCTCAGCGGGGCGCTGAAGCAGGAGATCGACGCGAACCAGCCGCAGATCTGGCAGGCGAGGGCGTCCGTCGAGCTCGTCCATGACCTGAACAACCCCCTGACGGTCGTCATCGGCTACTCGGCGCTGATGGTCGAGGAGGCGCAGAAGCTTGCGCAGCAGGGCCCCGAGATCGGCAAGCGGATTTCCGACTACGCCGCCATCGTCGGGAAGGCGGCCGAGTACTGCCACCATCTCTCGGAGAATTGGCGGACGGCGGCCAAGAAGACCGCCGAGTTCGCCCTAATAGACCTTGTCGCGATCGCCTACGAGGTGAAGCACGTGATCTTCTTCGGCAACCCCGCGATCCAGATCGTGGGCCTGCCGGAGGCCTGGATCAAGGGCTCGAAGTACGAGATGATGAGGATCTTTCAGAACGTCCTGAAGAACGCCATAGAGGCCGGGGCGACCCGGGTCGTGGCGGAGTTTGCGATGAAGGGTGGCAAGTTGGCGGTTTCCGTCGCGGACGACGGCCCGGGCATGGACCAGGACCGGATCCACCGCGTCATGCACGGCGGATTTACCAGCAAGGAGAACGGAACCGGCCTTGGCCTGAGCATCTGCCGACACCTCACGGGCGCCCACGGTGGCGAGTTTGGCATCGATTCAAAGATCGGGGCTGGCACGACGGTGAGGTTCGCGTTTCCCGCGTCACCCAGGAAATGACCGGCATCCCTGAATGAGGCGGCGCCGAGTAAAGATAACCGGAATCGGACCAGTCACCCCAGCAGGAATCGGCCGCGAATCGTTCTGGAAGGGAATTCAGGAGCCCGTCAGCCGCGTGGCGGTCCTCAAGCCGTTCTACGAGGGCTCCGGGACGTTCACCGGGGCGGAGGTGAAGCAGCTCCGGATGGACAACTACGACCTGTCGATTCCCGCAAAGCGCATACCGAGGCACACCCAGCTTGCCATCGTCGGGGCGGACCTGGCGCTCAAGGACGCGGGGCTCGAGTTCGGGGATCTCAGGGACCACCCGGGGGTCGTGATGATCGGCGCGGCGCTCATGGATTTCGGCGTCATCAACAAGGCCGTCGAGCTCATCGTGCGCCGGGGCCTCGTGAACGCCATCCCGTCGTCGATCTTCACGACGTCGATCAGCGCCGTCTCCGGCGTGATCTGCGAGCTGATCGGCGGAAGCGTGCGCTCGATGGCGCTGCAGTCCGTGTGCTGCTCCGGAATGGACGCGATCGGGCACAGCGCGGAGCTGATCGCGAGCGGGGACGTCGACTACGCCGTCTGCGGGGGCACTGAGGCGCCCCTGTATTTCCACCCGCTCTACGAGCTCAAGCTCGCGGGGCTCTCGCCGGGCAACCCGGACCACCCCGAGCGCCAGTGCAGGCCCTTCGACCTCTGGAGGACGACCGGCGCGATCGGCGAGGGCGCGTGCGTCCTCCTCCTCGAGGCCGAGGAGAGCCCCAGGCCTGGATACGCCTTCATAACCGGCTATTCGTACATGACCGACTCCAAGGGCAGGCTCTGCGAGGGCCTCGGCAAGTCGATCAGCCTGGCGCTCGCGAACGCCTGCCTGAGGCCGGCCGACGTGGAATGCATCAACGCCTGCGGACCGGGCCACAGGCAGATCGACGCCGCGGAGACGGCCGCCCTGAGGGGCGTCTTCGGCCAGCGCCTCGGCTCTATCCCCACGTATTCCATAAAGGGGGCGATCGGCAATCCCCTCGGCGCGGCGGGCGCGATCCAGGTGGGATGCTCCGCCCTGGGGCTCCGGGACGGTGTCGTCCCGCCGACGGTGAACTGGCAGTTTCCGGACCCCGAGTGCGCGCTCAACCTGAGCGCCAGCGCGCGCTACATCACCCACTCGGTGGCCGTGGTCGACGCCCACGGCATGGCGGGATCAAACGCATGTTTAGTGATCCAAAGATAGGCAACCAGTCCGCGCTCCTCGCCGTGGCCGCGACCGTCATCGTCGGCATCGTGTCGCTGTGGGCGAACCCCCGCCGGAACATCAACCAGAGGTTCTTCCTGGTCTCGCTGCACGTCTCCATCTGGCTTCTGCTCCTGTATGTCGCCGTCAGCAGCGAGGGGCGCACGTCGTGGCTCAGGCTGACGGCCGCCGTGGGCGCCGGGATCTGCATACCGATCTGGCTCCTCAAGGAGGCGATACTGCACGAGGACGAGTCGTTCCGGCACGTGCTCCTGCGCGGAAAGTACTGGATCCTCGCGGTCGGCGCCCTGGCCGTCCTCTGCAACACCGGCTTCTTCATCCCTCCGGAATCGACCGCGACGGCGCCCGTGTTCGGCGCGGGCTACTACATCTTCATCACCGGCATCGTAAGCCTCTACCTCATCCTAAGCTGGGAGGCCATCGTCCAGGTCCGGGCGCAGACCGGCATCAGCCGGCTGGAGATGCAGATCTTCCTCCTTGGCGGGAGCGTCTCCGCGGTGGCCATCCTGGCCCTGATGACGCTGCGCACGCTCCTGGGCTACCCGTGGCTCATCCGGCTCCAGCCGCTCGTCATCATTGCGCTCTACACGACGGTGGTCATCGCGATAACGACCTCGCGGATCTTCGACGCGAGGCAGCTCGTGCTGTTCTGTGCGCGCAAGCTCACGCTGTTCGCGCTCTTCTCGACGGCGCTCTACTTCCTGATCCTCGGGTTCGGGTACCTTCTGCCGGTGCCGCTCGCGTTCTTCGTCTCGACGGGGGTGGCCCTGGGGTTCTCCGGGTGGCTGGGGCGGCATCTGGAGGTCATGTTCAGCCCCTACCGCAGGGACACGTCGGCGCGGCAGGCCGCCTACGCCGCGGCCCGAAGGGAGAACCGCCCGGAGATCCTGGAGCGGATCTTCCTGACGATCCTCAAGGGGTGGTCCCATTCGGACAACGCGCTCATCCTGAGCGGCGCGCAGGACAAGCTTGAGGGCGGCGGAGTCGACGTCGACAAGAGCACGAGCGAGATGACGCTGCTCAGGTCGCTCCGCTGGGTGACGCCCGAGCGGCTCCTCCGCGAGCGATGGTCCCCCGAGCGGGGCAGGCTGCGGGATTTTCTGAGTGCGCATCACCTGGGGGCGGCCGTCATCGAGGAGGGCCCGTCGTTGACGCTCGTGGTCGGCGTCGGGGTCCCGATCTCCCGCCAGCCGGTGACCTACCCGCAGATCTCCCAGCTGGTGGAGCTCACGTCCATAATCGAGGGCGCCCTCACGAGGGCCCAGCTCTCGGCAAAGGCCCAGCGGGCCGAGCAGCTCGCCACCGTGGGCCTGCTCGGGGCGAGCTTCGCCCATGAGATTCGCAATCCGCTCGTGTCGATCAAGACGTTCGCGCAGCTCCTGCCGACCCATTACGGGGACCCCGCGTTCCGGTCCAAGTTCTTCAGGCTGATCGGCGACGAGGTGAACCGGATCGACACGCTGATGCAGCAGCTGCTGGACCTCGCGGCCCCGCGGGCCTACGCGTCCGAGCCCGTGGAGCTCCACAAGGTCCTCCGTTCGAGCCTTGAGCTTGCCGACGGGCTTGCGGACGACAAGAGGGTGAGGATCATCACCGAGTTCAACGCCTGCCCGGACAGGGTGCTGACCGACCCGTCGGCCGCAAAGCAGGTGGTCCTCAACCTCTGCTTCAACGCGATCAACGCGACGGAGGAGATGCCGCGGGACCGCTGGATAAGGATTGCCACCCGCAACATCCCGAACGCCGTGGAGATGACGGTGACGGACAGCGGGCCGGGGATCGCGCCCGAGATACGCACGAAGCTGTTCCAGCCGTTCCAGACGACGAAGTCGTCCGGTTTTGGCCTTGGACTTGCGATCTGCAGCGACATTCTCGCAGGCCTTGGAACACCGATCAGCGTTGATTCGTCCGTAGACGGCGAGGGCGCTACCTTCCGAGTGACTTTCCCATGCCCGCCATCGTAGCCCTCATCACCTCCGACGCCGCCCTGGCCGACTCATGGGAGCGCCAGCTCCCGCCCGGGAGGACCGTGCTCAGGCTCGGCTCCTTCGCCCTGCCGGGCTTCACGTCCTCGGGGTTTGCGGCTGTCGTGATACTCGACGCGGCTGCGGAGCGCCAGCTTCCCCCGGTCCTCGAGCGCTGCCCGACGATCTACGTGGGCGAGCCGAGCAGCCATCCCTTCGAGCAGGCGCGCATGTCGGGCCGCGCCCGAGTCTGCCTCTCCTACGACGACAGCCGAAAGCGCCTCAACGAATTCATGCCGCTCGTCGAGGAGGTTGCCGAGAAACACTCGATGCTCAACCTTTTGATGGAAAAGGTGATGCGCCTGGATCCGGCCCGGCAGTCCTCGCGGTCCGCGGCGCCGTTCGCCCCCGCGGACGGGTCGTCCGAGCTCTGGGACTTCCTCGAGGGCGCCATCGAGAACCTCGAAAGCAGGGAGCGGCTGGTCGCGGAGTTCCGGCGCGCCGCGCGCCAGATGCTCCACACCTCGCACTCGACCTTCTTCTTCCGCGAGGGCGACACGTTCAGGGCCGACCGGGGGGCCCTGTCCTTTCCCGCCGGCGACGCAATCGTCGAGTTCTTTGAGAAGCACCCGATCGTCGTCGACGGCTCGATCTGGGAGGGTGCGGCCGACCCGAAGGAGGAGCTTGCCGTGCGCAACCGGATCCTCGAGTGGTCCGCGAGGCTCATCATCCCCGTTCACGAGAACGGCCGGCTGCTCGGGCTGATCGTCGCCGGGGTCCGGGACGACGGGCAGGCCTTCGACGACCAGGACAGGACGCGCGCCGTGTACTTTGCGCGCCTCTTCCGCCAGTTCTTCTTCAAGTCGGCGGAGTTCGGCCGCCTGAGCGCGCTCTCCAAGCAGGTCGGCCTCGGCGCGAGGTACCTTCCGCACACGCTCCTGCTCGGGGCCGGCGAGGATGCGCCGGGACACGTGCCCGCGGTCGTGCGGGACCTGGTGGGGCGCGTCCGGCGCACGCGCGCGGGCTGCCGCGTCGACCCGTCCGAAGGCCAGCCGTTCAGGGCCAGCGCGGGGATGGTCGAGGAGACCGGGGGCGTCTGGGCCTCATGGGAGGAGGCGAGCGCGGATATGCGCGGAGCGAGCGAGCGCCGCATGGCGGACCGCAGGGAGCTGCTTCGCGAGCTCGGCCTCACGCTCAGCCACGAGTTCGGGAACTCCCTCGTGTCCCTGGCTCTTCTCAAGCAGCTCCCGGCGCAAGGGACCATTCCTGGGCCCCTGCTCGACACCCTGCGTTCCGAGATCTCCCGGCTTGAGAAGCTGAACCACAACATCGGGCTCATGCAGACCCTGCACGAGGCGGTGCCGGCCAGCGTCGACATCCGGGACGTCGTGCGCGCGGTCGGCCACGCGTGCGGAGTCAAGGTCGAGACGGGGCCCGAGACCGTGACCATGTCCGTCGCGAAGAGCCTGGTCGAGTTCGCTCTTCGCATGCTCATCGAGACGGTCTCCGAGAACCGTGCCGGCGGCACGGCCCAGGGCCTGAAGCTGCAGGTAAGGTCCACGGGCTCCGGCCCCGACCACACGGCCCTGATATCGCTGGAAGGCACGGGCCTCGAGCTCGAGGGCATCCTGCCCGAGCCGACCGAGAGCGGGGTCCCGAACCAGGGGCGCCTGGGCGTCCTGATGGCCAAGGAGATTCTGCGGATGCATCACGGCGACATTCATGCCGGACCGGGATTGGATGGCACGGAGATCCTGATCTCGCTCCGAGGCCTCTGACGGGGCCCCGAAACCGACGCTGTTCCCCGTGGCCCTGGAAAACCTTGACGAGATCGTTGCCGGCTGGGCGGCCAGGACGCCTTCGGTGAGCGGCCTGACCCTTTTTGGCTCGCGCGCGCGAAGCGCCCCGTCCGCGCGGCCCGACGCCCGGTCGGACTGGGATTTTCAGATAATCTCGTCGGCTCCGGCGATGTTCGCCGACCGGACGTGGGCCGAGTCCCTGCCGGGCGCGAAGCTGCTCGTATATGCGCCGAGAATGACGCGATTCGGGAAGGTTCCGAAGGTGAATGCGTTGTTCGAGGGCGCGGAGGCGGACTTCGTCATCCTTCCGGCCCGCACCCTTTGGGCGGCAAAGCTCCTCGTCTCGCTCGGATTCCACCGAAGGGAGGGCTTTCTGCGGCGCGGCCTGAGGGACCTGTCGATCGTGATACGCCCGGGCTGGAGGTTCCTGAAGGGCTCGGAGAAATGGGACGCCTTCTACAGGCGCGTCGTGGCCGAGGTGGACGACGCCCGCCTGGGCGACGCCGCGGCCGTGAATCTGGCCAACACCTTCGTGTGCGACTACATTTGGACGGTGCGCAAGGTGGACCGGGGCGAATTGATAGCGGCCCAGCGGATGCTGCACAGAGAACTGGCCGAGACAAACCTGCGGCTGCTGCACGAGCTGAGGCTGCGCCGGGGCGAGCGATCGTATCCGGAGGGGCGCCGCATCGAGCAGCTTACCGCGGGACCCGGGATGCCGGGTATCGCGCCGAACGCCCGCTGCGACGGGCCGGAGCTGCGGGCGGCGGCGGCCGCAGCGGCCGCCATCCTTAGGGAGCTCATGGCTTCACTGGTGGGCGCGTCGTGGCGGTGGCCCGGATCGGTGGAATAGAGAGAGCCGCGCTGCGGGTCGGAAAGAGAGGGACGCGCAAGTCGTTGGCAAGTGGGCCCGCGGCCGCCCGGCTCCCTTGATCGACTTGCGTTTTCCGCGAACAAATTCATTATAAACCTCTTCCATGACTCAGAAATGCCGTCCGACAATAACATCGAGCAACAGACCGTTAAGATAGAAAAGGCCTTGCGCGATGCGAAGGCCCTGATGTTGAAGAAGGTGAAGGGCGTGCCCTTCAACGAATTCGACGTGCGCGGCCACCTCTACGACCTCGCGCACAAGGTCGCCCCCAACGCGCGGCACGCCGAGATTGACACGATCAGGAGATGGGTGGAGCCCAAGATGGGGGAGCGGTCAATGGACGTCTCCGCGGGGAGCGGGTTCCTGACGAAGTTCCTTTATGAATGGACGTCGGTGCCCGCGATCGCGGTGGACCCGAGCCACTCGCAGCTGATGGCACTGCGAAGGAACGCGCCGCATTCCACGATACTGCACGGGTATCCGGACGATCCCCGGACATTTGTGAAGTTTCCGGACGGGTGCGTGGATTTTGCGACCAGCCTCGGTGCCATCCACCATGTGGTGAACCAGCACGAGATGCTCCGCAATGTTTCCAGGGTCCTCCGAAAGGGGGGCCGATTCGTCTTTGCCGACGTCTGCGCCGACACGGCGCTGGCACGCCATTTTGACGAGATCGTGACGCAGAAGTGCCTGACCGGGCACACGGCCCAGTGGCTGAGCGAACGCCGGGTCCTGGAGCTGACGAGGGGCCTTCCGTTCTCGGTCAAGCAAATGGGGATCGAGAGCGTCTTCATGAAGTTCGCCTCAGAGGGGGAGATGTACCTTTTCTTCAAGGGCCTCCACGCCTACGACCGGCCGATGGACGAGGTCGTCGGGGACCTGAACAGGGTGCTGGGGCGGGCCGACAGGAACGGCTCGGTCGTGCTCAACTGGCCGCTCCTCTTCGTGAACCTGGAGAGGACCTGAAGGGGACGGGGCGCGCACCCGCGCCTAGCTCGACTGGAATATCTCCGCGATGGTGTCCTCCAGCGGGACATCCTCGATCGTTATGTCGGCGACCGGGCCGGCGGCGAGCACCTCCTGGGCGACCGCCACGATCTCATCGCTTGAGACCCGGAGCGTGAAGGTCCCGTCGGCCCCGCGCTTCGTCTCGCCGAACCGGGAGCGCCATGACTCGGGGAACGCCGAGTCCTTCGGGACGAACCGCACGATCTTCCTCCTGCTTTCGGATCCGGACTCGAGCCGGTCGAGCGCGCCGTCATAGATCTTCCGCCCCTTGTGGATGACAATGACGCGCTCACAGAGCTCCTTGATGTCGGCCATGTAGTGGCTCGTGAGGATTATCGTGACCTTGTGCCTGCGGTTGTAGTCGCGAAGGAAGAGCCGGACGGCCCGCTGGGACACCACGTCGAGCCCGATCGTCGGCTCGTCCAGGAAGAGCACCCTCGGCCGGTGGATCAGCGCGGCTATGAGCTCCATCTTCATCCGCTCGCCGAGCGACAGCTCGCGGACCATCACGTTGAGCTTGTCGGCCACGCCCAGCAGCTCGACCAGCTCGTCGAGGGTCCTCTTGTAGTCGTCCGCCTGCAGGCCGTAGATGGCCTTCAGAAGGGTGAACGACTCGATCGCGGGCAGGTCCCACCAGAGCTGGTTCTTCTGCCCGAGGACAAGGGCGAATATGCGCCTGTACGCGTTCTCCCTACGCGTCGGGTCGAAGCCGGCGACCCTCGCGGTCCCCGACGTGGGGAATATCAGGCCGGAAAGCATCTTGAGCGTCGTCGTCTTTCCGGCGCCGTTCGGCCCGAGAAAGCCGACAAACTCTCCCTCCGCGATGGAGAACGTGACGTCCTTCGCCGCCGCGGTCTCGTCGTATGTCCGGCTGAAAAGACCCTTAACGCCGCCCCAGAACCCGGGCTGCTTCCTGTAGGTTCGGAAGATCCGCGTGAGGTTTTGAACTTCGATCACGTTGCCAAGACGAAAGCACAAAACCGGCGTCAGATCGAACCCAGCTTGGAGAAATCAAGGACCGTGTGGCTAATGAAGCCCGCCTCGAGGGCGGCGCGGTCGGTGAGGGGCGCCTGCGGCGACGTGTCCTCTCCTATCTTGAACACGAAGCTGTGCGTGCCGTCCTCCGCCTGGGGGCTGAAGAGCCCGGGAAACATGACCCGGGCCGGCACGGTGCGGCGCACCTGGGACTGCGCCGTGCAGGGGAAGGGGAAGTTCAGGTTGTGGACGATGAAGCTGAGCGCCGGCGTGTGGGCGGCCAGGGCGGGGGCGATCTGCGCGCCGTGCCTTGCGGAGGCCCGCAGGAGCGAGAGGAGCCCGGGGTCCGGGCGGCCCCCCTTCGCCTTGAGGCCGTCGTACATCTCGACCGAGAGGCTCTGCGACAGGGCCACGGCGGGAAGCCCGTGGAGCGCGCCCTCGCACGCCGCGGCGACCGTCCCGCTGCCGAGTATGAACCCCAGGCCCGCGTTCAGCCCGACGTTTATCCCGCTGAGCACCGCTTCCGGCCTGCAGGGAAGCAGGTGGTCGATGGCAATGTTGACGCTGTCGCTCGGAGTGCCGTCAACCACCCATGTCGGGCACCCCAGGCCGCAGTCGGCCTTCGTGGAATGCACCGGCCGGTGGCGGGACTTTGACGCCCCGGTCCAGCTCTGCTCGACCTTCGGCGCCACGACAAAGACCTCGTGGCCCGCGGCGACGAGCTCGCGGGCCAGCTCATGGAGAAAGACGGACTCGATTCCGTCGTCGTTCGTTACGAGCAGCCTCACCCGTCAGGATTGAACGGGCTCCGTCGCGGGGGCGCCTTCGCCCTGCTTCTGAGACTCCATTTCCTTCATGGCGGCCTTGCGGGACAGGCGGACCTTTCCCGAGCGCTCGTCGACTCCGATGCACTTCACCCAGATCACGTCGCCCATCTTGACGACGTCCTCGGTGCGGCGCACGCGGAAGTCGGCCAGCTCCGAGATGTGCACGAGCCCCTCCTTGCCGGGGGTGCATTCGACGAAGCAGCCGAAGTCTTTGATTCCCGTCACCCGGCCGTGGTAGAGCTTGCCGATCTCGATCGGCGCGCCGCCGCCGCCGCCGCCCCCGCCAGCCCCGCCGCACAGGCCGTCTATCTCCTGAATGGCGCGGGCCATGGCCTCGCTGTTGTTCGAGTAGATGAAGACCTTGCCGGAGTCGTCCTCGGCGATGTCGATCTGGGCGCCGGTCGTCTCGGTGATGCGGCGGATGGTCTTGCCGCCGGGCCCGATGAGGAGCCCGATCTTCTCGGGGTCGATCTGGATCGTCTGGATGCGCGGCGCGTACTTGCTCAGGTCGGCGCGGGGAGCGGGCATGACCGCGAGCATCTTGCGCAGGATCTCGATGCGCGCGTCGCGGGCCTGGTGGATCGCGGCCTTGGCGATCTCGATCGGCAGGCCGTTGATCTTCAGGTCGAGCTGGAATCCCGTGATGCCCTTGGTCGTCCCGGCGAGCTTGAAGTCCATGTCGCCGAAGTGGTCCTCCTCGCCGAGGATGTCGGTGATCGTGACCCACTTCGTGATGGAGCCGTCGGGAGCGTTTTCCGTCATCAGGCCGCAGGAGATGCCGGCCACCGGCGCGATGATCGGCACGCCGGCGTCCATGAGGGACAGGCAGCCGCCGCAGATGGACGCCATCGAGGTCGAGCCGTTGGAGGCCATGATCTCGGACACCACGCGGATGGAGTAGGGGAACGCGTCCTCCGGGGGGAGGACAGGCACGAGCGAGCGCTCGGCGAGCGCCCCGTGGCCGACCTCGCGGCGGCCGGGCGCGCCGAAGCGGCCGGTCTCCCCGACCGAGAAGGGCGGGAAGTTGTAATGGAGCATGAAGCTCTTGGACGTCGCCCCGCCCGTCAGGCCGTCCATGTCCTGGGCCTCCTTCGTCGGGCCGAGCGTCGTGATCACGAGGCCCTGGGTGTCGCCGCGCTCAAAGATCGCGCTGCCATGGACCATGGGGAGGACGCCGACCTCGCACCCGATGGCCCGGAGGGTCTTGGCGTCGCGGCCGTCGGAGCGGACGCCGCGCTCGAGGACCGTCCTCCTGTACGCCTTGTACTGGAGGTCCTCGAAGACGACGTTCAGGTCGACATCCGTGAACTTTCCCTCGCCGAGCTCGGCGGTGAGGGCGGCCTTGGTCTCCTCCTTGATCGCCTTCATGTTGGCGCCCCGGACCGCCTTCTCCTTGCCGAAGATGGCGTCGGGGATCTTGGGGCCCGCGACGCGCTCGATGATCGCGCGCGCCTCGGGCGTGGCGCCGACCAGCGGGAAGGAGGCCTTCGGCTTGCCGGCGACGGCGACCAGGTCCTTGATCGCCTTGATGATCGGCTGGATCGCCTTGTGGGCGAACTCGAGCGCCTCGATGAAGCGGTCCTCGGGCAGCTGGTCCGCGCTGCCCTCGATCATCAGCATGTCCTTCTCGTTGCCGACGTAGATCAGGTCGAGGGACGAAGAGAACATCTGCTCGATGGTCGGGTTGGCCACGAACTGGCCGTCGATGAGGCCGACGCGCGAGGCCGCGATCGGGCCGTTCCACGGGATGTCGGAGATCGCGAGGGCGGCGCTGGCGCCGTTCACCATCGCAATGTCGGACTCGTTCTTCTGGTCGGCCGAGAGGAGGATGCCGATCACCTGGACCTCGTTCAGGAAGCCCTCCGGAAAGAGCGGGCGGCAGGGGCGGTCGCAGAGGCGCGACGTGAGGATTTCCTTCTCCGTCGGGCGGCCCTCGCGCTTGAAGTAGCCGCCTGGAAAGCGCCCCGCGGCGTGGTATTTCTCACGGTAGTCGACCGTGAGCGGGAACCAGTCCTGCCCGGGCTTGGTTGTCGCGGCCACGGTTGCGGCGACAAAGACGTTTGTCTCGCCCACGGTGACGTTGACGGCGCCGTTGGCGAGTTTTGCGAGCGAGCCCGTGGAGAACTTGATCCCGTATTCCGGGACGGTGACGATATGTTTCTGATTCA